>QKAW01000023.1 GCA_003247135.1 Spirochaetales bacterium | reverse complement strand
GTTACAGCAGTTCTGATAAACTTGCTTAAAACATTTTAGCCAAGGGTCTTTGTCCCATAGTTTGATAATGATTTTCCTGGAATGGTAAACAATTTTTACAGCAACTCTGATCAGATCATCTATAACTTTTCTTAGTCGTTTCCGTTTGGAAGAAGTTTTATATGGAAGACTTTCTGAAAAAGAAAGTGCCGTTTACCCAATAAATCTTAAAATATCAAAAGTCAGACAAGTCAGTTTCAGAAGTATTCGGTTTACTGCAAATTTTCCGGATGGAAGACGCTCAAAATTCATATCAGACTTCAATTCACTGTGAAACTGTTCTGAAGTACCATGGTCATGGTATAGATCTATTACAGTATCTGGACTTTCATATAAATTTGTCCAAAAGGTTTCAATCTCCCATTCCGAGAACAGCAAAGGAGTCCCATCTTTGCTTTTGTGTCTTTCTATTACCTGAAATATTATATCTACTTTTGGAAGAGTTTCATCCTGAGCAGGATGTTTTCCTGTGTGTACACCTGTATAAACAGTTTTTTAATCATCTTGATATATAATTGAACCCTCACTTTTTGCTATATCATTCCAATATTCAGGCATCTCTTTACGAAGATTTCTCTTAATAATGTAGAAATGCCCACTTTTTCCCAAAGTATTAATAATGTCTCTGGAATCATTACCACTATCAAGACGAAACATCATATTCTCTTTCAAATCTAATTCTGAGATTAATTTCAATGTATGATTCAGAAATTCAGGTGTTCCTTTCTGACAATGCTGTTTTCCTTCCCGAAGTTCCGTATTTAGCATATAACCTTCTATTCCTATAAACTAAATATTGGATGAAACACATCAAACTGTTTATATGTGCGGCTGACACCTTCCTTATGACTTTTGGAGTTATCCATTGGTGAAGTATCAATATCTACAGGAATGTATTTTCTATCTTCAATTTCAATAGGTGTCAGGGTTGTTGATTTTAAAAGTCTGATTACTGAGTTATCAACTTCAGTGTTTATTTTATCTTTATATGGTGTCATTTTTACAAGATAAAGACGTACTGTTTCTTTAGCTGGTACATATGCAAGATTCAGACTATCTCTAAAAAAAGTATCTTCTCTAACCAGATCCATTTCTTCAAAACTTGTTCTTCCTTGAGAAAATAATCCAACAATGGATTTTAGAACAGCAGGATGTTTTAATTTAGAATTATTCCCGAATCCTATACCCTCAATAATTTTTCCTACAAGAGCAATTCCACCTGTGCTATTTATCTTATCTGTGGTACTATCAATTACGTAATCCAAGCTACACCTCCTAGGTGTAATATTAATTTATGGCTAAATCATTATACACGATCAGGTTAGCTTGGGTTACTTTATTTTTTTATACGGAATCAGGTGTATTTTAAGTTCTGCTATATTCATTTTAAAAAAAAGGATCAAACAGGCTTTTTGATTTACATGAACAAACAATCCATTTTAATTATTTCTATATGGGGTTTTTCTACAGCCGCGTAAAATACAAGAAATAGGGATTTTAAATAAATCATAAAGTTAATTCAGATAATTTAGAGTTTAAAAAATTATTATAAGATGCTATGATTTAAATATATATGACAACTTATGATAAAGTTATCAAGTTCTTATCTGATAATAAACTACAACTAAACTATCACCTAAACATAATAGGATTATTTGGATCAGTTTTAGAGAAAGAAAATCCAAATGATATTGACATCCTTATAGAAGACTTTGATGATCATAAAGATTTAATTAAATTTCAAGATGATCTAGAATTTGCAACCGATAAATCAGTTGATATTGTTATTGAAAAATATGCCAGCCCAATCATTATTTATAGGGCTAAACAGAATATAAATTATGTTAGCTAAACCCTAGAATGATCTATTCCATTTACTATCAATATTAAAGTCCTTGGTAAAATTAATCATTATTTAAAAAATATAGACTCTGCCGAAGAATTTATTGAGAAAGAAGATCACTTATATTCCAGGAATCAACACTCCTATTGATATTAAGAAGCATCTAACTAAAAAAAGTTGAAGCCGGTTAAAATTGAAAATCTATAATTATCGTTTGTTTTTACAACAACAATATTTACTGGAAAATAAACATTATCAACATGAATATTATAACCACCCGCAAATATTATTCCAGAACCTGACAAACTTAAGTTTGGACCAACTCCCAATTCAAATGTATCAAAAAATCTTATTCCTACAACCATAGATAAACTTGGAAGGAAAAATCCATTTTCTATTCCTCCAATCAATCCATCAAACTGAACTAATGGATTTACTTTGTTGGTTACATAAAGTGATAAATCCAGATGATAACCAAACTGACTAATTATTGAAGGTATATCTTTGTCTAATAGAAAGGATTTATCTTTAGACACTCCCCATATATTATCAGTACTGTTATAAATTGATGTAAGACCGATTCTTGGTCCATGGGCATAATACTTTCGATCGGTAACTTCTCTGATCTTATTATCCTGAGAAAAAACGTTAAATAAACTGCAAAAAACTAAAATAATTAATAATGATAATTTTTTCATATAAACCAGCCTTAGAGATTAATAATAAATAATCCAATGAAATATTTCAATTAATAAAGTTTTAAAAAATTATCAAAGTTCTTGCTTTAAAATTTAATCGATTACATTAATTACATAATATCATTTTTTAACTTTTTTTTATATTGATGTCGAAAAGTACCGGGGGTTGTACCAGTCATCTGTTTAAATCGCCTTATAAAACTTGAATTATTATAATATCCACTTTCAGATGCAATACAATCTAAAGGGAGATCACACTCTATTAAAAGTCTTTTTGCTTCATTTATACGTAATTTTGCTAAAAAGTTACTAATCGTGCAACCTTTAACCTCTTTGTAAAGCAGACTTAAAACCGATTGGCTAATATTAAAAGCATCCGCAACTTCTCCTAGGGAGAATTGGGTATCTTTATATCTCCCCAAAATATATTCTTCAATTTTATCAATTTTTATGTATTTTTCAGAGCTCATTCTGGAGTCTATTAAGTGTTTAATATCTGTAATCCCAGAGATTATCTCTTTTTCAAGTTCAATAAATGACAGAGTAGTGTTAAAATCTTTTGATAGATTACTGTTAAATCTTATACCGTTATCAGATACGATCTTTTCAACAGATTTTCGGAAAACTCTGTAAATATCATAGCCAACAAGTTTGCACTGCAGAATAGCAAGTTTTGATTCAGCCATAGTTGTTTTTATATTATTGAGAACAAACTGTGCTTTTTCAGGGTTACAGGACATTATAGATTGTTTAAAATCCTTTATGGATTGATTAATTGATTCATCAATATTGATATTTTTTGAATCTGGTTTGTTAAATGATAAAATTTTATTAGTTCCATAAATGTATCTGTTTTCCAGAGCCATAGTTGCTTCAATATAGATTCTTGGCATCTCAAATATATCATTATAAATATTTCCATGACCTATAGATACTTCATTACACTTTGATTTTAAGTGATTATGTAGCTGATTTAGTATATCATAGGGAATTTGCTCTTCCTCTAAATTTAGAATAATAACTATAAGGTTACTCTGCCTATAGTCTATTAGATGGTGTTCAAATCCTATTGTTTTTTTTACAAATTCAAGGAGTTTTAGATATTCAGAATCCTGTAGAGATGAAAAAGATGTAGAGTGAATACCACAAATTGTATGATATGGAGTTTCAAGGTTTAAATTGAGCTCTTTGGCTTTATTACTGAACTTTTTAATATCCTGAATCTCACCTTTTATTAGTTGATGGAGGTAAGTTCTGGCAATATTCTCCTTTTCAAGTGTATATTTCTCATTTAAAGATTCATTTTCAATTGTTAAATAGTTTATTGCAGAGTGTATCATCTCTAAACCTGTGTAAGAATCCATTTTTAACTCTTCTGGAATTAAATTTTCAGACTTTATCCTTAGTTTCTGAATAGGCAAGTAGTTGAATCTAAAATTTAGAACCATTAATAGAATTCCCAGAAAACCAAGGGAAATAATAATTATAAAATAAGTACGTCTAATCGTTATTAATTCATGCATTATAGTTGAATATCTGGTCAAGGATATATATTGAAGTCCAGTAGATTCTGAAACTCTGTAGTTGTAAAAGTATCTTACTCCAGCAATTGTAATAATTTCATTTTTTGATTTTTCAAATTTGTTACCTAAATCAAGTGATTCAAGAACATTTTTATTATCTGATAAATCCGATGACATAATTATCTGATTTTTATTACTTAAAAGATAAAATTCAGAAACATTATTAATAGCATTGTCTTCCATGTTGCTCTTCATAAAGCTAGGTGAAATCTCAAAAATAACAGCTCCGTAGGGTGAATAACTTATACCTTTGAGCATATGAATTATAAAAAGTTTTTTTAGAAAAGGATCAAAAATAACAGTTTTTCCTTTTTGATTTGATATAATATTATTAAATATTTCCCAACTTTCAGGGTTATTTTCAAGCACAAACTCTTTAAATGCCTCCTTTTGATATGCTGCAGATGTTGAATAAATAAAATCATCTGAATTATATACGAGATAGAGAGACTCTACATAAGGAATTAAGAAATTTAATCTCTTTAAGTTCTCTATTGCATATATTCTATTAAAGGGTTTATCCACAAGATTATATTTTGAAAGTGTTTTATCCAGATATATTTGATGAGTTACAACGTTAAGATGTGAAAAATTCTGTTCGAGATCAAGGAAAACTTTTTCCATCTGTACAGTATTGTTTTTTATTGTGTTTCTCTCAAATACCGAGAAAAACTTTTGAAACATAAATACACCAAGAACCATAAATGGTATAAAAAAAAGTAAGGAAACAATAATCATAAATTTTATAAAAAAAATATTTTTTACGTTCATGTAAAAATTACAATAACACGGTAATTATGAGTGTGCAATAATTTTGTTTTTTCTAAAATATTGCATATTAAATAAAAAAATTGCACATATATTTTTTAATTGTATATATAGTAAGTATTTATGAAGTAGATAAAAAATCCTGCATATCCCGTAAAAAAATAATCATATACAAATTTTGCTATGCCCCTTTAATATAAATCAACAAAATAAAAGGAGTAAGTCTTGAAGTCTTCATATAAAAAAAAGTCATTTGTAGCATCTATAAAAAGAGTAGGCGGCGATTATCAGCTATATCTATTACTTTTACCAGCTGTTTTATATATGATTATTTTTCACTATTTACCAATGTATGGTGTACAGCTAGCTTTTAAGAAATTTATAATTCTTAAAGGAATAACTGGAAGTCCATGGGTTGGAGTTAAACATTTTGCAAGGTTTTTTGAGTCAATTCAGTTTACTAGGCTAATTAAGAATACATTAGGGCTAAGTTTCTTTCAATTAATCGCAGGTTTCCCACTTCCTATAATTCTGGCTCTGCTGTTAAATCAGGCTAGGCATCCAAGTGTAAAGAAGATTGTACAAACAACTATTTATGCCCCCCACTTTATTTCTGTTGTTGTTCTTTCCGGTATGCTATATGTTTTCCTATCCCCTGTTAGCGGTATAGTAAACCAGATAATTCAGTACTTTGGACTTGAGCCAATCTATTTTTTAGGTGATCCAAAATGGTTTAAATCTGTCTATGTTATATCAGGAGTTTGGCAGTCTACAGGTTGGGGTACAATAATCTATCTGGCTTCACTATCATCTATTGATCCATCACTTTATGAAGCATCAATAATGGATGGAGCATCTAAATTCCAACAGATATTTTTTATAGAGATTCCATCAATTCTTCCAACCGCAGTTATTCTTCTTATATTAAATGTCGGGCGTTTAATGGAGGTTGGGTTTCAGAAAGCCTATACACTGCAAAACTACATGAATCTGGAAAGTTCAGAAATTATCAGTACTTATATATATAAAGTGGGACTTTTAAAATCCCAGTATGGATACTCGACTGCAATTGGGTTATTTAATACTTTGGTAAATATAATACTACTGGTTTCTGTAAATGAAGTAGCAAAAAGATTAAAACAAAACAGTCTGTGGTAATGGGAGTTAGGTAAATGAGTAAAGCATTAAAAGTAAAAGTGAGTCAATCTGACAAGGTCTTTGATATAGTGAATTATGCAATTCTTTTTATAGTCTTTCTTTCAGTAGTTCTCCCCCTCTATTTTATAGTAATTGCATCAATATCATCTCCTGATGCAATCTATTCAGGTGAGGTAAGGTTTATACCTAAAGATATTTCCCTGGAAGGTTATAGAAAAATATTTGGTGATAAAAATATTTGGTTAGGCTATAAAAACAGCCTAATTTATACAACATTGGGAACAATTATAAGTGTTATTGTTACAATGGCCGCAGCCTATCCACTATCCAGAAAGTCATTTACCGGGAGGAATGTATTTATGGTATTTTTTATCATAACTATGTACTTTAACGGGGGATTAATTCCAACTTATCTGGTTGTTAAGGATTTGGGCTTATTAAACAAGTGGCCGGTTATGGTTATTGTTGGTATGGTTTCTGTATGGAACTTAATAATTGCCAGAACATTTTTTCAACACTCAATACCTGATGAGTTGTACGAAGCAGCATCAATAGATGGTTGCGGTCAGTTAACATTCTTTGTTCAGGTAGTAATGCCTCTATCAAAAGCAATAGCAGCTGTTCTTGCACTTTATTATGGTGTTGGTCAATGGAATGAGTTTTTTAGAGCACTTATCTACTTAAGTGATGAAGCACTCTATCCTTTACAGCTTGTTTTAAGGTCTATTCTTATAATGAATCAGAATTCAGACAATATGGTTGGAGATGTTATAAGTATGATGGAACGTCAGAAACAGGCGGAGTTAATAAAATATGGAGTAATAATAGTGGCAAGTCTCCCAGTTCTTATACTATATCCATTTTTACAAAAGTATTTTGTAAAAGGTGTAATGATAGGCTCTTTAAAAGGGTAGGTTATTGCAGAATTTATTCTGTTTAGCATATAAGCAACATAGTTTGCAAAAAAAAAGTAGGAGGATCAAGTGATCAAATTTACAAAAACGAAGCATTTAATAGTAGCATTGTTATTTGTTATTCCCTTTTCTGTCTTTGCCAGTGGTGAAAAAGAAACAAGTGGCAAAAGTGAAGCTGTAAGTTCAAATTTTAATGAAACAGGTTATCCAATTGTTAACGAAAAAGTTACTTTCAAAATCGCATCAAAAAAGAGGCACGATGTTGCACCCTTTGAAGATATGAAATTTTGGAAAGATATGGAGAGCAAAACTAACATTAATATCGAGTGGAATATTACTCCAGATGATGTTTGGCCAGAAAAAAAGAGCTTAATGTTTGCAAGTGGAGACTTACCAGATGCAATATATGGGCCTTGGACATTAACTGTATCTGATGTTTTAAGCTATGCAGATCAGGGTTTACTTTTACCTCTAAATGATTTAATTGAAAAGTATGCACCAAATGTACAGGCTCTTTTTGATAAAAGACCATCTATAAAGAAATCAATTACTGCACCGGACGGTAATATATATACTCTTCCTTCAATTCGTGAGAGAGGAAATTTTGCAAACCTTGTAATGTTTATTAACAAAAAATGGTTAAATGAACTTGGTCTTAAAACTCCTGAAACAATGGAAGAGTTAAAAGAGGTATTAACTGCATTTAAAACTCAGGATCCAAATGGAAATGGAGTAGCCGATGAGATACCTCTAACATTTAATGGATTGAAGTGGCCGGGTGTTTACCCAATTTTCAGTGCTTTCGGTGTAAGTTTAACAGGTGGTTCAAACGGGTCTGGTTGGGCAGCAATCGATCCTAAAAATTCCAAAAAGATTGTTTGGGCAGCTGCAACAGATGAATTTAAAAAAGGTATGGAATATCTGTCTGACCTTTATAAAAATGGGCTAATCGATATGGAAGTTTTTACTCAAAGTCCACCAGTAAAAGATGGAAAAGTAAGAGCAGTCCCAGCAAAAGTAGGTATGTATTTTGGTTGGTCTAACACATATATGTTTGGTTCTCCTGATGCAGATTTTGAGCTGTTACTTCCTTTAGAGGGCCCTGCAGGACGAAAATATCTAAGATGGGATGATGTAGGATTCCAGGCAATTGATGGTTTTGCTATAACAACTGCATGTGAAGACCCTGAAATAATGATGAGATGGGCAAATGAACAATACGATCCATTAACATCATTACAGGCAACAGAGGGAATTATTGGAATGCACCTAAAAGAGGAAGCCGGTGGTAAATACTCAAATGTTGCAAAACCAGATGGTTATGATAGTGCTGAAGCATGGAAAATGATGAATGCACCAGGAGTTGCAGGACTTCCGGTTATAACTGCTGATACATTCCAGTTAATAATTCCTAATACAGATACACAAGAGAAGTGGGACCAGGCAGAATTATATAAACCTTTCCAAACAGGCCAACCTCAGCTTCCAAAAATGATGTACACAATCGAAGAGAATGATGTGCTTCTTGAATATGAAACAGAACTTGTTGAGTATACAAAAGAGATGTATGCATCCTGGATGATCAATGGTGGAGTAGAAGAGCAGTTTGATGAGTTTACAGCAAGACTCGAAAGCATGGGTCTAAGAAAAGTACTTGATGTATATCAGGCAGCATTTGACAGATTTAATAAATAGTAAAAATCATTACTAAGAGCTTGCCCCGGGCAAGCTCTTTTTTTTTGTTACAAATTTCTGCAAAATGGTAGATAATATAAGTATGATATCAAAGATGGGAAAAAAAACATTTTTTATTTATCCTCCAGACTGTTTAAAAGGCGAACTTCTTTCTTATATTTATAAAAAAGAGTTTGAAGTACATCTTGTTGATAATAAAGTACATATAGAAGCCCTACTGGAGACTTTTAAAGATACAATTCTATTTATAAATATTGATAAGGATTTAGATAAAAACTCATGGCTGGAATATATTCAGAAACTTCAGCAGGATCATAAAAAAGTTGTTATAGCTGTTTTTTCTAAAAACAATGATGACTACATCAGAAAATCCCTTTTAATGGATATTGGTATTAAAGGCGGTTTTATATACCTTGCTGAGGATAACTGGAAAACTGTAGAAGTTATAATTGATGTCCTGGAAGCAAATGAGGCCAGAGGTAGAAGAAAAAGCGTTAGACTGGATTTTGATAAAAATGAGGTTCGGGAGAATATAACAGTAAAAATTTATACAGCTAAAGGGTACATGGTTATGGGAACTATTCAGAGTATAAGTAGTGCCGGTTTATTGACCAGAAATGATAAAGGTCATATCCCTGATGATGATAATGTTGATTATGTAATCTTTCATCTGGAAGATAGAGAATTTTATATAAAAGGTTACTTACTTAAAAAATTTGATAATGGTGATTTTTTTGTATCCTTCGAAGATATAAGGGAGGATGATAAAGAGTATATTCAATCCTATATTTTTAGATATTTGCAAAAAAGTTTTAAACAACTTCTAAACATTATGTAATTTAAATATAATCTGAGAATGAAGTATAAATTAGTAGCATTAGACCTTGATGGAACACTATTTAATGATAATAGTGAGATTTCAGAATATACAAAAGATGTATTACACAGAGTTGAGACACTGGGTGTAAAAATAGTAATAGCCACAGGTAGAAGTTACACCTCACTTAAACCTAAAATACATAAACTTAAACTGGAGCATCCTGTTATCTGTTATAACGGTGCAATGATACGGGACGGAAAGACAGATGAAGTTATACAATCGTCAACTGTAAACCCGGTGGTTGTAAAGGAATTAATTAGGGTTTCTAGAGAAAAAAATATCTACTTTCATGTTTTTAAAAATGGTCAATTTTATTATGAAATTATTAACGAACATCTAACTTTTTATCAGAACCTTTCAGGTCTAGATGGTGTTAAGTGCAATTTTGATTCTTTTGACTTATCAGATTTAAGTAAATGTATGTTTATTGGTCAACACAACGAATTATTAACTGTTCAGAATTATTTGAATCCAATTTTCTCAGATCAGGCTTATATAGCTTTTTCAAAGCCATATTTTTTGGAAATAATGGATATTACAGCTTCTAAGTCAAAAGCACTGGATTATCTAGCTAAGGGGTATAATATCTCCAGAGATGAAATAATTGCCTTTGGGGACGGACTAAATGATGTGGATATGCTCCGATATGCCGGTAAAGGTGTGGCAATGAAGAATGGATTTGAATCTCTTTTTGATGAGTTTGAAAAATCAGAATTTACAAATCATCAGGATGGTGTTGCAATATATCTGGAGAAATTACTTAATGGAAAGTAAGAGTTTAAGAAATTATTTCTTAATAACCCTGGCTATGACTTTTTGGTCCTCTGGGTTTGTTTTTACAAAAATTGTATATAAATATACAGGTCCTATAACCACAATATTTTTACGAATGCTTTTATCATCATCAATTCTTCTTATTTTATTTCTGTGTAATAAAAAAAGGGATAAAATAGAGAGAAAGGATATAAAAATTTTTATTCTTATGGGTTTCTTTGAGCCTTTTTTATATTTTATCGGGGAGGGTTACGGATTAAAATACATTTCAACTACCTATGCCTCTGTAATTGTTGCTACTATACCTATCTTTTCCATGTTAGCTGCTGTTTTAATATATAAGGAGAAGGTTACTAAACTTAATGTTTTTGGGGTCTTAATCTCATTTATCGGAATATTTGTAATGATAGGACTAGACAACTTTAAAGAAAGTGGTTCTATAATTGGTATACTTTTAATGTTTTTTGCTGTTTTAGCAGCTGTTTCCAATAGTATGCTTCTTGTAAAGCTTGGCAACAGATATAAATCTATTACTATAATTACATTTCAGAATTTAGTCGGAGCTCTACTTTTTTTACCATTGTTCCTGATACTTGAGATAAAGAGTATTAATCTCAATATATTAAATGCTGAATTTTTTCTTTCAATTATCTATCTTTCAACCTGTTCTTCGGTTATATCATTTGTTATTTATTTTAGCCTGATAAAAAAGCTGGGAATAACAAAGGTTTCTGCATTCTCTAATCTTATTCCTGTATTAACAGCTATTATCTCCTTTATTCTTTTAGGTACAAGAACTACTGCTACCGAGATTCTTGGAATTATAATTGTAATAACCGGTCTATTTTTTACTCAGCATATAAAGAAAGAGATTACCTACAAAGGCTGAAAACTGATATAAATTTACTTATAAATAAAAAAGCTACCGTTTCCGGTAGCTTTCAGTCATAGAATAACTAATTATCTCTTAATTGAGTAAAAAGCGTTCATACCTGCATATTCTGCTTGGTCACCTAAAGACTCTTCAATTCTGATAAGTTGGTTATATTTTGCAACTCTGTCTGTTCTTGACATTGAACCAGTTTTAATTTGTCCTGTTTGTAGTGCAACTACAAGGTCTGCAATTGTAACATCTTCAGTTTCACCTGATCTGTGGGAAATAATTGCTGTATAACCAGCTTTTTTAGCCATTTCAACAGCTTCAAATGTCTCTGTTAAAGAACCGATTTGGTTAACTTTAATAAGGATAGCGTTAGCAACACCTTTGTCGATACCAGTTTTTAATCTTTTTGTGTTTGTTACAAATAAGTCGTCACCAACTAATTGAACTTTATCACCGATTTTATCTGTTAAAGATTTCCAACCTTCCCAGTCATCTTCATCCATACCATCTTCTAATGAGATAATTGGATATTTTGCAGCCCAGTCAGCCCAGTAAGAAGCCATTTCTTCAGATGATAACTCTCTTTTGTCAGATTTTTTGAAAACATATTTTTTAGTCTCTTTGTTAAAGAACTCAGATGCAGCTGGGTCAAGAGCGATAAATACGTCTTTTCCTGGCTCGTATCCAGCAGCTTTAATAGCTTCGATAATAACTTCAGGAGCTTCTTCGTTAGATTTTAAGTTTGGTGCAAAACCACCCTCATCACCAACTGCTGTAGAATAACCTTTAGCTTTAAGGATTTTAGCAAGGTTGTGGAAAATTTCAGCAATCATTCTAACTGCTTCTTTAATTGATGAAGCACCAACTGGCATTACCATAAATTCCTGGAAATCTACAGAGTTAT
Organism: Spirochaetales bacterium; assembly: GCA_003247135.1. Taxonomy (GTDB): domain Bacteria; phylum Spirochaetota; class Spirochaetia; order DSM-2461; family DSM-2461; genus Thiospirochaeta. The sequence continues at coordinate 44,346 of QKAW01000023.1, read as the reverse complement.
CAGCGTGGCTACCACCATTAATGATATTTGCCATTGGAACTGGTAATAAACATGATTTATAAGCTCCAAGGTATTTGTAAAGGTCTAATTGCAGGTAATCTGCAGCAGCTTTTGCAACAGCCATTGATACACCAAGAATTGCATTAGCACCTAGTTTAGATTTGTTGTCAGTACCGTCAAGTTCGATCATTGTTCTATCAACTTCTACTTGATCAAGTGCATCTAATCCGATAACAGCATCAGCAATTGGTCCGTTAACGTTAGCAACAGCTTTAAGAACACCTTTTCCAAGGAATCTAGCTTTGTCACCATCTCTAAGCTCTACCGCTTCGTAAATACCAGTAGATGCTCCTGATGGAACAGCTGCTCTACCAAAAGAACCGTCTGCTAAAACAACATCTACCTCAACAGTAGGGTTACCTCTTGAATCTAAAATTTCACGTGCTTCAACATACTCAATAGTACTACTCATTTATTATTCTCCTAAATATAAAAAATCACTTCAAATATTATTAGTTATAAAATATGATAAAAATAGGGCTTTAGGTCAAGTAGAAATGGATAATATATTAACTATTCTTGACCAGAAGTAGAAAGGAGAATTACAATATAGCTATGAAATACTCAATGTTATTTGGAAAAAGTTACAAATTCCCCACATCGAAGAAAAAAGATAAGGCCTGGGCACTTTTGGTTCAGGGTGGTTATTTTAGAACATTGGGTAAAGGTTTATACTCTTTCCTGCCACTTGGAATGAGGGTATACAATAAACTTAAACAGATAATTCAATTTGAGATGGATACATTAAATGGTGTAGAAGTTCTTGTTCCTATAGTAAACCCCTATGATTTATGGAAATTAAGTGGCAGAGATGAGTTAATAGATGAAGAGATGCTGAGGTTCGAGGATAGAACTGGTAAAAGTTATGTTCTCTCTCCAACCCACGAAGAGGCATTTGTTGAGTTAGTTAGGACAGCATTTCATTCTTATAAGGATCTACCATTTTTTCTATATCAATTTCAGACAAAATTCAGGGATGAAGAGCGACCGAGAGCATCACTTTTAAGAAGTAAAGAGTTTATAATGAATGATGGATACTCATTTCATAGATCATACACTGATCTTAACAACTTCTTTCCAAGGGTTCATGCAGCTTATAATAATATTTTTAAACACTGTAATCTGGAAGTAATATCAGCTGAGTCTTCAGTTGGATTTATGGGTGGTTCCAAAGCCTACGAATTTTTGACCCCAACTGAGGATGGTAAAGATATTGTAATTTCCTGTCCTAAGTGTGCTTATAGTGCTAAAAAGAAGCTTGCAGTGGGAGTTAAGGAGTATTATCAGGACGATATACTTTTTATGTCAAAAATTGCCACCCCAGGTGCTATTAATATGGAAAAACTTGCAAGTTTTTTTGAACTGCCAAAAAGAAAACTTGCTAAATGTGTTGTTTTTAAAAATGGAAAAAGATTGGTAATGGCTGTAGTTAGAGCCGATTATGATGTCTCTCTCCATAAATTATCTGAGTTTTATGGAACCAATATTACAAAAAAAGCTACTCAGGAGGAAGTAGAGGCTGCAGGTCTTGTTCCAGGTTACTTCTCCCCAATAAATCTGCCACAGAATATAGATCTTGATATAATTGTTGATGATACGATAGCTAATACACCAAATCTCGTTTTTGGTGGAAACGAGATAGGCCACTCATATATAAATGCCAATTTTGGAGTAGATTTTGGATGTGAGAATGTTCATGATATTACAGAGGTTAAAGCTGATGACCTCTGTTTTCAGTGCAGTACTCCATTAGTTGAGACCAGGTGTCTGGAAGTTGGAAATATTTTTAAACTGGACGACTACTATACAAAACGGATGAATTTAACTTTTCAGGATGATGAGGGTGTAAAAAAATATCCATACATGGGTTCATACGGTATAGGTATGGGGCGTTTAATTCAGGCAGTTGTTCAGAATAATAGGGATGAAAAGGGTATTATATGGCCATGGTATCTGGCACCATTTAAAGTATATTTAATTTCTATAGGAAAATCCGCACTGGTAAATGATCTGACAAACGAAGTTATAGAGACATTGGGTGATGTTGTTCTTTACGATGACAGAGAGGAATCTGTTGGCGTTAAATTCAGAGATGCGGAACTTTTGGGTATTCCTTTAAGAATTGTTGTTTCAAAAAGATATATAGAAGAAGGCAAAGTAGAGTTTTGTACTCGTAGAGACAGGGAAAAATGGCTTGTTGATAGAGACAAGGTTTATGAAGTTTATAAAGAAATAAAAAAAAGAGAGAGTACAATATAGTGGAAGTTTTTGTTCTTGATAGTCCCAAGCTTAACGAAATTATTTATAACATGGAGAATCAGAAAAAAAAATCTGTTATTCTAATCTCCACAGGAGAAGTTTTACTCTCTGAAGAGCTGGAAACTGTTAACGGAGATAATGTCTATCCACTTCCAGAGTGGGGACCTGTTGATGGTTTTAGAATAATGAACGAGTTTGTTTCCAGCCTTAAAAATCCTATAGTTAAGGAAGAGCTTAAACATGTGCTTAATTTAGGACATGGTGTTTTTAGGAAATTTAAAAATGTTCTTAAATCCAGTCCGGAGATTGAAAAGTTATGGTATAGCTATAAAAGGGATGAAATAAAGGCAAAGGTATTAAACTGGTATAATCAGATACGGGAGTATGCTGGGCTTGAATTATTCGAAAATGAGGATCTTGAAGATGATGAAGATCTGCTGGATTTTGACTTTACTGTAACTTCTGGTAATGAGAGTGATTTTGATTTTATCAGAGAGTTAGATTCAGAAGGATTTATAGAACTTTACTCAAACTATCCTAAGGATGTTGCCAGAGAAATTTACAATAAAAAGAGAGAGGGGTTATTCTATGATTCAATGTTTGATTCCGACCTTATATATACAGCCCAGAATGCTTCAGGTGAAAAAGTAGGTTTTATTTGGGCGGCTAATTTTTCAGTATTGGACTCATTTTACGGTATGGAGCTTTTACAACTTTATGTTATTCCGGAATATAGGGGTTTAGGAATAGGAAAACTTCTTTTAAATAAAATTCTTCAGGATTTTAGAGAGGGTGAGTACAATGAATTTCAGGTTAGTTGTCAAGGTAGAACTTCATGGTTAATAAAATATCTGGAGCTGGAAGGCTATAAGATAGCCTTCCAGGAGTTAAGCTTTAGGCTTTAAGTTTAGCCAGCTCTTCTAATCTTTTTACTTCTACTTTGTCGTGTAGCTCAAAAAGGTGTTCCATAACCTTACTTACTACATACTGCTTCTGGTCAATATCTTCTGGTAAATTCTCTACTAAAGATTTAACATAGGATTTTCCTTTTATTACAGGTTCTGCTGTTAAAATAATTAAGTCTTTAACAGGAATATCCATATCCATCCTGTCACTCTCGTGGGGAGGTAGTATATTTCCATTTTTTCCAACAAAGCAGATATAATCAAAGGTTTTAATGTAGGAGTACATCTCTCTAACCCCTTTTCTTGAATCAGGGGACCATGGTCTAACTCTGGTACCTGCCGGGAAAACCAGAATAACTTTCCCACTGTTTTTACTTTGGGTTAAAGCTTTTACTGAGGCTATATTTATTGGTGCACTCTCTTTTTTCATCTGTGCTTTTTTTTCCGGGTCTTTCTCTTTCTCTATATAACTGTTTGGGTAGATAACAATTTTGTTATATGCATTGGTAAATGCAGAAACTCTTTTATCTGTCTCGGTAAGTTTCATTCCTGCAATAGGGTACATCTCTTCTGGGTCTGCTTCAGTCTGCTCTTCAAGAAGTTTGTAAAGCAGAGGATAGTCAAAATTACTGTAATGTTCCATAAGTATCAGGCAAGATTTACCCTCTTTAGAGAGGCGGAACAGCTCCTCAAGGTTCTCTTTACCATCAATTCTGCTCCCTTTTAAAAGAAGATGATCCAATAAACTTGATATAATAGCTCTGTTTTTTGGGTTTCCTCTCTGCATTACATTGTCAGGACGAAATCCATTATCCATGGTATCATTTTTTACCAGCATTTCCACTAAGTCACTATTTGTTTCCATTATTGACATATATATCTATTCCTGTTTGATTTGATTAGAAATCATTTTATTTCTTAATATATAAGTACTTATATATATGAAGATTACTTAATTATATATTTAAATACCTATAAAATCAATATAAAGTGTACCCTTAGGACTTATTGAATAGATGTTAAAAAGATTTTGATAATGTTCATGCTAACCGGATTTTTCATTTATATGGAAAAATGACTCTGTAAAAAAAGACAGAGTCATTTCCATCTATTATACTTTAATCAATCTTTAGAATTAATTCCAAAACTCTTTTTGCAGATTTTTTTATTAGATTAATGTCTAAATTTCCACTATCTACAGCTTTTAGTAACATCTCCGGGAAACCGCAACCCATTTTAATATCGTTTCCGGCTGCTACTTCCTTAGAATGTTCTCCATGAGTCCACCAGTCAGTTGTTACAACACCTTTAAAACCCCACTCTTCCCGTAGAATATCCTCCAGAAGTTCTCTGTTTTCTGAAGCTCTTACTCCATTAATTATGTTGTAAGATGACATTATGCACCATGGATCAGCCTCTTTTACAGTAATTTCAAATCCTTTTAAATATATCTCCCTTGCTGCTCTCTCAGAGACTCTTGAGTCGCTGTTTTTTCTGTTGGTCTCCTTGTTATTAAGTGCAAAATGTTTAACTGCAGAACTTATACCAGTAGATTGTATACCTTTAACCATAGCCGCTGCCATTTTTCCTGTTATTAATGGATCCTCGGAGTAGTATTCAAAATTTCTTCCGCATAGCGGGCTTCTGTGAATATTAATTGCCGGGGTTAACCAAATTCCTAGATTGTTCTCCTTTACCTCTTTTGCCCCAGCTTGTCCAACCTTAAAAAGAATCTCTTCATCCCATGTACAGGCTAAAAGAGTAGCACAAGGCCAAGCAGTTGTTGTTACACCACACTCTCTGTTAATTCTTAAACCAGCCGGTCCATCGGCTGTCATTACATTTGGAACCCCATATTCCTGAAGATTTCCAAAACCAAAAGTATTTGCAACTCCAATGTTGGGTTGCCCACCAAGTAGATTTGCTAAATCGGCACTGTCAAGCTGGTTAATAAATTCTTCCAAACTGTTTACGCCTTCATAAACATCTATGAGTTTTATAAAATTGTCCAGTTCTCCCTGTTTATAATGTTTTAAAAACCGTGATTGTGGCTGGTATCCATCAAGTTCCGAAGCCTTTTGTACACTCTCTGGGGATATTTTTTGTGAATCTACCGTCTCAGTTTTAAGTTTCTCGAAGGAGCCGTCTGATTTAAGCCTTTTACTCAATAAATTGGGCTTTATTAGAGTTTGTAATTTTTTTACAACCTGGTTACTCTTGGCTGTATAGGTAAAATCTATTGTTTTTCCATCTCTAACCGAAGTTCCTAGAAAAAAATTGTAGATACCCTGTTCTATGATATAACAAGACTTCTCAACTTTTCCCAAGTCATCATATGATGCCAAATCCTCTATATTAAATTCAAGTGTAATTTTTTGTGTCTCACCTGATTTTAGAAGGCGTGTTTTTTTAAACGCAATAAGGTTTTTTGAAGCTTTACCTAAAACTCCCTGGGGTGGTATAGAGTAGAGTTGCATTACTTCCCGGCCTGGGTAATTACCCATATTTGTAATTTCAACCTTTACTTCTACCTTCTCATTATATTGAGCACTATCTATAATTTTCCACTCAAAAGTTGAATAGGAAAGACCAAAACCAAAAGGATAGTTTACCTTTTTATCAGCCATGGGAACTGTTTCAAAATATCTGTAACCCACAAAAATATCGTCAGTATAATCTACATACTCTTTGGATTCAAAATAGTTATATGTCGATGGGTAGTCTGTTAGTTCAGTTGCAAATGTATCAACTAGTTTACCTGATGGGTTTCCAAAACCGCAAAGAATTTCTGCAATGGCTAGTCCACCTTCCATACCCCCCTGCCAGGAAAGCAATACACTTTGAATACTACTCTCATTTGCAAACCATTTTGTATCTATAACACCACCAACATTTAAAACAACAATAATTTTGGGGAAAAGTTCTTTTAACTTCTCTATTAGCGTCGCTTCGTTTCTGCTTAGTGTAAAATCTCCATCTTCAAAAAGTTCATTAGACTGTTTAGCAAATTTTTCTACCCAAGGTTCTGCCTGTATCTCTTTCTGTTCAGACGAAACCTTTCTGTCCCATGCTTCACCGGAAAAACGGCTAATTGATACTATTGCTGTATCTGTAAATGCTCTTGTTTGCTTTAATAGTTCGTCTGATAATTGAGGTTCTGTTGTCAATCCAGGCTCTTTCCCTGTTTTATACTCATTTTTGACATGATCTCTATAAAAATCCGAAAGTGGTTCGTAAATAGTTAAATAATCATTAAGGGATTTTATCCCATCATATAAATTTCTTATATACTCAACTGTAACATCACCACTACCTCCGCCACCTTTTACATAGTCAAAACTTGCTTTTCCAAAAAGAGCTACTTTTGTTCCATATTTAAGGGGTAGGGTATTAATCTGATTTTTTAAAAGAACCATTCCCTCTTTAGCAGCATTTTTAGACAGTTCTATATGCTCTTTACATGCGGTTACTCTTCTGTTTTTCTCTAAAGGGGTATTAGGTTGATATTTTATTCTCTGCCATTTGTCCATTTTGTTCTCCAATTTAATAAATATAATTGCTGGAACAGTCAAACTCAATAATTTTTTTTGACTACTTTTATCTGTTTAAGAAAGACTAGTTAATATGGTGCCGATTATGCGGTACAGTTTGCATGTATGATGATAGTTGCTATAATACCAGTTATAATTTATATATTTTTCTCCAAGCAGATAATAGCTGGAGTAACAGCTGGAGCTGTAAAAGGATAGATATGATAAAAATAGAAAACCCCATTCTTCCGGGATTTAATGCTGATCCATCAGCAATTAGGGTAGGGGATGATTATTATGTAATTACAAGTACATTTAACTGGTTATCCGGTGTAAGCTTATATCACTCAAAAGACCTTAAAAACTGGAAACTGGTAGACAATATTTTAAACAGAGAATCCCAACTGGATCTAAGAGGTAATCCTGATTCCTGCGGTATCTGGGCACCACAAATAAGCTATAACCATAGTACAAAGCTGTTTTATATGTGCTATACAGATGTTAAAAACTTAAGTAACTCATTTTTTGATCTAAATAACTATCTGGTTACAGCAAAGGACATTCTAGGCCCCTGGTCTGAACCTGTCTACCTAAATTCCAGCGGCTTTGATCCCTCACTTTTTCATGACGATGATGGAAAAAGCTATCTATTAAATCTTGCATGGGAGTTCCGGGATAATTATCCCCATCCCGGGCCAATAATTATCCAGGAGTTTAATACAACAACAAATCAATTAATTGGTGAATCAAGAGTTATTTATAACGGGAACTCTCACTTCGGTTGTACCGAGGGACCACACATGTATAAAAAAGATGGTTTTTACTATCTTTTAACAGCAGAAGGCGGTACTGGTTACGGACATGCAGTAAAATTTTCCAGATCAGAAAATATCTATGGATCATATAAAGAATCACCTTTTGGACCTCTTATAACTTCCAGAGCAAATCCGGATCCTGAACTACCCAAACCAAGTACAGACTTCCTTAAACCTCAATTTTATAATCCAGGGGTAAAAATCCAGAAAGCAGGCCACGGTTCAATAATTGAAACAGTAGATGGAGAGTTTGCCCTATTTCATTTAGCAGCAAGACCGCTACAACCCTCAATGCGGTGCACATTAAACAGAGAGACATTTATACAGAAAATTCAGTGGAAAGATGGATGGCCTGTTATGTCCAGTGGAAGCCACCTTCCGGAAGAGATTGTAACATTTTCTCACAACGAGGTACAAAAGTTGGATGTAACTGAACCGGGCAGAGTAGATTTTAATTCTGATGCACTGCCAAAATACTTCTACTCCCTAAAAAACTATATGAATAATAGCTGGTGCAGTTTATCAAGGAAAAAAGGAGTCCTGTCAATAAAAGGTAGAAACTCACCATATTCAGCCCACGATCTCTCTCTGGTAGCCAGAAGGGTACAGCATTTTAATTGTTCTGTAGAGACAGAGATGGATTTTAAACCTGAAAACTGCCGGGAAATGGCCGGATTGGTTATTCAAACCGGAAGTGCAACCTTCTATTACTTAAGATATTACTATAGTGAAACCTTACAGTCCCAGGCTTTAGGGCTCTTTATTAGCAGAAATGGAGTAAAGAACGAGGAATCCAGAACTAAACTTCCTTATAATGGGCCAATAAAACTAAAACTTCTTTTAAATGAAGATAGTATAGAATTTTACTTTGCTAAAAAAGATGAAGAATTTACAAAAATAGGTTACACCCAGGATGCAACAATATTATCTGATGAGTTTACAAATATGGGGCCAGGTGCCTTTGACGGAACATTTGTAGGGTTAACAGCTCATGATATGAACAGACAGCAAAAATGGGCAGAGTTCAGATATTTTGAATATAATCCTGTAACTCAATAATATTTCTTATCTGGTCGAAACCCATTTTTGTGGGTTTTGACTTCTCATTAACCAGAAGAACATGCCCACCCATATCATGGAAAGGTATTAAATAGTCTTCAACATCATCCACAAAAAGAATTTCGCTAATAGGCAAATTAATCTCTTTAACTATTTTTTCATAAACCTCAATATAGGGTTTTCCCTTTAAGTTATTCATCCTTATATCAATAATAGGGTTAAAAAGTGTGGAAATATCATAAAACCCTAAAATCCTGTTAACATTCTCAATAGGGCCATTTGATAAAATAGACATTGGAATATTTATTCCATGAAAGACTTCATGAACCTCTTTCCTGTTTGGCAGGTAATTCTCAACATCCTTGGGATGAACAAAATCCAGATAGTGGTCAGTATCTGTTAAACCATGCTCCATCTGAAGCCATCTAAGTGTAGTTCCATAATTTTTTACAGAAATTTTTCTTAATTCATCAGCTTCAACTAAAGAAGTATTTATATAGTTTGCAGCATATTCGCTTATTCTTCGATCCATTTCATCACCAAAACCACAGGAATCGGGATATATAGTTTTGTCTACATCAAAAATTATATGTTTTATCATTATTTATCACTATTCTACAGTAAAAAGAGAAACCTTCTCTCCCAATCTGCTCATACCTGCAAAAGGGTTTTCACTATCTAGAACTCTCTCTCCATTATATATAAAATAATATGCAAACTTACCTTTGGGAAGGGTTAAAGAAAATATATACTCCCCAGGGACCTCTTCTTTAAGTTTGTAAATAAAAGGATTCCAATTATTAAAATCACCAGTCAGGTAAACAGAGCTTCCAGGCATACCACGAAATTTAAAAATAATAGTATCATCATTTATTATTGGGGACAGATGCTCCTTAATATTTTTATCCGGAATAGTAAAAGATGATAATTTGATAAAATTCTTATCCCTAATAACTTTGGAATTAATGCTATCTGCAGTCCATACACCATCAACAACAAACTTATACCTTATCTCTTTAGTTTTTGGGTATTTATAGATGTAAAAAAATACACCATTTTCATTTCTGTACAGATTGTAAATTTGGGAAAAATTCTCATTTTCAAAGGCTATACCAACATGTCGAACACCCTGTTTTACAGGAGTATATGAGAAAATTATATTTTCTCCTGAGATAAATGGCTCTTCACTTTTAGTCATTTCTGTAATTTTAATATGAAGAGAGAAGTCGGAAATCTCAAAAGCTGTATCTTCCGCCGAAAAGATTGAAGATATTGAGATAATAAATATAGTTGTTAATAAAACATATTTTAGATTTTTCATAACTCTGTTATTATTATTCGGTACCAAAATAAAAATAATTAAGAATTTCTTTTGTTTTTCTATATTTGGTCGAAGATTAAAGAGAACTATGCCTAGTATAAAGAACATTGATAAATTCGCAGAAGTATTAAACTCATTAGGTGATGAACCTAGAATCCTGCAGGAAAGGGGACAGAGAATAGAATCTCCAGTTGTTCCTGATAAAACCCAGGATTTGGATAATCCTTTTTTAGTTGATATCGAAAACAATGAAAATGATGATATGCCGGACCTCTCCGCTGACCTTGAAGCCTTTGATTCAGATCTCGATTTGAATTTTGATGATATAGATTCTGGGGAAGATTTTGATGGCATTCCGGATCTGGATATCGATGATGATTTTGATGAAAATCTTGTTACGGGGGATGATGATCTAGACACCTCACCTAATTTAGATGACTTTGGCAGTACAGAAGATTTAGACTCAATAGAGGATGTAGATACTTTAGATGATGATCTGGACACCTCACCTAATTTAGATGACTTTGGCAGTACCGAAGATTTAGACTCAATAGAGGATGTAGATACTTTAGATGATGATCTGGACACCTCACTTAATTTAGATAGTTTCGACAATAACGAAGATTTAGACTCCACAGAGGGCATAGATTCTATAGATGATGATTTTGACTCTTCACTTAATTTAGATGACTTTGGCAGTACCCAAGATTTTGACTCAATAGAGGATGTAGATTCTTTAGATGATGATCTGGACACCTCACTTAATTTAGATAATTTCGACAATACCGAAGATTTAGACTCAATAGAGGATGTAGATACCTTAGATGATGATCTAGACACCTCACTTAATTTAGATAGTTTCGACAATACCCAAGATTTAGACTCAATAGAGGATGTAGATAACTTAGATGACGATCTGGACACCTCACTTAATTTAGATAGTTTCGACAATACTGAAGATTTAGACCCAATAGAGGATTTAGATTCTTTAGATGATGATTTAGACACCTCACTTAATTTAGATGACTTTGGCAGTACCGAAGATTTAGACTCAATAGAGGACATAAATTCTTTAGATGATGATCTGGACACCTCACTTAATTTAGATGACTTTGGCAGTACCCAAGATTTAGACTCAATAGAGTACGTAGACTCCTTAGATGATGAATCCGACACTGTATCAGATTTAGATTCCTTTGAGGATTTGGAAGAGATCGAGGACCTTGATGACATCGAGGAATTTGATGACCTGGAAGAACTCAGTGATATCTCCGATGAAGATCTTGATACCTCACCAGATACACTGGATGATGATCTTGGTATACAAGATATAGATATAGAAGATATCGAAGAGATAGATGATGTAAACGAAATTGATGAACTCCCGGATGACACAGGTTTCGGCTCCCTATCTATTGAAGATGAAGTTCTGGAAGAAGAATTCGGATCCCTTGACGATGATGAAGAGGATGAATTCTCCTTAGGAGACTTTGGTGACAGTTTCAATTTCGATAAAGAGGATACAAGTTCATCTTTGGTTCTTGAAGAGTTTGAAGACAAGGAAGAGGAAGAAATTCTTCAGAAAGAGGAAATAACATATACCAAAGAAGAATTTGAACAGATAAAAAATACCTTAAGAAACCTACCCCTGAACCTAAGAATGGTTATAGAGGAGGAAGTTGCAGAGAATGGACTATTTGGACCAAAACTGGAAGAGTTAGTTACTCTTTTAATAGATGATGCTCCAATTAAGGATATTGTTAAATTTGTTAACAAAAAACTGGGACACAATGTAAAAGTTTCTCCAGCTTTTGTAAAGCTTACTGCTCTGGATTTTGAAAAACAGAAGCAGAAGTTCTCCTATATTCTTATAAATGTTGTTTTTCCAAAGTTAAAATGGATTTTCCCAATAACTATTCTTGGTTCACTGTTATTCCTTGCAGGCTACTTTTTTGTATATAAGGTTGTAAAATCAGAAAACATTTATAAAAATGGATATGAACTAATTCTGCAGGACAGATATGAAGAGGCCTTCGACTCTTTTATGGATTCATTTAATGTACACAGAAAGAGTAAGTGGTATCATATATACGCAGATACCTATCTGGAAAGAAAAGCCTATAATTATGCAGAAAAAATATATTTACAGATAATAAATGAAAATTCATCAGATTTGGGTGCAATATTAAAATATTCCTGGATGAAAGCCTTTGAAGAGGGGGAGTTTGAAAAAGCTGCCAACTTCTTACTGGATTACGTTAATCATGGTTACAGAGATTACGAACTAATGGTAACCCTTGGGGATATCTATATGAAGTGGGCAACCTATAACAGCAAATACTATGAAGAAGCCAGGTTATGGTATGCTGAAACAATGAATAAATATGGCCCAAAACCGGATATTCTATTTAAGTATCTAAACTATTTTATAGAGACAGATAATCTGCAGGAAGTTAAAAATTACAGAAGAATGTTCGAAATAAGTTCTGATATTAAGGTTGATGGGGATATCTATGCAAAAATGGCCGGATACCTTATGGATAAGGGAATTGTGGATAACGTAAGGGAGACACTCTTTAGAGGTTTAAATGATAATTCCAGAAACCCTAATCTACACTATCAGCTAGCCCGTTATTTTGCATCAATAGACAATTACAGAGAGGTGGAAAAGGCTGCCAGAAATGCTATTTTCTACTATGAATATGGTGGAGAACTGACAAAAGAGGAGTTATCCTCACTGGTAGATACAAAAAGAATTCTGGGAGATCTCTATTCCAAGGATGAGATGTATCTAGCTGCTGAGAAAAACTATAAGGAAGCATCCACAATTTATGAAAATCTTCTTGAAAGAAACTTTGTTGAAAAAGATGAAAAATTCGGAAAAATCTATGCCGGATATGGAGATATTTTTTACTATGCCGGAAACAGCTACAACTCAGCAAAGAATCTCTACACACTGGCAGAGGAAAACAGTTATTCCACACCGGAACTCTCATACAAGAAAGGATTTATAAATTATCAGAATAATGATATGGAGTCAGCACTTGTCTCTTTCCATGCTTCAGAGAACATTAAAGAGAATAGAGAACAGGTAATGTTTGCTAAGGCAAATACTCTTGCATTTCGAGGAAGTTACAGCTCCGCTTTAACCTATTACAATATGCACCTAAGGTATCTGCAAAAAATTGAGGAAGAGAATGAAACTCTCTATCCTGCGGATAATCAGTCTCATTTGGCATTACTTGAGAACTATATAAGGTTATATAACAATATTGGGGTTAATCTGTATAAACTCAAGGGGGACACAGCTTTACCTGAAGTTGGAATGGCTTTTACAAAATCGACAGAGTATTACGACTATCTAACAAGAGACCCAGAACTTCTTATTAGGTCTGGTCTCAAGGATTTAGCATACTACAATACAAAAGCTGTACTGTATCCTACTAAAAATATGGAACTTTTAATGTATAATGCTATTCCCAAGGATTTTAAAGATCTAAACCTGGGAATAGTTGCATCTGTTCAGCAGAATAAGAACTAGACTATATTTTAAACATCCAGTTAAATTTATCTTCTAACACACCATACTGAATACCTTTAAGTGTTGTCTGCAGTTTATAGGATAACTCTCCAATATTTCCATTACCAAAAACCTTCTCTTTGCCTTTATAGGTAAATGATCCCAGGTGGGTTACTCCTGCTGCTGTTCCAGTTACAAAAACTTCTTCAGCCTCTAGCATAACTTCATCAATAGAGATTTTTCTCTCTTCAACAGTTACTCCCATATCCTTTGCAAGAGTAATAACAGACTTTCTGGTTATACCTGGCAGAATTGTATCCCCAAGCTGAGGTGTTACCAAATTTCCATTTTTTAGTCTAAAGAAGATATTACAGCTTGATCCTTCCTCTATAAATTTATGTTCATCGGGATCAAGAAAAATGGCTTCCATAAAGCCATCTTTTTCAGCAGCTTTTTTTACAAGAATTGGAACTACATAGTTTGATGCTGTTTTTATCCATCCTGTTCCACCTGTTGTTGCTCTAACTTTATCTGTAACTATAGCTCTGCTTTTCATACCCTCTTTAAAATAACCACTAACATTAGTAGAAACTGAGATAACCCATGGAGATACAGAAATTCCAAGTCCAATACCTGGTTCAGCATAGGTAAATGGTCTTATATAAACAGCATCTGCAGTAATAAAATTATTAGCTTCCCAGGCACTATTATATTTAGGTAGAAAACCTATTCGGTCATTTTCCCTAACACTATCCATTACTCCTTTTTGAAGCATTTCAGGAGAGATTCCAGGCATTAGCAGCCCTTCCATGGAGTTTTTCATTCTCTGTGCATTCTCATCGGGTCTGAAAACTTTTATTGAACCATCTTTTTGAGGGTAAGCTTTAACACCTTCAAAACAACCTAATCCATATTGTGTAGTAAAATTTACCAGTGGTAGACCTTTAATCTGATTTCTTTTAATTAGCAGGCTGTTTTTGTCAGCCTCGGACAGTTGTTGTTCCTGTTCAAAACTTAAGTGTTCCTGTTCTAAAAGTTTGTCTTCCCAAGTGCCATTATTATATTTTGCAACGTAAATAAAGGGGTGTACGCTAAGTGTAAATGCCATATAAATTCCTTAATGAAATAAATTTGTATTAATCCTATATATATTGAATAAAATAGTCAAATAAAGGGAAGAAAAAAGTTAAAATTAAACTTTATACTGACACTTTTTAAAAATATGTATTTATAAAACCTTGTTTTAACCAACTTTTAACATAATCCCCAATAAAAAATGAAATATTTTTTGTTGACAGCTATTAAGTGCAATGGTAACATTGCCAATAAGTTAAAAAAAAGAAGGGATAAGCATAACAGTTTGTTATGTCCTTTATTCAATTAACTGGAGGAAATAAAAAAATGAAAAAAGCTATTGCTCTTTTAGCTACATTAGTAGTATTAACAAGTTCTGCATTTGCTCAGTTAGCACCTACAATCTCAGGTTCTGCTGAAACTAAATGGGGAGTTAACCTAGACGACAAAACTAACGGATTTGAGACATCAACTTCTGTAACAGTAAAAGTTCCAGTTGTTACTAGCGAAACTAAAGCTTCAACTGGTGAAGATGCATTTGGTTCAGCTTCAATTACTGGTCCATCACTATCTTTTAACTTTGACTTAGATACATTTAACGATGATGGTAGATTAAGAGATTATACAGAAACAACAGGTGAAAAAGATTTTGCTAAAGGAACAGATGCTTCAATTTCTGCAAAAATTGATTTCGCTAACGGTGTTTATGCAACAATTGGTAACAGAACAGGTTTAGCAGCAAACTTTGCTAGCGGAGATAAAAACTACTGGGTTAATCCTACTTTTGGTGAAGAAAACGGTGTATCTGTAGGATATAAAAACGATATGTTATCTGCTGAATTAACTGTTGCAAATGAAACTGCAGGTTATGTAAGACCAGAAGTTTCAGCAAAAGTTGATGCTACATACGAAGGTAAAACAGATGTTATAGCTGATAAAAAAATTGTAAAAACAGCTGAAGTTGGTCAAGTGACTAAAGCTGCTGAAGATAAAGATGGTTATATGGTTGGTGCAAAAGCAATGTATACAGCTGGTGACATTTTTACATTAGATTTCCAAATGGGAACAAGTGCTACAGCTACATTAGATGCAACTGCTAAAAAAACAGGTGTTGCTGTTAAAGTTGTTTCAAAACCAATGGAAGGTTTAACAATTACTGTTCCATTTGACTATTTAATGGCTAAAGATGGTTCTGCTATGGAAGCACTTCCTGCAGTTGCTTTCTCTGCTGGTGCATTAGCATTAGGTTTAGATTTCCACTATATTACAGTTGCTAAGGCTTTAGCTTCTACACTATCTGCAGATTATACAGGTACTAAATTAAATGCAAACGTTGCTTATACTTTAGATGCTGGTACAGCTAAAGTTACAGTTGGTTCTTCATTAGGTGAAATGAAATCTGATATGGATTTCTCACTTAAATTAGACTGGACAGCAGCTATGTACAACGTTACATTAAACTTAAATAACGTAATCAAAAAAGATGGCGACAAAATCAACTTTAATGTTGGTGTTAAACCAGTTGCTGGTGTAAACGTTGCAGTTGAAACTACTTTAATGGATGGAAAAACTTCATTTGCATTAAACAAACTTAACATCGACTTATCAAGTGAATTAACAACAATTGAAAACACAGTATTTACAATTAACTACTCTGGTTTCAAAACAACTACTCCAACAGCTATGGGAACATTCTACGTTGGAGCTAAAATATCTCTATAATTCTTAATTGAGTTAGAGTTTATTAAACACCTCTTAGGAGGTGTTTTTTATTTATAATAAAAATGTGGTAACTTTTAAAAAATCGGGATAGAATATTGTATGCATAATTTGGATTCTGATAGTATTCACTTTGATATTTTTGATAAAAAAAATAGATATATATATGTACGGTTAGTTCTTATTCTCTGTATTCTGGTTCTTTCAGGTTATGCAGTATATAATATCTTTAAATTGGGAACAAAGCCCACAGGTTATGCATGTTTTGTTACAGCGGCACTTCTTATTGTTGACTACATATATATAGAGGTAAGAGGACGTCTTTTTAACAATTTAATAATATCTATTATTGGTTTTACACTATTATGTACAGAGATCCTTTTTTTTAAAAAAGATTCTGTGTTTGCCGGAAAAGTGTGGATACTTTTATTACCATTAATTGTCTTTTATACTCAATCTATAGGAAGAAGTGTAATTTACATCACAGTTTCAATTTTAATCCTTATCATTAATCTGATTGTAAAATTTTCAGATAATGAACTTGTAAACAGATTAAATACTTCACAATTAATAGTTTTTGTTCTGCTGTCATTTATGACATATATCTATGCACGTTCAGCCAGAGCTAAAAATATAAAGATAAAAGAACAACTATATACAGATTATTTAACTGGATTGCCCAATAGAAATGCTCTACTGGTCGATATGGAAGATGGTGTCTATAGAACCTTGGCTCTTATTAATATGGATAATTTTAAAAATGTTAATAATCTCTACGGAACTAAAGTGGGAGATGAGTTTCTAAAACATATAGCTTATAAGTTAAGCAGTTTTATAAGTGGAAATTCAAAAATAAGGCTTTATAAAATGCATGCCGATGAGTTTGCTATTTGTACTATTACAAAAAAAAGTAATGGTGTTGATCGGGTTTTCTATAATAAACTACTTTTCTATTTAAGTGAGGCAATAGAGATAAATTCTGTAGAAATTTATCCCACATTTACAATTGGATTACAACAGGGAGTCTACAACATTTTGGAAGATGCTGATATGGCCCTAAAAAGAGCCAAGGAGTTAAAAAAAAATATTCTACTTTTTGATCCAACCATGGATCTTTTACAAGAGTATAAGAATAATCAGGAATCAATTAAAAAACTGAAACAGTGCCTTAATAAGGATAAGGTAATGCCACTATATCAGCCTATATACTCCCTGGATGATAATTCTATCTATAAATATGAGGCCTTGGTAAGAATAGAGTGTGACAACTGTTTAAATACCCCTAACATGTTTCTGGATATATCCAAGCAGGTAAAATTATATCATTTAATTACTAAAAACATGATAGATAAAACATTTACACTATTTAAAGAGTGTGGTCTAGATTTCTCCTTAAATCTCGACTATGACGATTTCTCAAATGAAGAGACAATAACCTATTTAATTAATAAAATAGTAGAATACGGATTAGGCCATCAAATAACCTTTGAGATTTTAGAATCAAGTGAGATAGATAATGTATCAAAAGTTATCTGGTTTATTAATATTGTTAAAGAACTTGGGTGTAAAATTGCTATCGATGATTTTGGTTCAGGGTATTCAAACTTTAATTATCTAATAAAATTCAGAGTAGACTATGTTAAAATAGATGCTTCATTGATCCGGAATATTGATATTGATGACAGCAGTAAAGCATTAACAAAAAGTATTGTTAGCTTTGCTAAAGAGTTAAATATTAAAACAATTGCAGAACATGTTGATCGGGTTGAAATATATGACTTTGTTAAAAGTATTGGTATAGATTATGCCCAGGGGTTCTATCTTGGCAGACCAGAAATAAATCTTGCCGGTAAACTGAGTGTCCGTTAGATAAAAAAAAGTTGTTGAATAATATTTTAAAAAAAGTAAATATATTCCTTAATAAAGGAAGGTATTGTGAAAACAGAGTTAAAAAACAAATTATTATTAGTTTGTCTACTGCTTGTATTACTATCTTGTAAAACAGTAGGCAAAAATCCGGAAACCGAAGCAGATTTGCTTCAACTTAATCCTGCAATAGAGACAGGTGTTTTAAATAATGGGGTAAGTTACTTTATTAAGGAGAATAAAAAACCTGAAAATAGAGTTGAGTTACGATTAGTTATTAAAACAGGTTCATTACAGGAAGATGACGACCAGAGAGGTCTGGCCCATTTTGTAGAACACATGGCTTTTAATGGTACAAAGAATTTTGAAAAAGACAGATTAATCAAATATCTGGAATCCCTTGGAATGGGCTTCGGTCCTGAAATTAATGCCTATACATCATTTAATGAAACTGTTTATCAGTTATCCATCCCTGCAGATGATCCTGAAATAATGGATAATGCATTTCTTATTCTGGAAGATTGGGCACATGGTATAACCTTTGATGATCAGGAGATCGAGAAGGAGAGAGGTGTAATTGTAGAAGAGTGGAGAGGAGGTAGAGGAGTCCAGGGGCGTTATAGGGACAAATTAATTCCTGTATTACTACAAGGTTCCAGATACTCGGAAAGATTACCAATTGGGGATGTGGAAATTATTAAAAATGCATCATCACAGAGAATCAGGGATTATTATAATACATGGTATAGACCGGAATTAATGTCTGTTGTTGTTGTTGGAACAATTGACAGCGAATCTGTAAAAGAAAAAATTACTAAACATTTCAGTTTTAAAAACAGTAATAAAAAAGGGAGTAAAGTAGATAGTAGTGTTCCTGTTAAACCCGGGACGGCAATTGAGATAATTGCAGATAAAGAGATGACATATAACGGTATTTCTTACTTTATAAAAAGAGAAGGAATAGTTCTTAACAGCAAAAATAGTTACAGAGAGTATATAAACGATCTACTGGCAATTTTAATGTTTAATAGCAGAATGGAAGAGATATATACAAAACCAGGCTCACCATTTATCTATGCGGGCGGGGGATTCTCCGATTTTGTTAAAGAGATTGATATTACAACTTTTAATCTTCAGGTTGAAGATGGAAAAACAGTTTCAGGATTTGAAGCACTACTTGATGAGATTGAGAAAGTTAAACAGGGTGGTTTTACTGAAGCTGAACTAACAAGAGCCAAGGATCTGGTTAATATGATAATGACTAATCAGTATAACGAGAGGGAGAATTATAAAAACAGCTCTGTTGTAAATGAAATAGTAGCTTATATTACTGAGGGCAGTGTTACTGTTGGTATAGAAAAAGAGGTTGAGTTAATTGCAGAAATATTGCCAACATTGAATCTTGAAGCAGTTAACAAAAGAGCAGTCGAGCTTTATACAGGCACCGACAGAGTTTTAACAGTTCAGATTCCAGAGAAATCTGGAGTAGTACCACCACTAAAGGAAGATTTTACAAGGATTTTTAATAGTGTCTCAACCAAAAAATTTGACAAAAGAGTAGAAGAAAAGATTACAAGAGAACTATTCGATATTGAAGTAACCAAGGGGAACACTGTTAAGAGGGATTATAATAAAGAGCTAAATATTACTACTTTAGAACTCTCTAATGGGGTTAAAGTTATATTAAAACCAACAGATTTTAAAGCTGATGAGATTATAATAAACGCAACAAGTCCTGGAGGTCTATCCCTTGTTAATGATGATGAGTATATTTCCGGTTTACTAGCCACATCCCTTGCTCAATCTTCTGGGATTAATGGGTTTGATGCAGTAGAGCTTGGCAGACTAATAACTGGAAAGAATGTAGGTATTTCACCCTGGGTCGGCATGGATACAGAGGGAGTAACTGGGTCATCATCAGTAAAAGATTTTGAACTGCTTCTTCAACTACTTCATCTATACTTTGTTAAACCTGAATTTAGTCAAGAAAGTTACAATGTTTTAATTAACAATATTGAAAACTATATAAAGAACAGAGAAAATTCACCGGAAGTTCTTTTTAATGATAGATATAGAGAATTATTAGGTAGTAGTAGTTATAGATACAGACCAATAAAACTTGAAACATTAAAAGATGCAGATTTTGAAGAGTGTGTAAGAGTTTATAATGAGCGTTTTAAGTATATTGATGATTTTACATTTGTAATTACTGGCTCTTTTACTGAAGAGAGTGTTACTCCCCTTTTGGAGAAATATCTTGGTTCTGTTAAAGGAAATAGTATTGGGGAGAAAGCTCTAGATTTAGGGATAAAACCACCAAAGGGTATTGTAGAAGATACAATAATTAAAGGCCTGGAGGATAAAAGCAGGGTTAAACTTGTTTTTACAGGAGATTACAATGGTGATTTTGCAGATGATTTAACTCTATATTTACTAGCAAACTATCTGGAGGAAGAGTTGAGAGTTCTAATCCGAGAGAATTTAAGCGGAACCTATGGAGTCTCTGTTTTCTCCTCGGTTAAAAGGGAACCGGCAAAAGAGTTTGAGCTTGGTTTTACCTTTGGTTGTGAACCCGGGAGGGAGGACGAACTTACTGAAGCTGCTCTAGAACTTCTTGCAACAGTAAAAAATGGTAGTTTTAATGAAGATGGAATTCTGGCTGTAAAAAATAATTATTTAAGAAACATGGAACTAAACCTAAAAAGTAATAATTACTGGAATAGTGCAATAATTGAGTGTATTGAAAATAACAGAGAGTTTACATCAATAACTGATCTGGATCTAACAAAAATTGACCTTGATAGATTTAAGAAAGTAGCAAAAAATTATATTACACCAGATAACTATATAAGAGTTACACTAAAACCTGAATAGTATAATAGAGTCCAATTGGACTCTATTATCTGAATCTCTTACCAATATTTACAAAAAGTGAAAGTAATACTGCTGCAAAAAATAGAAGATATCCAAAATTATCCACAGTGTCACCATGTTTTGTGTAGAATGTAATTTTATCATCATAAATAGGAACATCGTATACAAGAACATCTTTAGTAAATAGAGGTAGAGAATCCAGTATTTTACCATTAGGATCAACAACCCCGGTAAAACCTGAAGTTCCTGATCTAACCAGGGATCTTCTTGTCTCAATTGTTCTTAAACTTGCAGCTGCTAAATGTTGTAAAGCAGTTGCTGAGTAATCTGTCCAGGCATCGTTTGTAATATTAATCATTAATCCGCTTCCATTTAGTGCTCCCTCTCTTGGAAGATCAGGAAAAGCGTCTTCGTAACAGATTAAAATAGTGGATTTAACCCCATTAATATCAAAGAGAGTCTGCTCCTTTCCAGGCATTATCTGTTTAGCTCCAAGTTTTTGAACATATTCAAATAACCATGGGAATTTATCAGGGTATGGAAAATGTTCAGTAAATGGAACCAGATTTATTTTTCTGTATCTGTTAACAATTTTATCCTTATCAAAAAGATAGGCAGTGTTATAATGCTCGTCTCTTTCAAAATTAAAGGATTCATTGTTACCAATTATGTATTTTGCATTTGTGGTACTTAAATATTTCTCCATTCTGGTAATAAGATCATACCTCTCTCTCTCATCCCTGGGTCTATACTTTTTATGCCACTCAATTGCAGGAACAAATGCAGTCTCCGGCCATACAATCACTTCTGCACCTGCAGATTCAGCCTCAATACTTAAGGCTTCCAAATGGTCATAGGCCTGAATATATAAATCCTGATTCTCTGTAGATAGCCAGCAGTTCAGGTTATGCTGAACTAATGCCACTTTAATGGTTCTGCTATCCGAATAGTCAACTTTACTTGCTTGAGTATAAATTATTGAACTTATAAAAAGAACAACAAACACAGAGTAGGGTACTATATACTCATTTAGTTTTTTTTCTCGTTTCTGGGAGTATAAAAAGATAAAAACGAGACCTGGGAATAATATAAGAAGAGATAGTACATAACTTCCGAAAATATCAACAATTCCCGTAAATAAGTGGGTTTGATACATGGATTGAGCTAATAGTCCGTAGGAAAAACCAACAACATTGGTACTTTTAAAAACTTCATAGGCAAACCAGGAAAATAAAATAGCTATATATCCCTTTTTAGGAAATGTTTTAAAAAAGTATAGTGAAATAGGGAATACAAGAAAGAAGTAAAAACCATGTATACCTGGAGCTACAGCAAATGCAGCGGGATCAAAATCCTGAAACCAGAAGTTAAAAACCTGGTACTTTAATAATCCAAATATAAAACCGTAAATGAATGCTTCTACATAATTTAACTGAAATATTATATAGAACATTGGAATAAGTGCAATAAAACTTGTGAATGGTAATCCCTCTTTACTTATAAAACCGGGGAATGATAAAGAAAATAGCAAAATAGACAGGGCTAAAAAAATTATCCTGAATGCCAGTGTTTTAAAAAATCTAATCATAGCCCCTATTATAGAACGAGAGTTATATATGGTAAAGTTATTTGTCTAATTTATAAAAATCTCTCTGGCATTGTCTGATAACAGAATATAAGGAATCCAGATTGCCAGAATACTAACAGATCTCAAGGTTTCTAATACTATCTCGTTTACTGTTGGTGTTGCAGGCCCCTTTATAACTGTCTGCAAGTAGAACAATATAGCTATTCGCAATATAGATATCATTAAGAATAGAACCAGGGATGTAGGAAAATATCTGGATCTTTTAAAAAAGAAAATAGCAACAATAATACTGCATATTAAAATAAAGAGATAACTGGATAAATTATAATATACAAATTTCATCCATGGCAGGTTATAGGTATTTTCAGCCAAATTAGATATTTCCATCCATTTAGTATTGGAACTAAGGGGTAGAATTGAGCTTAAAATTTTTGTTCCATGTAAAATAATTGTTACTATATAACTTAATACCCCTAAATATGTATATGAGCTAAATGTTTTGTTATCTGCCATTATACCTGACCTTTACTAATAATAGAGTCTAGTATTTCGGCTGACTTTAAAATAACATCCTTACATTTTCTCTCTTCGGTTCTATATTTTTCCTTTAGCTTGTAACAGTTAATAGAACTCATCTGTTTAATAAATTCGTTTAGGTATTCAGATGATTTCTCTTTTATTTTTGTATCTTCATGGGCAACTTTATTTACATATAGATTACTTAAAACCATAACACCTGCGGTTAATGCACCACAACTGCTTTCAATACCCATACCACCACCAAAACCTGCGGATAACTTTAAGGAGTCTTTTGTTAACCCTAGATTATAGGCTTTATTTGCTCCATATAAAATTTTTTCAGCACAATTAAAGTCTTCGGATTCACCAAACCCTTCATCAATTATTTTATACAATTCATTCATAAAACACCTCATTTATTTAAGAGTTTAAATCCTTTTATGAATTAGGTAAACTCTTAAATATATTTCCGAGTTTTTTTATTGAATTCTCAATGATTTCCGGGCTGATCATGGTAAAATTAAGTCTTAAACAGTTTTTTCCCTGATCAGGATTGGAAAAAAATACCTCTCCTGGTACAAAGGCAATTGAGTTTTCTATGCAGATTTTATTAACTTCCTTCATTTCTAAATGAGTTGGGCCTTCAACCCAGATAAACATACCTCCTTCGGGTTTTGACCATGTAAAACCATTAGGCATATATTTATTTAATGCGTAGAGCATCATCTCCTGTTTAGGACGGTACAGTTCAATAATTTGAGGAATCTGTTTTTCCAGATATCCTGAGGTAATATACTCGGCAGCTAAAGCCTGATTAAGTGTACTAGTATGTAGATCTATACCCTGCTTAGCCAATGTTAACCAATGTCTTATTATTTCAGGGGCAACAAAATAACCAATTCTTAGTCCTGGAGCAAACAGTTTGGAAAGTGTACTTATATATACTGAGTTCTCAGGAATTAGTGATGAAATTGTTTTTATATGACTACCGCTATACCTTAACTCGCTATAAGGATTATCTTCTATTAAAAGTGCATCATATTTTTTTATTATTCTGGCGATCTCAACTCTTCTTGATTGGGGAATTGTTCTTCCTGTTGGATTCTGAAAAGTGGGAATCAGGTAGATAAATTTAACACTATTATTTTTTAAAGCTTCTTCAAGATATTCAGGGATTAATCCATCATCATCACTTTTTATTCCTATATATTGGGGTTCATAGGGGTTAAATGCAGATAATGCACCAAGGTAAGTTGGAGACTCCACTGCTACTAAATCCCCTTTATTAATTAAAATCTTTCCTAATGCATCCAGAGTCCCCTGGGAACCACTTGTTATCATAATTTCCTGGGGTGAAACATTTAAACCCTCTTTTTTTAGTATTGGAACCAAAGCTTCCCGTAGAGGAAAAAAACCTTCTGTTGGTCCATATTGAAAGGCTTCTGTTTTATACTTTTCCTGCACAGTTTTAAAAAGTTCCGGAAAAATCTCTGTAGGAAAACTTTCCGGTGATGGAATTCCTCCTGCAAGGGATATCATTCCGGGTTTGGAAACAACCTTTAAAATTTCTCTTATGATGTTCTCTCCCATATTCTGTGTTCTGTCTGAAAGTTTCTCTTTTAATAACATAATATATTCTCCAATGAGAGTATTATATAATTTGATATAATTAAAATAAACAGTTGTAAAATTTGGGTTAAAAGTTGAAAATGCCCTGTTTTAAACGTTGCAAGCCCTTTTTTATACAAAATGAAGTTTTTGTCAGCAAACAAATACTCTAGTGTAAAAAACAAATTAGTCAGTTTTTATAGTGACAAAATAGTGCTTTTGTTCATAAAAAAGAGTTTTTAGTCAATAATCGGTTAGGTTCTGCTTAAAAAGATTAAAAAAAACTGAATTTTAATTATTTAATGAGTCTTTATATTTTCTGTATAAGCCTCTAAATTGATCGTAGGTTATATTTAAGAGCTCAGATGCTTCTTTTTGCTTGTTATCACACTGTTTTAACGCTTCTGATATATAGTTTCTTTCAAGTTTTTTAATATCATCTTTAAAGTTGCTTAAATTAAACTCTGCAGTACTATCAGAAGTTGTCTCTGTCTCCTGGTAGGGGTTTTTAAAGGGATCCAGTTTTATACTATTAATAATATTGGTCTCTTCGCAATAAACAGCTCTCTCTATTACATTTTTTAATTCCCTTATATTTCCGGGCCAAGAGTAATCGTTTATCTGTTTAATTACATGGTCAGAAAATTCTATAACTCCCTCTAATTCCAGTTCTTTTGCTATCCGGCTGGCAAAATGACTTGCTAAAAGCATAATATCTTTTTTTCTTGCTCTTAATGGAGGAAGAAAAAGAACTTCGAAGGATAATCTGTCCAGTAGGTCAGCTTTAAATTCCCCTTTATCTGCCAGATGTTTAAGATTAATATTTGTTGCACCAATTATTCTTACGTTAGTTTTAATAGGTTCGGAACTACCTACCATTTCGAAAACACCATACTCAACAACTCTTAGAATCTTTGATTGAACCTCCATTGGTAGTAGTCCAATCTCATCTAAAAAAAGTGTTCCCCCATTTGCCTCTTCAAAACGTCCCTTTCTTTTAGCACCTGCACCAGTATAGGCACCCTGGGTATGACCGAAGAGTTCTGTTTCAATCAGGTTCGGGTTTAATGCTGCACAGTTTAATGTTATAAATGGTTTATCCCACCTGTTTGATAAATAATGCAGTCTGGCAGCTGCCAGCTCTTTACCTGAACCTCGCTCTCCTATAAATAGAACTGGTCTATCAATTTTTGCAACTCTACTAATACTTTGCTGAAAGTCTAAAAACTGAGTTGATTCACCTATTGCATCATTTAAATTTCTCTTCATAGGTCAAATATACCATTAAAAGGTTTTCTATGCCAATTATTTTATTTTTTTATGATAAAAGATCGATATTTAACTATTTAAAGAGTTGGCACGGTTAATGCATTATAGTTTGTATCAAGTTAAATACATGGAGGAATAAAATGGGTATTTTTAAGAGAGCAAAGGATATAATTACAGCTAATGTAAATTCAATGTTGGATCAGGCAGAGAATCCTGAAGCAATGATTAACCAGATAATCAGAGAGCTGGAAACTGCAATTTCTGATTTAAAATGTAATTGTGCCAATAAACTTGCAGAGAAGAAGACTTTGGAGAGAAGAATTACTGATTTAAAAAGCGAAGTAGCAAGATGGGAAGAGAGAGCTGAACTTGCTGTAACTTCCGGTAAAGATGAACTGGCTAAAGAGGCCCTAAGAGAAAAGGGAATTGCTTCAAACAAGTTGGAACAGTTCAATACAGATTTTGGAAGAATTGATTCTGATGTAGACCACTGTAAAGAGCAGGTTTTGGTTCTTGAAGAGAAACTAGTTGAGATGGTTAACAAGAAAAAGTCTCTTTTATCCAGAATTGAGAGAGCTGAAGAGAAAAACTATACAAACAGTGTTATAAATAAAGCTTCAGGAGTCGATATTATTGAAAAATTCTCAAGATATGAGTCAAAAATTGAGAGAATGGAAGCTGAAGCTGAGATTTTTGGAACAACTTCAGAAAGAAAGTTTGAAGAGATGGAGCAGGACAGCAAAATAGATGATGAGCTTGCTGCATTAAAAGAAAAAATGAAAAGCAAAAAATAATCTTTAGCAGTCGTTCTTTTCGACTGCATGATTATATGGTATATTTACATTAAACAGGGGGCACTTTATGGGTGTATTTAATAGAGTAAAGGATATAGTAACAGCAAACATAAATTCATTGCTGGATAAAGCTGAAGACCCATCAAAAATGTTAAGGCTCATGATTCAGGAGATGGAGGATACAATTATTGATCTTAAATCCTCCTGTGCCGCACAATTGGCTGAGAAAAAAACTGTTGAGAGACAGTTAGGTGAGGTTGAATCCAAGACAGAACAGTGGAATGACAGGGCTGCTCTTGCACTTGAAAAAGGGAGAGAGGATTTAGCCAAGGAAGCACTGGTTGAAAAGAGAAACTGGACAGAGAAGAAAGCAGGTTTGGAGAGACAATTTGCCACTTTAACAGAGAGTGTAGATCTATCCAGAGAGGATATTGTAAAACTTGAGAAGAAACTAATTTCCGTTAAGGCAAAATATAAAGAGTTGGTTATAAGAGCAAAACAGGCAGAGGATAATAAAAAAATAAACAGTTACGAATCCTTCTCAAAAATAGATGAAATGGAGAGACAGGTTGATAAACTTGAGGCTAAATATGACCTGGAATCTTCAATTAAAAGCTCTTTGGAAGATGAATTTTCTAAACTTGAAGGAAAGGACTCTATTGACAGCGAGTTGGAAGAGTTAAAAAAAAAGTTAAAAAAGGGAGTGAAAAGTGATGAGTAATCCATTTGAATTTGTATTGGCGATTCTTTTTATATGTGTAGGAATACCGGTAATTGGAGGTGTTCTTGTAAGCATAGTTCATGGCCCTAAAGAGTTTAGAAAAAAGAAATGGCAGGATAAGAGTCAGGAAGAAAAAAGAAGAAGCGAGAAAGAGAGCGAGATGCTTGAAGAGATCTATTATGGTTTAAATGATCTTGGAAAGAGAATAAAAAACCTGGAGACTATTTTAGACGCACAGGGGGATAAAGATGAGTAAGGTACGATTAACAAGAAAATCCAATGGGAAAATAATGGGTGTATGTGCAGGAATTGCAGATTGGCTTAGAATTGATGTTAATTTAGTAAGACTTGGGTTTATTATTGCAACTGCAATGACCGGTGGTGTTGTCTTTTTTGTATACCTGGCTCTTGGTATTTTTTTACCTGTTGAGGATTATAATGATTCTGAATCAGTTTTTGATAAATTCAAGAGTGAGTATAGCCGGGATCGGAAACCTGGTAAACGAACATCTAATTATCGTAGAGGTATTACTATCGAAGATGTTAGTGAAGAGTTTAACAATCTTAAAACCAGAGTCGGACGAATGGAAGACAAGGTTTTTAATAAAGAGAGAGATTGGGACGAAAGGTTTAAAAAAAGTTAATTTTTTTTCTAGTTACAGTTTATTCTGTAACTATTTTCATTTATAATAGTAAATGTTTTATGGGGGTGTAGCTCAGTTGGCTAGAGTACTTGACTGGCAGTCAAGGGGTCACGGGTTCGAGTCCCGTTACCTCCAAATTAATTTTAATTAGTTGACATTGCACTTGAATTTACAGATAATAAGATTTAATGATAAATAGAATTTTAATTACAACTACAACAACTCAAACAACCACAGGATTATAGGCTGGAGTTTTGTTTAGTTAGTTAAATTAACATAGAGCTCCAGTTTTTCTGGAGCTTTTTTTATATTAGGAGTCAAAAATGAAAATTACATTTCCAGACGGAAAAATTAGTGAATTCCCACAGAATTCAACAGGTTATGATGTTGCTTTATCCATCTCTGAAGGTTTAGCAAGAAACTCTGCTGCAGTAAAAGTTAATGGTACACTGCAAGACCTAACCGCTCCTATCACCACAGACTCAGAGATATCTATAATTACCCTTAAAGATAGTGAGGGGCTAGATGTTTTAAGACACTCTGCAGCCCACGTAATGGCACTTGCAGTAAAAAGACTCTACCCTGAATCAAAACTAGCTTTTGGACCAGCAACAGAGGATGGATTTTTTTACGATTTTGATGATTTACATCTAACAGATGCCGATATACCTGCTATTGAAGAGGAAGTTAAGAAGATTGTAAAAGAGAAGGTTGAATTTCAGAGAATTGTTGTAAGTAGAAGCCAGGCTTTAGAGATATTTAAAGATGAACCTTATAAAATTGAAAGAATTAACGACCTCCCTGAGGATGAGATAATTACATATTATAAATCCGGAGATTTAATTGACCTTTGTAGAGGGCCACATCTGCAAAACAGCGGTGCAATTAAAGCATTTAAAGTTATGAGATTAGCAGGAGCTTACTGGAAAGGTGACTCAAATAATAAAATGCTCCAGAGGATTTATGGTACAGCCTTTAGTGATAAAAAAGATCTGAAAGATTATCTGGAAATGAGAGAGAGAGCTGAAGCAAACGACCATAATAAACTTGGTAGAGAGCTGGATCTTTTTGTAACAGATAAAAGAGTAGGAAAAGGGTTGCCACTATTAACACCAAGAGGTTCAACTTTAAAGAGAACTTTAATAAGATTTGTTGAAGATGAAGAGTTATCAAGAGGCTACGAGTATACAACAACTCCATTTATGGCAAATAAGGAGTTGTACCAGGTTTCAGGGCACTGGGATCTTTATAAAGATGGAATGTTTATACTTGGAGATAAGGAATCTCAGGATGATAAAGAGGAAGTTCTATCCCTTAGACCAATGACATGTCCGCACCAGTATATTGTATATAATAGAAGACCTCATACTTATAAAGAGTTACCTGTTAGATATGCTGAGACTTCAACACTTTTTAGAAATGAAGCATCCGGTTCCATGCATGGTTTAATCAGAATAAGACAGTTTACACTTTCTGAGGGGCACATAATGTGTAGACCTGATCAGATTGAAGAGGAGTTTGAAGCAGTTCTTGATTTAATTAATTACTTCATGAAAACTCTTGATCTAAAGGATTACTCCTATCGGTTTAGTAAATGGGATCCAAACAATACAGATAAGTATATTAATAATCCTGAAGCATGGGAGCATTCCCAGTCTGTTCTTAAAAAGATTTTAGATAAATCCGGGATGCCATACACAGAAGCAGAAGGTGAAGCTGCATTCTATGGACCAAAACTGGATATTCAGATGAAAAATGTATGGGGTAAAGAGGATACTGTAATAACTGTTCAATTGGATTACGCTCTTGCAGACAGATTCGATATGAAATATATAGATGCTAACGGGGAAGAGAAGAGACCGGTAATAATTCATAGATCATCTATAGGTTGTTATGAGAGAACAATGGCTCTCTTAATTGAACAGTATGGTGGTAAGTTCCCATTCTGGCTGGCACCTGATCAGATAAGAATTTTAACCATCAATGACTCTTGTCACCCGGCAGCAGAGGCTCTAAAAGTAAAATTAAGCCGTGTGGGTCTAAGAGCTGATGTTGATTCCAGAAGTGAGACATTAAAGAAAAAAGTAAGAACAGCCCAGATGATGAAGATTCCGGTAATTCTGACAATTGGTGAAAGTGAAGTTGCAAATGATACTGTTAGTGTCAGAACTCTTGATGGAACAGTTGTGCAGGATGTAAAGGTTGATGATTTTATCAATAAATGCCTAATTTTCGATAGAAATAGAGATTTGGAAATTTCTTTTAAATAATAGCCAAATTAATTTGATTTGTGGTTCAACCTAAATTATCATTATAATAGTTAGGGTTGAATCTCTTTTATTAAATAGCTGTGGAGTTATTTTTAGAGAAATTAAAAAGTCCTATTTTTTAATAGTAAAAATGTAAAAAAAAGCTTCTAGAAAATTACCTGAATTACATTTTAGAGTGGTAAATATCCCGGTAGCTGTATATGCCGGGATGTTTACTGATAATTTTAGAACCTGTAGTATATTCCAGCTTCGGCTGTAAAACCAAGCCCACCATATAAGCCACTACCAAAGCCGTATTTATAACCAAACATAAGGTCGATAACAATATTTTTAAACAGATATAGTTCTATCCCCGGTCCAAAACCTGCGGCAAATTCTAAGGTATTTATATTTTGAGTTCCAGTTTGATCATAAATCATTAAATTCTGATTAGTGTATGTTGCATTTGCTGCTCCATATAAAAATAATCTGGTATAGGTTGTTTCGTAGAGTGTTTTAAAAATTCCCGTACCCAGGTTAATTAAAATATTTAGATTATAACCTGTCATAGGTGTAAAAACAACCTGAAATCCCAGATCATCTCCCCAATGTCTGTAGGATAGACCATAACCTGTTGTAATTCCTGCTGCTCCACCAATATAGTGGGACAGATCACTTTCACTATCTTTTTCCTCTGAAAAAGAATAGACAGCTGTTAGTAAAAACAGTATAAAGATTGCTTTTTTCATAATAGCTCCATTTTTAATATATTTTAATATTTTTTATCATACTACCAGTTAAATTAAACTTATCATATAATAAGAATAAAATAATATTTATTATTCCAATATTAGTCAAATTCTTTTTTATTGTATTATTGGCATTAAAGATTTAAAATTAATTATATGTCAGTAAATTCTGCAATTTTTGAACTTGGCATTGCAAATATTCGAATAAATTTAAAAGAGTATGATTACTTAAGAAAACTAGGTTGTGATGAGATTCAGTGATTTTACTTTTCAGAACCGGTTACTGTAGATATAATTAAACAACAGTTAAAAAATAATACATTAATAAAACCATAAAAATTTGAAGTTAATTGGAAAATTTTCTCAATTGGGTTGTATACTTGGTGTTTGTCATATATATTATTATTTATATGTATCCTGTTTTTCTACAAAACATCTGATTATTCTAAGGAGGAAATTTTGATATCTTATAAAACCAATGGAACCTGTGCAAAAGAGATAAAATTTGAAGTTAATGGGGACAAGGTAAATAATGTTGAATTTGTTTCTGGTTGTCCTGGGAACTTACTGGGTATTCAGGCTCTGGTTAATGGTTTAACAATTGATGAAGTCATAAGTAAATTTGAAGGTATAAGTTGCAATGGAAGACCCACATCATGTCCTGATCAGTTTGCCAGGGCTTTAAAAGAGTACAAGTTAAAAATTTAATTATTCCTATCCATTTCATAAGTTCTTTTTTGATAAATAACAAATTGTTATTTCTTTTAAAATTCTGTCTATACTCCTTTTAACAACTCCAGAATATACTAATTAAAATCAGTAAAGACTCTTTAGCAGGGGTTACTCTCTAACTGTAAAAATCAAATATTTTAGGAGTAGGATTGTGATTAAAAGAATATTTGTATTAATGATTTTTTCATTTCAAATCTTATTATTAGCATCTGCAGAATCTGTAAGTGTATTCAGTTTAGATGAATATGTCGAACTTAAGCTGAACAATGAAATATCTTCTGACTATTTATTAAGTATATTGGAAGGTATGGAGAATTCCTTGTCAGATGATAGCAAAACATGGGAAAAACTGTACTTTCAGGCAAGGGTATCATTTTACAAAGGACAGATATATTGGGAGAAAGAGAACAAAGCTCTATCTATTAAAACACTTGAAGACTCTATAAATTACGCAAAAAAATCATTGGAAATTGAAGAAAGTTCTCAAACAAGAGTATTAATTTCAGAAGCTTTAAGTCTACTTATGTTGCAGAAAGGCATGATTTTTACAATAGCTAATTTTTCAGAAACACAAAATCAGGCAAAGTTGGCTCTAGAGGCAGATGATAGTAATCCGAGAGCAAAACTTATTATTGCTTTGTTCTTATGTAATGCTCCTGCTATTGCTGGAGGTGATAAAAAAGAAGGAGAAAAAATGTTACTCTCACTTACTAAAGTTAAGGATTTATCCAGAATTGATAAGTTTTATATAAATAAAAGTATTGCTGAGTTTTATGAAAAAGAGGAACGATTTATTGAAGGGATAAAATATTGCCGGGAGTCTCTCCTTTACTATTCTGGCAATGAGAAATCTTTACAACTATTATCCAGACTTGGGGGAAGATAAACTATGGAAAAAATTACAATATACTATTTTAGTCCCACAGGTAATGCTAAATATATTGCTGGAAAGTTAGGTAATGAAATGACTCTAAAAGAGAGTAGTATTATTCCTATGGAGTATTTAGAAAGAGAAGATTTAGTAAATAGTGACCATATAATAATTATTTTTTCAATACACGGATTTAATCCCCCCAGGAGTGTTTATCGTTTTGTTGATAAAATTCCTAATGGATTATACAAAGAAGTGAGTTTTATAGCTGTAGGTTGTACAGATTCATGGGTTAATAAAGCAGCAACATTAAAATTAAGGAATAAAATGGAGTCTAAGGGGAGTAGAGTAATAGCTGACAGAGTAATTGCATTGCCTCTATCCTTTATTGTGAAATTCCCAATTGATCTAGGTAGAGCACAGATTAGTGTTTTAAATGAACAATTATCAAGTATTATTAAATCAATAAATATAAGCAAACCGGATAGTGTCAATATTCCTTTTAAGTCCAGAATTATAAACTTCATTGGAAAATTAGAGGATCCTGCTTCCCGTTTTTTTGGACTGGAGCTTTATGCTAATAAAAACTGTATCTCTTGTGGCAAATGTGTAAGACAATGTCCTGAGAAAAATATTAAATTTAACAGGAATAAGAGACCTGTTTTTGGTCTAAAGTGTATTATGTGCCTTAGATGTGTATATATTTGTCCTGTAAATGTAATTAAGCCAAGGTTTGCTCGCTTTATTCCTATTAAAGGGGGATATCATATATCGATGTATTTAGATAAATCAGAAACAATCTTAAAATAATACTATAATTAAATAGGGATAGTCAGGAGAACACTTTGAAGGGTAAGGTTTTAATAATTGAAGATGAAGAGGAAATTGGTGAATTAATCCAGCTGTTTTTATCAAATGAAGGATTGGACTCTTTTTTAGCAGTTAGTGCAGAGCAGGCTTTAAATTATTTAGATAGAGAGAGTTTCGATTTAGTTGTTTTGGACCTTAATCTTCCAGGAATGGATGGATTTGAATTTCTCCTGGATTTTAGAAAGCACTATACTATACCTGTTATTATA
Organism: Spirochaetales bacterium; assembly: GCA_003247135.1. Lineage (GTDB taxonomy): Bacteria > Spirochaetota > Spirochaetia > DSM-2461 > DSM-2461 > Thiospirochaeta. The sequence goes on along the minus strand of QKAW01000023.1, from coordinate 10,521 downwards.
GTTTCTGCCAGAAGTTCTGATGAAGATGTAATTGCTGGTTTAGGCCTCGGTGCAGATGAATTTGTTACTAAACCCTTTAAACCGAAACTTTTAACAGCAAGAATTAGGGCATTAATTCGAAGATCATCCAAATACTCTCAGCAGCAGAGATTAATTTTCAGATTTGGAGATTACGAGCTTGATTATGATGGATATTTACTTAAAAAAAAGGGAGAAATTGTAAATCTTTCAACAAGAGAGATTGAGGTTTTAAGATTTTTGATAGAAAATTCCGGTAAAGTTCTCTCTCCAGATGATATTTTTACTTCTGTCTGGCAACAAGAGTATGGTGATATATCAGCTATTGCAGTTTATATTCAGCGTTTAAGAAAAAAGATTGAGGAAGATTACCGGAATCCACAATATTTAAAAACAATTCATGGCAAGGGTTATATTTTTATTAAGGATTTTATTAAATGACTCTGCAAAGACAGTTTACTTTTTTAATTGCAAGCGTATCTCTGTTGCCTTTAATAATTATGGGTGGCAGTTTTTTTATTTTTAGTAAATTAGTCTATCCAAGTAATCCTAAACTAATTGCTGATATTTTTTTTGAAAGAGTTAAAGATTCTGACTCTCTAGATGATATTAACTATATAATTGAAACCCTTGAAAAGCCATATTACGCCCTTATATTAAATTCTGATACCGAAAATATTAGTGGCACTTCGAGGGATTTAAAATCATTAATTGTTATAGAATCCCAAGTTGTTTATTACCAGAAAGATAGCTTTGTTGAGATACTATTTGGTGTTAAATTACTTAATAAAGATGTGTGGATTTTTCCTCTTCTATTTATATTTTCAATACTCTTGCCACTAATTATTATTCCTGTACTTATTTTTAGATCTATAAAAAGCTCTATAAAGACTTTGGAAGCAGCAACCAAAAGAATTGCCGAAGGGGATCTGGGTTTTGAGTTAAAAACTTCAGATAATGATCAGATTGGTTCTTTAACAAAATCCCTTGATAAGATGAGAAAGCAGATTAAGGATGAGCATGATAGGAGATACCGTTTTTTTATGGGTGTGTCCCATGATCTTATGACTCCCTTGTCACATATAGGTGGATACAGCGAAGCTTTAATTGAAGGTTTATCCACTGACGAAAAGATGACTGAGAAATATTTAAAGATTATTAATGGGAAGTCTCATCTTCTAGAAAGAAGAATAGTTCAGCTATTGGATTATTTAAAGTCATCAAACATTGAATTTAGAGATGATCTCGAAATTAATAATTTATTTCTGTTTTTAAGAGATTTCTTTGAATCTCATTCTGAAGAGATGTCATTTTACAATAAACAATTAGTTTGGTCTTTGAATATTAAAGAGGATCTTTGTTTACCTTTTGATCAGGATTTATTAAACCGAGCTTTGGAGAATTTAATTAATAACAGTTTTAAATATGGAGATTTAAACTTTCCTGTAACTGTAGACGTTTTAATGGTAAATAATGAAATTAATATATGTGTTAAAAACTGTGGGGATCAAATATCTGATGATATAATTGGAAAGTTATTTGAGCCTTTTTTTCGGGGAGATCCTTCCAGAAAGGGTGATGGCTTTGGTTTGGGACTCTCTTCTGTTAAATCAATAATAGAAAGCCATGGCTGGAGTATAAATGTATACTCAAAGAACAGGGAGACTATTTTTACAATAAAAATACCTTTATAGATTTATATTTAATTCCAAGTAAATTCTATTATTCCATTGTCTTGTGTTCTAACATATATTTTATTTTGGTAAATCAAAATTTCATCAATTTCATATTCTGTTAAATATTCTGTAAGATCATAGTTTTTCCATGATATGCCGCCATTAATAGAAACTGAAAAACCGTTATAGTGTGTTGCATACATAGTATCACCAAACGCATAAATTTTTAAAATACTTAGAGTTTCATTTTTTTCATTATTTATATAATGATTACTCCATGAGTAACCATTATCATTAGAAACATAATACCCATTGTTTCCTGATGATAAATAAATTTTATCATTATCTGATACTATATCATTTACATTCATATATTGAGGGAATCCATCTATTTCTGAATTATGCATCCATGTTGACCCATCATCATGAGAAATAGATAATCCTCCATTGTAATAACCTATTATTATTAAATTTTCATTGAAATATATTTTTCCGATATTATTATCTAATAATCCATTATTTTTGTTAATTATTACCCAATTATCACCACCATCAGTTGAATAATAGCATCCCCCATTTGTCCCTGTATAAATATTATTATCCTTGGCGTATATACTATTTATAGAAGTAAATGAAGTAGATGAATTTAATAAAGTAGTCCATGTATATCCCATATCTGTTGATAGTGATAATCCTCCTTCATAAGAGGTTGTTTTTCTATTTCCTACAAATATTTTTTCATTATAAGTAAAAATCGATGAAACACTATTACTTATTAAGCCATTAGCTGTTGTTTGTGTGAGCCAACTACTTCCCTGGTCTGTGGATAATGAGAGTCCACCTTTATATGTAGCAACAAAAATTCCTATATTAGAAATATACATATTTTCAATGTTATTACTTGTTATACCATTTTCTGGCTTATACTTATTCCAGTTAGTTGATAAGTTCTCAGAAATATATAGGCCTCCTTCATAAGTTCCTACAAATAGAGAGTCTTCCTTACAATATATATTGAAAATATTTGATTCTGTATCTGGTAAATCTTTTAACCAGGTTTTTCCTCCATCTAATGATACCCATATATATTTATTTGCACCTATGTAAATCTTATCTCCATCTGTATCAAGACTTGAGACCCAATTTAAAGCGGGAATATTTTCCCATGTATCGCCATAATCTTTTGATATATATAAACCATTGGATGTTCCAATATAAATTGTTGCTTCTGAGATACATACGTCATAAATAACAATAGAGTCAGAAGTATTCATTGTTTTATATGACCAACTAATTCCGCCATCAAAAGAAAATGATAAACTCTTATTTGCTGTAGTATTATAACTTCCGTGATGATTAAGAATTATTACTGAACCATTATACTCTATCTCATCAACGTAATTGCTTGCTATACCACTATTTTCATTTATAATTTCCCAATTTGATCCATTGTCATATGATATAGATAATCCATGACCATAATTTGTGGCAATTATAGTATTGCCAAAACACAAAACATTATTAACATAATTGTCTGCTAAGCCATCATTAACAGAATAATTTTTCCATGTATTTCCATTATCATAGGATATTGATAGTCCATTTGAGGTTGCAGCATAAATTGATTCATCTATAGCGTATACATCTAAAACAACATTACCCGCCAAACCATCTAAAGCTGTAAAATCTTTCCATGTTGTTCCATTATCATAAGATACTGATAAACCACCCCCACCTGTAGCGACATATATAGCTGATTGGGTTTTGAAAGTTTTATTAATTGTAAGATGTCCAATTGATGTTTTTTCAGTATTATCCATATCGTATGTGGATGTTGTTAAGAAATCTGAAGGATAACTTACAGCAACTGAATAGTCAGTAAATGTACCATCTTCAGCTGTAACTCTATATGTGATCTCCTCGTTAAAATTGTTTAAAGTCTCGCCACTTACTTGCTTTAATCCATTTACTGATATTGATGCCGCAGAGAAACTAAATCTAGAAATAAGATTTTCCAAATTCATAGGAAATGGAATATTTAGTGTGATTTTGTTTGCGTTAATAATTCCAACAATTTCATTATTTAAAATTGGATTTTCATTAGGGTGTAAACTAAATTTGTCTATTTGTTTTGTATTATCTAGAATTGGTCCAAAATATGGTGAAATTTCTCCAGGACCCTCTAATGAGTGAATATCTGCTGGGGTTATTTTATATCTTAAATATTTACCTAAATCACTCTTTGAAGGAGTATAATTTATGCTATTTATTTCTACTTCATTTAATCCATCAGAATTATCATATATAAACCACTTTAATGTGGAAGCACCCTCATTATCACCATCGGGATCAGAAAAAATATAATCAGGTTTTAACTCTGAACCTATAGATATTATACCTTCAATATTCATATTTGTAATTGTGGGAGGAGAGTTGGTTTGAAAGCTTATACTATCCCAGTCTGACATCCCAAAACTATTAACAGAAGCAACTCTATAGTAATAAAGCTCAGATTGACTTACAGTTTCATCAATAATAGATGAAGTATTTGCTGATAATTTCCAGGTTTTTGGTATTGTTGAAAAGTCTGAATATTGAGATCTTTCTATTATATAACCAGTTTCTGTCCTTATATCTGATATATTCCAAGTAATATTTGCATAATATTTGTTAACAGTTGTAATTGTTATATTTGAAGGAGATATAGGTGGTGATTTTATTTCTTGTTCTGATAAGGAGATTGATGCCTCTGTGATCAAATTGTCATAAACATGAACTGTTTCAAATATTGATGCTGTTAATACTTCTGACCTACCAAGAAAAAATTTAAGTATATGAGACCCTGAGGATACATCAGAGGAAGAAAATGTTGCTGAATTACCAGAGATAAAGATATTCCCTAGATTTTCATTATCAAAAATTACTGTTACTTCATCCAAATTAATAGAGCTAGGCCAATCAAGATTAATTTTTATAGCTCCATTGTCATTCTGTAAATATGAAATATCTACAGTTACAAAAGTTTGTAAATCTTCAATCTTTACTGTTTTAGAACCTGAAGCAATAATATTACCCTGAGAATCTATAGCATCAATAATTATAATTAAATTACCAGGTGATAAATGGTCTATTGTTATAGAATTTTTAGCATCAGAAGTTGTAGATTCAAAAATCTTGCTAACTGAGCTTTTTACAATAAAATGATCAATTTTATCAGTTATATCAGGTTGAATGGTTCTATTTTTTTGGGGCAAATTAATTGATATAGTAAGACTATGAGCATTCTCTGTTTGGGTATTATATAATCCTTCATCAAATATTGAACAGCTTGTGATTATTAATAGGAATAAGATATTTAAGATGAAGTTTATATATTTTTTGAATTTCATAATTTTCTCCATTAATTTTCTATAGTAATAAAAGTTGAATCACTAAATTTATTTGAATTATCCTGTGCTAGAATGGTTAACAGATAAGTTCCTTCTGAAAAATCGGAAGCAAACAATTCGATAGAATCACTTGTTGCTCCATCTATGGGAAGACCATCAATAAACCATAGATAACTAAGAACATCAAAATTACTTTTTGTTTTTACAACTACTGATATGGATGTTTTCTTTAAAACTTTATCAAATTCTTCAATAACTATATTTTTATCTTGCAAAGGTAGAATATTTATATTTACGTCTTCATTTTCTTCTGCTATTAGTAAGTAATTTTTAAAGCTAGAGTCTTCTGCATAGACAGTGTAAATCTGAGGAACTGAAAAATCAACATTACTAATACTACTTGTTTGTAATTGTTGGCCAATGAAAACTGAATATCCTGTATGTGTAAAGGTAGGTATAAGTGCTTTTTTATCTATACTATAAGGTATTTTAATATGGATATAATTATTATCTATATCAGCTTTTATATCATATAAAAGAGAAGTGTTAGATGATTTTAATATGCTAAAACTAGTTAATTCACAATTATTTGATTTTATATTAGGAGCTTCGCATGAGATAAAAAATATTAATAAATACAATACAATTATAGACTTTAACTTCATAAATAATCCTTACTTATATTTTACAAAAATTATGATATTATCTATGGTATAATTAGTAAAGTATTGAACTACTTACTTATATTATTTATAAAATTATATAACCAACTAATCCTAAGTGTTTTTTATAACCAGATTAGCCATAGATCTGTTAAAACCACGTTTAACAGCAATCTCTTCGGCTAAATGGGTAATATCTTCTTTACTAACTCTATTTTCTTGCATTTTTTCTGATAAATCTTTTTTAAGAACAGTATCTTTATAATATATCTGAAAGTCTTCAAGAATTTTTTTAGCAACAGTTAATGCTGAGGAAGCTTTAATAATTTCACTTCTAGCATAAGTTTTTAATGGAAAATTTACTTCCGCAACCCTTAGGTTAGAATCACTACCTACAATCTGCTGGGCACCAAAAAGTGGAGGACCCCCAACACTTGCAACATTAAATAAGGGCACAAATCTTGATACAAAACTGATCGCTTTTTGTGTTCTGGAGTAAATTTCATCAGTATCCCATCCAGAATTTAGTTTTATAAGTATTTTATCATTAAATAGAGGGGTTCCATCTTTAGAGGTATCTCTAACCAAACCACCTTTAAAAAGTGTTATCTCATCTGTCATACCATGAATCTGGTAATAATTTCCTGAGTATGGGGTTAATTGTGCCATTCCATTTTCTGTCCCTCTTTCCCCATGAAAGATTAATTCAGGAAGTAAGCAGGGGGAATTCTCCCACTTGGAAATGTATGCTGCTTTAAATTCGATAAAACCCTCACTATGAATGTTTAGCGAGGATTCTGTTTTTCCTGAATTATAACCTGCAGAATTTACAAGGTATTTAACTTTATAAACATCATTTCCAGAGTACAGTTTCCAATTATAACTCAATTTTTTGTTACGAAGGTCTTCAATTTTCGTAATTATTGTATTTGTTTTTAACTGACAATATTCTGTAGTTTCAAGTTCTAATTGAGCTTGTGCTGCAACACGAAACATATTCCAGCCATATTCCTGAACCATAAACAGTGGCATTTTTAATTTACTAAAATCTATAACTTTAACCGCATTGCACATCCAGTCATCCACAGTTAAGGGAAATTCCACTTTTTGCTTATCTTTTAAGTTATTTATATCTTCAATATTATATATTTTAAAATAATTATCTGCTTGCCCAAGGACACAATTTTCCGGATCCTCTTCTATTAGTACTTTATAGAAATTTTCCAGCATCTTTAACCGGCGATGTATTTGTTCAGGTTCAAGCTTTTCGGTCTTTGGTATACTTATTAAAGTAGGTCTTCTATCTATAGATTGGGGAAATAATCTGGCCATTTCTATAGATTGTTTCATTAATAACCTACACTGTTCGTCTGTAATATCCGGATATAGATTTCCTCCTGCATGTAAGTGGCAAAAAGGGGGCCCATTAATAATACTCTCATTTTTCTCAAACAGAATAGTTTCAATTTCATTTTTTGCTAGTTGTAAAGCTGTAACAGATCCAGAAATCCCTCCACCAATTATTCCGACTTCATAAACTTTGCTCATACTAAAAATACTCCTGAAGTTCTGAAAAACTATCTATAATTAAAGTTGGATTATAATCAGCAATATGCTCGTTGTAGTTATACCCATAACTTACCCCAACAGAATCCATTTTTGCATTATGAGCAGCATATATATCATTCCTGGAATCCCCAACCATTAAACATTTGCTAATATCTATATTCATCTTATTCGCTATATGGAGTAGGGGAGCTGGACTGGGTTTCTTGTCCGGTAATGAATCTTCCCCTATCCAATAATCAAAATATTTTTGAATATCCAGCTTTATCAGGATAGGTTCTATAAAAATTAAGGGTTTATTGGTACATATTGCCAACTTGTATTCCTTATTTTTTAAATATTGCAGTGTATCAGTTACACCGGTATAGAGATATGTATTTATGCAACAATTCTGACTGTATGATTCATAATAAAATTTAAATGCCTCATTAAAATCAATTTTTGTTGTCTCTTGTTTCTCTGCTGATAAATCTATTGAACGTTTTACTAACATTTTGGCTCCATTGCCAATAAATGGAGTAACTTCATTTACAGTTAATGGTGTTAATCTGTAATGTTTCAGCATATTATTTATCGATAATGTCAAATCCGGCACACTATTTATAAGGGTTCCATCAAAGTCGAATATTATGAGTTTTTTATCTTTGAAATTCACAGTTCTAATAATAGAAAATGTTGTATTTTCTGTCAAATAGATTGTTCTTTCATAGAATTAATCTATTTGTACTTTGATTTTTTCTGATTACTAAAGTAGTTTTTTAAGATATAACTAGATTATCAGGTTTTAAAGTCTTTAAATTTAATAGGTAAATAGTTACTCCCACAGCTATAACTGGCAGAACAAAACGAACCCAGATAATATTTACTAAGACAACAGATAAAATAATCGATACCCATAAGGCTAATAAGGAAATAATTTTTGCATTTTTACTGATTGCTCTATGTTTTATAAATGAATTTATGTAAAGCCCAAATACTCTATGAGTAATTAACCAATTGTATAGTTTTTCTGAACTCTTTACAAAGCAAGTTGCTGATGCAATTAAAAAAGGGGTTGTAGGAATAATTGGCAGGAATATACCAATAATTCCTAAAATCAGGGCTAGTAGTCCAATAAATATAAGTATAATTTTTTTCATATCTTTACTTTAATATGTTTAATCTATCAAGATTTATAATTTTATTCCATGCTTTTACAAAATCTTAAGAAACTTCTCGAAGGAAATCATTTTATATATGTTTTCTATTGAATTTCTTAAATTCTATATAAAAATTATTATTTGATATTGTTATGGATATTCTATTATTTATATACTTAAAAAGTTGTAAAGTTATCTCCAGGTTTTGATCCTGGAGCTATATTCTTGTCTTTAAATCTATAAACTCATTTTTAAGTTTATTTATATCTTTAATTATACCCTCTGAAATCTTTCTGTTATTTCTTGATGTTCTTAAATTTTCTTTATGATAGTTCTGTTTACTATAGTACTCAATTAGTTTGTCTTGCAGTTGAAACAAGATATCCCCAACTTCAAGAGAGTAGTTTAATGCTGTCAAAGCCTTGTTTATTTTCTCCTCTCTGTTATCAGGTTTTGATACAATCTGATTCCATAACTCTATTGCATAATCTTTATGATCATAGAGTAAATCAACTAACATTTTTTCACTCTGTTGAGCTTCTATAATCTGACTGGGAACTTCTTGGGACTGTATTGAAAAAATGGAGAGAGCTGCGAATATAACTAATATAGCATTTTTTATCATACTCATTTAACGGCAGAAACTGCTTAATTTATTACTATAAAATTATCTATAATACTTTTTAGTATGAAATAGTAAATCTATCTACTTATTCATGGTTTATTTTTATTGATATATTTCCCTGTTTTTTTCCTGAATCAGCATATTTATGGGCTTCAGTTATTTCATCTAAGGTGAATACTTTATCAATAATAGGTCTTATTAATTCTTTTTCTACCCCATTAGCAACCATTTTTAATTCAGCTTCAGTCTGTGTTGCAGCTTCGACTGTTAATCTTTTATTTAGAAATATATGGGTTAATATTCCAAGTAGCAGATGTGCTATTTTTGCATAAGCCAGATAGTAATAACCACCTCTCTTTAGAAGTTTTAATCCCTTTAGAACTGTATTTTTTCCTACAACATCTATTATTAAATCAAACTTATTGTTACACATCCAGTTAGTTTTATCTCTATAATCAAGGACTTCATCAGCTTTTAAATTATGTAGCATTGATAATTTTTCTTCGCTATCCAGTACAGTTACATTGAGACCTCTACTTTTCGCTAATTGAATTACTAATGTTCCTATACTGCCTCCAGCTCCAATAATCAAAACTCTTTGACCAGGTGTTAGGGATGACTTATTAATGTAATGAAAAGCTTCCATTCCTGCTGTTGGAATAACTGCCGCTTCCTCGAATTTGAGTTTGTGTGGCTTCTCTGCAATAACTCCACCTAAATCTGTATGTTCTACTGGACAGCAGATATATTGGCTGTAGGCACCGAATTTAAATCCAGTTGTTCCAAAAACCTCATCTCCTACTTTAAAATGTGTATCACCACTTCCTACTTGTTTTACGATACCTGCGAACTCTTGACCCAGGATTTTAAGTCGTGTAGGTCTTTTCCATCCTCCATATATTCTAATAGGAAGAGAGAGACCTAACGGGAGCTTTAATTTACGAATCTCGCAGTCTCCTGCAGTTACTGATGTAGCCATAACTTTAATTAAAACTTCCCCATCTTTTGCTTGAGGCTTCTCTATATCAATTACTTCAAACTCTTCTGGATCTCTCCATTTTTTTAATACAGCAGCTTGCATATATACTATCACCTATTTTTCATGTTAAATATTATATTTTTTATCAAACTCACAGTGGATATAAACATTATAGCATATTTATTTAAGTTCTTTCCCACAAGAAATTAATAATAAGCATCTCTATAGGGCTTTATATTTTTTTTATATGTAATGGAGAGGTTATTTCTTTAGATGGAGGTCCTACAGATTACAAAAAGAATGAAACATAATGTTAAAAGGGGATGGAATGGCAACCCTTTTTAGGACACTTTTTTCTCGAAAATATAATTCCTAAACTCAACAGGAGTCATATAGTTTAGCGACCCGTGATATCTAATATTATTGTACCAGTTAACATAGTCCATAAACTTAGTTCTTAACTCCCA
>QKAW01000005.1 GCA_003247135.1 Spirochaetales bacterium | reverse complement strand
TCCAGCTTATATAGAAGTTGCTGAGTTCGACCCGCTACATGATGAGGGAATTAATTATGGAATATCCCTGAAAAATGCAGGTATACCCGTTGTGATAAATGATACTAAAGGAACTATTCATATGTCATCAATAGTGCTTTCATCCGAGCAGACAGTAAAGAATATGGAAATAATGTCAGAATTTATTAAAGAGTATGTACATGAAAAAAATTGAGCATTGGGCAAAAGAGATAAAAGATAATATTGAGTCCGTTTTTTATGGAAAGAGTCATGTAATTGATAAAATTTTAACTGGAATGTTATGCGGAGGACATATTTTACTGGAGGATGTACCGGGATTGGGTAAAACAGTTCTTGCTAAGGCAGTTTCTATATCTCTTGGAGGGGACTTTAGCAGAATTCAGGCAACACCGGATCTACTGCCAAATGATGTAATTGGGCTTTCCATCTATAGTCAGAAAGACGAAGTATTTAAATTTATTCCTGGACCAATTAATAGTAATATTGTTCTGGTTGATGAGATTAATAGAGCCACACCCCGTACACAATCGGCTTTTTTGGAAGCAATGGCTGAGTCACAAATTTCAGTTGAAGGAAAAGTTATTAAACTTCCTGATCCATTTTTTTTAATAGCAACAGAAAATCCACTGGAATTTGATGGTACCTTTCCACTACCAGAGGCTCAGAAAGATCGTTTCTTTATGACTATAAATATAGGCTATCCCTCTAGAGACTCTGAGGCTGATATTCTTGAAAGTCATAGGAGAACAAACCATCCCTTAGCAGATTTGAAACCGGTTACGGATCTTGATCAATTAAGAAGTTTTAAAGAAGATGTTGTTAGTGTTCATGTAGCAGATAATATAAAGAATTACATATTGGATTTGGTTCAGGCTACCAGAGATAGCAACTATTTCAAACTGGGAGTTTCTCCCAGGGGTAGTCTCGCTCTTTATAAGGGTTCACAAGCCTATGCAGCTATAAATGGTAGAGATTATGTTATTCCCCATGACATTACTTCATTGTTTATATCTATAATGCTTCAACGTGTTATTTTAAAATCAGAGTATTTAATTAAGGGGTACACACCAGAGAAAGCGCTAGAATTAATTCTTGATAGTGTACCTATACCTCCCAAGAGGGAATAATTGATAAATTTAAATAAGTTTTTTTTATTATTAGTACTTTTTTTCTTTCTATTTTTTCCCTTTTTTATAATACAGGTAGTTACATCTGCTTTATTGATAGCAGTATTAATCTCACTTTTATATACAAGATACTCAATCTCTAACATATCTGTTGAACCTGAAATAGATAAATTTTATCTCCATAATAGTGATAAAGGTTTTATTAATTACAAAATATATAATAACAGCAGTCTATCCTTCGAAAATCTATTAATAAAATTACAGGGGAATGGAGCTTTTGATTCTAATGAAGGAGATTTTTTACATACTATTCCCGGTAAAAGTTTTGTAAATTGCAACTGCCAAATTAATACATCGAAAAGAGGGGTTTATAAGGTAGGGCCAACAAAAATATACTTTTCTGATCCACTTAATTTTTTCACTTTTCAAAAGGTTTTTGAGATATATACAGAAGTAATTGTCTATCCAAAGTTTCATAACATGGAATTAATGTTAATTAATGGAACAACTGGTGGGAATAGAAAAGTTAAAAATATTATGTATGAGGACATGACAGATTTAAAGTCTATTAGAGATTATAGAGTTGGTGACTCTCTAAAAAGAGTAAACTGGAAAGCAACAGCTAAAGAGGGAAAACTTCAGGTAATGGAGTTTTACAATAATATTACAACTCCACTTCTAATAATAGCAGATTTTAATCCCCATAATTATGATATTAAACGAAGATATGAGTGTGTTGAAATGGCTATTGAGTATGCAGCTTCTTTAGTAATAAGCTACACACAACTAAATGAGTCCTGTAGTCTGTTTTCTCTTGATGACAATGGAGAGTTCTTTATACCTCCAGGAACTGGATATGCCCACTCTGTTTCAATTCTGGAGAGGTTATCAACTATGGAATTATCTGGAAATATGAATAATAATGTTGTTGATCTCTACTTTAGTAATAACTGGGAACTTATGAATAATTCACACATCTATATAATTCTACATGAAATGAAAGAGGAACTTTATGGAAAAATTGAACTTTTAAAATCCCGTAAACATCTGGTTAAAGTTATTGAGATGAAATTATGATCTATTTTATTATTTCCTGGGTTCTATCATTTATCTCAATTTTCCCTTTATATAAAATTTTAGATGTATCAATATCAGGGTATATATTAATTGGTGTTATATTAACCCTATCAAGTATTATTTTTTATCCATTTATTAGAAGTAATATGAATAATTTTCATGATTCTGAGTTAACAACTCCAATATTGATATATATTTTGTCTGCAATTATGGGTTTTTTATTGGCATATCTAATTTTTCCTAAAAATTATCTTTTTTTTATCTGTGGTTTTCCAATAACAACCATGATCCTGTTAAACTATGAGATAATATTTTTTAATTTTATTCAGGATATAAAAATAGATGGAATTTTAACCTTAAAATATATTCATTGCAAATATTCATTAGTAATATTTGAATCAATCATCATCATCAAAATAATAATATTAACTGTAGAATCTGTATTGGGGAATTATAATGATGCAAATAATCTGTTCTGGGTTTTAAGCTTTATTTCAGATTTTTCAATAGTAACTTTTATTCATAATTCATTGAATAAAATTCATATTTATCAGCAGGGATTTATTACAAAAAAGTATATATATAGAAAAAAAATATTATTAATATCTTTATCTCTATTTTTGGCATTAATACTGAGCAGAGATTTTTCAATATTCTCCTATCGATCTATTGTTGATTTTATAAACTCTTTGTCACCGGGAGTCTATGAATCCGGGAGTTTTATTAATGAAGGAACTACTTCTTCTATAGAGTATAATGGGTTTTTAGATTCTCTGGATTCATCAGGAACTGGAAGTGAAATCTTTCCTGTTATACAAACTGTTTTACTGTTTATAGGTAGATTATTCCTACTTTTTTCTGGTTTATTTATAATTTATCTGATAATTTGGCCATTTATTCGACCATTTTTAAAAAGAAACAGAAATAAAGTGACACTAAAGGATGAGTTTCTTGTTTTAATTAGAAAAATAAGACTTTTTATTTTAGCTTTATTTAGGGTCGATAGAGGTAGAGTATATAAGGATAGAAGTTTTAAAACTGTTGTAGCTGGCGGTTCTGGCAAGATTTTTGATAAAAAAGTCAGGATTGAAGGAAAACTTAATAGAATCTATTATAAACTTATTAAATATAGCTACAAAAATAACTATCTATTGGAACATAATTTTACAGTAGACAGATTTATTGATGTTTTAAGTGAAAATATTAATTATAAAGATATTAATCTATTAAGAGAGTTATTAAATAGAGGATTTTATTCCAGGGGTGGAATTGATAAAAAATCCTTAAAAATGGTTGGCAATATAGTAAAAGATATAATTAAAGGGTAAAAAAGTTTGCCGTTGAATTAATTTATTATTAACTTATAAAAAAATGTATAAGGAAATGAAGAGTGAAAAAGAGTAGTATTTCAAAGTTGGTTTTTGTTGCAATTGTTGTTATCGTAATTTTATCTGTTTATGGTAAATTTAAATCCTCATATAATGGAATGGTTGTTTTAGAAGAAGATGTAAAGGTTAAATGGAGTCAGGTTGAAAATGTTTATCAAAGAAGATCAGATTTAATTCCAAACCTTGTTGCTACTGTTAAGGGTTATGCAACACATGAAGAAGATACATTTACTAAACTTGCGGAAGCAAGAAGTAAAGCCGGGGGAACTTTTAATATATCAGAAGAGGTTCTTAATAACCCTGAGCTGTTTCAAAAATTTCAGGAAGCTCAGTCATCCCTTGGTAGTGCACTTCAAAGGTTATTAATGGTTACAGAGAATTACCCTGAATTAAAAGCTAATGAGTCATTTTTATCACTTCAAAGTCAGCTAGAAGGAACAGAGAACAGAATTACAGTAGAAAGAAAAAGGTTTAATGACAGTGCCAATGTCTATAATGTATATATAAAAACATTTCCAACTAATTTAATGGCAAACATGTTTGGTTTTGAGCAAAAGCCATATTTTAAAGCTGTTGAAGGTGCAAATGTTGCTCCTACTGTAGATTTTGGAGAGTCAAAATGAAATTCAGCCAAGAAGATTTAAAAAGAATAAACTCATCAGTAAAAATTGCAGAGAGTAAAACCAGTGGCGAAATTGCAACAGCGATTATAAAGGAGAGTTCTGATTATGCTTTTTATGAGCTTGGTTTTGCTTTAATTGTTGGAGGAATCTATTTTTTAATTATTACTATATTTTCCAGTAGCATAAGCAGTTTTATTCAATCTCTCTTCTGGGATTATCATACAGAGTATCTATTAATTTTTACAGGTTCATCCCTTTTTCTTGTTGTAGGTTTAGCCTATCTTGTTGCAAATATTCCGGCTATAGACAGATTGATTATACCCAAAAGTGTTATAGAAAAGAGAACATATGCCAGAGCATTAACTCACTTTATAGAGTCGGAGACATGTTATACAAAAGATAGAACAGGAATTCTTATTTTTATATCAGAATTAGAGCGTAAGGTTATTTTAATAGCAGACAAGGGCATTAGTCAGAAGATCCCTCAGGTTAGATGGGATGGAATAGTTGAAGAGATTATATTGGGTATTAAGGAAAATATGATTGTTGATGCAATATCTTCGGCGGTAATAGAGTGCGGGAATATTTTAACTGAACATTTTCCTATTGCTATTGATGATGAAAACGAACTCTCTGATGATATTCAGATTCTACAGGAGTAATTATGAAAAAAATTGCTTTGCTTTTACTTACACTTTGCACATCTTTTATTTTTGGATTATCGGTTCCACAGCTTAAAGCCAGAGTGAATGATTACGGGAATGTTTTAAGCAATTCCCAGGAGAGAGAACTGGAAAATTTACTTGTTAGTATGGAAAAAGGAACTTCTTCCCAGATTGCAGTTCTAACAGTAAAATCCCTTGAAGGTGATAATCTTGAAGAATTTTCAATTAGGACAGTTGAAAAGTGGGGGCTTGGTCAGAAAGGAAGTGATAATGGTGTATTACTTTTAGTTTCAATGGCTGAGAAAAAGATAAGAATAGAAGTAGGTTATGGACTTGAATCTGTACTAACCGATGCTAAAGCAAGTTATATTATTCGAAATGTTATCTCTCCCAATTTTAAGAATGGGGATATTTACAAAGGTCTAAGTGACGGGGTTAAAGCAATATCCGGAACAATTTCCGGTGAATTTAAAATCACAAACAATGATCTCACCAGGGATCGAGAAGAGAATAAATCCGGTGGTGCCCCTATTTCCTTTATCTTTATTATACTATTCCTAATTTTTTCATCTATTGGGCGAAGAGGAATTGGTGGTAGACGTAGAGGAAGTGGCATTGGAACCTTCTTAATTTTAAATTCACTGCTTGGTAGCGGTTCAAGAAGATCCGGAGGCTTTGGTGGCGGAGGATTTAGTAGTGGAAGTGGCTTCGGTGGTGGAGGCTTCTCCGGTGGCGGTGGTAGCTTCGGAGGCGGAGGATCTTCCGGAGGCTGGTAACTTTTAAATTGTAAAATAATGGTCTATTACTGCTTTTTTAAAGTCGGTAATAGATTTTACACTACTGTTAAAATGCTCTTTAAGCTTCATATTTTGAGATAAATAGAGAAATGGAACAGGATTAAGTGTGTGATTAGCTGTTGTGTTATCTTCAGAATTACCATGATCGCTAGTTAAAATTATATCAAAATTGTTTTTTCCATTATTCCAGAGTTTCTCAATAAAACTGTTAATCTTCTCTGTTTCTTTAAGGATTTTACTATAATCTTTTTTATGCCCATAACTGTCTGTAATAAAATACTCAAAAAAGATGAAATCATGGTTGTTACAGATGTTTAACATATTCTCTACAGGATTATTTGTTAAATGTGCAAATACTGCTTCACCTCTCTCATGATCTTCAATGAATCTGAACTCAATCCCGGATTTCATAACAGATAGAGCAGAAACTGGAAACATATTCTTTTTTCTTGCACTTCGTTTAATAAAATACTCTCTGGAGAAAATATTGGCACATGTCACTTTTAACCCTCTATTTTTAAGTTCCAGTAGAATGTTTTTTGTTTCAATAAGCTCAATTAATTTCTGGTTAGGAAAAGCAGTAAGATGATAACCAAGAAATTGTTGAGCATTTACACCAGTCATTAAAGATGTCTGACCTGTAGCTGACTGAGGGATCCCCGGGACATCTAGGGTTGCATCTATATATTTAAGAAGCAGATCCTTATTTAAAACTGGCAAATTATCTTTTATAAAATCTACACCTGTTAGATTTTTAAAAAGTGTTGATACAGGGTTTTCAATGGTTGAAGTTGTAACACCTACACCATCTAAAAAAATATATAGTAATTTTCTCATTCTGAACTGCTAATTACATTTTTTTTAAGAAAAATAATAAAGAGAGTAGTTAATATAATCCCTTTGATTACTGTAGATAGAGATATTGTTAACCATACCCCTGTTACACCAAGATTTGTTGCAGAAGATAATAAAAGTGAGATAGGAATTCTAGAGGCAGTAAGAGAAATACTCACTAAAGGAGGAATCCAGGTCTTTCCAACACCATAAAATGCCCCCATTGTAGTTATCTCAATACACATAAAAAGCTGAGATATTGCTAATATTTTTAAATAGGATACTCCTCCTGAGATTACACTCTCCTCTTTAACAAATAGTGAAAAAATAGGCTCTGGTAAAAATAAAAAAGTACAGGTTACAAGGGCTCCAACAATACCCATAATAATAACACCAGTAAAATATCCTTTTTTTAACCTTTCATATTTTTTTGCACCAAAGTTTTGTCCGGTAAATGCCACCATTGCATCCTGCATTCCTGCTGATGTTACCCATGATAGAGATTCAAGTTGAAGACCAATTTTCTGAACAGCAATAGAGTCTGTTCCCCAGTAAGAGATAATTTTTCCCATGAAAATTGATATAATTGCAAAAACAACCCTCTGAATTGCTACCGGGTAACTGGTTTTTATTATATCAACCATATAGTCAACTCTTACACAAAGCTTTGTGTATGTTAGAATTTTACTGTTTTTTATGAATATTATTACATAGGCAATTGCAGCCAGTCCCTGGGAGATTACTGTAGCAATAGCAGCTCCTTTTACACCAAGATTAAGTGTAAAAATAAATACTGGATCCAGAATTATATTAATCACAAGTGAGACACTTTCTATAATTAAAGGTATTTTCCCAGAACCAAAACCAATAAAAATTCTGTTAAAAGTTAAACTTAAGTTTTTAAAAATAGAAAATATTACAACAATTGTTAAGTAACTTATTGAGTTCGTAACTATATAGCTGGACTCAATTTTAAAATAATTAATTAAGTCGTATTTTAAGCTTAAAATTAATACTGATATAAATAAGGTTAGTATAAAAGTAAGGACAATTGATGCAATTACATATTCCATGCTTTTTTTTATATTTTTTTCACCCACAGAGTGGGAGACTCTAATTCCTGTTCCTATAAAAACAAGGGTTGAGAGAGCAGTTGCAATACCAATATAGAAACTTGCGGTTCCTACAGCAGCGACACTATTACTACTGTGGTTACCTAAAAAAAACATATCGATAATTTGGTAAGCCATTTGAAAAAGGCTGGCACCCATTACGGGAACAGAGACTTTTAGCAGGTTTTTTATTATACTTCCTTGAGTTAAATCTTTTATCATAAAAAAGAAGTTAAAACTCTAAAGGATAAATGTCAATGAAATATATGGATTTACATATACATACCGAGTATTCTCTGGGAAATGGTATTACAAAAATCCCTGAGCTTGTTAAAAAAGCTCATGAATATGGTATGGATACAGTTGCAATAACAGATAGTGGATCTATTGGAGGGTTTGGTGAATTTGCCAGAGAGTGCAGTAAATTAAATATAAAACCGATATTTGGCTGTGGTTTTTATTTTGCTCCTCTAGGTCATAATACTCCAGAGACTCATCATCTAGTATTGCTAGCAAAAAACATTGTTGGGTATAAAAATTTGGTTAATCTATTTAATTTTTCCTTATTGAAAAAGTTTAGTGGAAAACCAAGAATTTCATATTCAGAGTTAGAGGAATATTCAGAAGGAATTATTGCCCTATCCGGTGGTTTAGGAGGAATCTTTGATAAACCATTTCTTAATAAGAATATGGATTTGGCGACATCAAATGTTGATAAATTAAAAAAGATATTTGCATCTGACTTTTATTTTGAGATTCAAGATAACGGATTAAAGAAAAACAGGGATATGATGGAGATAATTAAAAATTACTCTGGAAAAGTATCAGTTCAGGTAGTCTTTACAGGTGGAAGTTTTTATCTTAACAGAGATGATGCTGCAAATTGCAATGACATTAGAATAAAAAATAACAATAAAGAGTTAGTTGGAGATGGGTACAATTTTAAATCCCTAACTGAAATTCTAAATATATCAAAAGAGTATTGCTTTGCTCTTGAGAACTGTGTTGAAATTTCAGAAAAGATAGAATCCTTTCAACTGTTGTAGTGTATTTAACTTGAACTACCAACTCTCTATCCTGTATTATAACTAAAAAAATAATTGAGGTAGATGATGAAACCAACACTTTTAGTTTTAGCAGCAGGTATGGGAAGCAGATACGGCGGATTAAAGCAGATTGATCCAATTGGTCCCAATAATGAAATAATAATTGATTACTCAATATACGACGCTATAAAAGCAGGATTTGGAAAAGTTGTATTTGTTATACGTAAAGATATTGAAGAAATGTTTAAAGAGCATATAGGTAGCCGTTTTGAAGGTGTAATTAAGGTAGAGTATGCATATCAGCAACTTGATGATCTTCCAGAGGGATTTTCGGTTCCGGAAGGGCGAACAAAACCTTGGGGTACAGGTCATGCAATTTATGCAGCTAGAGATATTGTAAAAGAGAATTTTGCAGTAATTAATGCTGATGATTTTTATGGAAAAAGTGCATATAGGCTTCTTGCACAAAAATTGAATAATACAAAAGATGGAGATGTGGCAGATTACTCAATGGTTGGGTTTGTTCTAAGTAATACACTATCAGAAAATGGGTTTGTTTCTAGGGGTGTATGTGAGTTAGGTGAAAACAATATTCTGGCAACAGTTGTTGAGAGAACAAATATAGTTAAGACAGAGGATGGTGCTCAAGCAACATTGGAAAATGGAGATAAACTCTCTTTAACTGGAAACGAAGTAGTTTCTATGAATTTCTGGGGTTTTACTCCATCCTTGTTTACCCATCTGGAGCGAATGTTTATAGATTTTCTTAAAGCAAGAGGTAGTGAACTAAAGTCAGAATTTTATATACCAACAGTAGTTGCTGACCTTATAAAAGAGGGTAGGGCTACGGCTGAAGTCTTAACTTCAACCGATTCCTGGTTTGGTGTTACATATCCCGAAGATAAAGAAAATGTAGTAACCAATGTTAGAAGTTTAGTTGAAAACGGAACTTACCCTAATAAACTCTTTAAATAATCCATAAGACCAGACATCTTTACTGCTGTGTATAACAGTAGTAGAGATAGTATTAAATTAATAATAAATCTTGCCTTTTCATTAGCCATATATCTTTTTATCAATGAACCAAAAACAGTCCATATAGAGATTGCAATAAAAGTTACTGTCGCAAAATATAACAGTGACAAAGGCAGATAGATAGAGTTTATAGGAACATCTTTAAGAAATGTTGAGTACATTGTAATTGCATAAATAATTGTTTTGGGATTCAAAAGCTGTAAAAACAGTCCTTTAGAAAAACCGAGGGGAGCAGCATCTTTTTTATCAAACTTGTAGTTTGCTCTTAAGGTTTTATATGCAAGATAAGTAATGTACAGGGAACCTATTATTGCCAAATAGAACTGAACCTTTGGAATAATACTTATTATTGTAGAGGATAAAAGAGCACTGCACAGTAAAATTGTGGTAACTCCACTAATTATACCAAGTAAGTACTTAATTGTTCTTTTATATCCAAAATTTAGACCCATACCCGCACTTGATAAGTTATTTGGACCGGGTGTAATTGCTGTTATAATTGAAAATGGTATTAATGTTACGTAATCTATATTCATGTGTTCTAGTGTACTATGTTATTCATTTTAAAGCTATAGAAAAAAGGGGCAAAAACCCCTTATTTATTAATTAAAGAATAAAATTATGGAAATCAGATATTTTTGTAAGGCCATTATTTATCATATAATCCTTAATACCTTCCAAAACAGTAATTGGTGTATTGGGATCAATAAAGTTGGCAGTACCAACTTGAATTGCACTTGCTCCTGCAAGTAGATACTCTATAGCATCATCTGCATTCATAATTCCCCCTAAACCAATAACGGGAATGGATACTTTTTTAGTTACTCTGTAAACAGCTGCAACACCAACCGGTTTAATTGCCGGACCTGATAAACCTCCGGTTTTTTGATATATAGAAGGTTGTTTTTTGTGTATATCAATCTTCATTCCCATTACAGTATTTATACATGAAATTGCATCTGCTCCACCAGCTTCGCAGGCTACAGCAACAGTTGTTATATCTGTTACATTTGGTGTAAGTTTCATTATCACCGGCTTATTGGTTAATTTTCTTAAGGTAGAGGTTAACCTTTCAACCTGTATAGGGTCAGTACCAAAGGCTAATCCCCCGGTTTTTACATTAGGGCAGGAAATATTAATTTCATAGCCCCAAACAGAGTCTACATGGTCAATCATCTTTATAACATTGCTATACTCATCTTCAGTTGAGCCTGCTACATTAATAATCATTGCACAGTTTTTAACACTGTTCAGAAAGGGTACTTTCTTGCTTAAAAAACCATCAACCCCTCCATTTGCCAAGCCGATAGAATTTATCATTCCATAGGGTGTTTCTGTTAATCTTGGAAGTGGATTTCCTTCTCTTGGTAATACCGTAACAGCTTTTGTAAAAATTGCTCCCAGTTTGTTTATATCTATAAGTTCCCCGTATTCTTCTCCATAACCATAGGTTCCAGATGCTGTACCAACCGGATTTTGAAGAAATTTATCTCTAATCTTTACCTTTAAGTCCATTTTATCACCCTACTGTTAAAAACAGGTCCATCTTTGCAAACCCTTTTATATTTTTCATCTAGTGTAGTCTCAACAACACAGCCGTAACATGCTCCCACTGCACAAGCCATCATCTCCTCTAAAGATACCTGGCATTCTATGTTGTTTTTAATCGCAATTTCATGGCACGCTTTTAACATAATATGTGGCCCACAAGCCATAATTTCACAATCCGAAACAGAAAAATCTCTTTGGGAACCAAGAAATTCCGCTACATTTCCTTTAAAACCAAGGGAACCATCATCTGTGCAGTAGTTTACTTTTATTGCTGAATTAAGATTTAATTCCGGAATTAGTGATTTGTCTCTCGCTCCTACAACAAGAATCGGAGAGTAGCTATTTTCTGCTAGGTAGTTTGCTGTAAAAATCATAGGCCCCAGACCTATACCACCTGCAATCAGTAAAGGTCTTTTTTCTGGCAGGGTAAAGGGATTTCCCAGAGGGCCAAGAACATCAATTGTATCTCCCTCTCTTAATACAGAAAAACCTTTGGTAGCCATACCGATTTTTTTGTAAATTATAGCGGCTTTACCACTCTGATAGCTTGAGAAAGCAAATGGTCTTCGTAGAAGTGGAACTCCATTTGGATTGATTGTTAAAAACTGACCTGGTTTAGGCTCAGATTTATTATCCCAGGTAAATTCTAATTCATAATAATCCCGGGCAATCTCCATGTTTTTTAATACTTTGCATTGTTGCTGATTCATAGAAATCCTTATTTATGTGAAATTATACTGCTCCAGTTACTCTCTTTTTCAATAACCGGTTGAAGATAGTTTTCAAGATTGGATAGTTTTAAAGCTGTTTCAATATCTATTACATGCTCCACTTTGCAGCCAATTTCAGCAGCTTTTTCCTTATCGATTAATAAAACTTTTTCAAAGAATGAAACAAGTAATTTATGCTTTTCATAAACCTTTTTTGCAATTGACATTCCATCATTTGTCAAATTGATAAATGAGTTTTTTTCATACTCAATCATTCCTTTGGACTTTAGACTTTTAAGTGCTCCGGTAACAGATGGCATCTGAACACCAAGTTTATCTGCTATATCTTTTACCCTAGCAACTCTATTCATTTTTTCCAGTTGTAAAATTGTCTCTAGATAATCTTCAAGACTTGGTGTCAATTTTACTCTATCTTTCATAGGATCACCTCATTTAATTTTTTTGTCTAACTATCTTAGCACAGTTTTACATTATTAATCATCATTTATTACGTCTCTTTTTAATCTTCCAGTGTAAAGTTAACTCTATATTATTAAATGGGTTCTCTTCATCCCAGATTATCAATTCATAAAAACCCAATTCCCAGTTTCTGATTATATCCTGGGATATTTTAGGAGGATTCCATTCATTATTTTCAGGGGCAAGTAAAATTCCAAAAAGTCCACAGGTAAAATCCTTATCTGCCGGTGTTTCAAAAACTGATAGCAAAGGTTCTGATGGTAGGGTCACCACCCACCATTTGCCTGATTTTACAATATCCCCGGTTTTAAATTCTTCAATTGGGTTTATATTTAATTTAAAATCTTTGCTATTAATCAATTTTTTATAAAAATTAAGTGGTGCAATAGGTGGTAAGGTATTTTGAAGCTTGTAATCCCTTTGTAAATTCCTGTACTTATATTCAAGATTTGATGCAGGAATTAATGCAGTGAAATATTTTTTGATCATAACTGGTAAATATTATATAATTAAATAAAATTTAATACTATAAAGATTAAAGAAGGCTTTACATATTTCTATATATTTGTTATTTTACTTCCACTTAGTGAGTAATTTTTCTTAAGGTAGGATATATATGGCTAGAAAATGTGAATTATGTGGTAAAGGTACAATTGCTGGAAATAGCGTACCAAGAAAAGGTTTACCTAAAAAGAAAGGTGGAGCTGGACAACACATCGGTGTAAAATCTAAGAGAACTTTCAAACCTAATATTGTAAAGGTTCAGGCAACTGTTAACGGTTCTCCAAAATCTGTAAAGGTTTGTACACGATGCTTAAAAGCTGGTAAAGTAGAAAATCTATAATTTTACAATTATTAATCAGTTTTTAAACAAAGTCCGTCATGTGCGGGCTTTATTTTTTTTATAAACTCTCTCTCTAACCCTTTCTTATTTAAATATTCAATTAATTCGAAATGATCTACATCGTGGCAAAGATGGGTAAAATAGGCCTTTTTAGGTGATATTTTTTCAATTTCGTCTATAGCCTGTTCAATTGTAAAATGTGTAGAGTGTTCTCTAAATCTTAAAGCTCCAATAACCAGAATATCCAGATTTTTAAGAAGATCATAGCTCTCATCGGGTATTTTACTACAGTCTGTTATATAGGCAATATTATTAATTCTATAACCTAGAATATCTATTAATCCATGTTTTACAGGAATTGGAGTTATTGTAAATTTACCAATTACAACTGTTTTATTAATTGGAGTTGTGTATAAATTGGGTTTCCCTCCACCTTTTTGAATAGTTGAATTAAAAATATAGGGGAATCGATCCTCTATCTCCTGTAACTGCTCTTTAAGACCGTAAAGAGGAATACTTTTATTCATACTAAAAGGTCTTAAATCATCAATTCCATGAAGATGATCCGCATGGGTATGAGTATATAATACAGCATCGATATTGTTTATTTTTTCCCTTAGGGCCTGTATTCTGAATTCCGGAGTTGTATCGATTAATATGGAAGTCTCCCTATTTTTTATTAGAACTGATGACCGAAGGCGGTTATTCTCAGGAGTTAAAGAGTTACAATTTACACAATCGCAGGCTATTACCGGAATTCCATGGGATGTTCCTGTTCCTAAAAAAGTTAGTTCCATTTAAATATAATAGCACTATTACACCCATCTTCTATAGTAATTATCAAAAAAAAATGATAATTTTTTCCCCATGAAATATTTTATAGTTGTGTTAGGGTGTCAGATGAATATCTCGGATTCCCAACGTGTTAAAACTGTTTTAGATAATCTGGGGTATACATATACAGAGAATGAATCAGAAGCTGATATTTTAGGGGTTGTTGCATGTTCTGTAAGGCAAAAAGCTATAGATAGAGTCTATTCAAGAATTCATACCTGGAACAAAATGAAAAGAAAGCAAAAGAAAAATATATTAACTTTTCTTTCAGGTTGTGTTTTAGAGAGCGATGAGAAGAAATTCCTAAAAACCTTTGACTTTGTTTTTAAAATGGGGGATTTGGATAAACTTCCGGATATGATTAATAATTACGGTGTGACTCTTCCAGGAAATTTTAAGAAAAATAATTTAACTGATTTCTGGCAAATAAATCCTCACTACGATAATAATTTTGATGCTTATGTTCCAATACAAAATGGTTGCAATAATTTCTGTAGCTACTGTGCTGTTCCATACACAAGAGGACGGGAACTTTCCCGAGGGTCTGAAGAGATTATTTCCGAGGTAAAAGATCTTGTTGATAGAGGTTTTAAGCAGATAACACTACTTGGCCAGAATGTTAACTCCTACGGTTCTGATAAAAACGGAAATGAGATCTCATTTCCTGAGTTACTGGAAAGAATAGGTGAATATGGTGATACATCTGATAAAGAGTTTCTCCTCTATTTTACAGCACCACATCCAAAGGATTTTACTGATGAATTACTACATGTAATGAGCAGACATAAATGCTTGGCTAAATGGGTTCATTTTCCAATTCAGAGTGGAGATGATGAAGTTTTAAAACGGATGAACAGAAACTATACCCTGGAGGAGTATGCTCAATCCGTAGATAAAATAAGAACAATTCTCCCTGATGCAACACTGTTTACAGATATAATAGTAGGCTTTTCCGGAGAAACTGAAGAAGCATTTGAGAATAGTGCTAATGCCATGAGACGTTTTAAGTATAATATGGTCTATATTGCAAATTACTCCCCAAGACCTGGAGCTAAAAGCCACAAGTGGGAAGATGATGTTCCCTTGGAAGAGAAAAAAAGACGATTACATAAACTGTCAGATATTATGATGGATACATCCCACGAGTATAATAAAACACTTTTAGGCAAAAAAATGAGGGTTTTACTAACTTCTCTTGATCGAAATGGCGAGTATTTTCAGGGATTTACTGAGGGACGTGTTGTTACCAGGGTTAAAAAAGAGGATAAGGATTTAATCGGTAAATTTATTAATATTAAAATTACAGAAGTTAGACATATGTCCATAGAGGGAGTTCCAGTTGAGTAAAAAAGTTGCTTTTAATACCCTTGGCTGCAAAATGAATCAGTATGAATCAGACTCTCTGGCATCGGATTTTATTAAAGGAGGGTATCAAGTTGTACCCTTTGAGGACCCTGCAGATGTATATGTTATAAATACTTGTACTGTAACAAATAAGAGTGATAGAAAGAGTCGAAACAGTATCAACAAGGCTCGGAAGCAGGAAGATGCTGTTGTTGTTGTAACAGGTTGTTATGTTGATTCTACAAAAGAGAGTTTGGAGAGTAGTACGGGTATAACTTTTTTAATTGAAAATAAACGGAAAAACCAGATCTTCAGTATGGTTGATGCATATTTTAATGGAGAACTTAAGCATATAAATTCAGAAAAGGATGTATTTGACTTTCATACAACAGATAAAGGTTTAAGAACAAGGGCAACTATAAAAATTCAGGATGGCTGTGACAGTTTCTGTAGTTACTGCATTATTCCCTATGTTCGTGGAGCTGGTATTAGCAGACCTGTATCTGACATTGAAGATAGTATTAAAGATCATTTAAAACAGGGATTTAAAGAGATAGTATTAACAGGAATAAATATGTCTTGTTATAATTATAATGGAGTAACCTTTATTGAACTTCTTACTGGGATTCTTAAAATTGACGGAGACTGGAGACTGAGAATTTCTTCCCTGGAGCCGGATATGATGGATGATAAAATTGTTGAACTTTTTAAACACCCTAAAATGACTCCGCATTTGCATCTATGCCTTCAAAGTGGTTCTGAAACTATACTCAAAGAGATGAAAAGAACTTATTCATATAGTGAATATAGAGAGATTATTGAGAATATAAGAAGTATTATACCTAACTTTAATGTAACCACGGACTTAATAGTTGGTTTTCCAGGAGAAAGTGATGAACTTTTTATGGAAAGTTTAAATGCCTGCAGAGAGATTGGATTTGGACACATTCACACCTTTAAATATTCAAAAAGGGAAGGAACAATAGCTGCCAAATTACCAAATCAAGTAAGTGAGAAGGTTAAGAGTGAGAGATCCGAGAGTGTTCGTGGTGTAGCTGAAGAGCTTAAACTTAACTATAGAAAATCCTTAATTGGTTCAAACCAAAGAGTTCTTGTGGAGAAATATGAGAATGGATTTTGCTCCGGTTTTGGTGAAAATTATGTTCCTGTTTCGTTTAAATCCTCAGTAGACCTTAATAATCAGTTCGTTAATGTAAAATTAACTGAGCTATTAAGTGGAAACGATCCCTATTTGGTGGGTGAAATAGTATAAAAAAAGCTAAACCTGAAAATTATCAAGGTTTAGCTTTTATTTATTAACCTATAGCTGCATCACCTTCTTCATCGGTTCTTATTCTATAGCACTGCTCGAGAGGTAGAACAAATATTTTACCATCACCAATATTTCCTGTTTTAGCCCCTTTAATAATAGCTTTTACTGTCTTATCAACAAAATCATCATTTACCCCAATTCTGATACAAACCTTGGGTAAAAGGTTTATTTGGTGGGTAACACCTCTATAGCTTTCGGAATATCCCATCTGCTGTCCACACCCTTTTACCTGGAAAACTGTCATTTTACCTACATTTTCCTTATATAACTCCTGTTTTACAGAATCTAGTTGTTCCGGTTGAATAATTGCTTCTATCATTTTCATAATAATAATCTCCTATTGCCTAAAGAGCTTCTTCAGGGTTAGCTTCTACATGATGAATTGAAAGGTCTGCACCCATTAATTCCTGATGATCAGTTAATCTTATACCTACGGTCTTCTTTAAAATACCATAAACTATAAAACTTGAAATCAAGGCAACAATAATTACAAAAAGTGTTCCTATTAATTGGGAAAAAAATGATACATTTCCAACACCACCAAAGGCTTTAAGTCCAAATATACCAACTGCCAAACCGCCCCAAGTACCACAAAGTCCGTGTAGAGGCCATACACCAAGAACATCATCAATTCTTAACTTTTCTGTTACCAGATGGAATCCGAAAACAAAAATTATTCCGGCTACCATACCAACAACCAAAGCCCCAACCGGATGATAAAGGTTACTTCCTGCACACACAGCAACTAGACCTGCCAAAGCTCCGTTATGGGTAAACCCAGCATCGTTTTTAGAGAAAATTGAACCAGCAAGAATTCCTCCTACCATAGCCATTAGGGAATTTATAGCAACAATTGAATTTACACCTTCAATAGCCTGTGCACTCATAACATTAAAACCAAACCAACCTACACAAAGAATCCAGCTTCCAAGAGCTAGAAATGGTATGTTACTTACAGATATTGGAGAACTTGTTCCATTATCTAAATACCTTTTTCTTCTTGCACCTAGAAGAATAATAGCCGGTAGAGCAAGCCATCCACCCATTGCATGTACAACTACTGATCCGGCATAATCCTGAAAAGGAGTACCGATTAAATTATCAAGCCAAGATCCTGCACCAAAAAAGTTTAGCTGTCCCCATATTGCTGACTCAACAAATGGATATGCTAATCCTACAAAAACTGCTCCAGCAACGGAATTGGTCCAAAATTTTGCTCTCTCTGCGACTCCTCCTGAAATAATTGCAGGGATACAAGCAGCAAAACCTAAAAGCAGAAAGAATCTAATCATATCTATAGATCCGTTAGCTACCAGGTTATTAGCATTTTGCCAGAACGAGAATGATTTAATACCATAGGAAATTGGAAAACCGATAACAAAATATACAACTGTAGAGATTGCCCAATCAAAAATTATCTTATTTAAAGCATTTACCTGATTTTTTTTTCTAACAGAACCTACTTCTAAAAAAGCAAACCCTGCATGCATGGAAAAAATCATAACTGCACCTAAAAGTAAAAATAGAATATTTCCACTTTCAAGACTTACAAACTGTTTCACATTTAACTCCTTT
>QKAW01000031.1 GCA_003247135.1 Spirochaetales bacterium | reverse complement strand
AACACCTGCAGGAATCCATCCCGACGATCTTAATAAATTATGGAATATGCAGCAAAACTCAGGTGCAAAAATTCAAATTGCAGAGCAGTATCACCTATATCCATCATATCAGTCCATACTTAGAGAGGCTAACTCTGGAAAACTTGGTCAACCCCAAAGTGTTTTTATATCCTGTGTTCATGACTATCACGCAGTTAGTCTTTTTAGAAGAGCACTAGGTATTAAATTTGAGAATTTTAAAATCTTTGGAAAATCCTATAAATTTAACATTACTGAAACAGACTCCAGAGATGGATTAATTACTGATGGTAGAGTAAACGAAAAAACAAAAGAGGTTATTACCATTGAATTTGAAGATGGGAAAACAGTTTTTTACAACTTCAGTGGGGTTCAGTACCACTCATTAATAAGATCCAGACATTTTATTATTCAGGGAAGCAAGGGTGAGATAAATAACCAGAAAATAAGCTATGTTAATAATATAAGCCAGGTAGAGACAGAAGATATTATTTTTACTCCCGATTTAATACTACCGGAAGATGAATTAGCAATATCCAAATGTTTAACAGGAATGAAAGAGTATATTTTAAGTGGTAAGGAATTTTACCCATTATCAGAAGCCCTTCAGGATGCATATATTTCCATACTAATGCATGAGGCTGTAAAAACAGGGCAAATTATTAATTCTGAAAAACAGATATGGAGTTAGTATAATTGACACATTGGTTTTATGTAGTACAATCAAATAAGAGGTATAAATGAAAACTGCTATATTATTTATTTTCCTTTTGTCTACTCTTAAAATATTTGCGGCATACAATATTTATATTGTTGACAGTTACAATATAAATAACTTTAACTGGACAGTTGAGATTAATCAGGGAATTGAAAATGGTCTAAAATCCGAGGGGATAGAGTATAACCTGACCAGAGATACTATTGATGCATATAAAAACACCTTTGATTCAGAAAAGAAAAGAATTGCTAACAAGATACTAAAAGACATTAATGTTAAAAAGCCTGATCTTGTTATATGTACAGATGATGATGCATTTAAATATGTAGGGATGAAAATTTCTACTATCCCGGTTATTTTTAATGGTGTTAACGATATAAGACCATATCTTATAAAAGGAGTAATTGATTCACTTGAAAAACCTGGACACAATATTACAGGGGTATACCAAACTATTTATTATAATAAAAGTATAGAACTTTTATTAACTCTAAAGCCTGATATTAAAAATATTGCTGTAATTGGGGATGGAACAACAACTTCCAAAGCTATAATAAACGAGTTTTTTCAAGACTCCCAAAATCCATTAAAAATTATAGATTTTGTAGATTCATCTAACTTAAGTGATTGGGATAAAGCTTTTACAAAATGGAACAGTATTGCAGATGCTGTTTTTATTGTTGCTGCGAATGCCATTTATGATGGCTCAAGACTGCTAAATGTAGATGAATCCCATAACTTTATCAGAACTCATAACAAACTTCCTGAAATTACCTGTTGGGCATACCAAGTTGAACTTGGAACCCTTCTATCCATGACTGATGACGGTTTAAAACAGGGTTATATTTTGGCATATATGGCAAGCGAGGTACTCCATGGGAAGAAACCGGGAACTATTCCTATAACAACACCACCAACCGGTATACCTGCTATTAACACCTCAAGGGCCAACGAGTTAGGTATAGACATAAAAACCAATATCTTGCAGCAATTTACCAGAACAGGCTATGTTTATAAATAGCATTATAAACAAAAAAGCTGTTGAAAACTCAACAGCTTTTTTATTGCTACATTACTAATTCGAATTTCTCTTCCTTAGCCTCTGCATCAACTTTGTCCATAATAACTGTTAATATTTTTTCTAACAGTCTTATAGCACCTTTATACCCAACCAGAGGGAAATAACTATGTCCAACTCTGTCATAAATTGGGAATCCCATTCTAACAAAAGGAATATTTTCATCTCTTGCTATATATTTACCATAAGTATTACCAATTAAAAGATCAACAGATTCGTTCTTTATCCACTGATGCATTAAATACATGTCAGCCTGAGGACCGTTTTTAACATTTGCATCCGGAACTATCTCACCCATTTTCTCCATAAAGTAATTACCAGGAGTTCCACTAACAATATGCTTAGGAACCATACCAATATCAGATAAAAACTCACTTAAAGGAATTATTGTATCTGGATCACCAAAAAGAGCTACTTTTTTACCAAACAGGTACTGCTCCATATCAGTAATCATATCTACAAGTTGTCCCCTCTCAACAGCAATCTCTTCCGGTATAGGGCATCCTGTAATTTCACTAACCTTCATCAGGAATCTGTCAGTAGCCTTAATTCCAAATGGAATCTCCATTGTTTCAAAAGGAACACCACAACCTTTTTTTAGTTGAGTTGCTGCATCTTCTGAACAGAATTTTCCTAAAGCAAAAGTAAATGCACTGGAACCTGATTTTTTAAGATCAGATATTTTTGTTCCACCCTTTGGGAAAAACTCATGAGTTCCAGTCATAGGAGCATCCATTACACCAGAAGTATCAGGAAACATAATAAAAGGTACTTTCATTGCCTTCATTATTCTTTTAATTTCCTTCATATCTGATGGTTCAACCCAACCAGGTAAAATGTTTATAGTTGAGTTTTTCTCCTCTGTATAAACTGGTAAGTCCTTTGCAATTGCAGTACACATATTGGCAAAACCTGTAACATGGGAACCAACATAACTTGGTGTACTTGCCTGAATTATATACTTACCTTCAGGAACTTTTCCATCGTCATAGGCTTTCTGAGCAATCTGACTAACATCGTCCCCGATAGTTTCTGATAAACATGTAGTATGCACAGCTATTATGTCTGGATCATAAACGTTAAACATGTTTTCAAATGCTGTTATTAGGTTACTTTGCCCACCAAAAACCGAAGTACCTTCAGTAAAAGATGATGTACCAGCCATAACAGGCTCTTTATAGTGTCTTGTCAGTGCAGATCTATGGTAAGAACAGCACCCCTGAGAACCATGGCTATGTGGCAAGCATCCATGTATACCCAATGATGCGTACATAGCTCCAACTGGCTGACAAGTTTTTGCAGGGTTTATTGTTAAAGCATTTCTCTCTTTTACTTCTTTCGATGTATGTCTTAATAGCATTTTATCCCCCTAACTAACTTTTACATAAGATGCATTCATTGCACTCTGACTTAACCACGGAGCCTTTACCAGATCCCAAACTTTAGTACCAACCATTCGTTCAATATCCTTGTAAAAGTTAAAAGCTCCCTCATAACCTGCATAAGGTCCACCGTAATCGTAGCTGTGTAACTGCTTTAAAGGAATTCCCATTTTTTGAACAGCAAATTTCTCTTTAATACCAGCACAGAAGATTGATGGTTTATACATCTCAATTAGTTTTTCCATCTCATAGTGGCTTACATCGTCTATAACAAGAGATCCTTTCGCCATCTCTGCCATAATACCGTCGTAATCACTAAACTCTACACCTTTAGCTTCCAGAGCAGCTTTTTTATCCTGTAGTTCTTGTGAGAATCTTGTCTCATCCTTATCTACATGTAACTCCTCTATATTTCTACTATCAGCATCAACCTTAATAGTTGGTAAAACTCTTCTTCCCTCATAGTCATCTCTATGAGCAAATTCGTAACCGGCAGCTAGTGTTTCCATACCAAGCTCATTAAAAAGCTCCTGGTAATGGTGTGCTCTTGAAGCACCTACAAACAGCATAGTAGTTTTACCTTCAGTTTTAGGTTTAATTAATGCAAGTTTCTCATTAAGTTTTGCCTCTTCTTCAGCAATAACCTTCTCTATTCTTGCTTTTAAATCTTCATCTTCGTAGTACTCACCAATTCTTCTTAAAGATTTTGATGTAGCAGCTGCTCCTATAAAGTTAACCTTTAACCAAGGTATTCCGTACTTTTTCTCCATCATATCAGCAACATAGTTGATAGATCTGTGACACATAATAAGGTTAAGGTCAGCAGTATGAGCATTCTCGAAGGAGTTAAGTGTTGAGTTACCACTAAATGTTGATACTATCTCAACCCCGATTCTTTCAAATAGATCGTCAATAACAAAAGCATCACCACCAATGTTATACTCACCTAAAAGATTTACTCTGTACTTACTGTCACTTCTTGAATCATCAAGCCCTACAACATGTTTAAAGATCTGGTTGTTAGCAATATGGTGACCAGCTGATTGTGAAACCCCTTTATATCCCTCACAAGAGAATCCAAAGACATTACAATCCCCAAGTTTCTCCTTCATCTCTCTAGCTGCAGCATGTACGTCATCACCGATTAAACCAACGGGACAAGTAGCAAATATAGCAATAGCCTTTGGATGAAACATATCATAAGCTTCCTGGATAGCCTCTTTTAACTTTGCCTCCCCTCCGAAAACAATGTTAGAATCCTGCATATCTGTAGAAAAACAGTATGGAATGTAATTTTCAGACTGATCAGATTCTGGTCTAGTCTGGTTTCTTCTTGTTAACCAGGAATAAAACCCGCAACCAATAGGTCCGTGGGTAATATTCACAATATCTCTTGTTGGTCCTAAAATAACCCCTTTACAACCAGCATAAGTACACCCTCTTTGAGTAATAATTCCAGGTACTGTTCTAACGTTAGCTTGAATTTCAGGTATTTCTGACGGTTCGTTAACAACAACACTTTTTTGTCTTTTTCGGTATATTTTTTTGGGATACTTATCCAGCATATACTCGTCTAGTTTTTCGTAACTCATATCTGTCTCCCTCAATCCAGCGTTTTATCACCACGTTCTGCGGTTCTTACTCTATAGGAGTCCATAATTGGCAGAATAAAGATCTTACCATCTCCGGAATTCCCTGTTTGATTAGTTTTAATCAGTGTTTTTACTGCTAAATCCACTTTCTCATCCTTAACGATTAATGTTATTAACCGCTTTGGAATCATTTTTGGGCCACCACCTAGCTGAGCTATAGCTTCAGGTATTCCCTCTTCAGCCCCTTTCATTAGTCTAAAATCAACAAGTCCTTTACCACGACCGAAAACTCGACCGGTAGCAGTTATGGAAGGAAACCCCGCTTTAGCTAATGCAACCTTAGTTTCATTAATTTTATTAATTCTAATTATTGCCATTACCTCTTTCATCAGGTTCTCCTATTACTCTTTTTTACCAGTACTAATTGTATAAATATCATCTACTGCTGAAACAAAAACCTTACCATCACCATAGTTTCCGTTTTCTCCTGTTTTAGCAGTTTCAAGAATGATACTTATAACCAACTCCTTGTTTTCATCCTTAACTACAGTCATTAAAAGATCTTTAGGGAGTTCATCGTATACAACCTCTCCTACTTTAAGACCCTTTTGCTGACCTCGCCCAGCAACATTTATTTTAGTTACCGCAGGGAATCCCGCTTCAAAAAGAGCATCTATAACCTCCTGAGATTTCTCAGGTCTTACTATCGAACGTATCATTACCATATTTTGTCTCCCTATATTTTATATATTTTTTAGTTAGCTATACCAAAATCAATTAAAAGTTTTTCAAGCTCATCAATTTCAAGTGGTTTTGGAATTACCAACATCTTGTTTTGATCAATTTTATTAGCCAAAGTTCTATACTCATCAGCCTGTGCATGTTCCGGAGCGTAATCAATAACTGTTTTTCTGTTAATTTCAGCTCTTTGAACCATATTTTCTCTTGGTACAAAGTGAATCATTTGAGTTCCTAACTTGTTAGCTAACTCCTGAATCATTTCAAACTCGTTATCAACCTTTCTTGAGTTACAAATTAAACCACCTAATCGAACTCCACCTGCATCAGCATACTTTACAATACCTTTACAAATATTGTTTGCAGCATACATTGCCATCATCTCACCAGATACAACGATGTAGATCTCTTCAGCTTTACCCTCTCTAATTGGCATTGCGAATCCACCACATACAACGTCACCAAGAACATCGTAGAATGTGTAATCCAGCTCTTGCTCATAAGCACCTAATTGCTCAAGCATGTTTATTGAAGTTATGATTCCTCGACCAGCACATCCAACACCAGGCTCAGGACCACCGGACTCAACGCATCTTGTAGCTCCATAGCCATCTTTGATTACGTCATCCATTTCGATGTCTTCACCCTCTTCTCGTAAAGTATCCAAAACAGTTTTTTGTGCTAATCCACCAAGAAGAAGTCTTGTTGAGTCTGCTTTTGGATCACACCCAATAACCATTACTTTTTTTCCCATTTCAGCTAAACCAGCTACTGTATTTTGTGTTGTAGTAGATTTACCAATTCCACCTTTTCCATAAATTGCTATCTTTCTCATATCTTATCTCCCTATGAATCATTGATACTCTCTATATAGCAATGAGTGTGCCAAAATCTAAAAAAAACAAAATTTTTAGTTTTTTTTCCAAATTTTACATTTTAGTATCAACATTTTTAACAAATTCAAAAAAGTCGACAGTTTTGTAAATTTGTATTTTTCTCTTTTAAACATTTTGGTAAAGAATTATTATGAATTTTACGGAGATGTAATGAAATTCAATTTTGACACACTAAAAACTAAATTCCCAAAGGAAAAAGATATACTTGGGAGAAAAAGATATTTTAATTCGGCGGTTCTAATCCCAATTATCGAAATAGAAAACCAACATCACCTATTATTTCAGGTTAGAAGCCCCAATATTAGACAGGGATCTGAAATTTGCTTCCCCGGAGGAGAGTTTGACCCATTACAGGATGAAAATTTCAGTGTAACTGCAGTTAGAGAGACATGTGAAGAACTGGGCATAGAGAGTTCAAATATTGAAATTTTTGGCCAATTAAACACTTTTGTTGCTCATATGGGTGCAATTATTGAACCATTTATAGGCTATTTACATATAAGTGACTTAAAAAATCTAAAAATTAACAAAAATGAAGTAGAATCAGTTTTTACCATGCCTATTGAGTTCTTTATTAATAATAAACCAGATGAGTACAAGGTTCGCATCGATATTCAACCCTCTTATATTAATGATGATGGAGAGAAAATTACACTACTCCCGGCAAAAGAGTTGGGTCTCCCTAAATTATATCATCAAACCTGGGGTAAGAGAGAGAATCGTATAATTCTATATAAAACAGATTATGGGAATATATGGGGAATAACTGCTGAACTGGTTCAAGAGGCAGTTAAAATCCTAGTCAGCCCTTAATGCCTCAACAGGATCCACTCTGGAGGATGACCTGGATGGAAAGAATGAGATAATAGATGCTACAAAAACCGAATAGAAAAAAACAACAAGAGTAGATTTTAAGGTTAACTGGGGATAAATATTCCAGGATGTACCAAATTCAATAATATCCTCCATAGAGGAGAGATCTATCCCGATGTAAGAAAGTGGTATTACAATAATAATACCTAACAGAACACCAGCCCCTGCTCCCAATACTCCCAGAACCAAGGCTTCAAGAAAGAAAAGCCTTACAACTTCTCCACTGGTCATACCAAGTGCTGTAATTGTTCCTATCTCCTTTTTTCTCTCAAATACAACCATAAGCATAGTATTTGCAATTACACTACTGGAGAGGATAAAAAAGAATACAGCCATTAGAGTATAGGAGATATCCGCCATTCTAATCATGGAATAACCAAGACCAATATCCTGCCAGTTAACAGCCTGGATGCTATTAAAACCATTACTGTTTAGGAGTTCATTTATCCGACTTTTTACACTATTTAGTTCTTTATCTGAAATATCTTTTATTAAAATCTCCGATGCAGCACCTTCCATTTTTAATATCCCGGGAATATCTGTGATAGGGGAAATAAAGGTTTTATTTGTATAGGCACTGTTTGAAAACTTAGCCAAACCAGAAATTTTAAATGTAATTCCGGAACTAGCCCCTCTTCTGGTTGTAGTTATAGGTGTAAATTTATCACCAACCCCTTTGTTAAGCTCTTTAGCCAGTCCAAATCCCATTAATACTTCAAGGGGTTCAGCCGGAAGTCTTCCCTCAATCAGCTTATCATCTAAATCCAGATAGTCTGTTTCTCTGTCTATATCAGCAGCAACACCAAAGCAGATAATGGTTCTGTTTCCATCAAGAACTGTTGAAGGGAATTTAAGCCTTGGTGAGTATTGATAATCCGGGTACTCCTGTATTAATAAAGAAAGAACACTTTTGTAATTATCTACAGCTAAATCCTGAGAGTAGACTTTATCATCATAATCTTTAATCCTTATAACCAACTGCCCTGTCTCGTAGTTAAAAGACATATCCTTCATATCCTTTACCATACCTGCAATAAACGAGAACATAAATACAATTGCAAATGTAGCAATAGCAGTTGATAAAACAGATAACAGAGATCTTTTTTTATTTCTATTTATATTCCGAAGAGCAATTCTCCCAAGTTTCATCTACTACTCCTATCTATTATATAAACAATCGGGAATACTCTTAAGTATTGCCTTTCTGGTTGGGAAAATGGCTACAACTACAGGTATAATTATGCCCATAACAAAAGCAATATAAATAGCCTCTTTATGCCATGCCCCTCTCATAATGGAACTAATCTTATACCCCATATCTATATCCCTCATCCATAAAGAGAAATCAATACCTATATAGATTATAGGAATATTAATCAAAATTCCCAATAAAACACCAATTAAAGATCCAATTAAACCAATCCCCGAAGCTTCATATATAAATGCAACCCTTATATCTCTTTCAGACATTCCCAAAGCCCGCATCATCCCCAGCTCCTTCTGCCTCTCATTAATTGTCATAAGCATAGTATTTGTTACACCAACCAGAGCTATTAAAACAACTAAAAAGATAATAACACTGCTACCCCCTGTCTCAGCTTCTAGGAGTTTAATATAATCGGCAGCAACCTCTTTCCATGTAAAAAACTCACTTCCTTTTGGAAGTAATAGATTTATCCTGTCCTGAAAAGAGTTTAATGTTTCACCAAAAGGGATTCTAATCGCAACCTCAGTTACTGAACCATACATATCCAGATAGTAATCAACAACATCCAGGGATAAATAAACAACTCTTCTATTTACCATTGGATTATCAACCCTTAGGATTCCAACTATTTGTACATCAATAGTTTGAAAAAATCCCGGGTCATCACCCTGGGGAGCTGTTCTAACAGAAAGAGTAATCCAGTCGCCAATCTCTGCCCCTATATCCTCTGCCAACCAGGAACCTATAACAACTTCATCTGCTCCAGGTTCCATAAATCTGCCAGAAATAAGTTCTCTCTCTTTAAACACATTATAAACAGTGTTATCTTTGTCCAAATCCACACCTGTAAATAGTATAGGAACTGATCCTGATTTAGAAAAATACTCTTCTGTAAAAATAAGGTCTCCATTAATCAGAACTCTTTTTGTTGCTTTAGCTCCAAGGCTTTTAGCAATCTCAATTATTTTATCCGGGTTTTCTATTCTGTCATTAAGGGGGAGAAATTTAATATCTTCAAATGCTTTAGCTGTTAAAACCTTTCCGTCTGCAGTCTCTGCATCTTTCAAATTTCTGTTTGATTCAGTAAACATTCCAACAAGGAGTGAATCAATCAAAATGTACATAATTAAACCTATAGCTAGTGCTGTAGATGTAATAATGGTACGCCTTTTATGTCTTGTTAAATTTTTAAATGCCAACTTTATTAAAAACATAGGTTCCTCATATAGACTAATTGTAACACAGTTTATTAATAAATTTATAAAAAACCACTCTTTAATTTATTCAAATAGAAATTAAATTCTTATAGCCAAACTCAAACCAACTGGTCCACCAAGCATAATTATAGTATCCTCCAGATATCTTAAATGTATTCCTGAGTAGAGAGATAGAGCAAGGTGATTGTTAAATAACAGAAGATTTGCCTTAAACAACCCTTCAACTCCTGTATAGAGATAGTTTACATTAAATGGAGTTCCAAACACTTTAGGCCAATACAGTGTTAATTTTAAAATTGGTGATGCCTCCAGGCTAAACCAGTCAGTAAGAAACCACTCTTTCCCATAACCTCTATGTAATTTTTTTCATTTTACTACTTACATCTCTATCTGTATCTTCAGAGAATAAAAAACCTGATGGAATAAAAGCAGTAAATATTAATATTATAAAAAGATGTCTAGTTTGTATAATCTTCATAAGGTATGTTATACTCCTGTACAATTTCCATTGTATTTAAATCGACTCTAACTCCAACCAGTGAATTACCAATAAAACCATTAAAAAGAAATAAATTTTCACCTCTTATTATTAGGTTTCCATAAAGCAAAAATTCTATTTTTTTATTTAAATCAGTTAGCTCTCCTGTATCAATATTGAATTCAAAGATGTTATTATTCCTGAACCCACCGTTATCTATATAATAGTTTAGATAAATTTTATCATTGAACTCAAAGACATTATCTATCATTGAAGCAGGAAATCTTTTATCTTCAACAACACGTTCCAGTTCACCGGAATTTTCATTAAAAATGTATAAGCGACAGACAAGATTCTCTGGGTTATCATCGGTAAACTCGGTGATTCTAGATGAAAATAGAACTTTACCCCTAACAGTTCCTATGCAATGAATAGATTCATTTTCTATGTTATGTTCAAAAATTATATCTAAATTACCAGTAGCAGGATCCAGCCTGTAACCAGTCCATTTATCATTTGTGTTGCATCTAAACCAAAGTTTATTATTTGAATCTTTTATTAATCGGTTAATTTGAGCAGAACCACTATTTCCGTCTTCAAATTCAAGTGGTTTTTCTGTAAGTTTTTTATCTTTAAAATTATAGATATAGTACCATGAGTAGGTTTTTCCATCTCGGTTATGTACTAGAAAATCTGTTAAAAGACCATACCCATCATCTGTTATAGTGTTTAAATATAACCGTATTGGTAATTTGGTATTATAATCAACACTAATATTCCCTGTTGAAGGATTAAAAGATAAAATTTTTCCCCTCCAACTGGCATAATATGCTCCTGTAACTTTACAAAAGAGACCTAAATCATGCAAATAGTCTATCCCAGCCTCTTTATATATCTGGCTATATACAAATGAACCTGTTTCCCAATTAAAAACATTCATCTTTATTCCTAAATAATCCCTTTGTTGGGCAATATTAGTTTTAAATCCAAATCCAAATCTAGTATCAGGATAACCGTAAACATTAGAATTAATTATTATAGGGTCATTTATATGGTCAAAAGGAGCGGACTCTGTCTCACTTATTGCTGTAGGAATATATACGTAGTTGCAATTATATAAACCTAAAGTAATAAATGAAACTATAATTATTTTATATAGTTTCATTTTATCTAATCCTATCGATTATTAAGGTTTCCTGCTTACCCAATTTTTGCATTGGATGGCGATTTAATATCTGTTCCAACTAAAAACCGTCTCTTTATGTAATTATTTCTTATAATATAAACTGAATCTTGGTTAATATCATTAATATCTCTTGTTGATTTTATATTACTCTTTTTAAATTCTTTACAAATTTCAATTACTTTTTTATTAGACTCATTAATTACTTCATTGTATTTACTTACAAATTTTTCATAGGAGAATGAGTCTCGATCCTGGCTGTTCATACCGGCTTCCATGGCATCATTCTTGCCTTTCATGGATAAAAGACTTATAGGATCATCTCCCATTTTGTTTGCAAGTATTTCTGCCTGTTTTTCTACCCAAACTTCAAGAAAAACTTCTCTCTCATTTTCTGACAAATTACTAAATAGAATTTTTTTCCCATTTATATCCTCAATTTTTAGAGAGTTAAAATACTTTTCCGGTATAGACTCCTCATTTTCCACACTTCTTTGAGCATTTTCTGTTTTTTCTAGAAGTTCTACCATGTTTTTAGTATATCTTTTGGATTCAGATATACTATCTCCAATTTCATTCAGGTCAAGTTCATTTTTTGTTGAAACATTTCCTGCAATACTACACGATGCTAAAAAAATAGCGATAGCAAAAACAATAAGGGTTTTCTTCATAATTTCCCACTTTTCAATTAGATTTTAAAAATAAAATTTGGTAATAAAATTTTTCTGCAGATTCTTTTCATTTTTAATAATTATTTTTAATATAAATATTATATATATATCGAATCAATCATTTTTTTTATTTTTTTATTCCCACTATTTCTATAAAACTTTACAAAGTTACCCAATTAATATTTGACAGGATTCAAATATTCACCATACAATAAACCATACAGTCTAGACCATGTGGTCTATAACTCATTAAAGGAGCATAGGATGGATAAAAAGGTATGTATATTAACTGGTGCAAATGCAGGTATTGGTAAAGCAGCGGCGGAACTTCTTGGATTAAATGGTTTCCATGTTATTATGGTATGCAGAGACAAAAAGAGAGGAGAAGATGCTCTAACTAAAATTAAACAGAGTAATCCATCAATATCCCTGGAATTAATGATTGCTGATATGGGGAATATGGAATCTGTAAAAAAACTCTCTGAAGAATTCAGAAAAAAATATACTGTACTGGATGTTCTGATTCACAACGCTGCAATTTTTAATGTGACTCAAAAAAATGCAGTGCACACAGCAGAAGGCATTGAAACAGTATGGGCGACTAACCACTTAGGGCCTGTTTTATTAACATCACTGCTATTAGACAATTTAAAGCAATCGGATAATGGTAGAGTTATAACAATATCATCCAAAGGGCTTCTTGCCAAACCGCTACTTAAGGTAGACCTAAAAGACCCTGAATACAAGAGTAAAAAATTCAATATTGTAAATGCCTACTATCAGTCAAAATTGGCTCAAATGATCTATACAAACTGGCTATCCAAGAAATTAAAAGATAGTAGTGTAACTTCAAATTGCATTAGAGTTCCTGCTGTACAGATTGATGTATCAAGACACCCGGAATTATCCTCTTTTATGAAGTGGGTTTATTCTCAAAAATCTAAAAATTCAATTACCCCTCAGGAAATGGCAAAAACTTATCTTTTTTTAGCTCAAGAGAGTAACTTATCTAAAATAACCGGGGAATATTTTACAGAGAAAAACAGAGTTGTAGACCAGGGTAAATACACCAAAGATAATGAAACCATTAAAAAGGTTATGGAACTTACGAACTCTTATTTAGAAAAATATGGAGTATTATGATGGCAAAAAAACAAGTAGACGACAATCTCTTACTAAAATCTGCTTTGAATGAATTCTCCTCATACAGTTATGATGAGGCATCCCTAAACAGAATAATTTCCAATTCGGGTATTTCTAAAGGCTCTTTTTATTACAGGTTTTCTAATAAATATGAGATTTATAAATACCTTATTATTGAAAGTAACAGGCAAAAGTGGGACTTTATTAATTCTGAGGCACTAGTAATTAATAATGAGAATGCTGATATTTTTACACTCTTCCTAATTCAGGCTGAAATTGGAGTAAAATTTGCCAATGCACACCCTGAGTTATATAGATTAAGCCAGATGTTTTATAGAGAAAAAGGTTCAGATATATATAATAAGATTCTTGAGGAATTAAGAATAAAAGATGAATCTAGTTTATCTGTGCTAATTAAAAGTGCCTTTGATAGCGGAAATTTTAAAAACAATTACACTTTTGAATTTATAGATAAGTTAATTTCATCACTTTTATACTCTTTTAATGATATTTTTTTTAATGATGATGAATATACTCTGGAAAAATCTATAAGTTTTATTAGGGGATTTGTTTATTTTATGAAGCATGGTTTATACAGGGAAGATTAGCGGGTACAATAAAACAGTTATAAACAAAAAAAGCCTGTGTAAACCAGACTTTCTTCACATACAACATTTTTAAATTAAATAAACTTTTTTTAAAATCAACTTTTTTTTAATGTAACATTTTTTATGTAAACTTTTTTCTCTTTTTTAATTAAATAAACTTTAAACAATCAACTTTTTATTTATTAACTTTAATTATGTGTTTATATTATCCCTGGTTTTTAATTTTGAATATAAGTATAGATACTCAATTTGAATAGGGAAAACTCCCGAGTCATTTAGGGAAATTCTTAATTGTTTATTATTCTAATAGAGTATAATTAGTAGATATGTTAAAAAAATCATTAAAATTTATTTCTTTGCTTTTAAGTCTTATATTAGTGTCCTGCGTTAGTTATGAATATGTAAACATTAAAAATCAGGCACTATTAAAATACCCTATCAATAAACCATTTAAAGAATCAGAATTTATAAATATTAATGGAGCGAAACTTCATATCCGAAGGTGGAAACCACTAAATGAAAACAAAAGATCAAAAGGTGTTGTTTTATTAATACATGGAGTTAGTGGATCTACTTATAACTGGCGATTTTTAGGGCCTTATCTTGCCCAAAATGGATGGGATGTTTTAACTGCTGATCTGCCACCCTTTGGATTTTCAGGAGAAAAACAGGAAAATAGTTACTCTATGGATCCATTACCCCAAGATTCCAGATCAAGGGCGAATTTAATATTTGAACTTTACCATAAAATTTATCCGGAAATACCTGAAAAACTTATACTTATTGGGCACTCTCTTGGAGGAAGGATAGCTTCGTTATTAGCAATAGATAATCCTGACAAAGTTACACAACTAGTACTACTTGCACCTGCTGTATACGGTAAAAGCGCTATACCAACAGTTACAAAGTACTGGCCTTTTAATATTATTGTACATACAGGGGCTAATATAGGATTAAACAACGTAAATATTGTAAGTTTTGTTGCAAAAATGGCCTATGGAGGAGAAATAAGCCAAGAAGATCTTATAGGAAATATTGCTCCATTTCTCAGAGATGGTGTCCCGGAAGCTTGTGGAGAATGGACTATAAAGTCTTTGGATAATGAGGCTCCTGAAATGGAAAAAATATCTATACCCACATTAATACTTTGGAGTAAAAATGACTTAATAGTTCCCAATAAAGGAATAAAACTTCAGAAGAGTGTTAAAGATTCTATTTATGTAGAAATACCAGGTAGCAGCCACTGTATTATGGATACAGATTTTAAATTAATTGAATCTCAAATATCTGTTTTTTTGAACTAATTTTATATTAAACTCT
The DNA here is from genome assembly GCA_003247135.1 of Spirochaetales bacterium. Lineage (GTDB taxonomy): Bacteria > Spirochaetota > Spirochaetia > DSM-2461 > DSM-2461 > Thiospirochaeta. The sequence goes on along the minus strand of QKAW01000031.1, from coordinate 3,884 downwards.
ATAAAAATTGTTATTTTAAAATTCGTTGTTAATTCTGTTTAACTCATTCTTTATAATCTCATTATCTTCTATAGATATAATTGCATCACCATAACCGGGGATATTATTTAGTATAAAACTCTGAAATTTTCTATCATACCCAAAAGCGATTCCCAGCCCTACAAGAATCATTATTACACCAAAAGCTTTTTGAACTTTCCCCAGATTTTTAACAATTTTAGGAAATTTATCAATTAAAGCTCTACCCCCAGTCATAATTGCAAGCATTGGAAGAGCTGTTCCAATAGAATAGAATAGTGCAATTATTGCAGCTTCTCCTGATACCTGTTGACTAATTGCTAAAGAAATAACAGAAGCCATTATTGGACCGACACACGGTGTCCATATTAGCCCTAAACTGGCTCCTATTATAACTCCACCTCCAAAACCTTTTTTCTGTTTACCATGGCTTTGTTTTAGAATCCGTGAAGATATTATTTCAAATATCAACAATAATTTTGGAACTACCAGCACAACACCGAATAAAATAATTATTGCTACAGCAACAAGTCTTAAATCTCCGGGAGAGACATTCAGTGTTTTAACCAACAGGGATAACCCAAGGGTAAAAAAAGTAAAACTTAGAACAAACCCTGTAATTACACCATAAGGCTTACTTTTTCCACCTATACTACCGGATAAAACTATTGGTAAAACCGGTAGTATACATGGTGATAAAATAGTAATTATTCCAGATAAAAATGCAAATAGAGAGAGAAGGAACACTATCTTGTCTCCCTGATTATACTTTTTAAAAGTTTATCAGTTGAACCACCATTCCATTTAACTAGGGCATCTCCTTTAGTTGAAATTTGCACAAAAGTATGTTGATAAGTTACTCCATATTTTTTCTGTAAATCCCTAGATTTATCATAATTTACAACAACAAGGTTTACATCCTTGAGTAATTCCCTGTTTTTTTCAAAATCCTTGGCAGCTGCAATACAAGTCGGACACCAATCAGCCTTAAAAAATAGAACTGTTGGTTTCACTTTTGCAAGTTCAATCGAACTCTCCAAAGATTTGAAGGGTATTGGGTTTTCACTAGGCTTCGATTTAACATCCACTGCAAGAACATTTAAAGCAATATTAAATATAACTAAAATTATTAAAACTGACTTTTTCATTATAGACTCCTTATTTTGTATTACTTTAATAATAATTTTATTAGTAATAATTATCAATAAAGATTCTGTTAAAATTTTCCTTTTCTTTAGAAATATATACATACATGCAAATTTATTGTAATTTTTAATTGGGAGTTTGTTATTAGCATTATAGAAGTAGAGCCCAAAACAGCTATTAGAAAAGATCTTTTTGCAGGCTCAATTTTTGGAAACATGTATACTCTATCCCCATATATGGGATGTTCCCATGCTTGTACCTATTGTGATGGAAGGGCGGAAAAATACTTTGTAGAAGGTAATTTCTCCCAGGATATCAGGGTTAGAACAAATATTCCTAAACTATTGGAAATGGAGCTTCCAAAACTTAGGGAGATTGCACCAATTCACCTCTCCTCAGGTATTAGTGATATTTATCAGGAACAGGAAAAAAAATATAAATTAACCAGAGCTTGCAGTGAAATATTACATGAATACGACTTTCATATATCTTTAATTACTAAATCCTCCCTTGTTTTAAGAGATATAGATAACTGGACAAAAGTAAATAAAAAGGGTGGCTTCACCCTACAAATGACTTTAACAACTTTGGATGACAATGTTAGAAAAATTATGGAACCCTGTGCATCCTCTGTAAATGAAAGATTGGAAACAATTAAGGCCTATAAAGATGCAGGTTGCAGTGTTGGTATTTTTATGATGCCACTACTGCCTGGTATTTCCGATGGTAAAAAAAGTATAGAAGATCTTTTAGAAAAATTAACAGAGTTAAATGTTGACTATATTACTCCCGGAGCACTAACACTTAGGCCGGGGAGACAGAAAGATTTTTATTTGAGTAAAATTTCAGAATGTTATCCTCACTTAATAGATGATTACAACAATATTTATAGAGAGAATAGGGCATCAGGCTCACCATCATCACTATATTTAAAAAAATTAGGTAGAATAATGGATAGGACCTTTAATAATTTAGTTACTTTACCTCCTCATTATTACTACAGAAACAGTATGCCCTTATATTGTGAACTTATTATTTTATTGGAACATATGATTCAGTTGTACAGATACAGAGATATTAATGTGACATCACTTGAAACTGCCTATAAAAAGATTAAAACATTTCTGTCCGATGAGAAGAGAAATTTTAATAGAAAAAGAACACTTCCTGGAAATTATATTGATGAAAACCTTAAATTTTTACTATCTACCAAAGCATTTAACAACATAATAAATAATGACAAGCTGACAAATTTTATTGAAAAAGTTATTCTGGACAGGAAGATATTTAATTACAAAACTTTAAAACTGGAAGATTAATTTAATGAATAATTACTACTTAATAAGAATAAATAAAGCTATCGATTATATTGAAGAAAATCTGGACAAAAAAATTACAACTAAAGAATTAGCTCAGGTTTCAGCTTTTTCTGAATTCCATTTTCATCGGATTTTTAAAGCTGTGACAAATGAAACTGTTAACCAGTACATTAAAAGAGTGAAAATGGGAAAATCCCACAGAAAAATTGTTACAAGCAGAAGTCCAATAACAACAATTGCTTTTGATTATGGCTATAATAGCAGTGCTAATTTTACCAGAGATTTTAGAGAGTACTTTAAAGATAGCCCCTTAGCAGTAAGGAAAAGTTATAAATATTTTGATAAATATTTAAATAACACTCTTATTAATGGGTTAAAACTCAAGTATGAAGGATTAAAAGAAGTTCCATCTTTTGAAGTTATTTATATAAGAGTGCACACAGGTTATAACCCGGTGGAAATACAAAGAGCTTTTGGAGAGTTACTTAACCTTTTAAAAGTTAACAAGATAAAATTCAGCAATGTAACCAGCTACGGTATTGGATATGATGACCCGGATTTTACACCTCAAGATAAATGCAGATATGATGCATGTATCTCAATAAAAAACCAGAAAATAGATACAGGAAACCTCAATATTAAAAAAATTGAACCTGGCTTATGCTCGGTTTATTTATTTGAAGGAAGAAGTGCTGATTTTGCAATTGCTTGGGACTTTATAATAAATACCTGGATGAATAGCAATATCTATAAACCTGGCGGTTCACCACATTTTGAGGAGTATTTACCACAACTACACATAAAGAAAGACTTTTTCAAAGCCAGACTATACCTCCCAATTGTAAAATTTTAGCAGGATTTGGAAATTATTAATTTAACATTAGTTGTATTATTCTGTAACAAGGAGTAACAAGTGAGGATTTTTTTAATAATTTTAATTATGTTAGTTGTATTACTATTAATAATGGCAAATTACTACGGTTTATTTAAAAATATTGAGATAAAAGAGAAGGAATTTGAAAAAGAGTTTATTGTTTACAAAACAATGAAAGGCAGCTACAAAAATAGTGGTTTAGTTTCTGATCAGGTTTATTGGTATTTATTAAATGATTTAAAAATTAAAACGACTAAAGGATTAGGGCTTTACTACGATAATCCAAAAGATGTTCCAGAGAAAGATTTACGTTCTGATATAGGTTGTATAGTATCCCAGAGTGATTACAACAAAATTGAAAAAATGGAACCGGATTACTTAAAGAGTGAAATCCCTCCCGGTGTTTACAAATTTGTTGAATTCCCATACAGAAACAGAATATCTGTAATTGCAGGCATAATAAAAGTTTACCCTCTGTTAAGTAAAATAAATAATGCAAATATTATGGAAGTCTGGGATATTGAAAA
>QKAW01000044.1 GCA_003247135.1 Spirochaetales bacterium | reverse complement strand
GATAATTGTTTTAATCGGGGTTGAAATAACCTTTGTTCTACAAAATGGTTTTGGTGGAAATATTAAAAATTTTGAATCTCTGGGGTTTGAGGATAGAGTAAAAATTGGAATTGATATTTTTCTGGTAATTGCAAAGAAATATCTTTTTGACAGGGTGGGAGGGGTAACTTCAAAGGAGATATCCAAAGAACTTAACATCCCATCAGAGTTGTTAAATTCTTTTCTGGACAACTTATTAATTGCTGAACTGTTAATAAAAACATCAGAGTCTGAGGTTCGATATATACCATCCAGGTCATTAAGTAAAATTTATTTAAAAGATCTTGTAATGTCGCAAATAGGGGATAGATCAATTGATTATAAAGCATCAGCAGTTTCTTCTCAAACTTTAGTGAGTTTTATTGATAATGGATTCAACTCTACAGATAAAAGATCAATTCAGGATATTCTTTCTAACACCACCAATTAAAGGGCTATCGTTTTAATCCATCTATACCATTTGATGATAAAAAAATCACTATAATTTCCTATGCATCATCTTCTCATTTTTATGCCTGCATGAAACTATTTTAGCAAATAGGGGGAGATTAATAACTTACTCAGTGAACATCGTACTAAAATCAATAAAATCAGAAGCTTTAAAATATGTAAAATTTTCCATTTGGGTTATATTTTCAGGATTCAAATACAGGTAATAATCTTCTAATAGAAAGTCAAAATTCATATCCTCGAATATAGCCTCTGTTTTTAAATACATAAGCATGGTGTAATCCTTCAAGGTGTCAATTTTTCCAATAATCTTACTTTTACTAATAATGTCCCCTATTTTGTAGTTCTCAATCTTCATATTAAAAATACCAACTATAACATTTTTATCAAATTGCAAAATGGTTAAATTTTCAGGAACAAACTCTCCATAATCTTTAGCTAACCCTGAATCTATTATACTGACTAGTAGACACTCTGCTGGTGTTACAACTGTAACTTCTTTATTAAATTTTATAACTTGAACTTTAGATAAAAAAGGGCGCCCAATTCTATCTGTTGCTGGTCCAAAATCCTGGATTACTGTGTAAAGATGATTTTCTTGGCAGTGTAAATGAACAGTAATAATTATAAATGTAAGAATTATCATATTTTTAATTTTCATATAAGCAGTATAAATATAAAAATTGTACAAAGTAAATCATTGATCGGTATAAAAAAGTCAGCCCATAGTAATGGTAATTTTACCAGAGAGACACAATTCCCAAGGCTTTTTGTCACAGTTTTTACAGTTATATGATATTCTAAAATATCAAATATGAAAAATTTCACCCTATATTTAATATTTACCACATTAAACATTTGTTTATAATGTAATCATGGCATATTATAGTACAGTAGAACATAGGGGTGAATAAAAAAATATAGGAAATTCCAGAATTAACTGATATTAACAGAATACAAGGTAGAACTATATTTTAAACCGAATCAGATTAGTAAATAGACTATGTAGAACACGATAGATTTACCAATATATACTAATTCAAAAATACCATTTAAAAAATAATCCTCCTTTTGTACCTGCACAAAATCCTACAGGTATATATGGTATAACAGTCAAGATGGCAAACAGTTGGGAAGAGAGGCGAAAGTTCAATTAAAAAGGTGGTTCAGAGAGCTATGTTATTGGTAAAAATTCAAGACTTCTAATTGAGTTCTATTCGTTAATAATAAAAAATAATAGGTTAGGATAATAGAATGTATCCAACCCTAAAAATATTAAGAGAGGTAAAATAATGGATCCGTTAAGAGTAATTTGTGATGAGAATCAGTCAGAATATTTTAAAGATATGGAGCCTATTGGTAGAATTTTAGAACTAGATGGTTACCATGTTTGGGGAACATCGCCAATTAGAGGAGAAGATGGTAGGGTACACCTATTTTTTAGTCGGTGGTCAAACGATGCATCACACTATGGATGGGTAATGAATTGCGAAGTTGCTCATGCTGTTGCAGATAAACCGGAAGGACCATACACAGTAACCGGTACAGTTCTTAAAGGAACAGGTGGAACTGAGTGGGACTCATGGTCTATCCATAATCCAACTGTTCATAAAATTGGTAACAGATACGCCATTTTTTATATGGGAAGTAATGGTTCAAACTTTGATAAAACACAGGAAGAGTTAATAAAATTAAGCAAAGAAAACAGAGAAGCTTATGCCCCTTATTTTCATAAACTTGTAGCATCCAAACAGGTTGGTATTGCAGTTGCGGATAGCTTGGATGGTCCTTGGGAGAGATTAACCGATCATCCTGCAGTTCCCCACGGAAAACCTGGAGAGTGGGATGACTTTGTTACAAGTAACCCGGCATTTTTAAACCACCCAAGTGGTGAATTATGGTTATATTACAAGGGGTGGAATGCAAAGTCTGCAGCAGCTAAAAATGGTAATCGACAGTACGGTATAGCAATTTCCGACTCTTTGGATAATCCATTTAAAAAGTTTGATGGTAATCCGGTAATTAATCTAGAACATCTTGGAAATAATACTCAATGTGAAGATGCATATATGTTTTATGCTGATGGGTTATTTCATATGGTATGTCGAGATATGGGTTACTACGATCACAATGTTGGGCTCCATTTCACATCTATAGATGGTTTAAAATGGGATCTACCTAAGATGGCCTACAGAGAAGCAAAGTACTACTTTGATGAGCCAATGCCAGGTTTGGATAGAGAGGGGCGGTTTGAGAGACCACAACTTCTATTAAGGCCTGACGGCAGACCAGACTACCTTTTTGCCGCTTATGTCGGTGGTAAATCTGGAACATCATCTGCTGTAATATTAAAATTCAAAAATTAAGATAAAAGAGTTTATATTATATATCCCCTCTAGGGAGGGGATAATGAATCAATATACTTTAAAAGATATTAGAGATGAACCAGGTAGAGTAATCTCCTGCTCCTGATTATCCAATGTTATAATTGTCTGAATATCCTGATCATTAAGATTACAGATAAAAATAACAATGGAGCCATCCGGGTTTTTAAAAGCAATAGATTGTTTAACCATACAAAGGCACTGAATTCGTCTTGCACCAGGTTTTATATGACTGCTAAGCAGTTTCATAATATGAAAGTCAGGGTTATATATAACCTCTCCATTATCTTTTATAGTTACTAATGAGTTTTGCTTCCAACCCCAGGTGCTCTCACTCTTCTCATCAAGTATAATGAGCCCGGAAATTAAGACAGGGGTTTAAAGTGTATCCTTCTTGATTAAAAATCTTAGGAGGAATAGTTTAACACTATGAGAAAGAGTCACAGTAAAGACTTCAAGGTAAAAGTAGCTTTAGAAGCAATCAAAAATGAAATGAGTATTCAGGAATTAGCACAGAAGTTTGAGATATTGTCAAATGTTGTGGATAAAAAACAAACCCATTTAATTTAAGCTACCTCTTTCAGAATTCCATCCTTAAAGAAATCACCTCTAATTACATTATTAATAAGCTCACTACCTCTGAGCCTATACCATCTTTTTTCAGCTTCGCAGCATAACTTCCAAACCATCGTTAACGTTGCCAACCTAGAGCCACAGCCCTTTGTTCTTTTAGTTCTTAGCCTAACAGTAGCAAAAGTAGATTCGATAGGGTTTGTAGTCCTAATATGAATCCAGTGAATACCGGGAAATCCATAGAACGAGAATAAATCATCTTCGTCTTTAGTAAGACAGTTAACAGCTCTAGGGTATTTAGACTCATATACATTCACAAAGTGCTTATAAGCACCTCTTGCATTCTCTTCAGTCTCTGCCATATACATCTCATGGATTAGAGATTTAGCCTTGAGTTGAACCTTTTTGGGCATTTTATCAAGAATATTAGCGGTTTTATGTACCCAACACCGTTGTCTTTTAGTTGATGGATATACTTTGGACAAAGCCTTCCAAAAACCAAGAGCTCCATCTCCGATAGCAAGCTTTGGTGGAGTTACAAGACCTCTGATCTTAAGAGATTCAAGCATCTCTCTCCAACTGAGTTCACTTTCCCTAAAACCGTCTTCTACAGCTATTAATTCTTTATTTCCGTCCTTATCAGCCCCCAGAATGACAAGTATACAACTTCTTTCATCTTCTAACCGGATATTAAAATGAATCCCATCGACCCATATGTATTCATACTCTTTACCTTCCAGGCTACGCTTTGACCAGCTGTCATAATCTGTTTCCCAGCTCTTTTTTAGTCTGACAATGTTAGATGCAGATAAACCCTTTGCTCCTTCTCCAAGGATTGATGTTAGACCGTCCTGAAAGCCATTAGATGATATACCTTTGAGATATAAAACAGGGAGTAAATTGTCTACTGTTGGTATCTTTCGCATATATTTAGGTAAGATTTTGCTTGTAAAACGCTCCTCTGTAGTTGGTAGCTTTCTATCATCTACTCTGGGTGCTTTAACTGAGAATTGACCTATACCTGTAACTATATCCCTCGCAGGGTGATATCCATTCCTAACTATTTCTCTATGACCATTCTCATCTACTTTTGAAGAATGTTTATCCAAGAATTGTTGTATTTCAATCTCTAGTGCCTGTTGTAACATCTTCAAAGCTCCCTCTCTTAGCGTATTTTCTAATATAGAATACGTTTCATCATCTTTCTTAAAATTAATTTGTGTTGTAGTATCACTCATAGCATTTCCTTTTTATACTGTTGGTTTGGTCACCAAACATTATATATTGGATTTGCTTTTTTATTTAACTGATCCACAACTTTTGATTATATCTCAAAAAGGAGTCATTCCGAACCAAATCAATTTCTTCAAAGGCTGTTCTTCCTTGGGAAAATAAACCAATGATAGATTTTAAAACTGCAGGATGTTTTAATTTAGAATTGTGACCGAATCCAATACCCTCAATAATTTTTCCTACAAGAGCGATTCCTCCTGTGCTATTTATCTTATCTGTGGTAGTATCAATTACGTAATCTAAGATGCACCTCCTGGGTGTAGAATAATTTGTGGTTAAATCATTATACAATATCAGGATAGCTTGGGTTACATTATTTTTTTATACGGATTCAGGTATTGTATATAGTGAGATGCATTAATGATTCATTTGTTTTTATTTTATTATTTAATATTTTTCAGTTTAACCATTATTACTTTCTGTAATATTCATTTTTCCAGATCTAATATATTATCTTCAAGTATTAACAATTTATTAAAATCATTTTACCTGTGTTTATCCTTTATGTTTTTAGTAGAGTTAGTAGTTTTATATTCAACTA
>QKAW01000022.1 GCA_003247135.1 Spirochaetales bacterium | reverse complement strand
AAATTGGCCAAAGGCTGGAGCGATAGCGGAACATTATTGCCCCTGTTATACGACGTTTTAGATATTTCACAATAATACCACGAAGTGGAACCTTCTTGCATTAATAAAAATTAAAGAAAAATATCTATAATGTTGTATAACGTTTCGACGATATATGAAGTCTATCACGCTGTGATAGATTTGTCGAAGACCGCAGCGAAGCGGAGCATATATTGTCTGTTAGGTGTAGTAAAAAATTACGTGATATTAAATATCAACTTAATTCCATAATCTAATTCTTGCATAGTACTATATGGTAAACCTCCAACTTTCTCCGTGAGTCTTCTTTTATCAAGGGTAGATATTTGGGATATATTTATAACACCACTTTTAGGTAAACCAGATTCTGAAGGTTCTATATGTACATTACCCGGAGCGTCAGCCAAACTCAGATTTGTAGTAATTGAAGCAACTATAACAGTTTGTATATTACTTTTATTGAATGAATCATCTTGTATAATAACAACAGGCCTTTTAAAACCTGGTTCACTACCGAAAGGAACTCCTAAGTCAGCCCACCAGATTTCACCACGTATCATATTCTGTTGCCTTTCGTAAGCTTTCTAACCCTACTTCATCAAAATCATTTCTGGGATTTCTATTTGAAAGCACGATATTTAATTTCTCTGTTATTTTATCTTTATTATGATGCTCAATGAACTCTTTTATAGCCATAACATACAACTGACTTCTTGCCAAGCCTAACTGTTTTGCTGTTATTTCTGCTTCATTGTATACATTGTCAGGAATTGAAATTGCTGTTTTCATATTTAAAGTATAACAATAGTATAACTGTTTTACAATAGAAACATTTTTATTACACCTAACGTTTCCGAGCCTAGGCGCAGTTTTTTGAAAGTTACCTAGAACCTCAAATTTGCAGAATAAACTCCATGAATTTATATTACCCCAAATAGAATCCTATGTCCTCTACAAAAAATTGGTCGAAGACCGAGGCGAAGCCGAAGCGTTTAGGCTGTGTTAGGTGCTGTTTATGGAGAAAAAGGCTGAGATTCAGCCATTTCCAATAAATCGATTCTCATTCTTATCATATCACGGCATTCTATCCCATTCTCATATATTGGTTCTGGATGAGTTCGTCTAAAAAAATCAAAATCTATATCAACAATACGGAAACCACATTTCTGATATAATAACATCTGTACAACTCCTGGATTTCCTGTTCCGATTTCAATTTTTTTGGCATCACCTTTTTTTATCTCATCTAGAACGTATAAAAGAAGTTTTTTTCCTATTCCATTATTATGAAGTTCTTCTTTAACAGCAAGATTCATAATCTCTACTGTAAATGGTTTTGTTTCCATAATAAGTATAACCCCAACAGTTTCTCCATCAAGTTCAGCGGTAAAACATGTTCCCTTTTTGAGATAACTACGAACCAATTTTTCCGAAGGATCTGCAAGAAGTAATAAGTCCATCGGAGCATTTTTATTGGATTTTAATTTAATTATATTGATATCCATTTTTTTCTCCATGAATTGCACCTAACGTTTCGACGCTATGTGAAGTCTACCACGAAGTTGGTAGATTTGTCGAAGACCGTAGCGAAGCGGAGCACATAGTGTTTGTTAAGTGATGTTAAAACCAAGGTAGTCAGCCCAAGAAAGTAAAATGTTTGCAATTTCAGTACATTTTTCTAAATTAGAAGGTAATCCAATGTTTTCAATTTGAATTTTATTTAAATGTTTAGCAATTATTTCAATAGGAGCATTTGATTTAACAAGCCTATAAATTTCTGGAAGATAGCTATAATACTCATTTCTAGCTTCTGGTTCAAAACTTATCCCTATTGGATCCCAGATATAATGGATGACTTCATCAACTTTAGAATATAAATTATTTTCTTCAGTAGTATAATTGCTTTTCAAATGCACCCCTTGGTTTTATTTCACTTAACGATCCAGGGCAATGATGCTGTTTACCTTACCAAAGTTTTGCTAACAAAACCAGGGAAGGTAAATTGGCCAAAGGCTGGAGCGATTGCGGAACATTATTGCCCCTGTTATACGACGTTTTAGATATTTCACAATAATACCACGAAGTGGAACCTTCTTGCATTAATAAAAATTAAAGAAAAATATCTATAATGTTGTATAACGTTCCGGCACTATACGAAGTCTACCGCGAAGCTGGTAGATTTGCCGAAGGCCGCAGCGAAGCGGAGCGTATAATGCCTGTTATCTGATTTTTTAAATATTGTACAATTTATAGGTCCATTATTAAACGAGAAAATTTTCTATTAAAAGGTCCACCATCAAGAATCATATGTTTCAGGAGATATACTGTTTTTTTATATTCTGTTTTGTTTTCTATGGTCTTCAATTTTATTAAATTTTCTTTAAAACTATTTCCCCATGAAATATCATGTTCTGAGGTTGTAGAATCTAACCAATCTTCAAGATCTTCAATAGCTTTTGATAATTTATAATTTCTTAGCATAGTCTCTCAATATTTAAAATTTCAGATAACGTTCCGGCAATATACGATGTTTCAATTGGTTTAGGTTCTTGCTCTGCAAGAAACAGGACAGTTGAAATATGCCACAGGCTGAAGCGAAGCGGAACGTATATTGTTTGTTATATAAAGTTTAAAGTAAACGTTTATAGTTTCGCTATAATCTTATCTTTTATTGGACCATTCCAGTTTTTAATTAAAGCTCCTAAAAACACTCCTCCCCAAGCTCCTGAAACTATGAACTTTAATGGAATAGAAAATTCTTTGGGATCAAAATAAATTAAAATTAATGCAATTGATATATAAATAATAATTCCTATAAGGAAAACTATTCTATATTTAGACCAGTTGTGTATTCTGTTTTTGGATTTTTCAATTACTTTTAGATCATCTTCTGTAAATTCATTATGCATCTTTTACCTCTTTACTTTCTATTTTATATAACTCAATAAATAACGCTAATTACTGCGTTATTTCTACATATTAGTACTGTTTGGTTTTTGTTACAATCATTTTTTATTAGGGGATAAAAAAACCACAGGTTTATGTGCCTGTGGTCTTGTGTTATTTTGAGTAGAGTCATCATCACTCTAGTTTATGCTGATTCACCCATAAAAAGTTTCATATCATCAGATACTGTTCCAATTGGAGCAATTCCAAAGTTTTGAACCAGAACGTTTGCAACATTTGGTGAAAGGAAAGCAGGTAGTGTTGGTCCAAGGTGGATATTTTTAACACCAAGGTATAGTAAAGCAAGTAAGACAATAACAGCTTTCTGCTCATACCATGCAATATTGTATGCAATTGGCAGATCATTTACACTCTCAAGCCCAAAAACTTCCTGTAATTTTAAAGCAATTAAAACAAGAGAGTAGGAGTCATTACATTGACCAGCATCAAGTACTCTTGGGATACCACCAATGTCACCAAGGTTTAATTTATTATATCTGTATTTTGCACAACCGGCTGTTAATATAACTGTATCTTTTGGTAGTGCTTCTGCAAACTCTGTGTAGTAATTTCTACCTTTTTGTCTACCATCACAACCAGCCATTACAAAGAACTTCTTAATAGCACCGGATTTAACAGCATCCACAACTTTATCAGCAAGAGCAAAAACCTGTTCGTGGGCAAAACCACCAACAATTTTCCCTGTCTCTATCTCTGTTGGAGAAGGAAGAGTTTTAGCCTGAGCAATAACTTCAGAGAAGTCAAAACCATCAATATGTTTTACACCTTTAAACCCTGTCTCACCAGTAGTGTAAAGTCTATCAATATAATCGGCAGTTGGAGGCACCATACAGTTGGAAGTCATTATAATTGGGCCGTTAAACTTAGTAAATTCCTCTTTTTGTAACCACCAAGCATTACCATAGTTACCAGCAAAGTGTTCATACTTTTTAAATGCCGGGTAGTACTGTGCAGCTAGCATCTCAGAGTGAGTATATACATCAACACCTGTTCCCTCTGTCTGTTTTAAAAGTTCATCAATATCTTTTAAATCGTGACCACTGATTAATATACCAGGATTCTTTCTTACACCAAGATCAACTTCACTGATTTCAGGGTGTCCATAAGCATCAGTATTTGCTTTATCTAATAGAGCCATACAGTCCACACCATATTTACCACACTCTAAAGTTAATGCAACTAACTCTTCTACAGTTTTGCTATTGTCTGCAGTTGCAGCTAATGCTTTAAACATAAACTTAAAAATTTCAGGGTTAAAGTTATTCAAAGTTGCAGCGTGGGATACATATGCAGCTACACCTTTTAAACCACCAACAATTAACTCTCTTAATGATCTGATATCTTCATTTTCAGTTGCAAGAATTGATGCTACAGCACCTTTTAACTGGTACTCAGCTTCAGATTTTGGTTCCCAAAGAGCAGCTGATGGAGCATCTGATAAGTCAGCACCTTTAGCAACAGCTCTTGCTTTTAAATCTGCTTTTAATGCTAAAGCTTTAGTATTAAAGTTTGCATTTGTTATTGTTTTAAACAAACCAGCTGTTACAAGTTGCCCCTCAATATTTCCTGTTTCAACTTTTTGAGCATAGTAAGATACACCCTTTAATGTATAAATTAAAACATCCTGTAATAGTGCTGTCTCATCTTTTTTTCCACAAACTCCCGCTGATCCTGAGCATCCTTTATTTCCTGCAGCTTCCTGACATTGATAACAAAACATTGACATATATAGTCTCCTTTATTTCTGATTGATAATATGAATATATCCTACTCCGGAAGTATGGGCTGTAACTTATGTTACACTATGAAACACTTTTTAATATTTTGATTAATTAGCATTTTACATTTTATAAAATCATGATATTATTTTTGTATACAATATTTTTTATTCAATTATTAGGAGATTCAGGTGAAAATTATAATAGCTTCAGACTCATTTAAAGGTTCTTGCTCAAGCAAGCTTGCAGCAATAAATATTGAAAAAGGTGTAAGGAAGGTATTTCCGGATTGCGATGTAGTTAAATTAAGTGTTGCAGACGGTGGGGAAGGAACTGTTGAAGCAATGCTTGAGAACTGTAAAGGAGAGCTTGTTTATAAAATGGTTACAGGACCAGACGGAAAACCTGTTGAAGCTTCCTACGGAGTTTTAGAGAATGGAACAGCTATTATAGAGATGGCTTCAGCTTCAGGTTTACCAATTGTACCGGAAGCTGAGAGAGATGCATTAAGGGCGACAACTAAGGGTACAGGAGAATTAATTCTTTCAGCTCTAGATAAAGGGTGTAAGAAAATAATAATTGGATTAGGTGGAAGTGCTACAACTGACGGTGGAGTTGGTATGGCACAAGCACTTGGCTACTCATTTAGAGATGTAAACGGTTATGAAATTGGTGTTGGGGGTAAAGAATTAAGTAAAATAGATTTTATCGATACAACAAAGGTAGATTCCAGATTAAAAGATGTAGAATTTATTGCAGCCTGCGATGTTACAAACCCACTCCACGGTAAAAATGGTGCTGCTTTTGTCTATGGTCCCCAAAAAGGTGCAGATAAAGACATGGTAATTCTGCTGGATTACGGTCTACAACATCTGGAAGAACAGGTAAAACTTAAATTAAATAAAGACAATGCTAAAGTCCCTGGGGCAGGAGCCGCTGGAGGACTGGGATTTGGTGTGCTAACTTTCTTAAATGGAACCCTTAATTCTGGAATTAAAACAGTGCTGGAAGCTGTAAATTTTGACAATTATCTAAAGGAAACAGATTTAGTAATTACAGGTGAAGGCCGAATTGATGGGCAATCTGTTAACGGTAAGGTTCCTGTAGGAATCGGAGAATTAGCAAAAGAGAAGAATATTCCTGTATTAGTAATTGCTGGAGGTATTGGGGATGATGTGGAAAAAGTATACGAATACGGAATTGATAGTGTAATGGCGACAGTTAATACTGCAATGCAGCTATCAGAGGCTATGTACAGATCCCATGAACTAATGATAGATGCAGCAGAAAGAGCAATGAGAATGATTAAAATTGGAATGAAAATTAAATAGAACTATCCGGCATTTCTAATAGCCTTGCTCTGGTTTTCCAATGGTGGGCTATTAGTTTTTGCTGTGCTAAATCAGCATTATTATTTTTTATAGCCTCTATAATTTCCAAGTGTTCTGGTAAAGTTTCATTTGGACTTCTTATTAGACCTTTATGGTAACACCTAATAATAAAATCGCATCTCTGAATAAATTCCAGGATCAGGTTATTATTTGACATTTTAAGAATAGAGGAGTGAAATTCTCTATCTCTTTTCTGATATGCAGAGTACATCTTTTCCGGCACCGGATTTGGAAACTCATCAAACAGGGAAACGATTTTATCCCACTGACTGGAGTTAAGCTTATCCATACAGATAATTAAGGCTGTAGCTTCCAGACCAGCTCTTACCTCAAAAAGTTCTATCATATCGCTATTAGTAAAATTCTTTACGTAAATTTCCCTTCTTTCTCGTTGTTCAAGTATGCCCTCAAGTAGAAGACGGCTTAAAGCCTCTGTTACCGGTGTCATACTTACACCTAACTGGTCTGCCAACTCTTTTTTGAGTATTTTTTCCCCGGGTTGAAGATCCTTGTTTAGCAGCATTTTTACTATCTGATCATAAACAAGCTCGCTTAAAACCTCTTTTGATAGTTTCTTTGCCATTATTTATGATCCTTTAGCATAACAAGTCCACCCTCTATGTGATTTTTCATTACTTCCTCAGCCAGGTCAGGATTTCCTGATGCGATAGCCTGAGCAATTTTTTTATGACCTATTATACTCAGTTTAAAATCTATAGATTCAATATTCTGATTACTTAAACTTATTATATTGTAGGATGATATCATATTACTTAACATCTCATTTCTACTCATGGAATTAATCAGTTTATGAAATTCATAATCATGTTTGTTAAATTTTGCAAAATCTTTGGTTTCAGCTAAAGAATCAGCATTATTAACCATTTTTAATAACTCATCCTTGTCTTCTTCCGTACCAAATTCCGCTGCTCTTCTTGCACCTAAGGGTTCAAGTCTTAAACGAATTTCAAAAAGATTAATCCTCTCTTCAAGACTCATCTCATAAATATAATAACCTCTTCTGGGGAAATTTTTTACCAGCCACTCTTTTTCCAATTTTGAAAAGGCTGAGAGTATTGGAGTTCTGGAAACCCCTAACCTTTCTGCAACTTCCTCTTGGACAAGTTTCTGTCCCGGGATCAGATCTCTATTTAAAATCATCTCTTTAATATTTGAATATACTTTATCTGATAAACCTACTGATTCTACTTTATATTGCTTCATGTTTAGCAGTATGAACTATTAAGATAAGATGGGTCAAGAAACTTTTGTATACAAAATCAAAAATACAAAAAAATAATTGTTGACAGCTCTTAAATAGTGTGTGTAATATATTGTATACAAAATAAAAAAAGGAGAACAAATTGATTGGAGTTTCACCAGCATACTATATATCTAACAACACATCACACTTCAAATTAAGTGATGTTATAGATAGTTTAAGCTGGATGTCCGAAAACAGTTTCGGCGCGATACAACTAGAAGTTTTTCATTATGCACAATTAAATGAGTGGAACTATACAAATTTAAGCCTGCTAAAAGAAGAACTAATTAAAAACAACATAGTAGTAAGCCAGTTTGTTGCTCATTTTTTAATGAACTGCTTTGAGTCTCTGGATTCAATAAGTTCTGATAATGGATTAGAAGAATTAAGATTCCTCTCTGCTATTTTGAAACATTTTTCATTAACAAAAACAATAACTATACCTATACCTCCTTACAAAGATGAGAGAGATGGCAGAGAGTTGGATCTATTCTATATAAAAGTTAGCAAGGCTGTAAAAATTTGCGGGGATTATGGTTTTAAAGTTGCTCTTGAACCACAACCAAAAAGTTTAGCAGCAGATCTTGATTACTTAAATAAAATAGATGGTATTGGTTTAAATCTTGATCCGGGACATATACTGTGTAGTGGTATAGACCCATTCAATCTTGATAAAAAAATACTTTCTAAAGTTTATGCGACTCATCTGTGTGAAAATGATGGTGTAGTAAATAACTCTCTGGTTCCAGGTTATGAAATAACAGAAGAGAGATGGGAAAACCTTATTTCAGGTTTAATAGATGCCGGTTTTGAAAATAGTTTCGATGTGGAAATTATTTGTGAAAAAAACCTAGTTGAAACAGAATATAAAAAGGGTAACTTTTTTTTAGAAAATATTTGTATACAAAATAATAGATACAGAGGTACAATATGAGTGAGAAACCAAAATTTGCAATCATAACTAGCTTTTTAGGGCAGACACATGACCGATTCAGATCATACAACAGCCCGGCTACGATTGAAGAGAAGTTCAAGGTTATGGAAAACCTTGAAAACACTGATGGGGTTGAATTAGTTCATCCTTATGAAGTAAGTGATGCACCAAAAATTAAATCATTACTTGAAAAACATGGTTTAAAAATGGCTGCAGTAAATGTAAACATAAAAAAGGATGATCTATTTCTTCACGGAAGTATTTCTAATCCAGATAAAGCAATTAGGGATCAGGCTGTTCAAATGATTAAGGATTCCAAGGATTTTGCTGAAATGGTTGGTGCTGATAAAGTTCAATGCTGTCCACTAGGTGATGGTTACGAGTACAGTTTTCAATCTGACTACTCAACTTCCTGGAAGAGAATGATCAGCTGCATAGAAGAAGCTGGTGCATATAAGCCGGAAATTCCTCTATTCCTAGAGTACAAACCAAACGAGATCAGAGGTCGATCTTTTATGGACAGTGCTGCAAAAACATTATGTTTACTTAAAGATGTAGGAAACAAAGCTGTTGGTACTACATTGGATTTTGGTCACTCAATGTATGGTGGAGAAACTCCAGCTGAAGCACTTTGCCTTTTAGCTGACAGCGATTATCCATATTACATACATATAAATGATAACGATGGACGATGGGACTGGGATTATATGTGTGGAACAAGACACTTCCAGGAGTATGTTGAGTTTATCTACTATTTAAAAAGATTTGGATATAACGATTACTTGACATCTGACACATCACCAACGAGAGTTGATATGAAAGAGTGTTTCGAAGCTAATGCAAGATGGACTCTTAAAATCTGGGAAATGTTAGACACTATGGATTTAGAAGAATTAACAAAACTTTTAAATCAGACAGATTTTATCAAGAACTGGAAATTTTTGGAAAACAATCTGTTTTTCAGAAAATAAAAGTAGAAAATACAGGTAAGGTTACCTGTTATTATATAAAAAAAAAGGAGAATAGAGGATGAAAAAATTATTAGTACTGGTATTTAGTATCGCACTATCAGTGGTTCTTTTCGCAGAAGGTCAACAGGAATATCCTGCACGTGACATCACAAATGTTTTAGTTTGGGGTGCCGGTGGTGGTACAGATACTTGTAACAGAGTTGTAATGGCTGAAATGGCTAAGGAATTAAAAGTAAATATTAACGTTGTAAACAAGCCTGGTGGTGTTGCTGGTTCTGTTGGTTTAGCTGACGGATTCTCAAAAGAGCCAGACGGTTATACAATTGTTGGTTTATCTGAGTCATGTGTAACTGCAGCTGTTATGGGTGGTTTCCCAGAGAGAATGAATGTATGGGATACATTTATTATCGGTGGTTCACCAGATGTTGTATCAGTATCAGCAGATTCACCTTATAACACAATTGATGAGTTAATTGAAGCAGCAAAAAGCAACCCTGGAACAATCCAAGCTGGTGCAGCTGGTGCAGGTTCAATTCACCACTTAAACCTTTTAGCATTAGAAAAAGGTACAGGTGCTGACTTTAACTTTATCCCTTACGATGGTTCTGCTCCTGCTCAAAACGCAGCAATGACTGGAGAAATTTCAGTAATTATTACTTCTGTTGCTGAGCAAGCTCAGTTAATCAGAGGTGGAAAATTAAAAGCATTAGCTGTTCTAGTTCCAAATGCATTTGATTTAGATGGTCAAACATTACCATCTGCATTCAAATCTTACCCAAGTTTAAAAGAGTTCTTACCAATCTCTCAAGCAATTGGTTTCGCAATCAGAAAAGATGCACCTAAAGCTGTTAAAGATAAATTAACAGATGCATTTAAAGTTGCTATGAAATCACAATCAGTAATTGATTTTGGTAAAAAGAACTTCTACATACTTTCTGGTGCTTATGGAGCAGAAGCAAACCTTATTTTCGATCAACTAGAGTCTAACTTTGGATGGACACTAGAAGAGTTAGGTTCAGCAAAAGTAAGTCCTAAAACTTTAGGAATACCTAAAATCTAATTCTAATTCTTAATACCCTCCCCCTTTTGGGAGGGTATCTACAAAAAAACTATTGAGGATGCCTGAAATGGAAGATAAAAAACTTCGACAATATGATTTTGTAACTGCACTGGTTCTGATATTATTCAGTATCTGGGAACTATTAGCAACAATGCAGATGCCAATGAAAGAGTCTTACGGTGGAGTACAAAACAGTTGGTATGTTTCCCCTGCTCTTCTGCCTTTAATTGTGGGATTAGGGATACTTGTTTTAGGTACAGTATTATTAATTAATTCTATAGTAACCGGTGGCGCAAAATCATTTATTGAATCTATTAAAAATAGTTCAAAAATGGTTATAACTGAAGAAACAAAAAGAATTTTTACGGTTCTTTTAGCACTTTTCTCTTTTATATTTATTCTTATACCAAATATTGACTTCTATTTAAGTATAAATATGTTCTTATTGTTTATTACTGTAGCTTTTTATCCTGATGTGGAAGAGTACAGAAAAAAAATTACAGGACAATATTTTATAGCGTCAATAGTATTAGCAGTAATAGTTTTCTCTCCTTTGGGAGGAATTATTAAAGGAGTACTAAAATATAACCTGGATATATTGGTGCTTTTATATATAATCTACTTCAATATAAATAGTCGTATTTTAGCAAAAAAATATGAGATACCTGCAAAGAGTTTTAGAGCTCTAACTTTAGTATCGATTATTGTACCTTTAATACTTTGTCCTTTGTTCCGGTATTTCTTACTGGTACCTCTTCCAGTAGAGGGAGGAATCATAAAACTTATGAACCTTCTATACTACACAATTAGATAAAGGGAGTTTAATATGGAATTTCTTGAGCCGTTAACGATATTTTTAACAAATATTGTCGGTCTAATAACAAATCCTGTTTCAATGCTGATTCTTTTCGGTTCAGTTGTAATGGGAATCATATTTGGTGCAACACCTGGTTTAACAGCAACTTTGGGAGTAGCACTTCTAACAACTTTAACCTATGGTATGGATGTATCAACTGCAATGGTAGCCCTAATGGGTATATATGTAGGTGGAGTTTACGGGGGTAGTTATACTGCTGTTTTGGTTAATATTCCGGGAACAGCAGCATCTGCTGCAACAGCACTTGATGGTTATCCATTGGCATTAAAAGGCCAAGCTGGTAGAGCCCTTGGTTTAACTACAACTTCATCAGCAATTGGTACAGTAATTGGTATGGTGTTTGTTGTTCTTTTATCACCAATTATTTCATCACTGGCACTGGAATTTACTTCTTTTGAGTTCTTCCTTCTTGCTCTGTTTGGAATAGTAATAAGTGGTACATTAACTAGTCAGGACCTTGTATATAAAGGTTGGATAGCTGGTTTAATTGGTCTTTGGATGTCTACAATTGGTAGAGACAGTCTTCAGTTCTATCCAAGATTTACTTTTGGAATGACTGAACTGGATGGAGGTCTTGACCTTGTACCTGTACTTATCGGTGCTTTTGGTATACCTCAGATTATTCAATCAATTAGAGACAAAATACAGATTAAAGATACACAAAAGGTAGATAAAGTTCTTCCTGAGTTTGGAACAGTATTAAAGCATACTCCTACAATAATCAGATCTTCTTTAATCGGTGTTGGTATTGGAGCTGTTCCAGGAATTGGTGAGGATATAGCAGGTTGGGTTTCCTACGGTACTGCTAAAAAATCCAGTAAACACCCTGAAGAGTTTGGTAATGGTTCTGTAGAAGCAGTTATATCAACTGAAACAGCAAATAATGCTTGTATCGGTGGAGCTATGATTCCTCTATTAAACCTTGGTATACCGGGAAGTCCTCCAGCAGCAATGTTATTGGGTGCTTTCTTACTGCATGGTATTCAACCAGGACCAATGTTAAGTATTGATAGACCAACATTTGTATTGGAAATTACAGCAATTCTACTATTAGCATCGATAGCTATGTGGGTTTGTGGAATGTTCTTAACTAAACAGGTTATTAAGGTTCTAAAATTCCCTACGTCAATATTTATGCCTGTAATAGCTGTATTGTGTGTAATAGGTTCCTATGCACTTGGAATGAGAGTTTTCAACCTTTATCTTATGTTACCAATTGGTATTATTGCATACCTTTTAACTGAGATGAAATATCCGATTGCTCCACTAATTATTGGTGTTATTCTTGGAAACATGTGTGACCAAAACCTTCGAAGAGCTTTAATGGTATCTAAGGGAAGTTTCTTACCTGTATTTACCAGACCTGTTTCACTAGTTTTAGTTCTTGTAATACTAATACTAATTGCGGGACAGATTCCGTTCTTCCAAAAACTGCAAAAAAAGATGGGTGATTCATTTAAATCTATCTTTAAAAAAAAAAATAAAACAGCAGACGCTGCATAAAGATTAATTATTAGGAAAACTATATGAATAACAAAGAAAAAGCAAACATGCTACGAGGAAAAGCTCGTGAACTTAGGGTAACTGCGCTTAAAATGATTCATAAAGCTGGATCAGGACACCCAGGTGGTTCATTATCAGCTGCAGATTTTATGGCTGCACTTTATTTTGATGAAATGAACATTAGACCAGAAGAGCCTAAATGGGCAGATAGAGACAGATTTGTATTATCTAAAGGACATGTTTGTCCAATATTATACTCATCTTTAGCTCTTAAAGGATATTTCCCATATGAGACTATTTATACTTTAAGGGTTCAGGGATCAATTTTACAAGGTCACCCTGATATGAAAGTTTGTCCAGGTGTTGATATTAGTACAGGTTCACTTGGTCAAGGTTTATCTACAGCAGTAGGTATGGCTATTGCAGGTAAAAGAGATAACAAAGATTACAGAGTATTCTGTTTAGTTGGAGATGGTGAGAGCCAGGAAGGTCAAATATGGGAAGCTGTTATGACAGCTGTAAAATATAAACTTGACAACCTTGTAATCATTGTAGATAACAACAATTTACAAAACGATAATACTTGTGATGTTGTTATGCCAACAGGTGACCTAAAAGGTAAATTCCAAGCTTTCGGATGTGAAACTCAGGGAATTGATGGTCACAATATGGATGAAATTGTAGAAGCTTTAGCAAACGCAAGAGAGAAAAATGGAATCCCTAAAGTAATTGTAGGTAAAACTGTAAAAGGAAAAGGTGTTTCTTTTATGGAGAATGTTGTTCTTTGGCACGGTATGGCTCCAAATGATGAACAACTTGCAATAGCACTTAAAGAAGTAGAGGGAGAATAAAAATGAGTGGAAAAGCAACTAGAGATGCTTACGGTGAAGCAATTTTAGAATTAGGGAAAGCAAACCCGGATATATATGTAGTAGATGCTGATATAGGTAAGTCATGTAAAACTGTTCCTTTTTTTGAACAATTACCTAATCAACACGTAAATGTTGGTATTGCAGAGCAAAACTGTTGTGGTGTTGCTGCTGGATTAGCAACAACAGGAAAAATTCCTTTTGTAACAACATACGCTGTTTTCGGTAGTATGAGAATGGTTGAACAGATCAGACAAGAGGTTTGTTATCCAAAATTAAATGTAAAAATTGCTTGTTCACATGGTGGATTTACTCCGGCAAGTGATGGTGCAAGTCATCAGGCTATTGAAGATATGGGTATTTTAAGAACTATACCTGGTATGACTGTTGTTATGCCGGCAGATTACTATTCTGCAAAAAAACTAGTAAAAGCAGCTGCAGAAATTAAAGGTGCTGTTTACTTAAGATTTACAAGAGACCCAATTCCATTTATCTACCCTGAAGATGCAGAGTTTGAAATTGGAAAAGCTGTAAAACTTAAAGATGGTAAAGATATTGCTATTATTGCAAACGGAGATATTATGTCTGTTGCATTAAAAGCAGCTGAAGAACTTGAGGCAAAAGGTTATTCAGTAAAACTTCTTGATATGCACACAATTAAACCACTAGATATGGCTGCTGTTAATGATGTTATAGATAACATTGGTAAAATTATTACTGTAGAAGATCACAATATCCTAAACGGATTAGGTAGTGCAGTATGTGAAGTAGTAGCTGAAAAAGGAAAAGGAATTGTAAAAAGAGTTGGTATCCAGGATAAATTTGGTGAGTCAGCTCCGTACGAGTACCTGTTAGGTGTAAATGGAATTACTGTAGAGAATATAGTAAATTCAGCACTTGAGATGTTGAAATAAAGGATAAATAATGAAAATTGTTGTACTTGATGGTTATACATTAAATCCTGGAGATCTGGATTGGGATGGTTTTAAAGCACTTGGTGATTTTATCTGTTATGACAGAACTGAGAGCAAAGACATCCTTGATAGATCAAAAGATGCGGACATTATAATTACTAATAAAACACCTATTACCGCAGAGACAATATCTAGCTGTAAAAACTTAAAATATATTGGTGTTTTAGCAACAGGTTATAATGTAGTTGATGTAGATGCTGCAACAGGAGCAAATATACCTGTATGTAACATCCCAACCTATGGGACAGCAGCCGTTAGCCAATTTGTATTTGCACTACTTTTAAATATTTGTCACCATGTACAGAGTCACTCCGAAGCTGTACAGGAAGGCAGATGGGCTTCATGTCCTGATTTCTGCTTCTGGGATTCTCCATTAACAGAGCTTTCAGGAAAAACAATGGGGCTAATCGGTTTTGGACGAATAGGACAGGATACTGCAAAAATAGCTCAGGCTTTTGGTATGAAAGTTATTGCTTATGACTCATATCAGAATCCGGATTTAGTGTCAGATACATTAAAATATGGAACATTGGATGAACTTCTAAGTCAATCTGATGTTATCTCACTACACTGCCCTCTTTTCGATTCCACTAAAGGAATCATAAATGCAGCTAATATTGCTAAAATGAAAGATGGTGCAATTTTAATAAATACTTCAAGAGGACCTCTTGTTGTGGAAGATGACCTGGCAGCAGCTCTAAACAGTGGCAAGTTAAGAGCAGCGGGACTAGATGTTGTATCAACAGAGCCAATAAAAGAAGATAATGTTCTTTTAAAGGCAAAGAACTGTTATATAACTCCACATATTGCTTGGGCTCCAATTGAAGCAAGAAAAAGATTAATGGACATTGCAGTCGATAACCTGGCAAAATTCTTGCAAGGGACTGTGCAAAATAAAGTTAACTAATCTCTCCAAACTGAACCCACGAAAGTGGGTTCTCCTTTTTATAAACCTAAATTAAATAAGTGATATTAAGAAACCTAAAAGTGGAATTGTATAGACTAAAGTAAACATTGTAGATAACCATGCTGTATTTGACAAATGAATATCCAGATCATAAATTGTTGGTGGAACTAAAGATACAAAACCCGCAGGCATTGCAGATAAAATTAAAACCACCTTTAAAATAAGTCCATTCTCCAAACCGTTAAGTTTAAATAGAAAAACAGCAGAGCAAGCAATTACCGGAACTAGCAGAGTTTTTAAAAGTGCAACTGATGCACCATGTTTAAGATGCTTTTTCATGCTGGTAAAGTGAAATGCCATACCAATTGACATTAAAAGCATAACAGTAGCTAAAGTAATTAGAACAGGGTTAAGTTTTGAATAGAAAAGTGGTCTTTCCAATGGAGAGATATTTAAAATTATACCAATAACAACAGCTACAAGCATTGTCATTATAAATGGATCCTTAAAGATTGCCTTTAACCTGTTCTCCTTTACAATTACCTGATCAGAAAAAGATTTGGCAACAGGAAAACCAATACCATAATTAACAACTTCCTCTAGGAGTTTGTATATAGGAACAAGACTAAAACCAGCTTCACCTAGAAAGAAAAAGACAACAATACCACCAATTGATCCAATATTGGTAAAACCACCAACAACAGTTAAAGAACCAGTCTGCTTAGGACCTAGTTTATTTAATCGGCAGTACATATAGGCAATAAAGCCTCCTGAAATAATTGCAATAGAGCAAATTACAGGCAGGGTAATTATTTTTAGATTACCAATAGGGGCAATCCACACAGCGCCTAAAAAGGCAATTGGATTTACAACCATCAAGGCTATTTTTTGCAGATTAATTCGAATCTCTTTTAAATGAGTCCATCTTTTTTCATAATACCTGCCAAAGATATAACCGGCTACAAGACTTGCGAAAACAATAATTAAGGGAAATAATAAATCTTTCATGATTTATAATAATAAATATAGGAAATATTGTATACATTATTTCTTGTATATAACCCTATATTAAACAGGGTCATATACAATTTTTTTTAGGCGTGTAGAGCAGAGTCTATATCTCCAAGAATGTCATCAATATTCTCTATTCCAATTGATAGTCTAATTAATCCCGGAGTGATACCTCCCTTCTTTTGAGCCTCTTCATCCAACTGGGAGTGAGTAGTACTTGATGGGTGAACAGCCAGTGACTTAGCGTCTCCAACATTAGCTACATGGCTGAATATTTTTAGACTGTCTATAAATTTCTCCCCGGCGGATTTTCCACCTTTAACTTCAAAAACAACCATACCACCAGCACCTTTAGGTAGTTTTTTCTTGGCTAGTTCATAAGAAGCATCACCTTCCAGTCCTGGATAGTTTACCCACTCAACTTTGCTATGATTTTGCAGGAATTTAGCTACTTTAAGAGCATTTTCAGAGTGTCGTTCCATTCTTAATGCTAACGTCTCAATCCCCTGAAGGAATAACCATGCATTATCTGGAGATATTGCTGCACCAAGGTTACGTAAAGGAACCAACCTCAATCTTAGAGCATAGCATATAGGACTTAATGGCCCTAGATCGTGAGCAAATTTCATATTCTGATAGCTGCCCTCAGGTTCATTAAAGAGAGCAAATTTAGGATTTTTCCAGTTAAATTTACCGGAATCAATAACAATCCCTCCTATTCCAATTCCATGACCACCCATCCACTTAGTTAATGAGTGAACAACTATATCTGCACCATCCTCAATAGGTCTGTAAAGATAAGGTGTTGTAAAAGTACTGTCTACAATTAACGGGAGTTCATGCTTATGGGCAATCTCCGCATACTTAGCTATATCAACAAAGTTTAAAGATGGGTTTCCAATAGTCTCTGTATAAACAGCTCTTGTTTTTTCATTAATAACTCTCTCGAGACCATCATAGTCCCCATTTGGTACAATATGAACCTTAATTCCTAAATCTGGGAGAATGTTATTAAACATTGTAAAGGTTCCACCATATAAATTACTGGTTGCTACAATCTCATCCCCTGCTTTGGCAAGATTTATTATAGCATAAAAAATCGCTGAAGTACCTGAAGCTATTGCTACTGCAGCAGCCCCGCCTTCCAGTGCAGCAACTCTCTGCTCCAGAACATCCTGGGTAGGATTGTTAAGTCTGGTATAGATATTTCCCAACTCTTTTAAATGAAAAAGGTCGCTGGCATGTTTTGCATCTCTAAAGTGATAAGCACTTGTTCTATTTAAAGGAACTGCACACGTTGCATCCCCTTTTGTTCTATCATAACCTGCATGCAGTGCTAATGTCTCAAACTTCTGACTCATTTTTACTCCTCATATAACCATGTACTTAAATATCTTTCACCAGATGATGGACTTATTGCAAGTATTTTTTTACCTGAAAATTCATCTCTTGATGCAATTTCCAACGCAGCCTTTACTGCAGCCCCCGAGGATATCCCCAATAAGAGACCTTCTGTTTTTGCCAACTCCCTTGCAGTTATTCCGGAATCTTCTGCAGAAATCTGAATAATCTCATCATATATTCCTGTATTTAAAACTTTTGGAACAAAACCTGCCCCTATTCCCTGAATTTTATGTGGCCCGGGAGCACCTCCGGATAGTACCGGTGAAGCATCTGGCTCAACTGCAACAACATGCAGATCAGGCCACTGTTTTTTTAATACCTCACTTGTTCCTGTAATAGTACCTCCAGTACCTATTCCCGAAACAAAAACATCCAGCCCTTCTGGGAAATCATTAATTATCTCATTTGCTGTATACAGTCTATGTGCTTCAGGGTTTGATGGATTCTCAAACTGTCTAAGAAGATAGGATTTTTCCCTCTCCCTTGCAAGCTCCTCAGCTTTTTCTATTGCAGCCTTCATCCCACCGGTTCCCGGTGTAAGTATAAGTTCAGCACCTAAAGCCTTTAAAAGTTTTCTTCTCTCAAGACTCATTGTATCAGGCATAACAATTGTAACTTTGTAACCCTTGGCTGCACCAATAAATGCTAAACCAATACCGGTGTTACCACTAGTTGCTTCAATAAGGGATGTCTCTTTATCTATATCCCCTCTCTTTTCTGCATCCTCAATCATCTGTTTTGCTATTCTGTCTTTTACACTTGATAGAGGATTAAAACCCTCCAGTTTTACATAGACATCTGCTTTCAAACCTGCAGTTATAACATTTAGTTTTACTACCGGTGTATTACCTACTAAATCAATTACTGAATTGTATATCATTTTATTCTCCTTAATCCCCATCTGAATAGTAGGATAAATAAAATTTATCAACTTGTCAATGAGAATTCTTACTAATAACAAAAAAAATTAAAATTGCCCGCTTTTAAGCATTACAAGAGTACAGCCCCTGACAGTAGCTATACCCTGTTTATCCAGTGCATTAATTAATTTATCTGACTCTGTTCCCGGATTAAAAATAACTCTTTTTGGTTTTAATCGAATTATACTATCCAGCTCTTTCTCTAAAGTGGCAGGGTTTAAATAAATTGATAAAGTATCAATACTACTCCTTATCTCATCCAGATTTTTATAAACTTTTAGACCAAGAATTGTCTTTTCAACCGGATTAATTGGATAAACAGTATGCCCAAACTCCTTTAGGAGAGAAATTGCCATATTTGAATATCTGTCTGTTTTACTACTTGCACCAATGACTGCAACTTTTTCCATACAAAACTCCTTACTCTATAGTTTAAAATAGTAGTAATTATTTACAAGGTTTGTGTAAATTAAATATTAAATTTGTTTTATATATGATAGATTACAGTATAAGGAGAAAATCATGAAACCTGTTGTCCTAATTAATACTACACTCTGTACCGGGTGTCAGAAGTGTGTTGAAGTTTGTAAAAATGGTGTCTTGTATATAAACGACTTTACCGGTTTAGCTAAAGTCAGAAATGTTGAAAATTGTGATAAAAATGGAGCATGTATAAAAGTATGTGCCCCAAAAGCTATTAAAATAAGTTAATTAGTTCTTTATAATCCAGATCGGGATGTATTCCCAATCTGGAAAGAGCAAAATCCCATTTTACAGGATCCTCTGGGGAAAGTTTTTTGAATTCACCGGTTATTGTTAATGCATTCTTCACAGAGTTTACACTGGTTTTAGTAAATCCCAGGATCTTGCTAATGTTTGTCATGTGAATATCCAGTGGGATAATTAGCTTTTCCGGAGTTAATGACTTCCATAATCCCAAATCAATTTCATCTTCCCTAACCATCCATCTAAAATAGAGAGCAAGTCGTTTAAAGGCACTGTTACCGTTGCTTTTTGGGATTAGAGCAGAACTAAGATTAAAATCCCCGGACATTCTTCTAAACAGATTATAGTAAGTCTCTTCATCATCATTAGTTAGAGAATTAACCCACAATTCTATAGAACCGGAGGTACAAAGTACTCTTTTAATATTAAGCAAAAACTCTATAATATGATAATCCTTATAATATCTATAGTAAAAACCGGAAAAATCACTGTTTATTTTGATCTCACTGCTATTAAGAAGATAAGAGCTGGGGGACATTCCCATTTTTGAAAAAACAGACTCAAGAAATTTCAATATTTGAAAAACATTACCAACAGCAAAAGATGATGCAATTAATCCAACAACTTCCTGATCACTTTTTTCACTATACCTTAATACAAACTCAAAGGGGTCCGGATGTATAAATTCCACTCTGTTATATTTATTATACAATCTATCAAGATCACTAATCATTAATTACTCCATTAAAATCTACTGGAATTACAGCATTTGTTAATTCCTGAAGTTCTCCCCTAGAGTTTATGCCTATCTTATAAGGAATAATTTTTATAATTGGACTTAAACTCTTTAAGGTTTCTGCAAACTCTGCATCTGTTTTATAGTTTGGAACAAATTTTTTGGAATTTGGATTAAAAACTATTAGTAATACAACTCCATCAAATCCCTCTCGGACTGCCAGGGATAACTCTTTAATATGTTTTAACCCCCGGGAGGTTGGTGCATCGGGAAATATTGCCATATCATCTATAAAATAGGTGCAGGATTTTACCTCTATAAATGTTTTATTATTAGAAGATTCTACAAAAAAATCAAATCTGGAACTATTATAAGTTACTTCACTTTTTATACTACTATCTGGGAAAAGCTTTGGAATTACAATATCCCTAGCAATATCATTTGCTCTTACAGAGGTTATCGGGACAACAAGTTCACCTTTATAGACAGCAACTACTGTAAAAAGTGTTTTTCTGGAACTGTTTTTACTTTTCTCAAGTATCAGCTTTACTCCTGGAATTAACAACTCCTTCATACGTCCAGTATTGGGACAGTGACACTTAACAACTTCCTGTTCTATTTTGCAGTAAATAATAAATCTGTTTGGACGTTCAACAAAAATGCCCTCTATGTCATTATCAAAAAGTTTCATTTTCAACCTACTAATAAGAATAATAACTATTAAACTCCTTTTTTACAATATAACCTTTGACAATATGCAGAAAACAATATATAGTTTGCATTAATAAGGAATATAATATGGCAGATAAACTAGTAGTAGATGTTAGAACAAGAGAGGAGTATGCAGGAGGTTTTTATCCTGGAGCAGTAAACATACCACTTAATGAACTCGAAGAAAGATATAGCGAACTTGGAAACAAGGATAGAGAGATTACTCTCTACTGTGCATCCGGAGGCAGAAGTGCCAGTGCTGTTAGCTTTTTAAAAAGCCTTGGTTTCACCAATCTTACAAATGGTGGTGGAATTATGTCAATGATGCAAAAATTATAGATTAACAGTTGCTTTTTAAACAAAATAGGCTTACCTTATTAGTATAGTTTATACTAATAAGGAGTTTATTGTGAAAATAATTTTTTATGATGCTAAAAAGTATGATATTGAGTCATTTACAAAGGCTAATAATTCATTTGACTATGAACTTAAGTTTCTTGAATTCAAACTGACAATTGAGAGTGCAGAATTAGCCAGGGGTTACGATGCTGTTTGCGTTTTTGTAAATGACATTGTAACAAAAGAGATTATTGATAAACTGACATCCTTTGGTGTAAAAATAATAGCACTGCGATGTGCCGGGTATAATAATATAGATTTTCAGGCTGCCTTTGAGAAAATTCATGTTGCCAGAGTACCAAGTTATTCCCCCTATGCTGTTGCAGAACATGCAATTGCCCTGATTATGACCCTGAATCGAAAAACCCACAAAGCCTACAATAGAACTAAAGAAAGCAATTTTAATATCGGTGGTTTAACCGGATTCGACCTCTACCAGAAAACTGTTGGAGTAATCGGGACTGGAAAAATTGGACAAAAATTTATAAATATAGCCAAGGGCTTTGGCATGAAGGTTCTAGCATACGATAAATTTCAGACAGAAGGTCTTAATGTTACTTACACAGATCTTGAGACCCTGTACAAGGAATCAGATATTATCTCCCTTCACTGCCCACTTTTAAAAGATACTGAACATATAATAAATGGCGAAAGTATCAAAAAAATGAAGGATGGAGTAATGCTAATCAACACTTCCCGTGGAGGATTAATTAATGCCAAAGATCTAATTAATGGTCTTAAAACCAGAAAAATTGGAAGTGCGGGGCTTGATGTATACGAAGAAGAGGCTGATTACTTTTTTGAGGATTTTTCTAATGATATGGTATCAGATGACATTTTAGCCCGATTAATATCATTCCCTAATGTCTTAATTACAAGTCATCAGGCTTTTTTAACAAATGAAGCCCTAAAAAATATAGCAGATACAACACTGCAGAACATTAAAAATTTCTCCCTGGGACTAGAGGATTATAATGAGATCTGTTACAAGTGTAACACCAGTACTAATTGCCCCAGAAGAGAGGCAAAAAAGTGCTTTTAATCCGGTAGATAACGTTCAACGATATTACTCATGGAGTTAAACAGATTGTCACGAACATTATCTCCATGGGTATCCGCCATTTTCTGAATAATCTCCCTCATATCCCTTCTCTTGGAGTTATCCGCAAAACCACATGTGCAAGTACATTTTCTTAATTCTAGCTGATCAGCCATTTTTATTATCTCATGCTCTTTTACGTAACAGAGTGGACGAATAATAGCCTGTTTATACTTGTCATAGTCCAGTTTTGGTAGCATAGTCGAAATCTTACCCTTAAGAGCCATATTCATCATTAATGATTCTATAATATCATCCATATGATGTCCCAAAGCAATCTTGTCATATCCGTTGTCGATTGCATACTTTAAAAGCTCTGTTCTTCTTTGGGTAGAACACCAATAGCAGTTCATTTTTCTTCCGGGTTTAAGACGTTTTATAACCCCTACCTTAAGAATTTCATAATCAACACCCCAACTCTGAAGAAATCTTTCCATATTTGCTCTTTCAGCCTGATTTCCAAATTCAGACTCTACATGGAGGGCTTTAAAAGTAAAATTGACAGGAAAACCTTTAACTTTATTTGCAAGATGATAGGCCAATAACATAGAATCCTTACCACCGGAGACAGCAAGTAGAACTTTGTCCCCCTCTTCTATCATATTAAATTTAAGTATACCCTTTGTTATCTTTTTATCTATCAGTCTCTCAAGTTTATTCAAAATCATACTCCTGTGGTAGAATATATCAAAGCTTTAACTTAAATTCCATAAATCTTAAGGCAAATTCAAATACTTTTTATTTATTGTCAATTTACTAAATTCTGTTGTACTTAAAAGCAGATATGATTAAAATAAATTATGATAATATATTTAAAATTCATACTGATTTTTGGTTTTATTCTATTTGGTTTTATAGCTAACCGATTGGATTCACATCTAATTCCCAAACATATATCAAACCCACTGCTATATAACATCGGAAAATTAATATCCTACGCAGTTTTCGGATTAATACTGGGGCTTGGAGGGTTTTTAATAAAAATAAATGGTTTTAATGGTGGAATAATTCTATTTTTCTTTACTCTTACTGCAGTTATAATCACAATTTCCCACATTCCACTCTTTCCTAAAGTTATTGTTATAGGGCTTAAGAGTCACCACCACTCAAGTAACTCTTTTATTGCAGGAATTACAAATATTTTCTCATCTTCTCCATCACTCCATATTATGATTCTTGTGGCATTAAGCCATGGATACTATATAGAAAGTGGATTGATTATGATCTGTTTTGCTATTGGTTCACTCTACATTCCCGGGGAGAAGAAACTAAACATAAATAAATTATGGCTCACTTTACAGATACTTTTTTTTACTCTTTCATCACTATTTATTCTGGGCAAGGCTCTTCTCTACACAGAGCTTTATATTTTTAATCCCTTTGAAACCAGGAAAACAGCAGTGGTTCCGGAAGTATTAAACAACACCCAGTATCTTAAAACAGAATTTTCCAATCTGGATAATAGAATAGTTATCAGTAAAGGAATTGAACTTATATGGCTAATAATTGGTGAAAATAAAGGAGACAAAATCTATATCCCGCATTTTAAGCATAGATCTGATCTCAATGATTCATCTCAATCACTCTCAATAAAACCTGAAAAAAGTGGCATAATATACTTCACCGGGACTTTGGGACGAGGGGATTATGCAATAAAAGTAATGGATACCGCAGTAGATGTTTATAACTTACCTTATAAAGTAGTTCTAGATTCCGGATATGGTAATGACATTCATGGAGAGGATTACTTAGTTGATCAAAGTATTCCAGATATTGAGATTAATGAACTTGGAATAGCATCAATTAAGGATGATAAACAACAGGTTGAAGTTGAAATTACTTCCAAGGGGTATACTCCCTCAGTAATTATTCTAAAATCTGGAATTCCTGCAGAGATAAACTTTAAAGTTCGTGAATTAACAGAGTCAAATAAACGGGTTATTATGCCATCTTATAATGAGTATCTTGAATTTACCATGGGTGATAATCCAATAAATATCCCGAACCCTAATATTGATTTTATATTTTACAGTTGGCAGGGAGAATTTGGTGGATATGTATTAATTGTTGATGATCTGGAAACTGTTACCAAAGAGAAGGTAGAGAGACAGATCAGAATGTTTAATATAAATGGTATATAATGAAGACACTATTAATAACTCCCCCTTTTTCAGCCTTAAATACCCCATATCCTGCAACATGCTATCTTAAAGGTTATTTAACTAGTAAAGGATATATAGTTGATCAGATAGATTTGGGAATAAAAACTATAAATTCACTCTTTTCCAGAAAAGGTCTTGAAGAAATTTTCAATGTTGTAACAACAGGAAGAGTCGGTCAGTTAAAAGAGTCATACCTTAAAACAATTGATTCAGTAATGGAATTTTTAAAGGGTAAAAATCCTACATTGGCAAATAGGATAGTAAAGGGAAATCTCCTTCCACAGTCAGACAGATTTGATAATTACGAAGAATCTTATTTTGGAGAAATGGATATTCAGGATCATGCCAGATATATAGCAACACTCTATTTAAACGATATTGGAGACTATATTATGCATAATATTGATCCAAACTTCGGGTTTAGCCGATATAGTGAAAGTCTGGGAATATCCCAATCATCATTTACACCTGTAGAAAATGAACTGCAAAAGCCTGAAACACTTATTACCAGAAAAATATTGGAAGAGTGTCAGAAAATTGATTTAAATGAGTACTCACTTGTAGGTATTACAATTCCTTTTCCGGGAAACCTTATATCAGCACTTTTAATTTCAAGTTTTATAAAATCCAACGCACCTAAGTGTAAAATAGCTATTGGCGGTGGCTGGGTAAATACAGAACTTAGAAGTCTTACAGAGATCAGATTATTTAATTATGTAGACTATGTTATTCTGGATGATGGAGAGTTACCCCTTGAATCAATTATCAACAACATAATTAATGGTACAGATAATTATATTAATACCTATACCAAAAAAAATGGATCTGTACAGTATATTGGAAATCCCGAAAATGCTAAATTTTTACACAGGGATTTACCTGCTCCCGACTATTCGGGGTTGGATCTGTCTGATTATTTATCTCTTCAGGATTCATTAAACCCGATGCACTCATTATGGAATAATGGTCGATGGAATAAACTTACTCTAGCCCATGGATGCTACTGGAAAAAATGTGCCTTCTGCGATACTACATTAAATTATATTTCTGAATACGATCCATCTGATGCCTCCAGAATTGTAGATAAAATGGAAAGTATAATAAAACAGACAAAAGAGAGTGGTTTTCACTTTGTTGATGAAGCGGCTCCTCCTGCTCTATTACTGGAATTATCCCTTGAAATTCTAAGACGTAATTTAATTGTTTCATGGTGGACAAATATAAGGTTTGAGAAAAGTTTTACTCCAGCCCTTGCAAAATTAATGGCAAAAAGTGGCTGTATAGGTGTTTCCGGTGGAGTGGAAGTTGCTTCTGACAGATTACTGAAATTTATGAAGAAGGGTGTTAGTGTTGAACAGGTTTCCAAAGTAACAGCAGCTCTTGGACAACAAGGAATTATGGTACACGCCTACCTAATGTATGGTTTTCCAACCCAGACAAGTCAGGAGTGTGTAGATTCCCTGGAAATTGTAAGGCAATTTTTTAAAAACAATCTTATTCAATCTGCTTATTGGCATCAATTTGCCTTAACTGCCCACAGTGATGTTGGGAAAAACCCGGAGAAGTACAGCGTTAAAATAACTGGACCTCAATTTGAAGGATTTGCAAGAAATGACCTTGAGTTTATAAATTCAACAGGAGATCCCTCTATCTTTTCAGATGGTTTAAAAACATCACTATTTAATTTTATGAGGGGCAAAGGTCTGGATCTACCCCTTTCTACCTGGTTTAATTTTAGCATTCCAAAAACCACTGTAAAAAAAAGATTTATTGAGTCCCTTCTAAAAAATGAGCAACTGGAACTAAAAGATTCAACCAGATTAGTTTGGGTAGGTGAAAATATTGATATTGTAGAAGACACACTATATATATTCGATAATCTATACCAGGAAGCTGTTAACATAACCGGTAATGAAGCTGAGTTTATTAAAGAAGTAATTGATACAGCGAGTTATAAAAACAGAAATAAGTTCACACTTTCTGATATGGATAAGATTGGAAAAAAACATAAAATTGACCCTGACTTATGGCTAAGTCAGGATACTGCATCAATTTTAATGGATTATGGTCTAATTTTACTCTGATTAAACAAATTTCCCAAAGGTTTTTAGCATTACGAAAGTTTCTGTCTCTCGAATACCGTTAACAAGAGATAATCTTTCAGTTAGAAAATTAACTAATCCTTTATTGGATTCCACTAATATCTCTATCATAATATCATATCTACCAGTAGATACCGAAACTGATAAAACCTCTTCAAAACCTGATATCTGCTTAGCTGTCTCATGGAGTTTGGAACTATCAACAAGTGTTGCTGCAATTAAAGCCAGCATCTTGTTTTCGAGAACATCGGGATTTATTAAGCCGCTTATTTTTACAATTCCGGAATCCTTAAGTCTTTTTAGTCTCTGACGAATCATCCCCTCGGAGACTCCTAACTCTCTTGCTATAGCGTTATTATTTTTATACTCATCCCTTATACTTTGAATTATTTTCCAATCTATATCATCTGGCTGCATATAAGAACTCCTTCCTGGTTAACTCTTTTCCTGTATTTTTGCCCAGGAATCTTTTAATGCTACAGTTCTGTTAAAAATGTAACTATCTTCAGTAGAATCCAGGTCTTTACAAAAATAACCAATTCTCATAAATTGAACAACTTCTCCTATGGCCCTATCTTTTACTGATGGTTCAACATAAGCATTAGTAAAAATTTCAAGGGAGTTTGGATTTAAATAATCGCTATAGGTTTTACCCTCTTCCATATTCCCCATATTCTCAAGTGTAAAAAGTTTATCATAAAGTCTAACTTCAGCTTTTATTGCATGTGGAATTGAAACCCATTGAATTGTTCCCTTAACTTTTCTTCCATCAGGAGATTTTGCACACCTTGATGCTGGATCGTAGGTACATAAAAGTTCAACAACCTCTCCGTTTTCATCTTTAATAACCTCGTTACAGGTTACAAAATAGGCATGGATAAGACGAACTTCCTGTCCTTTTGTCATTCTAAAAAACTTTTTAGGAGGCTCCTCTATAAAGTCAGTTCTATCAATGTACAACTCTCTTGAAAATGGAACAACTCTTTTTCCGGCATCTTCCCTGTTTGGGTTATTATCTGCTTCAAATTCTTCTACTTGACCTTCAGGATAGTTGGTTATTGTTACTTTTAATGGCTGAGTTACTGCCATAATTCTGTCTGCTTTGGCATTGAACTCTTCTCTTACTATATACTCTAAAAAGGCATAATCAACCAGAGAATTTACTTTAGAAAGTCCAATTTGTGAACAAAAACTTCTTATTGATTCCGGAGAGTACCCTCTTCGTCTCATTCCACTTATAGTAGGAAGCCTTGGATCATCCCAACCATTTACAGTTTTAGACTCTACAAGTTCCAGTAAATATCGCTTACTCATAACTGTGTAACTTAAATTCAGTCTTGCAAACTCAATCTGTCTAGGTCTGTATTCAAAATCAAGATTATCCAGAATCCAGTCATATAATTCACGGTGATTAATAAATTCCAGAGAACAAAGAGAGTGGGTTATACCCTCAATAGCATCCTCAAGACAGTGGGCAAAATCATACATTGGATATATGCACCACTCATCTCCGGTTCTATGATGACTAACCTTTTTTATTCGGTATAAAAATGGATCCCTCATGTGAACGTTAACGTGGGTCATATCAATTTTGGCTCTTAGAGTACACTCCCCTTCGTTAAATTTTCCATCTTTCATCTGCTCAAAAAGTTCAAGGTTTTCTTCGACCGTTCTATCCCTGTATGGACTGTTAATACCGGGTTTTGTTGGGCTACCCCTTAGCTCTCTTGCTTCTTCCGGAGGAAGACTGTCAACATAGGCTTTCCCGGACTTTATTAACTTAATTGCAGCATCATAAAAAATTCCGTAATAGTCCGAAGCATACTTAATATCCCCATCCCAATGAGCTCCTAGCCAATCTATATCTTTTTTAATTGCTTCAACATAGGTTGTATCCTCTTTTACAGGATTTGTATCGTCGAATCTTAAATTAAATTTTCCACCTTCATACTCTCTGGCAATGCCATGATTCACACAGATAGCTTTTGCATGACCTATATGAAGAAATCCGTTTGGTTCTGGAGGAAACCTTGTATGAACCCTTTTATCATTTTTGTTATTTTTTAAATCCTCATTTATCTGAGTTCTTATAAAGTCAACTGTTTTTACTTCGTTATTATCCATGTAAACCTACTCTTCGGAAATTAAATATCTTATAATCAAATAATTTTATAGAAAAAAATGTATTGTCACAATGCCGGGAAACCAAATAATATAGACTATGACAATAAAAAAAAGTCTGATAATTATTTTACTTGCAACATTATCCCTATTATTTTCCAATGAGAGTAATTTTGTAATCGAGCTTAATAATTTAGTCCCAAAGGAAGAGTACTCAAATACCGACTTCCTTCTCTCATATAAACATAGTGCAATAAAAAAGGTATATATTAAAGAATTTAACATACCGGAAAATCTAGAAAAAAATATTATCTATTTAAATGTAGAGAAACACAGGGGATATTCTACTGTATTCTTCAATGATATTTATATGGGAAGTATAGGCTCAATATATAATATAAAAGAGAGTAATATAACTGCAATAAGTATAGTCAGACTCTTTGTAGAACCCGGAATGAAGGGGCAATTAAATACTTTAAAAATTGTAAATTATTCCCAAAAAAGAATTCCCGAAGCAAATTATATTATAAATACCTATGGTAAAACCTTTCTTCAGAAATTTTATCAGAAGATTATGAACAGCTTTCCTATAGGAGGCTTTGTTATTGTAAGTTTCATTTTACTGATATACCTGAATTCAAGAAAAAGGGAATTTAACAGGAATGGATTTTTTATAGTCTCACTATCTCTCTTTCTTATTTACCTCTTTCTATCAGTTATTCAAAAAGATGGGTTACTTAAAGATAAACTGGAGCATATATCATACCCTCTTCTAATATTTGGTTGGATAACCTTCCTATTATACCATCTGATCAAATTCAACAACTGGCATACAAAAAAAGTCTTTTACTCAATTCTTTTTATTCTTGTTACAATTTTTTGTTTTAGTATCCTAAGTAATTTTAATATATTTGAGATTGATGAAGATTTAAACTCAGTAATAATAATAATGGCAGTTAATATAATTTTTCTAATTAAAACAATTAGAATTAACGATAAAATTTTTAACTCATTTAAGGTTGGGCTGGTTGTATCTTTAACACTTTATTTAATTAAGCTGGGGCTTTTTATTTTTAATAAACCCGACTATGGAGTGCCTATAACATCATTAATAATTTGCCTAACAACCTATGGAATGGTTTCATACAGACATTTGTTACGATCAATTGATCGAAACAGCACCTACACCAAAAAACTCCTTGATACACTGGAAAATAATAAAGAGGAACTTAACAAAAAAGATAGTATAATAAGTGAACTAAAAAATAATAATGATGAGATTTTAAGAGAGAAATCCCTATTTTTCTCCTCTCTTGGCCGTAATTTAAGGGCTCCTTTAAACAGTATAATCGGTTATAGTGAGAATCTTTATGCAACCACAAATATTAACGAAGTAAACCCGATAGTTACAGAGATTATTATTGAGTCAGACAAAATATTTCAAGCTATTAATAATGTAATGGATTTTTCATCAAGGGATTTCAGTAATAATGATCTGCAATTAAAGGATTTCAGAATGAAAGAGATCTTTGATAATTCGGTCTATTCCTCTGAAATAATTAAAAACTTCAAATCAAATATTACCTACAGAGCTGTAGGTGTTTGTGACAAGGTTCTTATTTCAGGAAATCCTGCTATATATAAACAGATGATAACAAATATACTTCACTATCTAATAGGTTTGGGACCAGAACATGTTTCTTATACTCTTTTTGATTCAGGAATTACCGAAACATCCATGAATCTTGAGGCAAAATTTATTGCAAAAAGGCTTGGAAAGTCTGAAGAAACAAAAATAGCTCCCCTTTCAGATGATAAGAGTGTTTTTACCAAGTATATAAAACTCTACAATATATATTTCAACGAAGAGTATAATGATGATAATTACATTATAGATCTAAAATTTGAGTGTGGACTGGCAACACCAAACAAACCAAATCCACACATCCCTGTTGCAACAGATTTAGATAAGGTTCTTTCTGTTTTAATTGTTGATGATTACCAGCCAAATCTAAATATTGTTAAACTGCATCTGGATAAAATGGGATGTGTTGTTTACACCGCAACAAACGGAGAAGAAGCTCTAACAATATTTAGAGAAGAGTATATTGATGTAATTCTAATGGATATACAGATGCCAATTATGGATGGATGGGAGGCAACAGAGAAGATTAGATCAACAGAAAAGGGAATTGAGACTTTAATTGTTGGTTTAACAGCAAGTTCACTGGATCTGGATATAAGACACTGTTATGAATCCGGTATGGATGATGTACTGGTAAAACCTATAAGAAAAAATCAGCTTTTCAAAAAACTTCAATCTGTTGATAATTATAAAGCAATAGAATTTCCTACCATTGCAATGCTTAGAGCAGATTGTGGAATTTCCAAGTTTGAAACAGAGACACTTTTTAAAACAGTAGTAAAACAGATCTCAAGACAGCTGGAGGTTTTGGAAATGTTATCATCAGCCCATGACAGCAAGGGTATGGAGAAGGAGATTCCAGTAATTATTCATGCTGCATTAACTATAAATGCATTCTACTATTCGAGAATTCTTAGAAATTTTTATGATGCCTATAAAAAGAAGGATATAGGTAGAATGTCTCAATTATATAGTCGATTAGCAACTATTATTGAAAAGGTACAGAGAGAAAACAGTGATTTATTCAGGAATTGATGAGGCAGGTCTAGGTCCAATTCTAGGACCATATTGCGGAACTATGGTAACATTTAATTCCCGGGAGCCTTTAATAGATATTTTAAAACCCTACCAGAAAAGTGTATTCTATGTAGATGACAGTAAAAAAGTATATCAAGGTAAGTACGGTTTTAGAAAACTTGAATTAAATGTTTTATCATTTTTTCATCTTCTAACAGGGAAAATACCTGAAACCATACAGGAATTTATTCCATCATTAAACACTGAAAGGTATGTAACAGATACTATTAAACTTCCTATAAGTGTAGATTCAAAAGAAATTATTGATCAATCCAATAAAACAAGGGAGATCTTTAATAAAAACAGTATTGAGTTACAGGATATAAAAAGAACAGCTGTAAGCGCCGAAAACTTTAATCTGCTTCTTGATAGATGGAACAATAAAAGTGTTGTGTGCCAAACAATTATGGAACCATTAATATTGTCAGCGTTCAACTCTGGAAGTCAGAATATTGTTATAGATAAACAGGGTGGCAGAAAATTTTATAAAGAGTACCTAGAGTCTATACTAAATTGCAGCATTGAGATAGTTGAGGAAGAGGATAATAAATCTGTTTATTTAGCTAAGAATTCAAAAGTAATCTTTATGGCAAAAGCGGATTCAAATAATTTTGAGACAGCTTTGGCATCCATGATATCCAAATATATGAGGGAGTGCTCAATGATAGGCTTTAATAATTTTTGGAAGCAGAAAAATCCTCAAATAAAAGAGACTGCAGGATATTATACCGATGGAATGAGATTTATAAATGATCTTAGGTCATTAAATTTGCTACCGGATAATTTAAATACATTAATAAGATACAAGTAATTGGCCTAGTTAATCCAGGTTCCCTTTACAACCTGAGGGAATAACTATAATCTAGCACCAGGGAGATATGAAATGGAAAAAATACCTAGTTTTAACGTTGATCATAATAAACTTTTAAAGGGTGTATATATATCGAGACAGGACAGAGTTGGTAGGGAGATTATAACAACTTTCGACATTAGAATGAAAAGACCAAATCTGGAACCTGTAATGGATGTACCTGCAATTCACACAATGGAACATTTAGGGGCAACTTACCTCAGAAACAGTCCTGAATGGAAAGAGCGTGTAATCTATTTTGGACCAATGGGGTGCAGAACCGGCCACTATTTAATTTTAGCCGGAAATATTAAACCTATGGAAATTCAAACTTTATT
Source organism: Spirochaetales bacterium (assembly GCA_003247135.1). Taxonomy (GTDB): domain Bacteria; phylum Spirochaetota; class Spirochaetia; order DSM-2461; family DSM-2461; genus Thiospirochaeta. The sequence continues at coordinate 154,943 of QKAW01000022.1, read as the reverse complement.
AATTGACCTGTTTCAATTCATGGCAGATTATAATGGAGAGATCCCGGGAGCTACAGCTAAAGATTGTGGAAATTATCTCTCAATGGACCTTCCTATGGCCAAATACGAATCCACCATATTTCTGGACACACTAAAAAATCTGAATTCAATGAATACTGTTTACCCCTAAGATGCCATGGAAAAGTGATTTAACAAAAAAATTACCTCTTGTTTTCCTGTTTATTATCTTTTCATGTACTATTGAACAGAATAATAGTTTACTAAATAGAGTTGTTATTCCCCAGGAGACTCTACCTAAAGAGAAGACAGACGGCTTTTTAATACTGACAAATTCAGGCAAACAACCTGAACAAGCCCCGATTATTCTGGTTAATAACCGGACAGTCAGTCAAGGATTAATTGACTCTGATATAAATATGAGTAATATATCCAACTATAATCCTCAAAAAATGAATATTGAAGTAGATTTAAATAAAAGCAGTGCTGCAAGGGGTGTAGATTTAGTCAATTTTGAGAATTACACTAAAGATGATAAAAGAAATTTCTCAATTTATTTCAGAAACTTTACAGCACTAAATGAACCGGCAAGTAAAGAGAGTATTGAATTCACTCTAAAAAAGAGAGTAACTATACCTGAAACAGATAGTATAGAACTATTTATCTGGAGCGATATAAATGATGTAGAAAATTCCATTGAATATATCAATTTTCTGGCTGAAAGTTTTTTCCAAATCTATAAATCCATGGTCTCAATATTTGGGGATTACTGGGGTGAAAATATATACTCAAATACAATTCCATGGGACAATAGAGATATTCACCTGCTATTAACTGATATAGACAGAGATAAAAACCAGATTAATCCGGTAAGTGGCAATGTTTATGGTTATTTTGATGGTAATGATCTATTTCAAACCATGGATTCAAATGGCTGTATAAATCTTGTAATTGATGCATATAGTTATTTTGCTAGTCAGAATTTTAAAACAGCAAAGAATACAGCAATATTAAAATCAACAATTATCCATGAATTTCAGCATCTTATACATTTTTACCAAAAAACTTTAAAAACAGGTGATAGTGATACTTTTTTTAATGAGATGTTCTCTATGATTGCAGAAGATATTCTTGCTAAATCCCACCTTGGATTTCAGAATAACCTGGAAATGAGTTTTGTTATAAGTCCAGATGTTGAAAGAGTACCGGTATTTAATACATCCTGGGCAAACTCATCAATTTTTCAATGGGATACCACAAGACCTCTACTTGAATCCTATGGAAGAAGTTATATGTTTGGGGCATATCTTATTAGAAATTACAAATTTCAACTTATTAAAGAGTATTTAAAGAGCAGTAAAAATGGAAAAGAGGGGCTTTTAGAAGCAATGGATACTATAGATTCTTCTAAAAAACATAGTATAAACAGTTTATTAATAGACTTTGGAACTGCAATAATAAAATCCAGAAGCAGTGATACTGCCTCTCCCCACAGACTTAACAACAACACAGTTCAGGTTATACAAAACAATGAGTATGAGCTATTTCCCATTAATGTTTTTAGCAATTTTTATATTAATACCTTTAAATCTATCCCTCTCGAAAAAAGCTCAGAACTTCAAACTATAAAAGAGGAGTCTAATACATATATTTACCTTGGAAAGATAGATTATTCAGATAAAATTTATATTGAAAATCTAGGAGAAAACACAGAGTACAAGATTATTTTCTAATAACACTCCGGGCTCTCCCACTCTCCTTGGCACAATAAAGAGCTTTATCTGCTCTGTCATATAACTCTTTAAATTCTACTCCATTTTTTTCAGCAACAATTGCACCCATACTAAGAGTAACATAAAAAGAGTGTTCTTCATAATTAAAAGTATAACCGGAAAGACTATATTCAATTCTGGATGTTAAATTTTCAACTGAAGGGATATCTGCTTCCGGAATAAAAATGATAAATTCATCTCCACCTAATCTTCCTACCAGGTCAGAATCCCTACAACTGTTTTTTATAATTGTAACAACCTTTTTAATTACATTGTCTCCAACTATATGACCATAACTATCATTAATTGTTTTAAATTTATCTATATCTATAAGAATAAGACAGCAATTTTTCTCTCCTGGAGTTTTCAGGAATTCAGCAACTTTTTCTTTAAAGGATTCACGGTTTAAAATGTTTGTCATACTATCTCTTTCTGCCTTAAAAGCAAGATCAATCTGCCTTCTCTTCTCCTTGGTTATATCAGAAATAAGTGATACATTACCCAGAGTTTTCTCTTTTTTATTAAGATTATGGGTTTTTATAGAGTAGTACATATCATCAATTTTAATCTCCAGATACTCGTCATCTCTGGAATTTATTGCATTAAGCCAGGAAGTTTCACTCTTAATTACTTCCTCTACATTCCATGGTAAATTTCTGGCATATCTATTAAGGTCAACAATCCTGTTATCCCGATCCATAAATACCATTCCAACACCAATCTCATCAATTACCCAGTCTCTAGCTAAAGGAGTAATAACCAGAAAATCATATTTATACATCCCTATAAGAATAAATATTATTCCAGCAAGAAAACTTGTAGATGTTGGTAAGTTAAATCCTATAATGCCAAAAATTGCACTCTTGCTGTAGGTTAATAATACAGGGATCAGAAAACCTATAAAAACATAGAGAATCTGACTTCTGCTTGTTTTGGAACTTCTCTGTTTAAAAATCCAGAGAAAGGTTAAACCTGTTAAACTAATTACAGTATTCAGGGAAACAGCTATCATTCCAATCAGTGTCTGGTTAACTTTTATATTATTGGCAGAATCAAGAATAACAGAAACCCTCATTATATGGTGTAAATTGTTGGTGAAAATTAGAATTACACAAATTAATGCATACATAAAAAAGGATAGTCTCAGAATTTTTGAAACTTTTTTACTGCTGTTTGTATAAACAGAAACAAAATTAAATGAAGCTGATGGTATAAAAAAATACCCTATCTGGCTTAGATTTCTTAATAATAGTTTTGTATTGAATGTTACAAAAAGGGTCTCTAAAAGTGATGTTACAGATGCTATAAGAATAAAAGAAAAAAGAACTATTAACTCCTTGCTTCCTCTTTTCTCAAGTTTTCCTACTGTTATTGAAATTATAGTTATAATTGCAATAATAGAGATAATATTTACTGAAATATTCAAATAGTTAATACTCTGCATACTAAATCCTTTTAACTCCCTGATCCGGTAATTTTTCCAGAAACTTATAATAGCTTGAATCAATTTCGCTTAAGGGAGCCAGTACGAATGCTCTTTCAAACATTCTTGGATGAGGTATAATTAATTCCCCGGTATTAACAGTTTTATCACCGTAAATAAGAATATCAACATCAATTATTCTGGGTCCCCACCTGAAAAGTTTAACTCTTTTTAATTTTTTTTCAATATCCTGACAATATTCCAGTAATTTATCCGGCTTAATTTCTGTGTAAAAACCTATAGCACAATTAATAAACCTCTCCTGATCTATATAACCCTGGGGGTCAGTCTCATAGAAAGATGAAACTGTTATGTTACTAAATTTTTTATCAGATTTAAAAATATCGATTGCCCTATTCAGGTTTACTGTTCGGTCACCAATATTGCTGCCTAGGCTAATATAGACTTTTTCCATCTCTACCACGTAGGATTTCAACCCCGAAATAGTCAAAATTCCCCGGGATAGGTGCTTCCGGCTTCTCTATTTTAACCTTAATTCCATCAATTTTTGAAAATTGTTCAAATATTTTATGACACATTGTTTCAGCAAGGGCTTCAACAAGTTTAAAACTCTCCCCGGTAACAATCTGCTCAACTGTTTTATATACATCTGCATAACTAACAGTTTTCTCAATATCATCACTATGCCCGGAAGCCTTTAGGTCCAGATATAACTCTATATCAATAATAAATTTCTGACCTAATCTGTTCTCTTCAGCCAGAACCCCATGATAACCATAAAAAGATAGACCCTTTAAAATTATTTTATCCATTATCCCTTCTCACTATTTTATCTGTTACTAATGCAACACGTTTATTCTCTTTTACATCATGAACCCTAAGAATATCTGCTCCGGAAATTATACCCATAGTAGATGTAGCCAAGGTTCCCTCTAATCTCTCTTTTGGTGGCAGATTAAGAATTGTACCAACAATAGATTTTCTGGAAGTTCCCAGTAAAACCGGGAAACCCATATTACATAATTCCCCTAAACGGGAAAGAACTTCTCTGTTATTCTCCTGGGTTTTACCAAAACCAATTCCCGGGTCCAGGATTATCAACTTCTCATCCATACCAGCATTTACAGCTATTGAGATTGACTTATCAAAAAACTTTTTAATATCCGAGATAATATCACTACTATAATCAGTTCCTGTCTGGTTATGCATTAGGACTGCAGGAACCTTAAAGCTGGAGGTTATTTCTGCCAGTTCAGGTTCTCTCTGAAACCCCCAAACATCATTTATCATGTCCACTCCGGCTTCCAACCCTTTTAAACCAACCGCCGCTTTGGATGTATCCAGAGATAGAGGTAGATTAACCCTCTCTTTAAGAGTTTTTATTATAGGAATTACCCTCTCTATTTCAACAGATTCGGAAACAGGTGCCCCTCCCGGTCTTGTAGATTCCCCGCCTATATCTATAATATCTGCACCCTCATCCACCATAGCAAGTGCCTGTTTTAAACTACTTTCAACAGAATTAAACTCTCCTCCATCGGAAAATGAGTCAGGTGTAATATTCAGGATTCCCATAATATAGGTTCTTAATCCAAAATCCAGTGTATAATCTCGCCAAATTATTTTATCCCTATTTAATGGATAATATCGTAAATCAATCATTAGAATTTCATAAGCTGAAGTGCTTCAGCCCTTGCTTTTGCATCACTCTGAAAAGCTCCACGGACACCGCTTGTTATGGTCTTTGAGCCTGGCTTTTTTATACCCCGCATAGTCATACACATATGTTCTGCTTCTACAACTACAATAATCCCCAATGGATTCAACTGTTTTTCCAGTGACTCAACGATCTGTGTTGTAAATCTCTCCTGGAGCTGGGGTCTTTTAGCTACACAATCTACAACCCTGGCTAATTTGCTCAAACCGGTAATTTTTCCATTTCTTGGGATATAACCTATATGTGCTTTACCAAAAAATGGCACTAAATGGTGCTCACAGCATGAATAAAAAGGAATATCCTTAACCAGGATCAACTCTTCATGTCCCTCTTCTTCAAAAAAAACCTGAAGAACCTCAGAAGGATCTCTATTCACTTCCGAAAATATCTCTTCATACATTTTTGCAACTCTTTTAGGGGTATCCAGTAATCCCTCTCTATCAGGATCCTCTCCAATTGCCTCTAAAATGTCACGAACTGCCCGTTCAATCTTTCCTTTATCCATACTTATATATTAAGATAGATTATGGATTTTAAAAATACCCTCCGTAAAGAAATAGAAGATAAACTTCTTTTACTGGAGGATAAAAAGATTTTATCAGAAAAAATTACAGAAAATATTATAAATTCAGAATTATGGAATAATGCAAACAAAATATTTCTCTATATTAGTTTTAAAAATGAAGTAGATACAACAAAACTAATTTATGAGTGTAAAAAGGCAAAAAAAATGGTATATGCCCCTATAATAAAGGGTAATAAGATGGATTTTTTTAGAATAGATAATTTAGAAGAACAGGATTTTGTAATAAACAGATTTGGAATTCCTGAACCACCAAAGGACCTTGAAGTCTCCTATCCTTCAGAGAAGTGTTTAATGATTATTCCGGGACTTGGTTTCTCCATAAATGGTTCACGATTAGGACGTGGGGGTGGTTTTTATGATAGATATCTTAGTGAGAATCCTGATATAATAAAAGTTGCTGTCGCATTTAATATTCAGATTTGCAATAAGATTCCAACAGAAGAATGGGACAAAAAGGTAGATTATATAATTACCGAAAGTAATATTTATACAACAGGAGTTTAATATGGCTATAAAATCAGCATACGAACTGGCTATGGAAAGAGCCAGAGATATTAAAATTGATAAAGATGAATTAAAAAGAAAGGAATTTGAAACAGTTGGTAAAGAGGCTGCGTCCCAATTTCTCTTTAAACCAAAATACAATTTTGAAGAGTGGCTTGAAGGTCTTGATAAAGACAACAGAGAGTACAATATTAAAGGTGTTGCCTGGGTTTTCAAGAAAAACATAAAACTTCCCAATTCAACAGCAGATATTGATAACTTAATAAAAATAAAAAATGGTTATCAACTTATATCAGATGAGAAAGATACTATAGAAGAACTATTTAGTAATTTAATTAATGTATACCAGCAATTTATTGAGAACAGTAAAACTCTTCTTGAACAGTGTAAAACTGAATTTGCACCTAGATTACAGAAAAAAGCTATGTTAATTGCTCAACAAACAGGACAGATGATTCCAATAGAGCCTGAAACAGACAGAGATTTTATTGAATTCCATAAGGATCAGCAGGGTCAACTGGATGAACACTATCAGCAATATATAGATCAAGTTCTAGTACAGCTTGACACAATTATATAATGGATCTTTTTGATTCGGTAAATGATCTCCATACGGAACCCCTTGCTGCCAGAATGAGGCCAAGGGATCTGGACGAATATTATGGGCAAAGTCATATCGTTGGGCCGGGAAGACTTCTAAGAAGAGCTATAAAGGGAGATCAACTATCTTCACTGATTTTTTATGGCCCGCCGGGAACTGGAAAAACAACCCTTGCAAGAGTAATCGCAGGAACAACAAAGAGCCTTTTTCTGAGTATAAATGCAGTATTAAGTGGTGTAAAAGAGATAAGAGAAGCCATTGACGAGGCATCTGAGAACAGAAAACTTTATGGAAAGAGAACTATACTCTTTGTAGATGAAGTTCACAGATGGAATAAATCTCAGCAGGATGCACTCCTCCCATGGGTAGAAAATGGTACATTTATTCTTGTTGGAGCAACCACAGAAAACCCGTATTTTGAAGTTAATTCAGCCCTTGTTAGTAGAAGCCGTATTTTTCAATTAAAACATCTGGAAGACAGTGATCTTATGGAAATAGTTAAGGCTGCCATTAGGGATAGAGAGAGGGGTTATGGAAAATGGAACCTGGAATTTGAAGATGGAGCCCTGGAACTTTTAATAGAAAAATCCTCGGGGGATGCTAGAACTCTCCTAAACGCTCTGGAACTTGCTGTAGAGACAACGCCGGAAAAATTTCCTCCAAAAGATGGGGAAAAAATATATGTATCAAAAATTACAGCAGAAGAGAGCATACAGCAAAAAGCAGTTCTATACGATAAAGAGGGAGATTATCACTACGATACTATAAGTGCATTTATAAAATCCATTAGAGGAAGCGATCCCGATGCAGCACTTTACTGGTTAGCAAGAATGCTCCGGGCTGGAGAGTCACCTAATTTTATATTAAGAAGACTTTTAATATCTGCAAGTGAAGATATTGGGCTTGCAGACCCAAATGCAATACAGGTTGTAAGCAGCTGTGCAACCGCCTTTGACCGGGTAGGACTTCCTGAAGGAGCTTTTTTTATAACACAGGCAACCCTATATCTGGCTACAACAAAAAAATCCAACACAACAATGGCCTACTTTGACGCATTAAAGGCAGTTGAGGAAGAAAAAACAGAAATTCCAAACCATTTAAAGGATAGTTCACGGGATAAACACAGTTTTGGTCATGGTGAGGGATATAAATATCCCCATGCATTTAAAGACCACTGGGTAAGCCAAGCCTACCTGCCAGACTCATTAAGAGGAAGAATTTTCTACAAACCATCAAATCAGGGCTGGGAAGAGAGTGTTCAGGAGAGTGTTCTTCAAAAAAGAGAGCAGCAGATCAGTGTCATGATGGAGCAGCAACCCCAGGAAGTTTTAACCTTTTCTCCAAATAACAAGCAGAGGGATAAGTGGATAAAAAGAACACAGGGCTACTTAAATGAAAATCTAAACGAAATAAAAAATGCAATATTTAGTAATCTTGAAATTTCCCGATTTTACAATATATTAATTTTTGGAGATGAGGGAGGAACACTTGCTTTTGAATCTTTTAAAAGAGTCCCGGAAGGATATGTACATTCAAACCTGGAAAACAAAGAGAGTTTTGAAGTTCTAAACTATTACACCTCTACTCTTGATTCTGTGGATAAACCTGATTTTTCTACAGGAAGATTGCCGGAAACATTAGTTACCTTTGAAATAGTAATACTTAAAAACAGATTTACAAATTTTTCAGCTAACAAAAACTTTCTTGCTACTGTAAACCAATATATAAAGAATGATGGATATCTTGTTATTACACAGATTCTACCATCTGAATCAACAAGGCTTTCTCATCTAGCTGAAGATATAAAAATTAAAACAGTTTTGGAAGAGATAGAACTTTTGGTTTACAAAGAGAGCACAAACCCTTTAACAAACTGGAATAGAGAAGATCTTGTTACAGAAATTGAGACCCATGGTTACAAAATTACAGAAACAAAAGAGATTAAGCTCAATGAGTTAAGGGTTATAAAAAAGGAAAATATAAATCAATGGTTTAACGGAGAACTTTTAAAAGCTCTTGAAAAGATAGATAAATTAGATGAAAAGGATAGAATTGTAGAGTACCTTAACACCCATATTGCAGAAAGAGAAATTGAGTGGACAACGACCCATTTAATAATATTTGCAAATAAATAAATTAATTTTTAAATGTTGCTTGACAAAAAAAAAGCTTTATGGAATTATACATCTCGCTGAGTAACTTTGAATTACTTCTTTCGAGAGACAAAAAAAACAGTCTTGACAAAAGAAATTAAATAATACAAAGTTTAATAGTTAGACTTACATGGTGAGTATAGTTCAGTGGTAGAGCGCGAGTTTGTGGTTCTCGTTGTCGCGGGTTCAAATCCCGTTACTCACCCTAAACGCACCCTTAGCTCAGCTGGATAGAGCGTCGGACTTCGAATCCGCAGGTCGTAGGTTCGAATCCTACAGGGTGTAAAAGCTTGTTTTTGCAAGTTAAATAGCGATATTTATTATCGAGTTGTTAAACAACATTAATTGCGAGCGTGGTGAAATTGGTAGACACGCTAGACTTAGGATCTAGTGCCTCGCGGTGTGAGGGTTCGAGTCCCTCCGCTCGCAAATGGTTAATAAACCAGATCAATGCGAAAGTAGCTCAGTGGTAGAGCTCCACCTTGCCAAGGTGGATGTCGCGGGTTCGACTCCCGTCTTTCGCTTAAATTTTATAGCGATTCGATCTAGTCGGATCGCTTTTTTTTTATTACTTTATTTTTATTAAAGGATGTGACACGTGATTTCTAAAAAAAACATTGAGAAGCTGGAAAACTCAGCTGTAAAACTTTCTGTTAGCGTAGAGAAAGAAGAATCAAGAAAAGAGTATGATGCACTTTTAAATAAATACTCAAAATCAGTTCAAATCAAAGGTTTCCGAAAAGGAAAAGTCCCAACATCAATTTTAGAGAAACGTTTCGGTGATAGCCTTAAACAAGAAGCAGCAAGTAATTTACTAGAAAAAGCTTTTAAAGAAGCAGTTGAAGATATCGAAGAAAAACCTCTTGGAATAGCTAGTCCTGAGTTAGTGGGTGAGTTGGATTTTAATCCTGAAAACGAATTTAGTTTCGAAGTGAAATATGATGTATTTCCGGAAGTTAAACTAGGTGAGTATAGAGGTCTTGAAATTTCAGAACCTAAAGTAAGCATTTTAAAGAAACACAAAGATGCTGAGCTTGAAAAAATTCAGGAACAAAACTCAGTAGTTGTTGATAAAGAAAACAAAACAATAGCAACAAAAAATATTGTTACTATGGATTATGCTGAAGTTGATGAAAACGACAATGTAATAGAAGATACAAAACGTGAAGATTTTGTATTTACTGTTGGAACAGGATATAACTACTACAAACTGGATGATGATGTAGTGAAAATGAAAGTTGACCAGGAAAAAATTATTGAAAAAACATACCCTGAAGACTTTGAAATTAAAGAGTTAGCTGGAACAACGAAAAAGCTTAAAGTGAAAATAAAGGCAGTAAAAGAGAAGCAACTGCCGGCTCTAGATGATGAATTAGCACAAGATGTTTCAGAAGAGTTTAATACCCTTGATGATTTAAAAGCTTCAATCGAGAAAAAATTAAATGATCAGGTTGAACAGAGAGTTGAAAATATTAAAACTGATAATCTTCTAATGAAAATTGTAGAGAATTCAGAATTAACAATACCTCAGTCAATGATTAATGCAGAACTTGATAATAGATGGAGAAGTTTTATGCAGCAATCAAGAATGACTGAAGAGAATATTGAGATGTTCCTGCAACTTCAAGGTCAAACAAAGGATTCTTTAAAAGAGACATGGACACCTGAAGCTATCAACACTGTAAAAGCTCAAATTCTTTTAGAAAAGATTCTTGATCAGGAAAACATCGAAGTTTCTGAAAGTGATATTGAAGATGAGATAAAGACTCAGTCAGAAATGTACAATATGCCTGCTGATGAACTTAAAGAAACATTTGAAAAAAATGGTATGATGGAGTATCTTAAAAAAGATATAAAAACTAAAAAATTAATTAAAGACCTGTTAAGTTCTTCAAAAATAACAAAGAGTGAAAAAGTTGATTACAGCGACTTTATGATGGGTAAATATTAAATAAAAGAGGTTAGCAATGAAAGTAGAAAATATAATTGTTCCACAGGTAACAGAACAGACAGGATCCGGTTGGGAGAGAAATGATATCTATTCCAGACTATTAAAGGATAGAGTTGTTTTTTTAGATGGGGAAGTTAATGATACTTCTGCTAACCTTATTATAGCACAATTACTTTTTTTAGAATCACAAGATCCAGACAAAGATGTTAGTCTATATATTAATTCCCCGGGTGGTTCAGTTACAGCCGGGTTAGCTATTTATGATACAATGCAATGGATTAAACCGGATGTACAAACAATTTGTATAGGACAAGCAGCCAGTATGGGTGCAGTTCTTTTAAATGGTGGTGCGAAGGGGAAAAGATTCAGTCTTCCATCATCAAGAATCATGATACATCAACCCTGGGGTGGTGTTCAGGGCCAGGCCAGAGATATAGGTATCCAGGCTCGGGAAATTTCCAGATTAAAAATTCTATTAATTGAGTATCTGGCAAAACACTCAGGAAAATCAGTAGAAGAGTTAGGCAAAGACCTTGAACGAGATTTTTTTATGACAGCTAATGAAGCTCTTAGTTATGGAATTATCGACAAGGTTTTAACAAGGGATTAATAATGGCTAAAATTAGTAGAAAAGATAAAGTTTGCTCATTTTGTGGAAAATCAGCAGATGAAACAAAGAGATTAATAGCTGGTCCTGGAGTTTTTATCTGTGATGAGTGTATTGACGTTTGTAATAAAATTGTTGATGAAGAAAACTCCACAGAAGCACTTGAAATTGATGAAAAGTTACCAACACCAAAAGAGATAAAAGAGCACCTTGATAACTATGTAATAGGTCAGGACAGGGCTAAAAAAGTTTTATCAGTTGCTGTATATAACCATTACAAAAGAATAATGAGCTCACATAAAATTGATGATTCAGTTGAACTTGAAAAATCAAATGTTTTAATTATTGGGCCTACAGGAACAGGTAAAACATTACTTGCTAAAACATTAGCAAAAAAACTTAAGGTACCCTTTGCGATTGCAGATGCAACAACTCTTACCGAAGCAGGATATGTAGGTGAAGACGTTGAAAACATTCTTTTAAAACTTATCCAGAATGCCGGAAATGACATTAAAAAAGCTGAAAAAGGTATCATCTATATTGATGAGATAGATAAAATTTCAAAAAAGAGTGAAAATGTATCAATAACAAGAGATGTTTCAGGAGAAGGTGTACAACAGGCACTACTTAAAATAATTGAGGGTACTGAAGCGTCGGTTCCACCACAAGGTGGTAGAAAACATCCTAATCAGGATATGCTAAAAATAAACACAAAGGATATATTGGTTATTTGCGGTGGTGCTTTTGTTGGTCTTGATAAAATAGTAGAGAGAAGAATTGGTAAAAACAGCCTTGGATTCAGTGCAAATGTACAGTCTACATCTAATAAAGACCTTGAAAATTTACAAAGTAATATTGAGTCTGATGACCTGGTAAAATTTGGATTAATCCCGGAATTTATCGGAAGGCTACCTATAAATGTTTCTTTAAATAATCTGGATGAAGAGGCTTTGGTAAGAATTATTACCGAACCTAAAAATTCAATTGTTAAACAGTACACCGCTTTGTTAAGTCTTGATGATGTTGAATTACACTTTGAAGTTGAAGCAATTAACGCTATTGCAAAGTTAGCTTTAAGCAGAAAAACAGGAGCAAGGGGTTTAAGAACAATCCTTGAGGGCTCAATTAACCAGATGATGTATGAGATACCATCAACTAAAACAGCAAAAAGAGTTATAATAACCAAAGAAGTGATAACAGATAATGAAGAACCAATTATTCAAACTACTGAAGATGAGATCAAAGGATGGCCAAGAGAATTATACTCGGCATCATAAATTAAATACAAAAATGGCACTCCCCTACATAACAATAGGGGAGTCTTTAGTTTTTCCAAATACTATTGCCCCAGTTTTTATCAGCGCAAAAAGTGATATTGTGGCTTATGAAACAGCCATGGAAAAAGGTAAAAACATAATAATAGGTTACCTTAAAGAGAAAAATAAAGGTCGAACACTAAGTAATACTTACAGAAAAGCATCACTATGCCAGATTTTACAGGCTTTAAAACTACCCGATGGATCAGTTAGATTACTTGTTGAATGTAAGTCTAAAGTACAGCTGACAACAATTACATTTAATGAACTCTTTGTCGCTGAAGCTAAAATTATAAATGAAGACAGTAATCAATCAAGCAAAACTCTTATTGAAGTTCTTAAAAAGATATTTATAGAGTATAAAAATATTCATGGTAAAATTCCCGATGAAGTTATTACTACGATTGAAAGATCCGACACACCAAATAAATTATTAGGTAATATCTGCTTTGTAACTCCCCTGCCCTATAGTGTTAAAATGGAATATTTTATGGAGAGTAATCTAAATAAGAGTTTAGAGAGTCTGGCCGTAAATTTAAAATCTGAAATTGAAATGCTAAGACTTCAGCAAAACCTCCATGGCAGAGTAAAAAAGAATATTGATAAAACCCAGAGAGATTACTTTTTAAATGAACAGATAAAAGAGATCAATAAAGAACTCGGTAGAGATAGTGATCAAACCGGTTCAGAGCAGCTAATTAAACAGATAAAAGCTCTTAATCTAAACGAAAAAGATCGTGAGAAGCTCCTAAAGGATGCAGAAAGATTACAGAGGTTGCAACCAATGTCACCAGAATCAGGTATTTTACGAACATATCTTGAAACTGTTGTTGAGTTGCCCTGGGATAAGTCCAGCTTTGATCAGATTAATCTTAATAAAGCTAAAGAGATTCTGAACAATGAACATTATAACATGATAAAGGCAAAAGAGAGAATTCTGGATTTTATTGCAGTAAGACAGTTTGATACATTAAAAAAATCCCCGGTTTTATGTTTTGTAGGTCCTCCAGGAACAGGGAAAACTTCACTAGGTAAGTCTGTTGCAAACTCATTAGGCAGAGAGTTTGGAAGAATTTCTCTTGGAGGAGTTAAGGATGAGGCTGAGATAAGGGGACATCGTAAAACCTATATAGGTGCCTTACCTGGAAAAATTATACAAGCAGTAAAGAAGACAGGTGTAAAGAATCCGGTAATACTTCTGGATGAAATAGATAAAATTTCTGCAGACTACAAGGGTGATCCCGCATCTGCATTACTGGAAGTTCTGGATCCTGAACAGAATCATACATTTACAGACCACTATATTGAACTACCCTTTGATCTCTCAGATGTGCTTTTTATTGCAACTGCAAACTCTCTTAATCCAATTCCAGCACCATTAATGGATAGAATGGAGATTATAGAGGTACAGGGATATACTGAATTTGAGAAAACCGAGATTGCTAAAAAATTTATAATTTCAAAACAGCTTAAAACTTTAGGTTTATCCAAGGCAAATATTACATTTAGTGATGAAGCATTACTTAAAATAATCAGAAAATTTACCAGAGAATCCGGAGTTAGAAGTTTAAACAGAAATGTAGCCACAGTTATTAGAAAAATCGCTAGACTTGAAATGGAGAAATTCGAAAATAGTCCAAGAAACATCAAATATTTTAATGGAAACTATTTAAGAGCTTACCCTGACTACTATAAAAGTATCACTATTCCTGAGGTTTTTAAGCCTGAGGATATAAATTTCAATGTAACAGAAACCAATCTTAATAAACTATTAGGTGATGATTTAATCCCGGATGAAGATGTTAAAGATTCAACTGTACCTGGTCTCTCAGTAGGACTTGCCTGGACTCAACTAGGTGGGACAGTACTTCCAATGGAGATTGTTTTAGCAAAAGGTAGTGGAAGAACTATCCTAACGGGACAATTAGGGGATGTTATGAAGGAGAGTGCCCAAATTGCTATTTCCTATGTAAAATCCAATCACAAAAAATTTAATATTGATCCGGATTTTGACAAGGATGTAGATATACATATACATGCTCCAGAAGGTGCAATTAAGAAAGATGGACCATCTGCAGGTATAACAATGACATCTGCACTTATTTCTGCTATTCGAGGTATCTGCATAAACAGAAAAACTGCTATGACAGGAGAGATAACACTAACAGGTCAACTTCTGCCAATAGGTGGTTTAAAAGAGAAAATTCTGGCAGCTGCAAGAAATGGGTGTCAAAATGTTTTAATACCTGAGTTAAACAGAAAAGATATTAAGGAAATACCAAAAGAGATAACAGATAAAATAAATTTCCATATACACTCAAGGGTTGATGAAGCAATATTCTCATTATTTCCTGAAGGAACATTCAAAAAAGATTAAAGCTGGATATTCATTCATAATTAATGTATAATTTTTCATATAATGATTTTTTGGAGAAGAAAATGAAAGATAGTTTAAAAGGTAGATCCTTATTAACACTGAAGGATTATACAAAAGATGAAATTAGATATATTTTAGATACAGCTCATAAATTGAAGGCTGACAGAAAAGCTGGAATAAATAACGAAATATTTAAGGGTAAAACTCTTGCTATGATATTTGAAAAGCCATCAACAAGAACAAGATGTGCCTTTGAAACTTCATTTGGGGAAGAGGGTGGACATCCTGTATTTTTGTCTTTGAACGATATTCAGTTAGGAAAAAAAGAGACAGTAGAAGATACAGCCAGAGTATTGGGAAGAATGTTCGACGCAATTGAGTTTAGAGGATTTAAACAGGAAACTGTTGATACCCTTGCTAAATATTCAGGAGTTCCTGTATTCAATGGTTTAACAGATCTATACCATCCAACTCAGATTCTTGCGGATTTAATGACTATTGAGGAACAATTGGGAAGCCTTGAAAACAAGACAATGGCTTATGTAGGTGATGGAAGAAATAATATGGCCCACTCTCTAATTATTGGTTGTGCAAAAATGGGTGTTAATATAACAGTAATTTGCCCGGAGAGTCTAACTCCACTACAGGATGTTGTGGATTACTCCAATCAAGTAGCTAAAGAGTCGGGTTCAATCATTACAATTACTGACAGTATGAATAGTGGTTTAAAGGGTGTTGATATAATTTACACTGATGTATGGGTTTCAATGGGTGAAGAGGAAAAGTCTAAAGAGAGAGTTGACCTTCTGACACCATATCAAATAAATAACAGTGCTCTGGAGCTGACTAACAACCCTAATGTTATTTTTATGCACTGTTTACCAGCTGTGCGAGGAATGGAAGTAACCCATGAAGTTTTGGAAGGTGATAGATCTGTAGTTTGGGATGAAGCTGAAAATAGAAAACACTCAATAAAAGCAGTTATGTCAGTTTTAATATAAAAATATTAATTTTCTTGACTATTTATCAAATAATTATATTATTTTAGGAAGGAGCGTTAAATGAAAACTGGGCATAAAAAAGTTTTAACTATATTACTACTACTATTAACTACAGTAATGCTTTCATCGGCAACAAAATCCCCTTATTTTTCAAAGAGTGTTGTAATTACAAGGGTTTACCCACACAAGTTGGGATATTTAGTTTATTATATGGCAAATAATCTGGAAAACAAAAAAGTTTATCTGCCAATGTCACTCTTTAAAGAGCAGGATGGGGGAGAGAGAGAGAGATCAAGACTATTTACCGGATACGATAAAACATACCCATATATGGCAATTTTCTGGAAAGATGGTGTATTCTCCCATGTAAAACTCTATTTAAAACAGGATTACAAAGATGTTTCATGGGGTGCTCTTGTAGACCCTGATAGTCATGATCAATACTTTGGGAATACTGACCTAGAATTTGATTTTGAATAAAAAACTGTGTATAATTTAGGCATATAATGTCTTTTATTATGACTAAGGAAGTGGAATGTTACAGATAAATATACCTCAAGGGGTAATTGATTGTATAAATAAAACTGATAAATTTGTGGTTATGGCTCACAAGCAGCCAGATGCGGATACACTATGTTCAGCTCTGGCTATTGAATCATTTCTATCCAGAATCGGAAAAAAGACATCACTATACACAGCAGGACCTTTTACAAGGATTGAGACTCTACATCTTCAGGATAAGTTTAAAACAACAACCATGAGTGATGAAGATAAGGAAGGGGCTGTTCTAATAATAGTTGACTGTAACAGTCCAGACAGAGTTGGTTTCTTTGAAGAAGAAATAAAAGAGATGCCTGTAATGGTTATTGATCATCATGCAACAGTCTCCGACTTTGGAACTTACAATTGGATTGATCCAACATATCCTGCAACAACTTTAATGATTCAGGATTTAATCACATTTTTTAATGAAGTACCAACACCTTATGAAGCTGAAACTCTATTTTTAGGTTTCTGTACTGATACTGGTTTTTTCAGACACCTGGACCATGGGACAGAAGAGTCTATTAAAAGAGCGGCTGAACTGGTTAAATACGGAGCATCGCCAAAGCAGACTTTTACAATTATGACTGGTGGAAAAAACTTATCTTCAAGAAAACTTATGGGTCGAATACTTGAAAGAGCTGAAAGCTACTATGATGGCAAAGTTATTGTCTCCTGGGAAGATCTAATAGACAGGGAAGAACTTAAAGCTGAAGACAGAGATTCAGATACACTTTATCAGGCTCTGTTAAGTATTACAGGAGTTGAAGCCATAGCAATAGTTAGACAAGAATCTGATACCAAGTGCACTGTAGGTTTAAGAAGTGTTCAGGATGTTGATGTTAGAAAACTTGCCCAAACCTTTGGTGGAGGTGGACATCAGAGAGCTTCCGGATTTGCGGTAGAAGGTAAATTAAAAGATATTAAAGAGGAATTAATTTCCAGATTCCAGAATTATTTGTAGACACTATTTTGTAATCTATAAATTATCCATTTAATAAAGCATAATGTGCATGGTCTTCCCACATTGAGTTTATTTTTAAATACTTTCTTCCAAGACCTTCATATTCAAATCCAATCTTTTTTACAACTTTTATAGATGCTTTATTCTTAGGCATAATATTAGATTCGATGTAGATTTAACTCATTAAAAGCAATTTCTACAATTTTTTTGATTGCTTCTGTAATATAACCTTGATTTATTTCATCTTTATCCAGCTTATACCCTAAGAAGCAAGATTGAAATGCACCTTTTACAATATTTGATATTGTAACATTTCCAATAATATCTTCTTTACCTTTTATATATATGTAAAGACTAATTCTTGATTGTTCAATAAAGTCATCTTCTTCCTTATTAATTAGTTTTTTAAGTCCAGATAAGGAATAATATGAATCATTACGGCTAGGTTCCCACTCCCTTAAAAATTCACGATTCCTATTTAAGTAATTCTGTAAATTTAATAAATCATCTATATTTATTGTTTTTAGGATTAAACGATCTGTTTCGTATATCATTAAATTAACCTCTGTACTATATAAATCAGAGATGACTAACCATAACTTTATAGAAATCCAGAAGTTCCTGGATATTTATTCTTTCATCCGGTTTATGTGCTTTGGTTATTGAACCGGCACCAAAGTTTATCGCTGGAATGCCTGCTTTGTTTAATTGGGCAATATCTGTCCAGGCTTGCATAATCTCTCTTTCAATGGTGTCATGTAAAAATTTATCACCCTTATTCCCAATATAGCAGGAATCAGCCTTATCTAGAACTGTAATATCATCTTCCCCATAATAATCAAGAAGATCTGTCAGTGCCACCTCAGTTTCTGTTACAGGGCTGAATCTGTAGTTTACTATCATTTCAACTTTTGAAGGAATTACATTAAAAGTTTCATTTGTTGTTTTAAAAGCTGTAACATTAACTGTCTCGTAGTAATCCAGATCATCAAGCTTTCTGGAATTTCCAAGTTGTTCATTCATCATGCAGATAGAATTATAAATTGTCGTTGCCTCATCCAGGGCATTAACCCCTTTTTTAGGGTTTGCACTGTGGGCAGATACACCAAAGACCTCTTTTTTAACAGCCAGTGAACCAAGACACCCTACAGAGTATTTTCCCTCGGTAGGTTCAAGGATAAATGCGAAATCTATATTGGTTAATTTGCCACTATCCAGCAGAAAATTAACACCATTTGGAAGTGATCCCTCTTCATTTTCATAAAAAACAAAGGACAAATTATATTTAGGTTTTATTATACCCTTTGTTATTTCATCAATAATTTTAAGCATAACTGCAAGCCCGCTTTTCATATCGCAGGCTCCCCTACCCCACAATTCACCATCTTTAATTACTGGCTTAATGGAGCTTTCGGCAACAGGAACAGTATCAATATGTCCAACAAGAGCAACTCGTTCCATCTTGTTGAAATTCATATTGAAAACTAAGGAATTCTTTTCTCTAATTAATTCCCCTGAAATATTTGACAATGTTTTCTCTAAAACATCGCATATCTCTTTCTCTTCACCAGACTCACTTTTTATTGCAATTAAATCGATTAGTATTGTAGTAAGGTCTTCAGTTATGTTTACCACTATAAATCCTCAGGTATAGATTGAATATCTACCATTTGTTTAATTTTTATCATCGGTCGAATAATATGATGCTTCCCACTGTAGACCAAAACTTCAGAAGCTATATCATGGCTTAGGAAAAAAGGCATACTCTCGGCATAACCATAGGCTCCGGCACAAAAAACACCTATATAATCATCCTGTTCACTATCTGTTGGGAGAGGAAGGTCTTTCCCCAAAAAGTCTATAGATGTACATAATGAACCACCTACATCAAATTTTTTATTTGTAGTAGAATTTAATTTAGAGAGATTAAATGTTGGTTGAGATGTGCCAATTAAAGCAGGCCTTAAAAGATGCTGGGCTCCACCATCTACTATAAGATAGTCCCTTCCCCTTGAGTGTTTTTTATCAACAACCTGAGTAATATAGACACCACACTGAGCTACCAGATACCTACCGGGTTCAGCAATAATCCTTGTTTTATTCTCTTTAACAAAGGGATATTTTTTGAAGAGAGCTTCAATTTTTTCCTTTAAACCTTCAATAACAAATTCCGGTTCATCATCTCCATAAGGAATACCAATTCCACCACCAATGTCTATAGACTCAACTTTAAAGTGTTTATCATTTATATCTTTAGCAAGTTTCAGGCAGTTTTCAAGATTACTTAAAAAACCTATGTTATTCTGTATTCCTGTTCCGGCAAAAACATGAATTCCCTGTAGTTTAATATTTTTAAGTTTTTTGGCCTCTACAATTATGCCATCAATAGTTTCAGAATCCATTCCAAATTTTTTTGATCCACCACCAAGACTTACAGCAACTCCATCAATCTCAAATTCAGGGTTAATTCTAAGCTCTACATCCATTATCACATTTTTAGATTTAGCTACTCTGTCGATTCTCTTAATCTCTCCAAAACTCTCGGCATTTATAGCATAAATTCCCATATCGATAGCTTTTGAGATATCAGAATCAGTTTTAGCTGGTCCTCCAAAAACTATGTT
Organism: Spirochaetales bacterium; assembly: GCA_003247135.1. Taxonomy (GTDB): domain Bacteria; phylum Spirochaetota; class Spirochaetia; order DSM-2461; family DSM-2461; genus Thiospirochaeta. The sequence continues at coordinate 134,786 of QKAW01000022.1, read as the reverse complement.
TTTGGGATTAACTCCAGCTTTCTGACATGCATATAACTCACCTTCCGAGGCAACTTCTACTCCTGTTCCTAAACTGGTTAACTGTTTAACTATTGCAATATTAGGATTTGCCTTCATAGCAAAAAAGATATCGATCTCTTTGGGTAAATTATCCCTTAAATATCTGTATCTATCTTTTATTGTTTCAGCATCATAGATAAATGTTGGTGTTCCAACTTTTTGAACTATATTGTCTATTTCTACACCGGAAAAATGTAATTTACCATTTTCAATTGTAAAATTGTTACTAATATCACTTATTTTCATTATTACTCCAATTATTAAAAAAGTTGGTTAGTCTTTCGAGAGCCTGTTTAAGCACAAAATAATCTACAGCAAAGGAGATTCTAATATAATCATCTCCTTTTTCTCCAAATGCTACTCCCGGAATTACCAGCACATCTTCCTCTTCCAGGATCTTTTTTGCAATATCCATTGATTTACCAAACTTAGATATATTTGGAAAGATATAGAAAGCTCCCATTGGTTTTTCAACTTCAATACCATTAATTGATGAAAGAGTTTTAAAGACAAAATCCCTCTTCTTTTTTAAATCTTTTCTTACACTCTCCAGAAAATCGCAAGAACTTCCATCCAGGGATTTAATAGCAGCATATTGAGATATTGATGATGCACAGGTAGCAATATACTGATTTGCAACAATCATGGGTTTTGTTAGCTCTTCACTAGCCACAGACCAGCCAATTCTTAACCCGGTAGCGGCAGCTCTTTTTGAAATTCCATCTATAACTATTACTCTATCAGTATAGGAGAGAGGAGTTTCTGGAACTATATTATCAAAATAGAGTTCGCTATAAATTTCATCGGATATTATATAAAACCCCATTGAATCAGCTAACTGAGCAATACGTTTTATATCACTTTCTGATATCATCTGACCTGTAGGATTTGTTGGGCTATTAATAATTACAAACTTTGTTTTTTCTGTTAGTAAGCTCTCTAGACTTTTAAAATCTATAGAAAAATCACTATTAAGTTTATAACAATTAACTTTTGCCCCTTGTAATTTTGATATTGTATCATAGACCGAAAAGCTAATCTCCGGGATAAGGACTTCATCCTCTGGTTCCAGAAAAGTGTACAAAGTATTCCACAAAGCCCCTTCTGCCCCATTTGTAATAACTATCTGGTCAGGGGATATTTTTTTCCCAGTCTTATTAGTATGATAAATACTTATAAGCTCTCTTAACTCAGGCATTCCCTGGTTTGAAGTATATCGAGTCTGTCCTTCTCGAAACCCTCTTTGACCCTGTTCAATAATAGAATCAGGGACATTATTGGGAAGTTGCCCTATACCAAGATTTATTGTATTTTTTCCTGCTAAAGCATTCATCTTCCTAATAATAGAGATATCGATACCGTTAAAGCTTTTTTTGGGTCTAAGATCCATACTATCCTCTAAGCGCTTCTTCTAAAGCATAGGCTCTTTCTGATGCAGATTTTATATATTTTGCAATTAATGGAGTAACTTTAAGTGTCCCACCACTTGATACTGACATTGATGGTATAACCAGTGCACCTGCAGGTATTTCTGGACCATAACTGGAGTCTTTAGGAGTTATAACCTCACCTACACTGTAGGTTTTTAGCCCTCCGGAGAGTTCATGTGTTACAAGTTTGCATACACCTTTTGATGTATATGCAACATTATTAATTGGATCCAAAATTGGTGTTGCTTTAGAAATATGAACTCCTGGTGCAAGAGTAACCAAATCTCCTAATCTGGCCCCTTGGGTAACCCCGGAACCCTCACCTAAAAGAACATGGTCTCCCAAAATAACAGGGGTTGCTTCTACAGGGTCTAATACTCCACCAATTATTGCACCTGCACTGATATGGGAATCTCTTCCTATTTGAGCACAACTTCCTGCAAGATTCTCAACCATGGTACCAGCACCAATATGAACACCCACATTTCCATAGGCTGGGGGCATTAGTACACATCCATTTCCTGCAAAAGCACCTCTTCTAAGTCCTGACGCCGGAGGAACAACTCTGAAACCCTCTTTTCCGGTTAATTTTCTAACAGGAAATGTCTCTTTATCTGTAAAACAGATATCAGAACTTCCTTTATATACAATAATATCCCCAAGAGGAAAACCAAGCATTATACCATTTTTAACCCACTGATTAGCCTGCCATTTTCCATCTACAATCTGAGCTGTTCTTAGAGAACCAGATTCCAGAAGGTCCATAACCTCATTAAATGTTTTAAGAGCACCTTCTCTATCACTATTTAATTTTCCATCTTTTTTAAGTGCTGTATATTTTTCAACCCTCTCTTTTAAATCTCCGGGGATTTTATAATGTACAACTGCTTTAACATATTCATCTTTATTTATATTTAAAAGTAGATCTATATTCGGATGTGAGCCCGGATTTTTTCTTGCATCTTCAACAAGTTCGGCAAACATTTCCAAGGCCTTTTGGGCTAGTGAGTAATCAATGTTTCCATTATCAAAACCAACAAGGTTTGCATATACCTTTAAAGAACCCATTTTACCCTCAGCATTCGGGATAGTATTAATTACTTTGCCATCAACTACGATATCAATTTTTTCCACATTGTCTACAGGTTTTAATCCTGCAAGTATTTCACTAAATTTCATATATTACCCTTAATCTTTGTTTATTTAACATACTATATAAGAATTACTGTTTTTAAAAGTAGGGCAAGGTTAGCTTTTGGATTTATTACCTAAACATTTTATCTGAATATTTATTTAACATGGATATCTGTTCTCTGAAAGGATACCGGTTATTACTAAAAAAATTATCGATATCAAATCTTTTATTAGGATAGTTAAAATATAGTCTGTAGTAGACAACATTTTTAAAATAGTAGTAGGTCTCTTCCTCTGTCTGTTGTAAAAGATAGGCCATAAACTCATTCATAACAAGATCAAGGTCCCGGGTTCCATAATCAAGAAAATCCATATACATAATCCATATTGATTTACCTAATTCACTTAAGGAATTCCATGCTTCAGCTGTTATATCCCTGAATTCAGAAGATGTAAAATAGAGTCCGTGGAGTGCTTCATGTTTTAAAATTGTATATCTTTGATTATAAAAACTGCTTCGGGAACAGGATATTACAGCACCACCTAATGGTATATAACCACTAGATGTTAATTTTAAAATACTGTTTCTTGTTAATATATCAAGAAGGATCTCTTCCCCTTTGGTTATTTCCTGCCCCTGATCACTGATTTTATTAAAAAAATCTGCTAAATCTTCAGATTCATAATCATGTCCATTCCAGCCCTTTTCACCTTCCAGTTCCGCCAGTGAGTAGATATTCCCTATATAATCTTTTTTTTCCACATAAAAAGCTAAACGTTTAAACATAAGGGATTGAAAAGAGTAGTTTATTGTATCAAAAACTAATACTTTGGGACTTTTATCCCAAATATAGACCTCAAACCCGGGGTTACGCCAATTATCAACTGGATTACTCATTATCTCATCAAGATTTCTTGAGTAAGGAGGTTGGTAGTTGTAAGCTACTGGAATATTTAAAACTTGCCCGACATATAGATATCTGGAATTACTTAAATTATTTAAACTTATAAGATCTTCCATATCTATTTTAAATTGGGATGAAACTGATTCAAAGGTATCGTACCGCTCAACATTATATTTGAATTGAGTATTACCAAAGAGTGAAACCTGCAGTAGAAAGTAAAATACCAGTTTTCTCATTAGATATAAAACATGTGATTCCTGTTTTTATGTTCAATTATTATATCTTCCAGTGTTTTGCTGCTAAAATAGCTGCTTATTACATTAGATAAACCTTTCCAGATCTCTGCAGTTGTACATTTGTCTATTTTTGAACACTCTCCATTTATACTGCAATCAATAACGGAACACCCACCTTCCAATGACTCATATATTTCCAAAAGAGATATATTTCTACTCTCTCTGGATAATCTGTATCCACCTTTAGGCCCACGTTTTACAGAAACTAATCCACTTCTTTTTAAAATTTGAACTATTTTCTCAAGGTATTTAAGAGAGATCTCCTCCTTATCTGCTATTTCACCTAGTTGTATTGATTCTTCTGATGATTCATTCATTCCCAAGTAGATCATAAATCTGAAACCGTACCTGGTCTTTGTAGATATATTCATAAAACACCTCTATTTTATATACTACAAAATAGAGGCTTGATTCGCAATATATTTAAAATTTAATTGAACTATCTGCAATAAATGGTTCTATAGTGTCCCCTTCATGATATCTGTTTTTTAATAACTCCCTTGAAAGAGGATTAATAAGTAAGTTCTGAATTGCCCTTTTTATAGGTCTTGCCCCTAGAATTGGATCAAACCCTTTTTCAGCAATAAACTCTTTAACTCCCTTATCTACTTTAAGAATCAGTTTCTTCTCTTTTAAAAGTTTAATTAGTTTGTTAAGTTCCAGATCAATAATATTCATTATTAGAGACCTGTCCAGTCTGTTAAATATTACCTTCTCATCTATTCTGTTAAGAAATTCCGGTTTAAAACTCAGTTTTAACAGTTCATTTATACTCTCTTCAATCTGGAAATGTGAGAGTTCTTCATTAAGGATAAGTTGTGATCCAATATTACTGGTCATTATTATTATTGTATTTTTAAAATCAACAACTCTACCTTGACCATCTGTTAGCCTTCCGTCATCAAAAACCTGTAAAAGAGTATTAAATACATCTGGATGTGCTTTCTCTACCTCATCAAAAAGTATTACCGAAAATGGTCTTCTTCTTACAGACTCGGTTAACTGACCTCCCTGATCATATCCAACATACCCTGGAGGTGCCCCAATTAATCGGCTAACAGAGTGTTTTTCCATATACTCACTCATATCTATTCTGGTTAGAGCTTTTTCATCATTAAACAGAAAATCAGCCAGGGCTTTTGATAGTTCTGTTTTACCAACACCTGTAGGACCAAGGAATAAAAATGTTCCAAGGGGTCTCTTACTGTCAGAAAGCCCGGTTTTATTTCTTCTTATTGCATCTGAAACTACTTCAAGAGCTTCGTCCTGGCCGACAACCCTTTCGTGTAAGTGTTTTTCCAGAGTTAAATACTTGTCTGCTTCACCTTTTAAAAGTTTTGAAACAGGAATTCCGGTCCAAAGAGATATAACATCTGCAATTTCCTCTTCCCCTACTTCCTCTTTAATGAGCTGAGTCTCCCTGGTTTTCTCTTTAAGTTCTCTGGATTTTCTCTCCAGTTCATCTTTTATTCTTGGAATCTCCCCATGCCTTAATCTTGCAGCCCCTTCAAGATCACCATCTCTTTCGAATTTTTTCTCCTGGGTATTAGCCTCTTCAAGCTGTTTCTTCAGGAGTTGAATATCATCTATCTCTTTTTTTTCTGTTAACCATAATGCCTTAAGCTGATCCCTCTCCTGGGAAAGACTACTGATATTTTCATCAATTTTAATAAGTTTTTCTTTGGAATTACTCTCTTTTATCAGTGAACGTTTCTCAATTTCAAGGGTTAATATCTCCCTGTCCAATTTGTCCAGAACTTCCGGCTGACTCTCTATTTCTATTTTCAACCTACTGGCAGCTTCGTCTATTAAATCTATTGCCTTATCAGGTAGAAAACGGGATGTTATATATCTGTTAGACAAAATAGCCGCCTGTACTATTGCTTCATCGTTAATTCTTACCCCATGATGTATTTCATATTTATCCTTTATTCCCCGAAGCATGGTTATGGTATCTTCAACACTTGGCTCATTTGCATAAACAGGCATAAAACGTCTTTCGAAGGCACTGTCTTTTTCTATATACTTTCTGTATTCATCAAGTGTAGTTGCTCCAATGGTTCTAAGTTCTCCTCTGGCAAGTGCCGGTTTTAACATATTTGAAGCATCATTAGAACCCTCTGCAGCCCCAGCCCCCATAAGAGTATGTAGCTCATCTATAAAAAGAATTATTTTACCATCAGAGGATGAAATCTCTTTTATTACCCCTTTCAATCGCTCTTCAAATTCACCACGGAATTTTGCCCCGGCTACTAATGCTCCTAAATCCAGAGCTAAAAGAATCTTGTCCTGAAGTGAGTCGGGAACATCCCTGTTTACAATTCTTGAGGCTAACCCCTCTGCTATAGCTGTTTTTCCAACACCGGGTTCACCAATTAATACAGGATTATTCTTGGTTTTTCTTGATAATACCTGCATAACCCGTCTAATCTCTTTATCCCTTCCAATAACCGGGTTGAGTTTCCCTTTTTCCGCAAGCTCGGTTAAATTTCTGGTATATTTTTTAAGTACTTCAAAATTCTGCTCCGGGGTATCAGTTGTTATTCTGTTGTTACCTCTTATCTCTTTTAATGAATCAAGAACACTTTTCTGATTTATACCGGCTTTCTCAAAGATCTCTCTTGTTTTTGTTTTTATATTAAATAATCCCAGTAAAAAATGTTCTCCACTAAGGTAGTCATCGGATAATTTTTCAGCCTCTTTTTCTGCATTTTTATAGAGTGAAAGAGAAGTTGGAGATAGGGATACATTCAGTGTCTCCCCATATCCCTTAGCCAGTTTACCTATATAACCTTCCAATTCAGAAATAATTGTTGAAGTATTACCAATAATCAGTTTTATAATGGATGAGATTACTGAGTCATCCTGTTCTAAAAAAGCTTTAAATATATGTTCTGGTTCTATAGCCGTATTACTGTTTCTATCAGCCAGTTTTGCTGCATTTTCAAAAGCTTCCCTACTTTTAATTGTCATATTCATAAAAAAACTCCTTTATTATAAAATAATAATAAAAAGTTTTTTCGGCAAAAATTATTGATTTAAAAGCTTTATCAAATTAACTATTGCAGTTTCTGTTGAAGCAGTTATATTTTTATCCCTCTGCTTACCAAAAATGTACTTTCTGCTGGTTACCCCCTGTGGCCCCGCCCAGGCAATCCATACAGTTCCAACGGGTTTTTCCTCAGACCCGCCAGTAGGGCCAGCTATACCTGATGTTGCAATAGACCAAGTTGTATTCATAAGTTTTCTAACCCCTAAGGCCATCTGCTCTACAACTTCCCGGCTTACAGCTCCTTTTGTACTTATATCCTCGCTTTTTACCCCAAGAGTACTCACTTTTACAGAATTATCGTAGGAAACGACTCCTCCGTAAAAAAACGCCGAAGAGCCTGAGTGTTTTGAAAGTAATGCCGCAATATTCCCACCGGTGCAACTTTCAGCACAGGATATGGTCTCTCCACGCTCCTTTAATAAAGTTCCCAAAACTATCTCCGGTTCTGTATCACTATCAGCCCAGATAAATTCTGAAACGAGTGATTTTAACTCCAGAAACTTTCTATCAATCAGCTCAGTCACATCATCATCGGATTTTCCGGTTAACCTTAACTTCACCTTCCTTGGTGCTGGTAAGTAGGCTAGAGAAATATAATCCGGCAGTTCTTTCTCCCAGTTTTCAATCTTTATTGCCAGATCAGACTCGGGAATTCCACTGGTAATTACTGTTCTATGTATTATGTTTACTGCTCTAAAGTTTTTCTTTAAATATGGAACAACATAGGTATCCATTAAATAAATCATCTCGGAAGGAACCCCCGGTAGGGATATTACAACCTTTCCCTCTTTTTCAAAAAGCATACCAGGAGCTGTTCCAACTCTATTGTTAAGAACCTGACACTCAGCTGGAACTAAAGCCTGATCTCTGTTAAGAGTATTTATATCTTTATCTTCGGATGATAAAAATTGTTTAACATTGTCATACACACTTTGGTCAAAAACCAAGTCACACTTAAAATAATCACAAAGGGTTTTCTTTGTTATATCATCCTTAGTTGGGCCTAACCCTCCAGTTATAATAACTATGTCAGAGTTCTTTAGACTATTATCCAATGACTCTGTTATATCCTTATAATTATCAACAATAGAGGTTATTTTTGAAACGTCAAAACCTTCTTTGTTCAGGGTTTTTCCTATCCAAGCAGAATTTGTATCTGTAATTTGTCCAATCAGAATCTCTGTTCCAATAGTAATAATTTCAATCTTCATGAATTTATGCTACTAGATTTTTATATACAAAAATAGACATAAAATGTAAAATAATACTAATGAGGCTAAAATATTGGTAAAAAGAAGCATATTACAAAATATAGTACTACAATATACATTAATTTCCTTTTTAGTCACCTTTTCAGTTTCACTCTATTTAATTAATTCACTAACAAACAAAACAATAAATCATTCAACAATGATTCACTCAAAAACATATATAAATTTTATAAATACAATTGAGACAAATTACCCATCTTTAATCAATTCTCTCCTTACAGGTAAAAAATTCAATGAGGAAGAGCATCACGATTTTGAGCACTTTGTATCGGATCTTTTAATATTTCCCCAGATAACAAACATACATATCTTTTCAGGGGATCATAATTCAGTTTATGAATATTCTGCTTCTAATGTTAGAAAAAAATATCTTCAGAAAAAAGATTATATAGATAAGGCATTTTCAGGGGAGTTTAACTACTTTTTACAAGATAATGAAGAGGATGATAATCAGTATCTACACTCTTTTTACCCTATTATGTATAAAGAGAAAGTAATAGGGATAGTAGAAATAATTGATTCAGATAGTGATTTCAAAAGCTACTTAAAGCAGTCTGAGAAAGAAATTATTCAGAGTATTACTCTTGGAGGTTTTGTATTTTACATACTGCTGTTCTTTATATTTTTTAAATCCTACCAGTACCAGAATAAAATCTTTAAACGGCTGCATAAAAGTCAGGAGTTAACAATACATGCCATGTCTCTATTGGCGGAACTAAGGGATGATGACACAGGGGCACATATTATCAGAACAAGGGAGTACTGTCGATTACTGGCAATAGAGCTTAAAAAGCGACCGGATTATTCCAAATATCTTACAAAAGAGTACATTGAGGATTTGGAAAGATCCGCCCCACTCCATGATATTGGAAAAGTAGGATTACCTGACAGCATACTTTTAAAACCAGGAAAATTAACCCCAGAAGAGTTTGAAATAATAAAAAAACACCCCAAACATGGTGCTGATGTGTTATTAAAAGTTGCAGAATCCCTGGATTACAAATCATATTTTGATATCGGTATTCAGGTAGTACTGCATCATCATGAGAATTGGGATGGATCAGGCTACCCAAATAGTTTAAAAGGAGAAGATATACCTCTATCTGCCAGAATTATGGCCATCGCCGATGTTTATGATGCATTAAGATCAAAAAGAACATATAAAAAATCCATGTCTCATGAAGAAGCTCGAACAATTATTATTTCCGAGTCGGGTAAAAAATTTGATCCTCTGTTAATAGAGGCATTTATTAATATTGAACACCAGTTTAAACTGGTGTCCAATAAAACAAACATATTGTTTTAATATGCTTCCCCAAAATATTTTGTAATTAATTCCATCATTTCAGGATATTTTGAATCAGAGTCACCTACTTCTCTTTTTAGAGAAATCAGCTCTTTTTTAAGCTTTTCAAGGATTTCACTATATTCAGGATTATTAGCAAGATTATATTTCTCTTCAGGATCATTAACTACATCATATAGTTCAAATCCCGGTTTAGTATCAATTGCACAATCCGGATGTTCACAACCAGTTGCATCTAGTTTCTTACCATAGAAAAATATAAGTTTCCACTCATTGGTTCTAATACCAAAGTGTGCAGGAACCCAGTGGTGTGCCATATGCATCCAGTATCTGTAGTAGACACTCTGTCGCCAATCAGCAGGAGTTTTTTGTTCAAGAACAGGTTTAAAACTTCTTCCCTGCATAAATTCAGGTTTTTTAACTCCGGCATAATCCAGTAAAGTAGGAGCAAAATCCACATTGTCAATAACATCTAAAGAAACTGTACCTTTGGAAATACCCTTAGGATAGCTTATTAATAAAGGCATTTGCTGGGATTCATCAAAAATCCACCTTTTATCAATATGGTCATGTTCTCCAAGCATCATACCCTGGTCACTTGTATAAATAACTATAGTGTTTTCCATTAAACCATTTTCTTCAAGATAGTCTAGAACCCGACCAACATTCTGATCGATGGAGTGTACAGTTCTTAAATAATCCTGCATATATTTCTGGTAAGCTACTTTTGTCTTCTCTTCAAAACTCATACCGGTAAAATCCATTGCTCCACCATTTGGATATTCTGGATCAGACAAGTGTTTAACCATATTTCTTGGTTCCCATCTCTCGGAAACAGTAGTTCCGTAAGCTCTGGAAATCTCTTTTTGTATAGACTCTTCCTCGAATAATGTAGATGGTTCATTAAAATCAACATCTTTGTAAAGATCTTCAAAAACCCTTTTATATTCAAAGAAATCGTGGGGTGCCTTGTTATGGCAACATAGATAAAATGGCTCATCACCTCTTCTGTTTTTTAACCAGTCAAGAGTTAAATCTGTAATTAAATCCGTAACATAACCTTTAGCCTGAATATGCCGACCCCAGCTGTAGTTTGTATGGTCATCTTTTCTGAAATCAGGAGCATTTTCATCAATTAACTCAAGAACATCAGAAGGTTTATCACTATGAGAGATAATAAATGAAGGATCATAATACTCTCCCTGACCAGGAAGAACGGCCCAATCATCAAATCCTCTAGGCTCAGCATGGAGATGCCACTTACCAAAAATTGCGGTTTGATATCCATTTTCTTTTAAAATTTCAGACATTAGAACAGAGTTTTGATCTAAAGCATCAGAAAGTGTTCTTACTCCATTAACATGACTATGCTGCCCTGTTAAAATAACAGCTCTACTAGGAGTACAAATAGCATTTGTACAGAAACAGTTGTCCATTCTGATTCCATTATTTGCAATTCTGTCTATATTTGGAGTCGGAGCCTGAACCGCCAGTCTGGAACCATAAGCACTTATAGCATTGGCTGCATGATCGTCTGACATAATAAATAAAATATTAGGTTTTTTCATATATTATCCTTTAAAAAGTGTATTACTATACTAACACCCCTTTTATGGAAATTCAATAAAAATATAGTGTTTAATAGGGACATAACCTATTAGAATTGATAGAATTAAGCCCATGCAGGAATTGAGCAGATTAGAACAAAAAAAAGGCCAGAAGTATGCTTTTCTGGCTAACTTGTTAACTCCCAGTGGATTTTATGTAATGCTTGGTCCACTAATGATAATATATTCAGGGGATGTTCTTTCCCTAACACCATCCAGAATTTCATCTATTCTTGCTATTATTCCACTAATAAGTATTATTCGATTATTATTTATATCAAAACTGTCAGAGTTGGGAAAAGCAAAAATTATTGTACTCACTTCTATTTTTCAGTCTCTTCTGGTTATCATAATGATTGTCTTTCCAACTGAAAAAATAACATACAATCTTTATCTTATTTTATTAATCCTGTACTCATTTATTGGGCAATTAGGTGTAGGTACAGCTTGGCAGCCATTAATGAGAGATATTACAACAAATCAGGATAGAGGAACTTTTTTTTCCAGAATGAGACTCTTTTTTACTATTGCAAACCTGATTATAACAGGGATAACCCCTCTTGTAATAGGGGAGTCCATCTCATCGATTGAATATAAATTTTTTCTAGTTCTACCCTTACTTTCTCACTTAATGATGATTATAATGGTAAGAAAAATTCCGGAAACAATTGTTGATAAAAAAAATAGTATCAAATTAGGATTTGGTGAAATAGTTTCAGAAATTAGACAGTTAAAAAAACCCCTATTAGTTACTATCCTGGTGCAACTTACAATGTTTCCACTATTTGTACTCTATTTAAAACAGGTTCTAAATTTACCATCAAACATAGTTACAACCAGTATATTTATTTCAACTTTGGGAAATGCAACATCCTTACTTATCTGGGGGAAAATTTCGGATATTATTGGATTCAAAAACACTATTTTTGGAGTCCATCTATTGGGGCTTCTGCAAATACCTTTTCTTTTAATTGTTAAACCCCAACTATTAATTACTTCATATCCCATTTTAATTGCAGGACTTCTAATATACAGTTTTATAGGTGGGGTTGTTGGTGCCGGCTCTGGTATAGCAACAATAAGTATTCAGCACTTTTTTGCCTCTAAAGAGAGATCAATACTTGTATTTAGTATTTATTCTGCTATCAGTTTAATACTTAACTCAGTCTGGATTCAGTTAAATGGTAAAATTATTGAAAAATTCACCCTTCAAATACCTTTAACATCATTTTTATCAGATTATATATATTTAGATGGCATTAAGATTTTTATGATAACAACATCAATATTATCCTGCTTTTCACTTTTTCAAACAGTAAAAAAACTTCCCAATATAAGACCCTGGTACGGTCTGAGCGATTTTTTTGTATCACTAAATCCATCATCAATGCGAAGCCTGATACTCTCCTCCCGTATTCACAGATTAAATGATTTCGGCAGAGAGGAAATCTCATACACCTTTGGTCGCAAAAGTAACCCCTTTAGTATACACTCACTAATTTCCCTATTAAAAGATCCATCTTATGATGTGAAAATTAGTGCCATTAGAGAATTAGGCCGTTCCGGATCCAGACTTGCGGGTAAAAACCTATATGAACTTCTTAAAAACCCTAATTTGTCCATCTACCATGAACATATAATATGGGCTCTGGGGCAGTTGCAATGGGATGAGGCTTCGGAGGATATAATGCTCCTATTGGAATCCGATAGAAGTGAAAAGCTTAAAGCTGTAGCATGCAGGGCTTTGGGAAAAATCGGTGTAGTAGAGGCTATTCCTATTCTTAAAAAGAATATACAAATTATGACACCAACATTTCATCTCTCATCCTCCGCCTGCTGGGCACTTATTAATCTTGATATGATAAATTCAGCAGAGGCAATTTTTGATGCATTACCACTCTATAAAGATAATGATATCAGATTTGAAATTATGGATATTCTATGTCCTCACCTCAATATTAGTAATACTTGGATTTTGATATATGGGAAAGATCTGGCAGGATACCAGGCTTTAATACAGTTTATTGATGACCAGTCACAAAAGTGGAGAAAAGATAAAAACAAAACAATAGATGCATTAAAAAATGGTAACTGTGATTATATAAAAAAAATGCATTCTGAATTTATAGCCAATAGTGAAAATATGATTTATCTAGCGCTAAATAAAGCCCTCTATAAACATGAATATTGGAATCCACTGTTTCTCTTAGCTTCAGCACAGATATTATTAAGTAGTAAATAATAAATAATATTTAAAAAGAGTAAAAAATAACTTATTATATAGTTATAATTAAAAGTAAGGAGCATATTATTCTTGAGCTTAAAACTTTAGTAATTCTTATTTGCGTGTCAAACCTCATTGAAGCTTTTGCTATATTTATGCAAAAAGAGATAAATAAACAGACTAAGGGTTTAAATTCACTAATAGTTGGAAACCTTCTGTTCTTCCTTGGGTTTGGTCTAAATTTTTTAAGATACTCTCAACTAGATCAAATAGTCTCATTTTTAGGGAATGTACTATTTATTATGGGGCTATCATTCTTCTATAAAGGGATTCTAAACTTTATTGGTTCTATGAGTAATAAAATAACACTGTTAATATTTTGGATCTCAATAACATTAATTCTTTTCTACTTCTCATTTATAAATTTCAATGAGAGTTTTAGATCTATAGTTACTGCCCTGTCAATAACAGTTTTTTCATTTAAGACATCACAAAAACTGTTCTACTCAAAAAAAAATGGAACAGCTCAATCAGTAAACTTTGTCTCCTTTATATTTTTACTAAATGCAGTCTTATTTGCTGCCTATGCAATCCTGTCTGCGATAGCTATAAATCATCCTGAAAATAGGGAAAAATTAATAATATCTATCTTTTTTACAACATTTATCCTGGCTCTCTTATGGACAACAGGTTTTATAATAATGATTAATCAGCAACTCTATGTTGACAGTATTCATGACAAAAAAAACCTGGAGAAAATTCTGGACACAAGTAATGATGGGGTAATGATAATATCTTTAAAAAACTTTCTTATAACAAAAACAAATAAAAAATTTGAAGATATTACTCTATTCAGAGAAGAAGATTGTATCAATTCATCAATTTACAACTTTAAAATGTTTAATTCATATTCTTCATTTTTTAACCTTATTGGGAAAATAATTGAAGATATTAATATTTATGAGAGGGAATTAAGTTTTTCCAAGAAAAATGGAGATGTTTTTACAGGTCTTCTATCAGGTAAAAAGATCAAGATACAGGGTGATGATCATATTATATTTATGATACAGGATATAAGCAGAAGAAAAGAAGCTGAAGCAATAAGAATGCAGAACGAGATTAGGCTTCAGAAACTAGTGGATATAATAAAAAAGCCTACTGAATCCATAAGTGAGTATCTTGAATATGCACTGAATCATGCAATTAAATTAACTGATAGCCAGTTTGGTGAAATCTTTATCTATAATGAGAGTGAGAATGCTTTTGTTCCAAAATCAGCAAATGTAAAATTTTTGCATGATTTGACAATTTTATTTGATACTACAAAATCAAGAAGTCCCATAATTTCTAATGATCCATTTCCTTTAATGACAATACCTATTTTCAAAAAAAACAGGATTGAAGGTATCGTAGCCCTAAAGAAAAGCTTTGGAACCTATAACTCAACCGATGCACTGCAAACATACTTATTAATGGACTCTGTATGGTCATATATTGGACAAAAAGAGTATGAAGAGAAAATCAGGCATCTGGCTCAGTATGATGTTCTTACTGATTTGCCTAACAGAGGTCTCTTTAACGACAGACTCTCTCAAGCAATCCTTGTTGCAAAAAGGGACAAGTACAAATTTGCTATTTTGTGTCTGGATCTTGATAAGTTTAAACCGGTTAATGACAATTTCGGTCACAATACGGGGGACAAATTACTTAAGCAGGTTGCAATAAGAATGAAGGGATGTATAAGAGAATCCGATACAGTTGCCCGGGTAGGAGGAGATGAGTTTTTTATTATTCTAACTCCAAGTATCAAAAGTGAAAATGCCTACGATGTTGCTTCAAAAATTAAAAAATCACTTAACGAGATTTTTATTATTGACAATCATAAAATAAACATATCATCCAGTATAGGTATCTGCTTCTATCCGAAAGACGGAGAAACAATTGGAGAGTTAACAGAAAACTGTGATAAAGCAATGTATCATGCTAAGGAATCAGGAAGAAATATCATAAAATACTTCTCCCAAGAATACACATAGTTATACTTTAAAAAGCTTCTTAACAGAATCTATATACTGATCAATTTTAACAGATATACTTTTTACCTCATTAACAGAGTCATGAATTGAATCTGAGTGAATCTTTGTAGAATTAACACTACTACTAACTTTATTATTAATATCACGTAAAGTGCTAACTTCAGATAGAATAATACTACTACCTGCATTTATCTCTTTACTTCCAGATTGTACACTAGTAGAAATATCCTGCATATTGCCCAAAGATTTAATAATCTCTTTACTTCCAGTCTGTTGCTCCTCAAGAGACATTTGAACTTCCATAACCAACTGACTTACTCTGTTTATCTGCTCCTGAACATCTTCAAAGCTGTGCTGAGCATCCATACTCGCTGGAGCAACAAGATCTATAGTGTTTTTAATTGTATTTAGAGTTGATTGAATTTTATCACTCTCCAGGGAAGTCATTTCTGCTAGTTTCCTAATCTCATCAGCAACAACAGCAAATCCCTTTCCTGCATCTCCCGCATGGGCTGCTTCTATTGCAGCATTCATTGAAAGCAAATTAGTTTGACTGGCAATACTTGATATTACATTAATTGTTTCTATAAGAGCTTCCGAGCTCTGGGCAACTTCATTAATCTGTTCTGTAACAGTAGAAATTTTATCTCTACCACTATCGGAGACCTCTTTTAATTGAACATAGTTTTTTCCAACATTTGTTATATTAGTTGTAATAGAAGAGATATTTCTAACTAACTGCTCAATTGTAGAAGAAGACTCATGAACATTTGCAGCCAGATCTTCTATGTTTTGATCAAGATTCCCAACATTTGCGCTAATCTCTTCCACAGATGATGCGGTCTGTTCCACACTTTCAGATTGGGTGCTATTACCGGAAACAACAGTATTAATTGAATCTGAAATAACCATTGCAGACTCCTCTGTTAACTCCATCTTTCTCATTAAATCAGATGAAAGATTGCCAAGTTCATCCATTTTTGAGTTAATTTCCAGAATAGTATTTCTAAAATTTTCTCTAATTAATTCAATGGCCTCACCAAGCTGTCCAATCTGATTCTTACTTTTTACTTTTATTGGATCCTTAAGATTTCCTTCAGAAAGACTAACTGCAGAGTTAACAAGATACATTATAGGTTTAGTTATTTTTGATGAAAATATTACACTAAAAACAGCACTTACTACCAAGCCAATAACTGCGGCTAAAATTAGATCAAAAAGAGCATCAATCCTCTCCTTTTTTAAATAACTGATATCATAATCTATACCCATTGTATATCCAACATCCGGCCCATCCTTTATAGGTGTAAAAAGTGAAACAAAGGTACCATACTCATCTGTATATGGTTTTGAAAAATGACTCTCTTTATCTGCTAAGGACTGAAGAGCTTCATCCGATGGTTCCTCCCAAATAATAAAGGGATTCTCCCCAAGATAGTTACTAAGCTCTATAGTCTCTACCACATTATTTTGTTTTCTAAATACATAAATAAATGAGAAGCCGGAACTGGTTCCATAACTTCCAATAAGATCTCTTAATTCATTAAACTTTTTTGGATCAGATTTCATTGCCTTATCTATTGCAACATAGGATGTATAGGGAGTTAACTCCTTAACAAAGGTTGTCGCATTATGTAACTGCTCCTCCATACTTCTACTAATTTTATTATTAAACTGAAAAAAGAAGATACCACCAACAAATAAGCTAATAATAAAACCTGTAAGCAAAAAGAAGATAAATAACTCTGTCCGAATATTTTTCATTTGATATCACCTTTAATTTATAAATTTTGAATATATTAAGTTTATTTCATAACTTTTGTGCAGTCAAGAATAAAATATTTCAATATTCCCTATATGAAACACAGTATCCTATAAGAAACTTATTGACATCAGTGGAATAAGAGCTTATTAATATATGTATATATATGTAAGGAGTTCACTTTGACAAATAATTACTATGACATAGCAAAGGAAATTGAACGGATTGCAATAATACCTGTTATTGCACTTAATAACGCAAAAGATGCAGAACCATTGGCAGAAGCATTAAGCAATGCAGGTTTACCGGCTGCAGAGGTTACATTCAGAACAGATGCTGCAGTAGAGTCTATATCTATTATAACAAAGAAGTACCCAAACATCTTAACAGGTGCTGGTACTGTATTAACTATAGATCAAGTTAATAAAGCAATGGATGCCGGTGCTAAATTTATTGTAAGCCCGGGGTTAAATCCTACAGTTGTTGATTACTGTGTAGATAAAAATATCCCTATTTTTCCTGGTGTAAACAATCCTATGGGAATTGAATTTGCATTGGAAAGAGGACTTGATGTTTTAAAATTCTTCCCTGCTGAAGCATCCGGTGGTATCAAGATGGTTGAAGCGATGAGTGCTCCTTACGGAAAAGTTAAATTTATGGCTACAGGTGGTATTGGATTAGGGAACCTTACATCATACCTAAACTCAAAATCAATTGTAGCATGTGGTGGTTCATGGATGGTTAAGTCCGACCTGATAAATGATGGTAAATTTAGTGAGATTGAAAAACTTTGCAGAGAAGCTGTTGAAGTTGTAAATAATTGGAGGAATAAATAATGGGAACAATAGTAACATTAGGTGAAATCATGTTAAGACTAAAGTCACTTGGTAACGAGAGACTTTTTCAAAGTCCTATCCTTGAGGCAACTTTTGGTGGTGGAGAGTCAAATGTAGCATCATGTCTATCTCTTTTAGGAAAAAAAACAGCATTTGTTACAGCACTACCTAAGAATTCAATAGGTGAAGGTGCAATTTCAACCCTTAGATCCAGAGGTGTTGATACTTCCAGAATTATTAGACAGGGAGACAGAGTTGGTATCTACTATCTTGAGACAGGTGCTAACCAGAGACCATCAACAGTTGTTTATGACAGAGCTGATTCATCTATCTGTGAAGCAAAACCTTCTGATTTTAACTGGGACACAGTTTTTGCTGATGCAACATGGTTTCATATTACAGGTATAACACCTGCTATCTCTGCTGATGGTGCTGAATTATCTCTAGCTGCTGTTAAAGAGGCAAAAAAAAGAGGTATTACTGTTTCCTGTGACTTAAACTACAGAAAGAAATTATGGAAATATGGTAAATCTGCACCGGAAGTTATGAATGAACTTGCAAAATATGTTGATATAACAATAGCTAATGAGGAAGATTGTCAGGAGTGTCTTGGAATTGAATCAGAAGCTGATGTAACTAAAGCAGATCTTGGTGTAGATCGATACAAAGAGATATCTGACCTGGTATTAAAGCAGTTCCCTGAAATGAAGAAAATTGCAATAACAATGAGAGAGAGCTATTCAGCAGATCACAACTCATGGTCAGCAGTTTTAAATAACAGAACTGATTTCTTTGTTTCTCCAAAATATGATATTAAAAATATCATTGACAGAGTTGGTGGTGGTGACTCATTTGCTGCAGGATTAATCTATGGTTTAACAACTTTTACTAATGATGATCAGAAAGCTCTAGACTTCGCTGTTGCAACATCTTGTCTAAAACACTCCATTCCTGGAGATGTAGCTTTAGTTACAGAAAGCGAAGTTCTAAACCTTATGAAAGGTGACGGTTCAGGTAGAGTTCAAAGATAACCTATTTGGTTTTGAACTTATTAATTTCAACAAGGATCTGTTCACTAACAGATCCCACCTTATCTGAAATATTTTTTAAACCTAATATAGAGTTTTTAACACTTTCAAATGCAATATTCAATTCAGATATTGCATTTGTAACATTGTTAGAAATATCCGATACATTATTTGTAACATCAGTAACATTATTTGCCCGATCTTTCATATTGTCTGACTTATCTTTAACACTTACAGATATATCTTTTAGGCTTTCCATTGCTTCCAGGATTTGAGAACCACCAGTATTTAACTCTGTTGTACTGGATGAGATAATATCAAAGGATTTAACAACATTCTTAATAAAATTATTTATCTCTGTAAATGCATCCCTTGTTCTTTGTCCGGATTGAGATGCTTTTTCAAATTTTGCAGTAATATCACCAAGATTTTGGCTAATTTCATTGCTGTTTGAAGAGGAGGCCTCAGCAAGCTTCCTGATTTCATCCGCAACAACTGCAAAACCCTTTCCAGCATCACCTGCATGTGCTGCCTCTATAGCAGCATTCATAGCAAGTAAATTTGTCTGTTCAGATATTGATTTTATTACATCGGACATATCATTAATCTCGTTAACAGTACTATTTATTTCATCTATCATATCTGTTGTTATTGAGAGTTTGTTATCACCTTCATGGGCTGTAATTTCCAGCTGCTTCATAACCTTAGAATTATTATTAATTAAGTCTGATATACTGGCTATTGATGCTATCATCTGAGTTATAGCAGCTGTAGATTCCTCAACCATAGCCATCTGTTCTGTAATATAGTTACTTAGCTCAATAGTAAAATCCGATATAGCATGGGACTCTTTCTTAGATACATCTATAAGATCATCAAGATTTGAAACCTGATTATTTATTGAATCTATATTAGCGGAAATCTGCACCGCCGAAGTTGAAGAATCAGCTGAGGACTCAATTAAATTTATATTTGCATCCTCATTTATATCTGAAGCCTCCTTAATTATACTTAAAGAGTCATTAAGGGTCGACTGAAAAATATTCATTTTCTCACCTAACAACCCTAACTCATCCCTGGTTTTCATCTTTATTTCATTGGTAAAATCTCCCTTGGACATAGTTGAAAGACTATCACTTAAGGCTTTAATAGAACTTGTTATACCTCTTGTTATAATGAAAAACAAAGAAACGGATAAAAGTATACAAAAAATTACTGAAGCTATGGAAATTATTGAGGCCATTTTTTTATACTTTAGAACTGCTTCATTAATAATCTTATTCTGCTGAAAAATAACATTTTGTGAAGTGTCCAAAACCATTACTACACCTGTAATTTTATTCTTTAACACAGCTACATCAAAATAGATTAAATTATAATTTTCTTTGGATTTATACACTTCCACATTAGTAAGGGAGTAGTTTTCTTCATTTTTAAAGTCTGTTTTTAGTTTGTCTATGGCTTCAAAAAGTTCCTTTCTTGAATACTCCATATACTCATCTATTCTGCCAATAGATTCTATTGCATCCTTTAACTCTCTATCAAGATTAATTATAGCTTTAAGGTTTTTAATTATATTATGTGCTTCTTGAGTCTGACGAATATTCTCGTTTAACTCTTCTACACTGGACAGGAATGGAGAATTTGAAGCCACCAGTTTGTAAAGTATAATATTCTGTTTAACCATTAAGTCATTAAGTTTTGCAAGCTCCCCTTGTTCACTTAATATTTTATCTGTAAAAGATTGAAAACCTATGTAAACACCCAGGGAAAGAATGATTGCCATGGACATCATTCCTGCAATAATATATAATTTAGTTTTAATTTTCATAAAATCTCCTAGTGACCATTTTAAGTATCTCGTTGTTTATGTTTGTTGTCAAATTTTTTAATTAAAACCATTTTTTTTAAACAATTATTTATACATAATTTTTAAATATTTTTACACTATAAATAATTATAAAGTATAACGGAATAAAAACAAAGGATTTTATAAAAAAAGATTAGTTTAACTGATAAAATCTTTTAACTTAATATTTCTGGAGAAATAGCTCCCTGATTTGTTCATATATACTGTTTGGGGACTGTTTAGCATAATACTTTCACCTTTATAACCAGATGCTAATGCCCCTGCTTCCTTAAAAAAAAGAACAACGCTTGCATAATCCCAGATACAACCACCTCCTAACTCTCTCTTTGGTTGCTTATAATAGCAGTCAGCTCTGCCTTCAAGAACAGCAATAGCACTCATAACTGCTCCACCCACATATATTGTATGACTTTTATATTTTTGTATAATTTTATTACCGGGATCACAAACACAAACAGAATTAGAGATTTTTGTTACAGTATCCGGAATCCATTTGTGATTATTCCTGTAAAGTCCTTCACCTTTTATTGCCCAGTAGATTAAATTATTTTCAGGATCAAAAACGACTCCAACAATACTTTCTCCTGTTCTGCAAACCAGTGCAATAGATATGGAGTAACCACTATTGGACTCAGTAAAGCTTTTTGTACCATCTAATGGATCAATTGCAACAAAATAATCCTTTATTAATCTAGAATTGTCGTCCGGTGCTTCCTCAGCCAAAAGTCCAAAATTAAATTGGCTGATTATAGGATTTAAGGAATCAAGAATTATCTTCTGGCTGGCAAAGTCTGCCTCTGTAACGATCTGGGAAGCTAATGATGAACCACTACTCTTGCTTTTGGTCCTAAAACCTCTTTTTTTTATCTCAATTATTGATTTACCCGCATTTATTGATGCATCAATAAAACTGTTTTTTATTAAGTAAAGCTCTTCAGGATTTAGCATAAGCTATTTACTACCATCTTTGTAACCCTCTCACTATAGCAATCAGGATCCCAATATCCCGGACTCCACCCTTTAAAAAACCGGTGAAAATCTGCCCAGGCCACATAGAATAATTCCCGCCACTCCTTCTCAAGTAGATAAAAGTTAACATCCACCATATTTCTATCTATAGAGGATTTTAAAGCTGAAAAATAGTGATTAATAAGCTCATTTTCAAATTTGGCACTATCACTATCTGTTAAACAGCTACCAATAAAATATACAAGATCCTTTACTCCTACCCCACCACCGGTATACTGAAAATCCAGTAAAGCGACCTGATCAGAATTTTTCGAAAAGCAAAAATTTTCCAGCTTTGCATCACCATGAACAATAGTCTTGTATTTTGCATTATTAAGTTTTAAATCAATTGCTGATGCACAGTTTCTCAATCTGGAATCAGAAAGATTCTCAAGCTCGTCAGCTCTTGTTTCTAAGTGCCAATAAGTGCCTGTTTCCCATAAACCAACAGGATTTTGATTAATAAACTTACCATGAAAATCCCCAAGAAATTTAATGCAACTTTTAATCTCCGGAAATGAAAGTTGCATCTTTCGCAAAGGATAACCCGAGGAATTCAAATCTTCCAGCAGAATAAAAATTTCATTTTCACCCTTAATAAAGCCTAAACATGATGGAATTTTGCATAATTGGTCAACTCTTTTACCCCAGTTTATATACCACTCACACTCAACATTATAGGATTTCTCTTTTCTAATATAGGATGTAGTTGTTTTATTGTTTTTCGGGAACTTTACATGTTTTAGTATAACAGTTTTATATTTACCGTCATTTATAAAGTATCTTACAATTTCCCCATAATTATCCCATAAATTCTGAATTACACTTCTTTTTCCTATTGAATTTCCCAGGGTTTTATCCAAAATAAAATCATTTAAACTAAATTTCATATATTATATATCTTATCATTGACTTTGACCTTAGGGCAAACCTTACACTGATAATATCTCATGGCCAGGAGAAGAAAAAAATGTATTCAATTGGAGATTTTTCAAGGATTTCAAGGGTTACAACAAAAACATTGCGTTATTATGACAAAATTGATCTTTTAAAACCGGAAAGAATAGACGGAACTAACGGATATCGATTATACGGAATTAAACAGCTTAAAATGATGCAAAATATATTAGCCTATAAAAGTATGGGTTTCTCTTTAGATGATATTAAACTAATGATAAATAATAAAAATCTAATAGAAGAACTTATGAATAAAAGGTTAAACGAGTTAAATAATGAGCTGGAAAGAACAAATAAGAGTAAAAAAGTTGTAACGGATTTTCTGAAAAATATCAAAAAAGGAGAAATTATTATGAGTGAAATTATTATTAAATCATTAACAGAAGTAACTGTTGCATCAATGCGAACAATTATACCAAACTACAATAGTTATTTCGAAATTGTTCCTAAAATGGGGGAGTATATGAACTCTGTAAATGCTGTATGCCTTGAACCGGCTTACTGTTTTACAATTTATCATGATGGTGAGTATAAAGAGGCAAATATTGATGTAGAAATATGTGAAGCTGTTGTTTCCCCATGCAAAGATTCGGAGGCTGTAAAATTTAAAACTATTAAAGGTTATAAAAATGCAGCTACAATTTTACATAAGGGAGATTATCAATCTCTGGGAGAATCATATAATAAAATTTTTATGTGGATTGAAGAGAACTCTCTGGAAATTGCTGATAATCCAAGGGAATCCTACATTGACGGAATTTGGAATAGAGAGAATCCTAAAGACTGGCTTACCGAAATACAAATACCATTAAAAGATTAAGTTTTACCCTATAGTAATGTTTACCTAAAAGGTGAACATTACTATAATAACTCCACGAGGTATAAATGATAAAAGTTGGAGTTTTCAACAAATTAAAAATTAGCAAGGAAGTCAGTTTTGGTCTTTTCCTTCAGGATAAAGATGGAGAAGAAGTACTTCTGCCAAACAAATACTGTCCAGTAGATTATGAAATAGGGGATGAGCTTGATGTTTTTATCTATATTGATAAAACCGATCAAAAGGTTGCAACCAATATAAAGCCTCAGATTAAACTCCACGAGTTTGCAAAATTAAGAGTTGCATCAGTTACTTCTGCGGGAGCTTTTATGGATTGGGGGCTGGATAAACATCTATTTGTCCCTG
This sequence comes from Spirochaetales bacterium, assembly GCA_003247135.1. GTDB lineage: Bacteria > Spirochaetota > Spirochaetia > DSM-2461 > DSM-2461 > Thiospirochaeta. The sequence continues at coordinate 110,821 of QKAW01000022.1, read as the reverse complement.
GAAATGAGCAAAGAATTCCCATGGAAATCGGAGAATGGCATATTATTTACATGCTTCAGGATGAAGAAACTGAAAAGCTTTTTGGTTCTAAAAGAGTTGAGCGATATTTAAGTAATGATGAATTAACTGTTAAAGAAGGTGATGCAGTTGATCTTTTAGTATACCAGAATGCCGGGTTTGGTCTTTCAGTTATTATCAATAATAAACATAAAGGGATGATTTATAATAATCAGACTTTCAAAAAACTCAGAACCGGTGATCGAATAAAAGGCTGGGTTGCCAAAATCAGAGATGATAACAAAATTGATATTTCTCTACAACCTATCGGGTATAAAAACTTTATTGACCCGACAACTGATGCTGTTGTTGCAAAATTGAAGGAAAGTAATGGATTTCTGCCATTAAATGATAAAAGTGACCCGGAACTAATCTACAATACATTTGAAATTAGTAAAAAGGCTTTTAAAAAGGCAATAGGCTCTCTTTTTAAAGAGAAGGTTATCACAATTGAAAAAAACGGGATTAAACTTGTATGAGTAAAAAAATAAAAATGATTGTTATGGATATGGATGATACACTCCTTAACGATGAATTGAAAATAAGTGACTACAATAAAAAAGTAATTTCAAATGCCCAGAAAAACGGTATTAAAATTGTTCTTGCTTCAGGAAGACCTACTCCTTCCATGATACCCTATGCAAAAGAGCTGAATCTAGATAAAGAAGGTGGCTACATAATTTCCTATAATGGTGCAAACCTGACTGATATGAGGGATGAGAAACTTATTAAATCAACAACCCTTAACATGGATAATATAAATTTTCTATTAAAAACAGCTCAGGATAACAGTCTCTATTTTCAAACATACAAAGATGGAAAGGTAATAATAACAAAGGAAAATGAGTACTCGGACATAGAGGGTAAATTAACAGGAATGCCTGTTGTAAAAGTAGAAAATATTAGGGATTATATTACAGAAGGACCGGTAAAAGTAATTTTAATGGATGAGCCAGGGAAACTTAAAAAGGTTCAGGAAGAGTTAATTCCTGTAGTTGAAAATGTTATGACAATGAATATATCCAAACCTTTCTTTCTGGAATTTACAAATATAGATGTGGATAAAAACAAGACCCTGGACTATCTATGCTCTATTATTGGTATTAATAAGAGTGAAGTAATGGCTATTGGTGACAGTTTTAACGATTTAACCATGATTAAGGGTTGCGGATTAGGTATAGTTATGGCTAATGGACATGAAGATGTAAAAAAACATGCCCACCATGTAACCCACTGTAATAATACCGATGGAGTAGCTACTGCAATTAATAGATTTGCTCTAGCTATCTAAAAACTAAAATATGTTTTATAATGTAAATTATGAAACTTATAAAATCTTTAAAAACCTACGATATCTTTAGCTTAGCATCAGGGGCAATGATAAGCTCCGGGCTATTTATTCTACCTGCTGTAGCATTTAAAGAAGCTGGAAGCTGGATAATACTATCCTACTTTTTTGCAGGGATATTAATGGTTCCGGCCCTATTATCCCAGCTGGAACTGGCAACAGCACTTCCTAAAGCTGGAGGAACATACTTTTATATTGATAGAATTCTAGGCAGTGCTTCAGGAATGGCAGCAGGATTTGCTAACTGGTTCTCAATTGCACTAAAAAGTGCCCTTGCTTTAGTTGGTATTGGATATTTTGCCAATTTAATATTTCCAGGTTTATCAGAATTTCAATTAAAATTAATTTCAGGTGGAGCCTGTGTTATATTTACTATAATTAATATTTTTTCTGCAGAGAAAGCAGGCCATAGTCAGGGTATTCTTGTTGTTGTATTACTTTTTATTCTTGCTCAATTTGTACTAATTGGGTATAGACAGGCGGATATATCCCTTATAATAAGCGGTGGAAAAAATCTGGACTGGAGCAGCATTATCTCTGTAACAGGAATGGTCTTTATCTCCTATGGAGGGCTAACAAAGGTAGCCAGTGTTGCTGAAGAGGTAAAAAACCCGGGGAAATCACTGGTTAAGGGAAGTTTTCTTGCATTCTTGATTGTACAGACTCTCTATGTTTTAATTGTTGCAATACTATGTGGAGTACTAACACCTGAAGAATTCTTTAAATCTCACTCCCCTGTTATAGATTCAGCCTACAAACTCTTTACAAATCCTGTAATACACTGGATTGAAGTTATTTTACTCTCACTTGCCGCAATTCTGGCATTTATTACAACTGCGAATGCGGGTATTATGTCTGCTTCAAGAGTGCCTTTAGCCATGAGTAGAGACAAAATGCTTCCCAAATCCTTTGGAAGGCTCTCTAAAAACGGAACTCCGGTATTTTCAATTTTAGCAACTTCCTTGTTTATGCTTGTTCTTATCTTTACACTGGAATTAAAAGATTTGGCTAAAATTGCATCACTTTTTATGTTACTGCTTTTTATGATGGTAAATCTTTCAGTTATTGTAATAAGAGTAACAAAAATGAATAATTACCGACCTGTTTTTAAATCCCCTCTTTTTCCGGTAATTCAGATTCTTGGTATTGTTTTTTATACAGCTTTAATTTTTAACATGGGTCTTAAACCGATTATCACATCAATTGTTTTTCTCCTAATTTCTGTAGTATGGTACTATCTTTTTATTAACAAGAGTGTTACAAGAAGATCAGCCCTTGTTTTTATGATTGAAAAGGTTGCTAAAAAGGAAATTCTAACTTCCATGGAGGATCTTGAAGAGGAACTTCTTGGAATACTTCTGCAAAGAGATGATGTAAAAGAGGATAGATTTTGTAATATTATACGTAATTCTATTGTACTGGATCTCCATGGGGAATTGACCCGGGATGATGTATTTAAAGAGATAGCTATAAAAGTTTCAGAAAGATGGGGAACTGATGTAGATAATTTCAAATTAAAGTTAAACCAAAGGGAAGATGATTCGGAAACTCTTGTATACCCAGGAGTAGCTGTACCCCACGCAATCCCCCATGTTATTATTGATGGAGAAGATCTTTTTGATATAGTTCTGGTTAGAGACAGAGATGGAATAATATGGAATAGTGATGGAACTAAAGTTCATACAGCTTTCTGTCTGATTGGAAGTAAAGACCAAAGGGATTTTCATCTAAAAGCCTTAATGTCAATTGCCCAAATACTTCAGAGCCCCAGCTTTATTGAGGATTGGGAAAATGCAGAGACACCAGAAGAGTTAAGAACAGTAATGTTACTTGCTAAGAGAAGATTTTTGGAGAATTAGAGAGTATAAGACTTATAAAACCTGTGAAACTATCTTATAATTTATTAAGCAGGTAAAAAAATTATGTATAAATCTTATAGCAATAAACACGAAAATAGTATAGTCACAATTTATGCAGGGGAGTACTACGTAACAGATTCCAATGAAATTATATCTACAGTTCTAGGCTCCTGTGTAGCGGTATGTCTATACGACAGTATTAACAAAGTTTCAGGTATGAACCATTTCATGCTTCCGAATATATCATTTAATGAAGAAAACATGACTAATTCTGAAAACAGGTACGGACAGCCTGCAATTGAAACCCTTTTAAATGAATTAATAAAGCTTGGGGCAGATAAGAACAGAATAAAAGCAAAAATATTTGGTGGAGGAAATGTTCTAAAACATAACTCTAACAAAGCCACAATTGGTGAAGCAAACGTTGAATTTGCAAAACTCTATCTTAAAAACTTAGGAATTGAAATAGAAAAAGAGGATGTTGGTAGTAATACAGGCAGGAATATAACCTTTGTAACTAAAACCAATACTGTATTTGTAAAAAAGATAAAAATTGGTGATGTTGTTTTACAAAACTAAACTTTTCCTAAGATATGCCCAACTATGTTATCTAACGGAACTATAGCACACTGGGCATCCCTTTTTATTGCTTCCCCAGGCATTCCAAAAACAACACAACTGGCCTTATCCTGGGCTATAGTATAACAACCTGCTCTTTTCATCTCTAAAAGCCCTTCCGCACCGTCATCACCCATACCGGTCATAATAACGCCAATTGCATTTTTACCTGCATATCTGGCTGTGGATCGAAACAATACATCAACAGAAGGTCTGTGTCTTGAGACTAAAGGTCCATCCTTGATTTCTACATAGTATCTGCTTCCACTTCTTTTTAATAATGTATGCTTATTCCCCGGAGCTATAAGAGCCTGACCCCTTAATACAGAGTCATTATCCTTCGCCTCTTTAACTGTAATTTTACAGGTTTCATCCAGTCTCTTTGCAAAGGCTGCTGTAAAGTTTTCTGGCATGTGCTGCACAATAACAACCCCTGGTGCATCCAAGGGAAGAGCTTCCAGAAAGGTTTTAAGTGCTACAGTTCCACCTGTTGATGCACCAACAACAATTAATTTCTCTGTTGTATCAATTGAACTGTTAAACAGAGGTTTCTGAAGCATTACATCAGCGTTTAGTTTTGGTGAAACTTTTATAGGTTTTACAATATTTTTAGGATTTGTCAAACTAGCGGCCCTTATTGCATCGCATATAACTTTTCTGGACTCTTCAAGAAACTGCTTTGTTCCAACCTGGGGTTTCTGAATTATATCAACAGCTCCATACTCCAGTGCATTTATTGCATTTGTTGAGCCTGTTTCACTTTTACTACTGCATATTATAACAGGGATAGGATGCTGACTCATTAATTTCCTTAAAAAGGTTAAGCCATCCATTCTTGGCATTTCTATGTCAAGAATAATTACATCAGGGATCATGGTCTGAAGTTTTTTGGCGGCAATATAGGGGTCTGCCGCAGTTGTTAACAGTTTTATATCTTTTTCAGTCGATATCAGTTCTGTTAGAGTACTTCTAACAATTGCTGAGTCATCAACTATCATTACATTTATTACATCACTCATTCATATCCATCCTTTTTTACATAAATTGATGGACCAACCCTTTTAAATGGCACAGATGAATCCGGGAGGTTTTCAGAATGACCTAAAAAGAGATATCCATTTTTATGTAGATGCAAGTATAAGTTATTCAGAATTTTCTTCTGAGTCTCTTTATCAAAATAAATCATTACATTTCTTAAAAAAATTACATGGTACTGATTTGTTATATTATAAGTAGTGGCTGTTAAGTTTATGGGTCTAAATAAAACCTTCTCTCTTAAATTTTTCTTTATTCTTATAGTGGGGTTTGCCAAATCTTTACTCTGTAAGCAGTACTTTTTTTTCATCACTGATGGAATTGGTGCACTGTCTATTTTTGTGTATATGGCTTCTCTTCCTGTATTTAAAACCCTTTCAGATATATCTGTTGCCAGAATTTTAAAAGTTCTCCCTCTGTATCCTTCAAGAAATTCACTTACAACCATGGCCATAGTATATGCCTCCTCTCCAGTTGAGGAAGCTCCAGACCACAATCTAAAAAGATGGGGATCAGCCTTTTTTAATATATCCGGTAACGCTTTATTAGTAAGATACTCAAAATGATCATTCTCTCTAAAAAAATCTGTTTTATTAGTTGTAATACACTCAACAAACCTGGGAACTTCCAATAGTTGTCCCTTTTCAGAAAAAAAATATTCTGCATATTCCTCATAATTACTATATTCCAGAGCTTTTAAACGCCTTAGCAGTCTGGATTCCACCATTATTTTTTTTGTATCCGGTATTTTAATTCCAATATTTTCTTCAATATAATTTTTAAATGCTACAAAAGTTTGTTTTTTCATAACTTTTGTAACTGAACTATAGTCCAATTGAAACTTCCTCTCGCTCTTCAACTACTCTAACCAGTTTATCTACATCAAAAACCAGAGCCACCGAACCATTCCCAAGTATTGCGGCACCGGATATCTCTTTTATATGTTTATACATAGATCCGAGGGATTTAATTACTGTCTGATTGCCACCAATTACACTATCAACTAATAAACCAACCTGTTTATTATGGGAATTTACAATTACCACCTGCTCGATAGCTTTTCTTTTTCCCTTTATTTCAAAGAAATTCCTAAGGTCTATATAGGGAACTAATCTATTTCTGAAATTAATAACCTTTCTTCCGGATTTCAAATCCTTATCCTCATCCTTTAACTCAACACATGCTTCTACAGTGCTTAAAGGAAGTACAAAGAATTCACCACCAATTGTTACCAATAATCCCTCAATTATAGCCAGTGTAATAGGCAGAACCAGGGTAAATCTTGTAAATACACCCTCTTCACTTTCAACAAAGACACTCCCCTTTAACTGCTCTATCTGTTTTTTTACAACATCAAGTCCAACTCCCCTACCAGAAACTTTTGTTATTGTCTGAGCAGTAGAAAAACCTGGTTCAAATATCAGGTTAAGAATATCTTTATCCGGCATATCATCAGGTTTCTGGATTAATCCTTTGGAAATGGCTTTTTGAATTATTTTGTCCCTATTAAGTCCGCCACCATCATCCTCAATTACAATATTTACTGATGCACCGGAGTGAATTGCTGACAATTTAATAGTCCCGGTTTCATTTTTACCATTTTTTACCCTAAATTCCGGATTTTCAATACCATGATCGATACTGTTACGAATTATATGCACCAGAGGGTCATTTAACTGTTCTATAACATTTTTATCAAGTTCAGTTTCAGCACCCTCGGTTATTAGATTTATTTTCTTCCCTAAATCCCCAGATAGATCCCTAACAAGCCGCATATACCTTGAGAAGGTAGAACCTATTGGCAACATCCTCATACTCATCGCATTATCTCTAAGCTCTTCAGTTAAAAGACCAAATCGCTCTATTATTGAAACAAGTTTGTTGTTTGTTGATTCATGACTCATTTGTAGCATCTGGGCATAGATTGTTACAATCTCCCCTACCAGATCTATCAAACTGTCCAGCTTGTCGGATTTTATTCGGATACTATCTGTAACCTTTGTCTCAACTTTTTTTATTTTGGTTTTATTTATAAAGTCCTGGGCTTTAAGTGCATTATTTAAATCATGTCTGGAAAGCAGACTCTCTTCTACCAGAATCTCCCCAAGTTTATGTTGCTCGTTTAAAGCTCTGCTTAAATCTTCATCCTTTAAAACACCTCTTCGTAATAATAACTCACCAAGCTTCTCCGGTTGATCACTATCACTGTCCTGGTTCCATTTCTCAATAACCACCTCTGAACTATTTTCAACAAAAATAAAAATATCATAAATTTTATTAATAGACTCTTTTGTAGTGACATATATTTCCCATGAAATATAACACCCTTCAGAATTGATGTTGTATATATCCGGTATACTGTTATAGTTAGGTATTGCGATTCCTTCACCTAATTCTAAAACCTCATGAACCATCATTAGTGGGTTGGTTCCCGTTAAAAAAATACTATTCTCGGGTTTAAACAGTACCCTGTATGTAATAGGATGAACAGACTTACTCTCTTCTGTCTCCTGAACAACTTCTCTTTTATTCTCAAGGGAGTTTTTGAAATTTCTAAAGAATTTTTCCTTATCATCCAAAGTATAATCTGGATCATTTATCATATTTAGTATTATATCCCGGGATTTTAAAGTGTAATCAATAAAACCTTTATTTACCCTGTTCTTACCTGCACGAACAGATTCCAGAATTGATTCTACTTCGTGGGTAAAACTGGAGATAACCTCCAGACCAACCATCCCCGATGCACCTTTAATAGTATGCATTACTCGGAAGACTGCAGATATAAGTTCATTATCTTCCGGATTACTTTCCAGTTCCAGAAGAGAGTCTTCCAAATTTCCTAATAAATCAAGGGCTTCATCTTTAAATATTTTTATAAAATTTTCTTCGTCCATAACTTCCTCAAATAGTTTCTTTTATAAATTCTGTAAGCTCCCTGCCATTATCTATAGACTTCATTGTAAATGTAACCATATTCAGTGCTTCAATTAATTCCTCAGAAAACTCTCCTGTACATTGAACACTCTTCCCTATCTTTTTTAAGGTTAAAAAAAGACTTAGCATTAGCTGTAATCCTGAAATATCAATACTCCTTACCCTGGATAGATTAACAGAAACAGCTTCTGCTGAATCAATTATTGACAAGATCTTTTTTCTATGGTCTTCAATATTGTGTATAGTTAAATCGCTGTTTAGTACCAGTTCCTCAGATTTTTCAGCTATCATTCTCATCCTCTTTAGCAGATGAAACATTATCAGAAATACGTACCAAATCCTGAGTACTTAGAATTTTATTGATATTAAGGAGAATAATAAATTCACCATCAACTTTACCCATACCATGGATAAACTCGGTATTTATCTGTATTCCTATTTTAGGTGGTTCCTCAATATCCTCTGGTTCTATTGTAAGAACTTTATGAACTGAATCTGTATAGATCCCAATTGTTAACTTACCTTCTCCTCCATCAATATCATCTATCTCGGTAACAATAATATTATTTCTCTCATGTCCATGATCACGCTCCATTTTAAACTTAAGCTTCAGATCAAGAACAGGAACAACACTCCCTCTTAAATTAATTACACCACACATAAAGTCAGGCATTCTAGGAACCCTTGTTAACTCAGTTGCTTCCAAAACTTCTCTTGTATTAACAATATTAATTCCGTACTTTTCATTTCCCAGGGTAAAAGAGAGATACTGATTTAATACTGCAACATTCAAATCACTCATACTCTCTCCTAAAACTCGTCATAATCACTATCTTTAGAGTCACTATAAACTTCATAATTCTCATCATCATCCAATGCCAAATCTATACCTTTACTTTTTGTAGGAGTCTTTAAATCTACATTCTTTTTTACTGATGTTGTTTTATTTGCTATTAATGGGGTACTCCCATGATGTATCGGATTTTTCTTACGTTTAACTCCACTGCTTTTACTCTCTATCTTAAAGAATCCAATTGCATCTTTTAAAAGAACCGCCTGGCTACTTAACTCTTCTGCCATGGAAGAAGACTCTTCAGAAACAGCTGCATTCTGCTGAATTACCTTGTCAAGCTGCATAATAGCCTGATTTATCTGTTCAGCTCCAGCATTCTGTTCATTACTTGAAGCACTAATTTCCTGTATTAACTCAGCAGTATGTTGTATATCGGGAATCATCTCCATTATAGTCGCACCAGCCTCTTCCGCTACTTTAACACTACTACTTGCAAGTTCATTAATCTCCGATGCCGCTATTTGACTTCTCTCTGCTAATTTTCCAACCTCGGACGCTACAACAGCAAAGCCTTTTCCATACTCTCCAGCTCTGGCTGCTTCTATTGAAGCGTTTAATGCCAACAAGTTTGTATTCCGGGCTATCTCTTCGATAACATTAATTTTAGATGCTATATCCTTCATTGCAGCAACAGTTTTATTAACCGCATCTCCTCCATTTTCCGCATCAATTGCTGATTTTCTGGCAATTTTCTCTGTTTGGGATGAGTTGTCTGCATTTCTTTTAATGTTTGACACCATCTCCTCCATTGATGATGAGATCTCTTCAATAGATGATGCCTGTTCAGATGCACCCTGGGACATTTGCACCGATGTATCACTTAGCTGTCCACTTCCCTGGGCAACATTATTAGAACTGCTTATTACGCTAGAAACAACATTTTGAAGTTGCTCCACCATGCCATAAAGGGATTTATGAACACCAACAAGTGGTTTAGAGGTATCAAATTTAATCATCAGATCACCGTTTTCGATAGATGAAGCAATAACTGCTATCTCTGAAGGATCAACACCTAGCTGTTTAAGAACACTTGAAGTAATTAATAGAGCCAGAATAATACCTACAAGGACTGCTATAATTGAAGTAATAATAACAAGGGTTACATAAAATGTATTCTCTTTCTGAAGTTTAGGCCCTAGAATATCCTGCTCAGCCTGAACAGACTCTTTAACAAAATCAAGATTTTCTGCAATAGTTGGCCCCAGAACATTTAACTCTTCATCAATAACATGGTTTCTTTCAACTATTACCTGAACCATTCGTTTAAAACCGCTCCAGTAAATTTGATGTAAAGAATCCATCTCATTTAAAAGTTTAAGTCTTGTTTCATCATCTATCTCTTTTTTAAGAAGTATAATTTCTTTGTCGAGAGTTTCCATTTCACTGTCCACTCTTACTGCATAATCATTTAAATTCTCATCCAAATACTTTAGAATATAAATTCGGGCTAATGAGAGGTCTCTTATTGCCAATCCTGCATGATAGGCAACAGTAGTATCATCATCTTCATAAGCACTCTCCATTATCTCTGTAAGCTTCTTCTCCATCTGAGGCCCATTAATATTTAAATTATTGTGTAATATATCATTTCTCTCATTCATAAGCTTGGTAACAGATGCAAACTCCTTGGTGTAAGAGTCAATCTCTGTTTGGGTTTTATCAATAAGAGATGCCCTCTCCTGATTAACAATAGAGGATTGAGCCGTAGTCATATATTTTGAAACCTCTTCCATATATTTGTTTACACCATCTATATAGGAATCCTTTACTTCCCTTAAATAGTTCAGAACATTAATTCTGACCATTAGCATATTAGCTTCCAGATCACTTGCAAGATTTGTCTCTCTAGCTAGACCACGATAGTTTGTAAAGCCGGTGGAAGCACCATCCAATGCAATAAAAGATGTAATACTAACTATTAAAAGAAGAAGTAAAACCGATACGAAACCTGTCATTATTTTTGTTCTTAACTTCATTTTATCACTCCATATATTTTTCTAATATGTTAATTATTGTTTACAGATTACAACTCTTCAAGTTAATTTTACAACTTTTTATATCTGTATGCTGTCTACATTGAAATTTGAGAAGATAAGTGATAAAAATACTAAACTGTTTTTACAAGGAAATTAGGTGGAAGATATAGATATAAAGAGTTGCCTGGATACACTTAAATTATTAATAGATAATAATGAAATTTATGTGAATCTGGATGAAAATGATCAGATAGAGTTAATGAAATTAGCAGGTAAAATATCCCACCCAGATGTATATACCCTGAAACAACGAAGAAAGATAAAAAAAAGAATTAAAAAACAGGAAATAGTTCAGCTTGAAAGAAAGGCACGGGCTGCTACTGGAATACGGATAGCAAGAGAGGATGATGTTTTTACTGCACCACTACTTTTAACAGATGAGAATATAACTAACAGAGACGATTTAAAACTTCAATCCCCGAGAAACTGCTATGTTTGCAAGGCAGAATTTACTCAGCTTCACCATTTTTACGATACAATGTGCCCATCCTGTGCTGATTTAAATTATAAAAAAAGGTTCCAGACTGCTGATTTAACAGGTCAGGTAGCTGTAATTACTGGTTCAAGATTAAAAATAGGTTATCAGGCAACTGTTATGATGCTAAGAGCAGGTGCTACGGTTATTGCAACCACAAGATTTCCAATTGACTCTGCTAAAAGGTTTGCTAAAGAGAGTGATTTTAATGTGTGGGGACACAGACTGCATATTTACGGACTGGATTTAAGACACACCCCAAGCATAGAGATCTTTTGCAGCCATGTAGAACAGACCTATAAAAGACTGGATATATTAATTAATAATGCAGCACAGACAGTAAGAAGGCCTCCCGGGTTCTATGCCCATATGATGGAGGATGAGTTAAAGCCTATCTCCTCATTTGGTGACGGTGTACAAATGCTTTTACACAACTTTGAAGTATGTAACCAGAAAATAAACTCTATAGCAATGAATCTAGCTGATCCAGAAAGTTCTCTTCCTGTAACCTGGGATACAAAGAAACCGGGATTAGGTTTAAGAGAGTCAGCAAAACTATCCCAGATTCCATACTCTTATGATGATGCTCTCTCTACTGAGGAGATTTTTCCTGTAGGGAAACTGGATGTAGACCTTCAGCAGGTTGATCTTAGAACAACAAATAGCTGGAGACTTAAAATAGGTGAGATTAACACTTCCGAAATGCTGGAAGTTCAACTTGTAAATTCAATAGCTCCATTTGTTTTGTGTAATAAACTTATTCCATTAATGCAGAAAGATTATACTGGTGTAAAACATGTAATTAATGTAACTGCAATGGAAGGAAAATTTAAACGGTTTAAAAAAGAGGCTAGACACCCTCATACGAATATGGCTAAGGCAGCTTTAAATATGCTAACCCATACATCAGCCAGGGAATTGGCGGATTTTGGAATCTATATGAATGCGGTAGACACAGGGTGGGTTACAGATGAAGATCCTGCACAACTTTCCAAACTTAAGGAGGATCTCCACGATTTCCAGCCACCTCTGGATATTGTTGACGGTGCAGCAAGAGTAATGGATCCTCTGTTTGATGGAATAAACAGAGGAGAACACTGGTGCGGTAAATTTTTAAAGGATTATTTTCCAATTGATTGGTAAGTAGCATATTTTCTGTCTTCTACAGCAATATGTTCCTGTAACCACTTAATTAATGTAATAAAAAGTTGAGTCGGGTTATATGACCCGCTCTCTTTAAGTTTGATTTTAATATCCCCTACTTTGTTAATAAAATTTATATGAATAAGTCTATGATTATCAAGATGTGGATAGTTTATACTTTTCATATAATTTTCTTCATCATGAAAATGCTTAACAACATACTCTTCTAGAAATTCAATTATTTCCCAAGTTTCCTTTGCAATAGCATCCTTTGCTCCTGAGGATATTTTTTTTATTCTGTTGACAGCATTAAATAATTCATGATGCTGATCGTCAATAAAATCAATTCCTGTTTTATATATACTTGTCCATTCCATAGTTAATTCCTTTTTCAGGGTTGCCCATATAGATTTATGCTTATATGATAGCAGTTATGAAAAATAAAATCTTTATTGTATGGCTAATAATTGCTATTTTATTCGGATGTAATTCCCCATTACCACTAAAAATCGGGGGGTCAGAACCTGCTGACAACACAGATCCTACTGATAATACGGATCCATCTGACAACACAGATCCCTCTAACAAAACAGAACAAAGTGATGTAGTTTATGGCAGATATGGAAGAGTCTCAATCCGTACAAATGAGCTTAATAATAGTGAATTTTATGATACATATAATAATGAAGTTTATACCCCCAGAGGATTCAATTACACAGACTATAGAAGTTATAAATGGAATAATATAGATGTTTATGGACATGGAACATTTAATAATGGAATATATAACAATGGTGAAATATCTTTAATGTTTAAAGAGTTACACAGCTATGGTTTTAATACTGTAAGAGTATTTCTGGATCCAATTGCAATAGCAGACTCAGACGGAGTGCTTGATCCTCTATATATGAACAATGTATCTGATTTTATTAAAGAGGCTGATAAAAATAATATTGGTGTTATTATAACAACTGATCCTATATTAATACCTAAGCATTTAAAATTAAGTGGTGTTGATTTAAACAGTGTTGATACTTCAACAAATGAAAAAATCAATGCTCTATTTACCTGGGTAAACACACAATATATGGATAAATCCGAAATTGAAATGGAAAAAAAATTCTGGACTGATTTTATCACTTCTCTAAAAAATAGAGAGACTCCTCTTGAAGCAATTTTTGCCTATGAATTAAGAAATGAGATGGCCTATACCGCTGACTCAGCACCACTTAACTTAAATAGCGGAACCTACACAGATGCACAAGGCAATATTTACGATTTAAGCAGTGTTGATTCAAAGGGAGAGTTGATAAAAAATAGCTTTAAATACTGGAGTAAATCCATTAGAGACCAAATTCGACTAATAGACAGTAATGCGTTAGTAACAGTAGGTTTTTATGCTAATTTTTATTATCCTCATCCAGCTTTAAAAGGACATGTTATTTCTGGTTTAAATGATTCAGAACTGGATTTTGTTGATCTGCATATCTACCCAGGGGAGTATATAAACAGCAACGAACTGAAGGTTGCAGATTATATGAGCCATTTTGAAATTGATGCTAACTGTAAAAAACTGGTAATAGTTGGGGAATTCGGTATAATCCCGGAAAGTGAAAAGTATAAAAACTATAATTTTAGTCAGATGTCTACAGAATTAAAGAACTGGAAGGATATACTTGTAAATACCTATAAATTAGATGGATGGTTAGTGTGGACCTGGAAAAACAGTGGAATAGAGCTTTCTAAAACCGACAATCAGCTTTATCTTAAAGATCTATCTCCCATGATTCAAGATTAATTCCATCCCTGGGATCAATTCCACTATTAATGGTAGCTTTTAGTGCCTTTTCTATAAACTCCAGACTTTTTGAAAGGGATTTTTTTAGTGAATAGCCTTTTAAAAGGGAACCGATAAAAAGTGATGTAAAAGCATCTCCTGTTCCCGGGTAATCCTGGGGTATATACTCACACTGATCAAAATAGAAATCATCATTTTTACTGTCATAAATAGCTGTATATCGCCCTTTTTCTCCAACTTTTTGAATACTTGTTAATACGACTATTTCAGGGCCAAGATCAGCTAACTCAGTGAGAACTTTTTTTGCCTCTTCATAACTTAAAACAGGATTATACTCTCTGTTTAAGAGAACTGCAGCTTCGGTTACATTTGGAGTAATTATATCAGCTTCTTTTACCAGATTAACCATTTTAGTAATAATATTCTGGTCAATAATAGAGTAAACCTCTCCATCATCCCCCATAACAGGATCCACAACCACAAGGGGTTTATTTGAATTGAACTTTTTAATAAAATCCAGAACTATATCAATCTGTTTATCTGATCCTAAGAAACCTGAGTAAATTACATCGAACTCAACATTTAAACTCTCCCAATGTTCCATTATTGGAATCATCTGATCGGTTAAATCAAGAAAGGTTCCATTCTCATAGGCTCCATGGGTAGATAGTAATGCTGTCGGCAATGGGCATACCTGAATACCCATCTTTGCAAAAAGTGGCATAACAACAGTTAATGAAGATCTGCCAAAACCTGACAAATCGTGTATTGCAGCTACTCTTTTGCTTCTATATTGCATGTTCCAGCTTTAACCCTTTTTTTCTTAATTCAGAGACTATTGTCTCAACCATCTGATCCTGCTCACCCATTACTGAGTCAATAACTACATCAGCATACTTGTTATATAGAAGATCTCTTTCCTGAAAAAGATCCTGAAAACTCTGGTCTGGTCTCCGGGCTATTCCTCGATGCTCATAATTATGAACCCTTCTTTTTAATTCATCCAGAGATGCTTTAATAAATACAACTATTCCATCTTTCTTTAGATGATCCATAGCTTTAGCACCATAAACAGCACTTCCACCTGTGGATATTACAGCATTATCTGCTATAAGTTCAGATAAAACTTCTTCCTCAATCTCTCTTAATCTTAAATATCCATCACGATCCATAGTTTCCTGAAGGGTTTCACCGGTTTTAAGCTGTATATTTAAATCTGAATCTATAAATTCAAAGGCTATCCGCTTAGCTAATAAAACACCTATTGTACTTTTACCTGCACCAGGCATACCTACTAAAATTATATTCATTAAAGTTGTCTCACTATAAAGGATTGAATTTCTACACCATCCACAGATATTATAAGTCTTGTTCCAACCTCTTCCAAGTATGGAACAGTTATTGGGCCTCCAAATGTTTTGCTATCAACAAATATTTCTTTAACCCCATCGTTTTTAACTCTTTCAACAACCATTGGAACGCTAACCTGATAGTTAGGTACAACAAGCTCTAGTAGTCCAAAAGAGTAGTTAGAAGGATAACCCTCTGGCTCAGTCATTGTCATCTCTAAAACTGTTGTCCATGGTACAGTTATACCTTTTTCCGGAGTCTGGGCTACAATAATTCCTGCATCTTCTCTATTCTTTTTCTTTCTAACAATAAACCTATACCGTATTGGCCACTGAGTTATCTTTTTTAATCCATCCTCGAATGTCAGTGAAGTCATTGTTGGTACCTGATAGGATGATACTTCCTTACCTTTACTTATATGAAATGTTAGTTTTGTTATATCAGTTATCTCTGTACCAGCCGGAGGATCCTGAGACAGAATTGTTCCTACTGGCTCTTCACTTATAACTTCAATTGGTTTATCAATAACAAGTATTGGTTCACTGCTTGAACTTGAGAATAATTTCTGAAGTTCAGCTTCAACAGCTTTTAATGATTGTCCCTCATAGGATCCTACACTATCGATAACACCCCCTAAACTAGCTGTAATTCCAATAATTCTTCCTGCTTTTACAACTGATCCAGCTGATATATCCTGATTAATTATTAAGCCTTTTTCGTTTGGAGTACTGTTTCTAACTGTCAATTTTGGATAAAGGGCCCTCTCCTGAAGAGCTATAATAGCTTCATGAAGTTTTAAACCTTCAAGTTTTGGAACTTTTGTATCCTCTTCCCCATCGACATTGATAAAAAAGATCGTAAAAAACAGGATTACAAGAAAAATAGCTGAAAAGATTATTCCCCACACTGCTTTAAAATAGAACTCTTTCTCTATTTTTTCCCGAATTTTTATCTCAGCATCTGTTAATTCCAACTCATTTTCATCGTTCTTTTTAAACAACTCTTTAAAAATATTTTTCATAACCTATCCTAGTTTAGTGCCAACAAAATTCTGAACACCATTGTTAAATGATTTATAATCTAAAACTTTTTTAGATTGTAACTGAAGTCTGGTAATATAAATTCCCCCATCCCCGGTTTTAACCAGAAACCCTCTCTGTTTTGAGTATTCCAATACCTGTCCAGGCTCCCCCTCGGGTACATTAAGAGCAATTTCCGCTTCAAGAATATTAAGGTTTTTATCTCCGAATGTTGTATGGGCTAAGGGCCATGGATTAAAGGCTCTTATCTGATTCACCAGTTGTTCCCCTGGTAAAGACCAATTTATTAGACCATCCTCTTTTTTTATTAACTTACAAAATGTTGCTTTTGAGTCATCCTGAGCCCTTTCCTTAACTCTGGAATTCACTATATCCTCCATAACCTGGAGCATATAATCAGATGATAAATGTGCTACTCTTTCTGTTAAACTCTGGGTAGTATCATCTTTATTTATACAAAACTCTTCCTGTAGCAGAATATTACCACTATCCATTTTTAAAGCCAGTCTCTGAATTGTAATACCTGATATACTATCACCATTCAATATTGCCACACTAATAGGAGAAGGTCCTCTATATTTGGGTAACAGGGATGGATGAATATTTAATCCTCCAAAGGGGAATAGTTCCAGAAACTCTTTTTTGAATATTTTTCCATAGGCGAAACAGATTAAAATATCAGCATTTAACCCACGAATTAAGGAATAAAACTCATTATTTAGCTTTTCAGGCTGATATACTTTTAACCCCAACTCCTCAGCTTTTATTTTTACAGGTGGAGGTTGAAGAGTCTTTTTTCTTCCCTGTACTGTATCCGGGTTAGTTAAAACTCCACAAATATCATACTTTTTTGAAAGTGCATCCAATACAGGGACTGCTATATCCGGTGTTCCGGCAAAAAGAATTCTCATTAATTGAGTCCCATTACCTTGTTATATTTTTTTAATAGTTTTTCTCTGGATTTTTCTGTTAGATGATCAATAAACAAAACACCGTTTAAATGATCGATTTCATGCTGAATTACTGTAGCAAGCATCCCACCGGCTTCTATTGTAAATGGACGTCCCCGTTCATTCCAGGCTTGAACCTTTATCTCTTTAGGTCTAGTAACTTTTGCATACATACCGGGAACACTAAGGCAACCCTCTTCATATACATTCTCTTCTACAGATGTCTCAATTATTTCTGGATTAATAAGAGCCATTGGTTTTACATCATCAAAACCTACAACCAGAATTCTCTGGGATACTCCAACCTGGGGAGCTGCTAACCCTACCCCATTGGATTTTATCATGGAGTCAATCATTTGGGAAATAAACTCTTTTAATTCAGGGGTAAATTCCGTAACCGGTTTGGCAACTTCTCTTAAAACTGCTTCCTCTTCAGAGAAGCCTAATTTATAAATATCCATGAATGGAATAATACTAAAGATAACCCTTATTGTTCAAGGTTTCACGTATTTTAATTTCCAGGGATGCTTTATCTTTTTCATCCATAAAGGTTGCTTTTAAATTATTTAGAATTAACTGTCCTATTTCTGCTTTTGTAAAAATATCTTTATTTAGCAGAAGAAGATACTCTTCCACCAATGTTGTACCAAACAGGGTTGGATCATCAGAATTTACAGTTACAAAAAGTCCCTTTTCAAAAAACATTTTTATTGGGTGCTTTTTTATACTCTTTACATAGGCTCTGGTAAAAAGATTACTGGTGGGGCAGACCTCCAGGGGTATCTGTAACTCTTTTAAGTGATTCATGCACTCTTCATTCTCCATTGCTGAGATCCCATGGCCTATTCTCTCAGCTTTTAAAATGTTCACTGCAGCATCAATAGATTTATAGTTACAATCTTCCCCCGCATGGGCTACAACATGGAGACCACTTTCTGAAGCTTTTTTAAAAACCGGCTCAAAAACTTCGGCTTTACCCTTCTTTTCGGCACCACCAAGACCTATACCAATTACCCTTGGACTGTTGTAATTTAATGTCAGTTCCAGGTTTTTTTGAGCATTTTCAAGGCCAAAACCTCTTGAAACGTCTATTATATACTTAATATCAATTTCATCTTCCTTGTAAAACCGGTCTGCTTCTACTGTTAATACATCCATAATTTTATTAAAATCAAGACCGTTATTTATAAATGAAGTTGGAGCCAAAAAGACTTCAGAATAAACAATATTATTTTTTAAAAGGTATTCTCTTAAATCTCTCATTAAAAGATAAAAGTCATCTTCACTTTTAAATGATGCCTGAATAATGTTAATAAAGAGATTTATAAACTCCATTAGACTCTTTACCTTAAATTTTTTCTGCAAATCATCTATAGAGTTTACACCTTCAATAGAAAGATTATGTTTATTAATTAAAGACCATACTGTTTCAGCGGTTGTTACCGCTTCTATATGAAGATGAATTTCCGTCTTTGGAATTTCTACCAAATCAGTAATAATACTTTTATCAATAACCATACACTTTCCTTGTTATGCTTCTACAAAGTTCCTGAGGAGCTGTAATCCTACCTCTCCGGATTTTTCCGGGTGAAACTGAAAAGCTGTAATATTTTTATGCTTCACAGCGGAGCAAAAATCTATCCCGTAATTTGTTAAGCCTATAACACACTCTCTATCTTTTGGCTTAACATAGTAAGAATGAACAAAATAGAATGAAGCATCCTTTGGAATCCCTTTAAAAATTCCTTCACCACTATGTTCTACAGTATTCCATCCTATGTGAGGAATTTTTAACCCCATATCCTTTGGGAAAAGTTTTGCCTTTCCAGGAACCAATCCTAAACACTGGGTATTACTCTCTTCAGAATAATCCAATATTATTTGGGACCCCAGACAGATACCTAAGATTGGTTTTCCACTATTTTTAAACTCATTTAAAGTAGTTTCAAGACCCCTTTTATTTAACTGTTCCATGGCCCAGTTTGCCTCACCAACACCGGGAAATATTAACTTCTCACACTTCATTAACTGTTCATGATCTGAAGAAACGATGTAATCTGCCCCTATATAATTTAATGCAGATGTTACACTTGTTAAATTTCCTGCGTTGTAATCAACTATACCTATCTTCATCTATCGGCTTCTCCATCTAAAAACATTATACTATTTACAAAATCAGCAATAAATTCTTCCTTAAGTTTCACATTATTTATAATAACACTCTTCCCTGAAGCTTCGATATTTAATTCATCACCTATTTTTGTAACATCCGGATCTATAGAGCCTGACAGTAGAACTTTTAAGAATATTTTTATTAATCTTGTTAAAGCCCTAGCTTTTCCATCAGATTCTAAACCCAATACACCCTCTAAATCATAACCTATTTCCGACTTATCAAGGAAGATATTCATACTCTCAATACCACCTTTAATAAACCCGTTGCTAAGTTTTATTATTTGCTCATCCTTAATTAATGGAAGCATTATATATATTGATGATGCAGGTATTTCAAGATTATACATATTATATCTACTTATTATAGGAACTATATCTCCAGTTGATATAATAACAGTCTCATTACCTGCAAAATATAGTTTTAAGCCATCCTTGTTTTTCCAGTATTTTAGCCCACGATCACTATATTTTTTCCACTGAAATGAGATGGAAAGTCCCATTTCACTCTTCCACTTTGAGAATTCTCCATTAATTATAGCATCAAAACCATTTGTTAACTCTTCATTGTAGGCTAAAAAGATCTCATTACTCTTGTCAACTAAATATGTGGTCTTTCCTTCAATAGGGAGCATATCCATAACATTACCAAGAAGTGACATATTCTCTTTAAAATCGAGATAGATTAGTGTGTCTCTACCTGTTGTTAAAATCTGATCAAGGGTTTTATACTCTTTCGATTGCTTAGAATCAACTTTTACTGTAGTACAACTAAAAAAAAGTAGCAGGCTTAGGCCTGCTACAACTATGCTTTTTCTATAAAGATTATACATGTCTCTTCTCCGCATGAAATTTCACTGGAGAATTCCTTCTCTGAAAAGTCCAGATCCAGAGACAGTGTCTCACTAAGAAGATACTCTTTAAAATTTACAACTGCGTTTTTCACAGTTTCAGATCCGGAAATTCCAAGATTTATTCTATCAATAACTTCCAGATTACTATCTTTTCTAAGATTATTAACACCTCTTATTATATCTCTTACAATTCCCTCTTCAAGAAGCTCAGAACTTAGAACTGTATCCAAAGCTATAGTAAGAAGCCCTTCGTTTAGAACCTTTAATCCCTCTTTTTCAGTTCGAGTTACAACTATATGCTCCTGAGTAATCTCTACTTCCTCTTCTTTCTTATCAACACCGACATAACTTACAGTTAATGTTTTTCCAGCTAAAAGACCTCTAATTTCAGAACCTCTCAGTTTCTGAATCTCTTCAGCTGCATTTTTCATATTCTTCCCAAGAACTTTTCCAAGAATCTTGAAATTTGCCTTACAGCTGTATTCAACAAGATCCTCTTCATTATCCCTTAGAAGAGCCTCTTTTACATTAAGCTCTTCTTTAATAATATCAGCCATCTCTATTAGAACACTTTTCTCATTCTCATCTCTGGTTACCATAAACATAGATTTAAGAGGTTGTCTGGTCTTAAGATTATGGAGGCTTCTTAAAGCTCTACCCATAGATACAGCCTGTCTTGTAAGAGACATTTTAAGCTCCAGTCTTTCATCTCTGTTTTCTGTTTTAGCAACTGGAAAATCACATAGATGTACAGACTCAGGCATATCATCTGTTTTTATGTTTCTGTAAATTTCTTCACTGATAAATGGAATAAATGGACTGGAAACCTTTACAAGGTTCATTAAAGCGTACCATATAGACTGATATGCTTCCATTTTGTCGCTATCACTCTCGGATTTCCAGAATCTTTTTCTGCTTCTTCTTATATACCAGTTATTTAAAGAGTCAATAAATTTAATAATTTCATCTATTGCTTTCTGCACATCGTAGGAGTCAAGTTTTTCAGTAATATTTGCTATTAAAGTCTCTGTCTCAGAAATTATCCATTGGTCTAGTGGGTTTTCCGGGTGTTCCGGAGCAGAACTAATAGAAACTTCATCAATATTTGCATAGGTAACAAAGAATGAATATGCATTCCACAATGGCAGGATTATGGATTTAAGAATATCTTTTACTCCATCGTCGGAATATTTTAATCCCTCACCTTTAACTACTGAACTATTCATTAAAAAGAGTCTTAAAGCATCCGCTCCAAAGTTGTTAATAACTTCCATTGGGTCAGTGTAATTTCTAAGACTTTTTGACATTTTCTTACCATCTGAAGCCAATACAAGACCATTAACAACAACATTCATAAATGCAGGTTTATCAAAAAGTGCTGCAGCTAAAACTGTTAATGTATAAAACCATCCCCTGGTCTGATCTAAACCTTCAGAAATAAAATCAGCTGGAAAATTTTTCTCAAAACTCTCCTTGTTTTCAAATGGATAATGATTCTGGGCATATGGCATAGCTCCTGATTCAAACCAGCAGTCAAGAACTTCCTCTACCCTCTTCATTGTTCCACCACATGAACAAGGGATAGTTATCTCATCTACAAAATGTTTATGAAGGTCTGTAGTTTTTTTTCCAGACAACTTTTCAAGTTCTTCTCTGGAACCTATACAGATATCTGTTTTACAGTCGTGGCACTGCCAGATAGGTATAGGGTTACCCCAGTATCTGTTTCTGGAAACAGACCACTCTCTTGCGCCTTCAAGCCATTTTCCAAATCGTCCTTTTTGTAAGTGTGATGGTGTCCAGTTTATCTGATCATTAGCGTTTAACATCTTCTCTTTAATCTGATCAACATCAATAAACCATGAACTGATAGCTCTATAAATTAGAGGACTTTTACATCTCCAGCAGTGTGGATAGCTATGAAGATACTGTTCTCTTTTAACAAGTTTCCCTTCATCTTTTAATCTGTTAATAATATCCTTGTCACAATCCTTTACAAACCGTCCCTTATATTCAGGGATCTCTCCGGTAAATTTACACTCACCATCAACAGGACAAACTGTTTTTATTCCAGTTCCCTTTAGCACAAGGTGGTCATCCTCTCCAAATCCCGGAGCGATATGAACGATTCCTGTACCTGAATCAGTTGTTACATAGTCTGCTGTAAAAACCTTAAAGGCACCCTCTTCTACAGCAGATTCAAAATATGGAAGAAGTGGTTCATACTCTATACCAACGAGTTCGGACCCTTTCTTTTCCCACTCTATTTTTAGAGGATTTTCATCGTCAAATTTAAAATAGGATTTTAATCTCTCTTTAGTAAGGATAAATGCTCCATCCTCATCTATAACTTTTACATACTCAATCTCTGGTCCCACAGCTAAAGCCAGGTTACTTGGAAGTGTCCAGGGAGTAGTTGTCCATGCCAGGAAGTATGTGTTTTCTTCATTTTTTAGTTTAAATTTAACAGTTATTGCATTATCATGAACATCTTCATAACCGCCAAGATTTAATTCATGAGTGGATAATACAGTTGAACACCTTGGGCAATAAGGCATAATTCTATGCCCTTCATATACAAGATTCTTATCCCAAAGTTGTTTAAAAACCCACCATATAGACTCCATATAGTCCGGTTCCATTGTTTTATAATCATTTTCAAAATCTACCCATCGACCTAATCTGCTGATTACAGTCTCCCACTCTTTGGTAAATCTTAAAACTATAGATCGACATTTTTCATTAAACTCAGGAATTCCATACTTTTCTATCTCTGTTTTCCCAGAAATTCCAAGCTCTTTCTCCATCTCAAATTCAACCGGAAGTCCGTGACAATCCCATCCAAAACGTCTCTCAACTTTTTTACCCTTCATTGTCTGATATCTTGGAAATATATCTTTAATTGTACCTGGAACAAAGTGACCGAAATGTGGTAATCCTGTTGCAAATGGAGGTCCGTCAAACATAATAAACTCCTGGCAGCCCTCTCTCTGATCTATAGATTTCTTAAAAATATCCTTTTCCTTCCAGAATTTTAATATTTCTTCTTCCATTAGAGGAAAACTTACTCTTGGGTCAACTTGTTTATACAAAACGACTCTCCTTAATTTAGATAAAAATTAGGTCAATTTTATGATTTTTATTAAAGATAGGCAATAGAAAAATAAATGGAGTTTTAATCTACATTTGTAGGAACGCTACCCATATTCCCTTTATTAAATCTTTTAGTAAAACTGGTTGGAGATAATCCTGTAACTTTCTTAAACTGGGAAGAAAATGTGTATATATCACTATATTTTAGTTTATATGCAATTTCAGTAATACTCATATTGCTATTTATTAGTAGAAATACCCCATTCTCTACTCTTTTATTAAGTCTGTAATGCCCTGGAGAGAGTCCGGTTAACTCTTTAAACACTCTCCTGAAAGTGTTGTAATTTAATCCAAGTGAAAGTGCCACCTCATTCAAATCCATTTTGCAATCCATATCCTTAAGTATAACCATTGCCTTTTTAATAATGAGTTGTTTATATGAACCATCTACACCATAGTGATCTATTGATGATTTAATAAACATACTGATTAAAGCCTGAACACCAACAAGAATTTCATAGATACTTTCTGAGGAGTTACACAAATTAAAAAGATTACCAACTTCTTCATACAGAGTGTATGTAGATCCCACATTCTGTACAGGTTTGTTAAGTATAGGGGAGTTAGACAGTTTAAGAATATTCATTATATCAGATGGAACTGCTATATAAAATCTGAAAGTCCCTGGAAAATAAGTTACACTGTGAATCTTTTCAGGAAACCTTTGAAACAAATACCCTTTGCTAAAAGATATTTCACCACTATCATCTCTATATAAACCTTCACCGGAGATAATATATACAATAGCGTACTGTGATGTAATAAAGTTATCCTCATAAACAATATCATCATTCTTTATGTAACCGCATCTTATAGAGTTATTCATTAATGATATTTTTTTGTTCTCATCAAATATCATTCTGTTTATTTTTTGATCAAAAATCACAAACAAATCCTCAAAATTACTATTTTTTGTAGTTATCACCTAGATTATTATACCATATATTACAAAAAGGAGTTTGCATGAATAAGCCAAATATTATATTTATTTTAATCGATGACATGGGTTGGAAAGATCTCTCATGTACAGGAAGTAAATTTTATGAGACTCCAAATATTGATATGCTGCAGAAAAAAGGTATGATGTTCACCCAGGCTTATGCTGCATGCCCTGTTTGTTCTCCAACCAGAGCCAGTATTTTAAGTGGAAAATATCCGGTGTCCACAGGAGTAACTGACTGGATTAATCATAATCGTGATGCTGAATCTGATGAAGGGGATTGTCGCGGCAGATTAATTGATGCTCCATATCTTGATCATCTACCTTTAGAGGAAAAAAGTATTGCAACTTCCCTTAAGGATGGTGGGTATCAGACCTGGCATGTTGGAAAGTGGCATATAGGAACCCAGCCCTATTATCCTGAAAATCATGGCTTTGACATTAACATTGGTGGCTGTTATATGGGTTCTCCCGGAAACATGGGTTATTTCAGCCCCTGGGGAATTGAGGCTTTGAAAGATGTTCAGGTACCGGAAAATACATATTTAACAGACTATTTAACTGATAGAACATTAGACTTAATTGAAACCAGAGATAAACAGAGACCATTTTTCCTGAATTTATGGTACTATTCTGTTCATACTCCAATTGAGGCAAAAACAGAAAAAATAGAAAAATACAGAATCAAGGCAGGAAAAATGGGGCTTGATACTCTAAAAACCTTTGAAGAGGGGGATTTCTTTCCTTGTGAACACAAAAAAGAGCAGAAAATACAAAGAAGATTAATACAGTCTGACCCTGTATATGCAGCTATGATAGAGTCTTTGGATGAAAATATTGGGCGAATAATAAGATATCTGGAAACAAATAATCTTTTTGATAATACTTTAATTATATTTACTTCAGATAACGGAGGATTATCTACAGCTGAAGGTTCACCAACATGTAACCTGCCACTCTCCCAGGGAAAGGGGTGGATGTATGAGGGTGGTGTAAGGGAACCACTTTTAATCTCATGGCCTGAAAGAGTAAAAGCAGAATCAATATGCAATGAACCTATATCCAGTCCTGATTTTTATCCAACACTATTAGAAGCTGCAGGATTACCTTTAATCCCGGAACAACATAAAGATGGTATAAGTATTTTACCCTATCTGGATGGTTATAATAAAAGAACTCAAAGATATCTCTATTGGCACTACCCCCACTACGGCAATCAGGGAGGAACTCCGGGGTCATCTATTTTGGATTACCCATGGAAATTAATTGAGTTTTTTGAAAATGGAGAGCTTGAGTTGTATAATATTGAGAATGATCCCGGAGAAAATAAAAATCTTATAAAGGATAAAATCGAAATAGCTGACACACTAAAAAAAGCACTACATGAGTGGCAAAAAAGCACTGCTGCCAAGATTCCTGGAATAAACAGTACTTTTATTCCCTGGAGCAATAATCATAAAATAAAGGGTTTTGAGCCATGGGACTAAATAGGATTATTTAATTAAGTTAGCATAGACTTTTTACATTTAAAGTAATAGTATTTAATAGTAACGATTACTATTAAATGCTATTAAAGAGGAGTCTATGAAAATAAGTGAAGCCAAAGAAGTAATAAAAGAGTTATATAAGACAAAATATGTTACAGCACTTGTCAGCGAGAGGGGTGTTGGGAAAACCTCAGCTTACAGGCAGTGTGCTGAAGAGTTAGGGATAGGTTATATAGATATATATGCTGCAGCACTGGAAGGCCCTGACTTTATGGGACTTCCGGATAAAGATATAGAAAACAATAGAACCAGATATCTTCCTCCATCTTTTTTACCTACTATGGACTCTGTAAATTTCGGCAAACACCTGAAAGAGGGACTTCTAATTATTGAGGAAATTAACAGAGTAACCCCGGACACAATATCTGTTCTCTATCCACTATTACTTGAGCGAAGAATTAATGGACACCAAATAGCGGATGGTTGGAAAATTGGGGTAACTATGAACCCGGATAATCTTAATTACACAGTAAATACCCTTGATGATGCCATGATAGATAGATTTATTACACTAAATATTGAACCAGACCTGGATGAATACATAAGTTTTAGTCAAAATAATGGTATAAATTTAACAGTTATAAACTTCCTCAAAAAATTTCCTGAAATGCTTCTGCAAATTAACAAAGAGAATATGTCTCAAAACAGAGCTCCAACACCAAGAGGATGGAGTAAAGTTCAGGAAATTCTAAACATAGGAAATCTTAAGCAACATATTAAACAGGAAGTAATCTCCGGAATAGTAGGAGAGTTTGCATCAGCATCTCTTTTTGGATATATATCAAATATTAGTGATAATTTTATAGACGGAAAAGAGATCTTAAACAGCTACGAGTCTGTAAAAAAGAGAATAGATACAATAATTAATAATCATAAAGCTGAAGAGCTAATGATAATTATCAGATCTGTTATAACCTATATGGAAAACAGTAAGAGCCATATTTTATCTTTAAATAATTTTCTAAATGAGCTGCCACAGGAGTTTAGATTAATGTTTTATAGAGAGATATCTTTAAAAAGACCTGAACTTATAAGGGAAATTTTCAGTGAGTTAGATACATTTAATGATATCAGCGATCAAATAATAGATATGGTAGCAGATTAGCAATGAATATTACAGAAGCAATAACAAGTATACTTTTAAATGAACCTTTATATGGAATACTGGCATCAAAATTCTCAATTGTAATAGACAGAACTATTTCAAAAATAAGACTGGAAATATATCCGCAACTTATTCTTAAGTATAATGATGAATGGTTTACCCAATTAAATAATAATCATAAAAAAGGAGTATTAATTCACGAATTTATTCACTTAATATTTCTTCACCCCTATAGAATAGAAAATAGAGAGCTTCCCCTATGGTCAGTAGCCTGCGATATTGCAGTAAATCAGTACATAAATAATGACTTTCTTTTTGATAATTCAATAACAATAGATAAAATTGCTGTTTTTTTTGAGAAACCACTGGAATTCCACAGAAGTGCAGAGTATTACTATGATTTTCTAATAGAAAACTGGAAAAATGGAGAAGTAAGAACAAAGAATGGAACTGCCTCTGTTGAAACTACCTCCGGAGAATTAAAAGGGGACCTTCTGGTAAGTCAGGATTATTCAGAATCTGAACTAAATCTTTTTAAATACAACCTTTCTGCAAGTTTAAATATAAATGGATCAATCATTGAAAATGGACTAAAAGAAATATATCCGGAGATTTTTTTTAACTGGAAATATATTCTAAAAAAATTTTTATCCCATAACTGGAGAGTAAAAAAAAGAAAATCATTCAGGCGAATTTCAAGAAGATACCCAGGATATCCGGGAAATATAAGAAATGAAGGAATAAATGCTCTATTGGCAATTGATGAATCAGCATCCATGGCAGATAAGACTCTATACAAATTCGTAAATGACGTAATTGAAATTAATAAAATTACTGACTTAAAAATTGATGTAGTAAATTTTGATACAACCTTCTCAATGCCAGTCAGTTTAAACAGATATTTAAAGACCTATAAACGTCAAAAACGTGGTGCAACAGATTATACCCAGGTTCTGAAGCTAGGGGAGAAAATGAGAGTCGATTTAATTGTTATATTTACTGATGGAGAAGGTTTTTTACCAGATTATCAAAATCAGAAAGTGTTATGGATACTTACAAAAAAAGAATTAACATCTAAAAAATTCAAAGAGGTAACTTATTATGACCCATAGTTATGAACTTAAGAGCGGATATTTAATAATAGATAAAAAAATTTTTACTTTAGAACTGCTTAAAAAAGAGAGTATTTTAAAAGAACTTATATTTAGCGAAAAGTTTAATGGAAAAAGACCTTTTATTGAAAAAGATGAGAGTAATGTATTAATTACTTTTGATAATGCAAAAAGCATTGAATTGGACAACAACTATCTGGAAATATTTAAAAATATAAAAAAACAGTTTGGCACATCTATTAACGGGAAACTAAATATATTAATAACAAGTCTTAACTCATTTTATCAGATTATAGATTTCAACAAGGATGATATAAGAGTCTTTTAAAAACAACTGGCAAATTTTCTAAAAAAAATATACAATTGGTCAAATTTTATTGGAGATGATTAATGAAAAGGCAAATAATACATCTTATTATATTGGGAGTCATCCTAAATATACTTCAATCCTGTGCTTCTTTAAGAGCAGATATATTTTTATATCAAAATACTAGTAAGGAAGATAAAGCCCAGCTCCTTTATAATGAAGGTTTAAGACTATATCAGGAGGAATTGATAAAGAAAAAAAACCTGAAAATAGTTGATAATGCAATTCTCTACTTCTCTGATGCCTATCTGTTATACCCGGGACTCCTTAAAGATGGAGATTACATAAATACTATTACAAATATAAAAATAGAGCAGACAACAAAATGCTTAAAAAATATACAGGAATTATATAAAAAAGATGATAAAAGTGATTATGAGGAATTTCTCTATGTTTTATCAATCAAACAGGCATCAGATCTTAAAGTTAAAGATAAATTTTTGGAGATTGTAAAAAAAGAAAGTAAAGGTCTATTTGAAAGTGTAAAGTCTAAGACAGAGGAAAGATTAAAGCTTGAATTAAATACCTTTATTGTTTCAGATGATCCCAATGAAATGTCCCAATATATAAAATCTGTAAACCAGACCCAAAATGAACTTTTCCAACTGGACCCAGATAGTAGATATATAGAAGAGTGTACAAAAAAAATTGAGGGACATATTAATGATTTAACGGATAAAAATGTAACTGTAATACAGAATCTGATAAATGAAAAAAGGTTTGTTGAAGCAGAGAAAATTGTAAGAAGAGCCGAAGCTATTAATTCCCTATTATACAGTGAGACAAATAGCAACATAAATAGAGTTAAATATGATCTTTTTGTAACCTGGGCTAAGGATCTCTATAAAAATGGGAAACTGCAACTCTCAAAAAATATAGCAGTTTTAGCCAGAGATATTGATAACAGCCAGGATGTTCAACTATTAATTTCACAAATAGATAAAACAAAAAACATTAAGGATTTTGAATCCACTATTAATGATGTTATAGACTCAATAGATTACTTTATACAGAAAGGTGATCCAATAAGTGCTATTAGCCAGGTAAATACGAACCTTCCGAAATTTAAATTAAAAAATAACACTGAGAGAATCAGAGGTAAAATTGGTGAAATAGAGAGTATAATTGAGAGACTTTATAACGATGGTATTAGATTCTACAATGAAGAAGATTATGAAACGGCCTATATAAAATTTAAAACAGTTATTAGTTACAACAATGAGTATAAAGATAGTCAGGCCTATTTTGACAGAACAGAAAACAAACTAAAAGTTTTAAAAAATACATTTTAAATAGTGAGGTATAAATGAAACGATACATAAGTTTAATAGAAGATTTAACAGGATTATTCTACATTCTTTGGTTTTTTTTGCCAGTAACCCTTGGGGTTGAATACGAATTTCTTCATCCTTATAAAATTGGAAACAAATTCCTCATTGTAATTCCGGTATTTGGGTTATATAAACTGATAAACATATTTCTTCATAGAAAAATGGGTTACTTTGGAAATAAGGAATCAGTTTTTCACCTGTTATCCAGGGTTATTCTCTCCTCTATAATGATTTATACGGTTATTGATCCAGTAATTACCAACGCATTAAATAAAGAGTATTTAAAAGCTGTAAGTATCGGAATTTATTTACAATTTACATTACTATTATTTTATAATTTCTTAACTACCGCCCTTTTATTTAGAGGTTTAAACAGAAAAAGCAGTTCCTACAGAAATTATCTTGAATATCAAAAAGAGAATAAAACAGGAATTAACTTTTTTGGAATAAGAATTAAACTATTTTTATCATTTATTTCCATAATTACAGCAATACTATTAATCCTTAGCACAAATCTTCTAAATAGTTATAGGGAAACAATAATAAAGGCTGTCTCTGATGGTGCCAGTAATCAGGTGCAGCAAACTTCAGCAAACTACAGAATTAATCTAGGTGATAACATAGCACTTGAAGAGTATATGACAAGGCAGGTTGAATTAAATAACAAAGCAACATTCAATTATAACAATCTATCAATTTTTACAAGTTTTAACCCTCCAGTATATCAGGATGAGGAATATACTGATTTTCCTGAATATAAATGTGAATATTCTACACTTGCCCCATCAACAAAATACCCGGAACTGGAAAGTCTTGATAAACTTTCGGTGGTAAACTATTTTAAAAACTTCAAAGAGAGCAGAGATGTTTTAATCCAAGAGGATTATTCAACCTTTAAATTTATCAGTCCAATAATAAAAATTGATACTATTAAGGATGGTGAAAATCGATTTAAAAAAAGCAGATTATTAGGTTACACAATTATAACCTTTGAAAAAAATATAATAATGAAACCTTACTACAAAATTAGAAATCTGGTATTTGCACTAACATTTCTATTTTTATACATATCAATAGTCCTAATCTATATATCTGGTACTTTTATTGTTAATCCAATACTATTCCTGAGAATGAATGTAAAAAAAGTATCAGATATTTTATCTCGAATGATTTCCGGAGAGAGTCGAGTAGCCGCTTCATCCCTGGTTTATTCGGATATGGTACACAGCAAAGATGAAATTAGTAGTCTCTCCAGAGAGATAAATAATATGGTTAATGTAATAAAAGGCATTGTACCCTATATCTCGGCATCGACATTAAAAAATGCAGAATCTGGAGAGACATCAAGTGTTGCCAAGGATCTTACCTTTCTCTTTACAGATATTAGAGGTTTTACGACCCTCTGCGAAGGAAAAAGCCCTGTTGAAGTTGTAGCAATACTCAACAAATACCTTGATCTTGAAACAGAGATCATACTCAGAAATGGCGGTGATATCGATAAATTCGTTGGTGATGAGATGATGGCTTTTTTCGACGGTCCAAATCGGGATTTAAATGCATGTAGAGCTTCAATGGAGATCAGGGAAGCAATGATGAATGAGAAGGATATAAGAGAGCGGGATGGACTTCATATTGTAGAAATGGGCATTGGAATAAATGGAGGGCCAGTTATTTTTGGTTCCATGGGAGCAAGAGAGAGAATGGATTTTACATCCATTGGAGATACGGTAAATCTTGCAGCCAGACTTGAGGGTGCAAATAAGGCCTATGGTTCCAAATCAATTATTTCAGAAAGTGTATACAATAATATTAAAGAGATCTTTCTTTGCCGGGAGCTGGATTTTATAGCAGTAAAAGGTAAAAACCAGCCAGTTAGAATTTACGAAATAATTCAGGAAAAGATTAAAAGTACACCTAAGTTAATGGAAATAATCGAACTCTTTGAATCTGGACTCAAAGAGTACAGAGCCAAAAACTGGGATAAGGCTATGGAATTCTTTTTAGAAAACCATAAAAAATATGGTGATAAACCTTCCAAGGTTTTTATGGACAGAATAAATCACTTTAAAATTAACCCAGTTTCCAGTGATTGGGATGGAATTTTTAGGATGGAAGTAAAATAATCAGCTTATTAGTAATTATTACTATTTACATTATATTTTTTTTATTGTATCTTTAAAAAGTAAATAACATATAATATTGAATAAGAGGTAATATAAATGGCAAAAGTAACATTAGAAGGAAACGTAATAGAGACTGTTGGGAATTTACCGGCTGTTGGAAGCAAAGCACCTGATTTTAAACTAGTAAAACAGGATTTATCCGATACAACACTTGCTGATTATAAGGGAAAGAGAGTTGTATTAAACATTTTCCCTTCACTGGATACAGGAACTTGTGCTGCATCAGTTAGAGCATTTAATAAAAAAGCAGCCTCACTTGAGAACACTGTAGTATTATGTATATCAGCTGATCTACCATTTGCAGCAGGGAGATTCTGTGTAGCAGAGGGTATTGAGAATGTAACAACAGCATCAAACTTCCGTGATTCAAATTTTGGAAAGGACTATGGTGTTGATTTCGCAACTGGTCCTCTGGTAGGCCTACTTGCAAGATCCGTTGTTGTTCTGGATACAGAGGGTAAAGTATTATATACAGAACTGGTATCCGAAACAGTAAACGAACCGAACTATGACAGTGCTTTAGCAGTTCTGTAAATTTAAATAGGGCTAAATAAACTATTTTAGCCCTTTTATTATTATAAACAATTGAAATCATATCTAATAGTCATATAAACTTATTAAATGAACATAAACAACAGACCTTTTCATATAATGACAAAACCTATCGGACCTATCTGTAATCTAGATTGTGATTACTGTTTCTATTTAAAAAAAGAGAAGCTATTTGACCATAAAGAGAAAAAAGAGTTCAAAATAAGTGATGAGGGTCTTGAATTATTCACCCAAAAGTATATCGAAGCTCACAAGGATTTTAATGAAGTAACATTTGCCTGGCAAGGTGGTGAGCCAACAATTATGGGTCTCAAATTTTTTAAAAGAGCAGTTGAGCTTCAAAAGAAATATGCTTTTAAAGGGATGAAGGTTCAAAACGCTGTTCAGACCAATGCAACTCTAATTACCGATGAAATGGCTATTTTTTTTAAGGAAAATAACTTTTTAGTAGGTGTTAGTATCGATGGCCCCGAGGCTATTCATAATAAGTACAGAAAAGATAAAGCTGGTTTTGGCAGTTTTAAAGATGTTATTACAGGTCTTGAAATATTAAAAAAATATAGTGTGGATTTTAATACATTAACAGTAGTACAAAGGGATAATAGCCAACACCCTAAAGAGGTTTACGAATTTCTAAAAAGTATAGGATCTACATATCTGCAGTTTATACCTATTGTAGAGTGGGACAATACAACTGAAAATGGTGTTTCTAAAAGAAGTGTGCTTCCTGAAGATTTTGCAAAATTTATGAATCAAATTTTTGATCTATGGGCAATTGATGATATTGGTAAAATCTTTATTAATCACTTTGACATGCTATTGGGAATATATGTCGGTTACCCTGCATCTCTATGTGTAAATGCAAAAACCTGCGGAACAGCCCTTGCAATGGAGCATAATGGAGCTCTATACAGTTGTGACCACTTTGTTGATAAAAAACACTATCTTGGTAATATCTTTACTGACAATATTAAAGATCTTGTTTTCAGCCCGGAACAGATTAAGTTTGGTAATGATAAATATGACACTCTGCCTCCCAAGTGTTTATCCTGCCGTTATCTACCATTATGTTATGGAGCCTGCCCTAAAGACAGACTGGAGAATGGTGTAAATTTTCTTTGTCAGGGATATTATAAGTTTTATGAGCATACAGAGCCATACTTTGCAGCAATGGCTTCTGCATTGAAGAACAGAACTCCTGTTGCAGAGTTTAGAAAATTTTTAAAATTCAGACAGAAACCGGATGTGCAAAGAAACGATCCATGTCCCTGTCTAAGCGGTAAAAAATTTAAAAACTGCTGCGGTTCATAATCTGTTACTGTTTCTGGGTTTTATATAGTAGATAAATATAGACAGGGCTACTATCAACATACCCAGAACAGCCTTTACTGTTGGGGAGTCATTTGGCATAATAATCCATCCCAATAATCCTCCGACTACAGGCATAACAAATTTCCATATATTCATGGATATTAAACTCTCTTTTCTTGTTGAAAGCAGATGGTACCACAGTGAAAACCCTGTTGCTGAGACAAAAACCAGCCAACCAAGAGCAATGTAGAATTTTACGGGATATACAAATGTTAAATTGTCATACATAAAAAATGACAAAACAAAAAGCATAAACCCACCAATAAAGAGCTGTGCCGATGTTAAGACTCCGGATTTTATATCACTTTTATACCTTAAAACAAAAACATTACTAAAACCTCCACCTATCTGATTAATGATAAAGAGAATTATACCAATAATTTCCTTCATCTCAGGAAGTGATCCATTTTTACCACCACTTAATGAAACCAGAGTAACCCCAATAACACCAAGGATAAAACTAAAAATTTTTCTTTTTGTAAAATTATCATTCTTAACAAAAATGTGCCCCATTATGGCTCCGATCATTGGACCTAAACCAATTAAAGATGAGGCAGTGGATGCCTTTATTCTAGTTAAAGCCATAAAATAGAAAAAATAGACTAAAAAAGTCTGAAGAAAGCCTACAAGAAGGATAATCCTGTAGTGTTTTTTAAACTCATGCAAATACCCTTTAAAGCCGGCGAAAGGAATAAGTACAACCCCGGCAAGCATAAACCTGATACCGGCAATAAAAATAGGTGGAGCAAAGGTAAGTGCATATTTTACCCCTACAAATGCAGTTGACCATAGAGTACAAGCTATAAAAGTAAGAGTCCAGGATGGAATCCTATATTTCACGACACTTCTCTTCCAGCCACTTTAATTCTTCAGAGTCAAGAAATGGTGTTAAACGATTTAAAACTTCACTATGATAACTATTAATCCACTGAATCTCCTCTTCTGTTAGTAGTTCAGGATCAATTAAATCAATCTCAAAGGGAAAAAGAGTTAAAGTTTCAAAACAGAAGAATTTCTGATATAAACCATCCATCCACTCTTTAGTTAAAACCAGATTCTCCAGTCTAATACCATGTTTTCCCTCAATATATAACCCAGGTTCATTAGATGTTATCATTCCAGGTTTTAAAGGAACTTTAAAACTTTTTGAAGAGATATTTTGAGGCCCTTCATGAACCCCCAGGAAATACCCAACACCATGGCCTGTACCATGACCGTAATTTAATCCCCTGTTCCATAATGCTTCCCTTGCTAAAATATCCAGCTGTCCACCAGTTGTTCCCTCTGGATATTTTGCCATTGCAAGTCTAATATGACC
The DNA here is from genome assembly GCA_003247135.1 of Spirochaetales bacterium. Lineage (GTDB taxonomy): Bacteria > Spirochaetota > Spirochaetia > DSM-2461 > DSM-2461 > Thiospirochaeta. The sequence continues at coordinate 75,317 of QKAW01000022.1, read as the reverse complement.
TTTAAGAACAAGTGTATAGTGAAGGATTTGTTCTACTGTAGGTCTTCCCAGGGACACTGTTCTGGTTATATCAGTAGTTCCATAGAGATACTGCCCCCCAGAATCGATTAGAAGCAGACCGTCACCGGCGATTCTTTTGGATTTTCCATCTTCAGCCTTATAATGACATAAAGCACCATTACTGGTAAAACCTACTATGGGAGCAAAACTTTCATCTATACAGCCATCAATTCCAAGTCGAAACTCCCTAAGTTTCTGACCTAAGGAGAACTCTGTAAATTCCCCATTTCTATAATTTTCAAAAACCATTTTAAAAAAACGGACAAGAGCTACACCATCTTTCTCCATTGCTATTTTTATGTTTGAAATTTCAGTTGAGTTTTTTATAGCTTTTAAGTCAGCAGTAATATTGTTCTCCTGTAAAACCTTTACATCATTATGGATTAGACCTGAAAGATAACAATTTAATGACTCAGGCATATAAAGAACAGTCATATCACTGGAGATATTTTTTATATATTCTGATATTGAATCATACTCTTTTAAATAAACACCGCTTAATTCAAGTTTAGTTGAGATTTCAGCTTCAACTTTGCTTCCATCTATAAAAAGAATTGATCTACTTGTATTAACCACCAGATAAGCCTGAATTACTGGAGTAAAATCAATATCACCACCTCTAATATTTAAAAGCCAGGCAATATCAGCCAAGGATGAGATTACATAATAATCAGCCTTTTTTTGTTTCATAATTTCCCGGACTCTGCCTAGTTTACTCTCTCTACTCTCCCCGGTATAGGTCGTATCCAGTTCATACAGCTTAGTATTTGATCCTTCCGGCCTGTCAATCCATAAACCTTCAACTGGATTAAAATTATGATCTATCATAACTCCCTTATTGGAAAACTTAATTTTATAATCCTTATAATCCTTTGTAGAAATTAAGGTTCCATCAAAAGCTACAACATCACCATGGTTACATCTCTCCAAAAGAAACTCAGAAACAGTTAGTACTCCAGGTAGTCCATCTCTGAATAATTTAATTTCAGAACCTTTAAGACTCTCTTCAGCTTCAATATAGTACCGGAAGTCAGTCCATAAACCTGACTCTTCCAAGGTAACAACAAGGGTCCCGGCACTTCCTCCGAAACCGGAAAACCACTTTCTGGCTTGCCAGTGAGGGTGAATATACTCACTGTTATGAGGGTCTGATGACGGAATTATTACAGCCTTAACTCCACTCAGTTTCATTTTTTCTCTTAATTTTTTCAGTCTTTCTTCTCTATACATAGGTGTAGAATATCATAGTTACAGACTATAAAAAATATTTATAATTTTTTTTTATAATTTTGCTAAAGTTCATAAACTCACCACCGATAATAAAATTGTAATACAAAGTATCCCCTCCAAAGTGATATAAGTGTTGCTTAAGTCATTGTCTTATTTGCCTGATGATAATGATTAAACTGGAAGTGAGTTTCCCTCCCAAACGATGCTCATTTCCGGTTGGATTATATGAACCCTGGTTTTGCCTGAACCGGGGTTTACTCTTTTATAAGCCTATTATTAATAATTTCAAAACTGATTAATCGATAAAAAAATACAAATTCCCGAAGAAAATTTATTTTTTTATATATACATTTTTATAGATAAATAATATACTATTAATAGATAAATAAATATCTAATGGAGAGTAATAGTATGAACAAAGGAAAAAAAATTAAAAATCGTCTAATGAATTATCTAGAGAAAATGGCAAAAGTAAATGAAAGAGAGTTTGGGTTTGGTAGCTTAAGTCTATCAACTTTTGAAAGAATCTACAAAAAATAAAAAAAAGGCTCCTGAAAAAAGGAGCCTAAAATATAAAAGGAGGTTAAAAAAACTTTAACTTAATGTACCATAGTTACATTAATTAAATCTTACCTTCTTATTAATATTATGTAATAAATAAGATAATTCATAAAAGAAGTAATTATTAACCCTCTTATTCTTAACCAGCCTTATCCCTAATGGAGTTTGCACTCTATTTAAAAACCAGGATTATAACTAATTACATCTTTTATACTATATTAAACACCTTGGATTACCAAAGTGTTACATAAAAAATACGATTATAATATTTAAATTCTGTTACACAAATGTTAAAAAAACATTAAAAAAGTCCTGTAATCTTTCCAGTATCTGTATCGATATCAATATTCATATAAGCAGGTTGACTCGATAAACCAGGCATTGTTCTAACATCTCCAGCAAGTGGGTACAAAAATCCGGCACCAACACTAGCTCTAATATCTGTAATAGGGAAGATAAAACCTTTAGGTACATTTTTAAGTTTTGGGTCATGGCTTAGTGATAAGTGGCTTTTTGCCATGCAAATTGGGAAGTTCCCGTAACCAAGCTTCTCAAACTGTTTTATTTTCTCAAGAGCCTCTGATGAATACTCTACTCCATCCGCACCATAAACTTCTTTTGCCAGAGTTTCTATTTTTTCTTTTATTGAAAGATCAAGCTCATAGAGGAATTTGAAGTTCTTTTCAGCTTCGCAGGCTTTTACAACTGATTGTGCCAATTCAACTGCTCCATCACCACCTTCAGCCCAATGGTTTGTTACAACTGCATCAAAAGCACCATTATCTCTGGCAATTTTTTTAACAAGCTCCAACTCAGCTTCAGTATCCGTATGGAACTGATTAATACCAACAACAACAGGAATGCCAAATTTCTTTGCAATATTTATATGTGCAACCATATTTTTACATCCCTCTGCAAGTAGTTCAAGATTCTCTTCTTTATAAACAGAGTCAATCTCCCGTCCAGGAGTAACAGTTGGGCCCCCTCCATGCATTTTTAAAGCCCTAACAGTAGCAACTAAAACAACTGCGTCAGGTACAAGACCACTTTGCCGGCATTTTATATCAAAAAATTTCTCCATTCCAATATCTGCAGCAAAACCTGACTCTGTTACAAGGTAATCACAGTACTGACTAGCAATTTTATCAGCAATAATAGATGAATTTCCGTGGGCTATATTTGCAAAGGGACCGGCATGGACAAATGCCAGATTCTCTTCCATGGTTTGCATAATGTTTGGCTCTATTGCATCTTTCATTAAAACCGTCATGGCACCAGCAACCCCAAGATCCTCAGTTGTAACAGGTTTTTTGTTTTTATCCATTGCAACAACTATTCGACCAATCCTCTCTCTCATATCCTTTAGGTCAGTAGTAAGTGCAAGGATAGCCATTAATTCACTGGCAACTGTAATGTCAAAGTGAGACTCCCTTATAGGCCCATCCCCTAGCCCACCTTTTCCAATAGTTATATTTCTAAGGCATCTGTCATTTATATCAACTACTCTATTCCAGGAGATTGAAGTAGGTTCAATGTTAAGTTTTCTCATTCCTCTTTTTTCAAAGAAATCATCACTCCATCTTGATTCATGGTGTAGTCGGGCATCAATTGCAGCAGCACATAAGTTATGAGCAGCGGTGATAGCGTGAAGATCTCCTGTTAAATGCAGATTAAAATCCTCCATTGGAACTATCTGAGAGTACCCCCCTCCTGCTGCCCCACCTTTAATACCAAAAGTCGGGCCCATTGATGGTTGCCTAATAGCACAGGCTGCTTTTTTACCAAGTTTGGCTATTCCATCAGTTAAACCTACTGTTGTTGTTGTCTTCCCCTCACCAAGTGGAGTTGGAGTAATCGCTGTAACATCTATATATTTTGCACTATTATTGCTGTTTCCAAGTGCACTGAGTTTAATTTTTGCTTTATAATTCCCGTAATTAACAAGATCTCTGCTATCAATACCAAATTTTTCTGCTATCTCCGATATGGGTTTAATAACTGCTGATTGTGCAATATCCAAATCACATGGTACCGGCTTAATCCTACTAACTGACATAAATTACCTCTTGTTTAATCGATCTTTTTTTATTTTACAAAAAAAAGGACCCTGCTAACAGCAGGATCCTCAAAAAAAGGAGTAAATTTAAACAAAATCGCTATGTTGTTTAATTATAAAGACAACTTAACTATTAAAAAGTTACAATTTTTTTTAAAATAATTTTATGAGGGAGATAAAATGAAAATTAAGGAAAACATTAATAGTATACCACCCTATGTTCCAGGTGTTAAAATTGAAGGGAAAGAGAAATTGTCATCTAATGAAAACCCATTGGGAAGCAGTCCAAAAGCTATAGCTGCAATAAAAGCAATTGACAGTTACAGCATATATCCGGAAGGAAGTTCCAGAATTTTGCGGGAAGCCCTGGCAAAAAAACATCAGATCTCCCCTGAGAATATTATTGTAGGTAATGGTTCCGACGAAATACTTACCTGGCCATCACTCTGTCTTATAGGTAAAGGGGATAATGCAATAACTGCTTTAAATACCTTTAGTGAATACACATTTAGTACATTAATAACAGATGGAGAAATAAGAAAAGCTCCATTAATTGAGGGAAAATTTAACAAAGATGAGATGATTAAATTAATAGATTCAAGAACTCGAATAATCTACATCTGTAATCCTAATAACCCAACAGGAACCTTCCTGCCTAAGGATGAAATTCTTGATTTAATTAGTGCAATACCTGACAATATACTTGTAGTTGTTGATGAAGCCTATGGAGAGTATGGTGATGAAAATTTCTACTCATGTATACAGGAGATACACAACTTTTCAAACTTACTGGTTCTAAAAACATTTTCAAAAATTTATGGGCTTGCTTCACTAAGATTGGGTTATGCAATATCAAATAGTGAACTAATACAGAATTTATGGAAAACAAAGCAACCTTTCAATGTTAATCAGGCTGCGCAAACAGGAGGATTAGCTGCAATCTCCGATGAGGATTTTGTAAATAAATCTATAGAGATGAATAATAAGGGTAAAGAGTTTCTGTACAACCAGCTTGATAAACTGGGACTTAAATATTACAAAACCCAGGCTAATTTTATCTGTATTGATGTAGAGAGGGATAGTAAAGAAGTATACAACTCAATTCTTGATCAGGGGATGACTATAAGACCATGTACATCCTTTGGATTAAATAATTATATAAGAATTACAATTGGGACAGAGGTTCAGATGAAGAATTTTATAAAGTATTTAAAAGTGGCTCTAGATTTGTAATACAATGTTAAAAGATGTTCTAATTACGGTTTTACCAACTTTTTTAGCTCTACTCTTTATATTTGCCCTAATAAAGCTTTTTATTAATCTGGAGTTTGGTCTGGTTTTTAGAGCATTAGTAATTGGAATAATAGCAGTGGTTCCTGCTATTTTTTCAATGAAATTAATTACGGTTTTAATAGCAATTGTTATACCCGGAACACTTCCCGGTCTGTTTTACCTGGGATTATCCGGATTAAATGAGGAGCTTTTTAAACTTTTTGCTCTAAAGATTTTTGGCAAAAACAAATCTGCACTTTATTCAATTTTTATTGGTGGAGGGTTTGCACTATGTGAGACTCTCTACGTAGCTTTTGGAGTCAGGGAGTTAGCCGTTATTAGAACATTAACAACCCTCCCATTGCATATAGTTACATCTTTTATACTATTTCAATGTATAGCTAAAGAGAGAAAAAGGTTCTTTATACTCTCTTTAACCATTCATCTTTTATTTAATTTAGTTATACGTTAAATCTAAAGTGCATTACATCCCCATCTTTAACAACGTACTCTTTACCCTCTATTCTTAATTTACCCTTGGATTTTATATTTGCTTCTGTTTTAAGCTCAAAAAGGTCATTACAGTGGTAAACTTCAGCTTTAATAAAACCTTTCTCAAAATCAGTATGAATAACTCCTGCAGCCTGTGGTGCCTTGTCTCCATCTTTAAAAGTCCAGGCTCTTACCTCAATTTCACCAGCAGTAAAGTATGTTCTTAAACCGAGCATTGCATAACCCTCGTGTATTAGATGGGAGAGACCAGACTCTTCAAGACCAGCATCCTTAAGAAACTCTTCCTTCTCTTCATCAGTCTCTAATTCTGCAATCTCTGCTTCAAGCTGCCCGCAAATTTTAACAACTCTAGCACCCTCTTTATCTGCTATCTCTTTAACCATTAATACATATTTATTGTCTTCATGTAGTGCAGACTCATCAATATTACAAACATAGAGTACTTTTTTCATTGTTATTAAGTGGAGAGGTTTAACCAACTCCATCTCTATATCTGTAAAATCCAGGCTTCTTGCAGGTTTTCCACCATCCAGAGTCTCTTTCAATTTTTCTAGAATAGGAAGAAGTTTTTTTGCTTCAGCATCATTTGCTCGTACAAGTTTAACAGTTTTTTGTAGTCTCTTCTCAATTGTATCCAAATCAGCCAGTGCTAGTTCCAGATTAATTGTCTCAATATCACTTGCCGGGTCAATTTTATTCTCAACATGGATAACATCCGGATCTTCAAAACAACGAACAACATGAATTATTACACCAACTTCCCTAATATTAGCAAGGAATTTATTTCCCAGACCTTCACCTTTACTAGCACCTCGAACTAAACCTGCGATATCCACAAATTCTACAGATGCCGGTATTAATTTTTGTGGAGGTATACATTCAGCTATCATCTTTAACCGTTTATCCGGAATATCAACTATACCAACATTTGGATCTATAGTACAAAAAGGATAGTTTGCTGCTTCAGCCGGTGCTGATGTTAAAGCACTAAAAATTGTTGATTTCCCAACATTTGGTAACCCTACGATACCACAGTTTAAACCCATATTAATTCCTTCTATACAAAACTAATCGTATATCTTTTTATTTCTTTGTAATGGCTTTACAGCCTTTGTATAAATCCGTACCGGAGCAGGATAACCTTCTACAGTTTTGCTAATATCCTCAGGATCCAGGAAATGCTCAAGAGAGTGAGTATCTATCCAGGATGTTTTACGTTGCTCATCAAATGTCAGTGGTTCCTTGTAAAAAGTCTCAATTTCGGTAAATCCTGTACGATAAAGCATATTTTCAATGCTCTTCCAGGTTGGTAAAAACCAGTAACCTGGTGCCTGACAGTAACGTCCCTCAGGAAATAGACATAGAGGATCATCACCTGGAATCCCGGAACACTCCATAATAATAGTCCCACCTCTTTTTAATGAGTCATATACATTCTTTAAAGAACCTAGAGGGTCTCTTCTATGGTAGAGTATTCCCATAAAAAAGGCATAGTCAAAAAAATCTTTAAATAATCCAGCCTGTTCCACACCAAAAAGTTCAAACTGAATTCTTGGATCCTGTACAAACTTTCTATTAAGCAGATGGTGAAAATAGTATCTGGCTATTGGGTCAAATCCTACTACAAGCTCAGGATTATAGGCCAGAGTTCGGTACATATAATAGAGATTGTTACAACCTATATCCAGAATTCGTTTCCCTTCAAAATCCGGCTTTACTCCATTAAAAAAACGGTCCCACTTCAGATTACTACGCCACTCAGTATCAATATCAATACCAAAGTAGTTCCATGGACCTTTTCTCCAGGGTTTTAGATTCAATAAAGTTTCATTTAACTTTTCAAAATCCTCATCAGAAAGCTCATCCCTTTTACCAATCTCTACAACATCATTACCAAAAATAGCATGATTACTCTTTAAATCCGGTAAAGCATTCAAATCCGATATATTTACCAGATTAGCGTCACTATCCAGAAGTCGGGCCTGTTTGGCTCTTACTTCCAGAATTTCATCCAGAAGTGGCAAATTTTTCCCACGATATTTTTCTAAATAATCATTATTTATATACTGTTCTTTAACCATGACCTACTTCTTTATACATATAAATGAGGCAAAATTATACCAGGTAAAAAAAGAGTCTACACCTTTAAAACCGCACTCCCTAAAAAGAGAAGTCTCCTCTTCCAGAGTATATGGAATTAATACATTTTCCAATGCTTCCCTTTTTTGTGATATTTCCAGCTCACTATAGCCATTTAATCTTTTTAAATTGTAATATTTATCAATAAAAGTTCGACTAATATCAGTATTACTCTGAAGTAACTTATCACTAACAAGGAGAATACCATTATGGCGTAAACCATTAAAAATTTTCTTTATAACTGTCTCTCTTTTAAGAGGATCAATAAACTGTAAAGTGTAATTCATTATAACAACAGATGCATCTTGAATCTCTTCGGTTAAAAAATCACCATGTGTTATTGTTACATGATCCTTTGAAGCGTTTATTGATTCAAGTTTTACTCTTGCTTCATCACACATTGCCTGGGATGAATCTATCCCCTTTATAGTAAAATCCTTAACATCTCTATCTATCAGCCCTTGATAGACTAGAGCTGTTGTTGTTGCAGTACTACATCCTAAATCATAAATTCTGGATCCTTCCTGATAGAACGTAAGGGTTAAATCTGTTATCATTTTTTGGACTTCTCTGTAAAAAGGTATAGATCTTTCAGCCATATCATCAAAAACATGAGCTACCTTTTCATTAAAAGTAAATGGAGGAACCTTCCCTATTGGGCTACTAAAAACCTTGTCAATTTTTGCCATCGAAGGAGTATAACACTTTTTAATTAATTAAAAAAGCCAGCTTTGTCAAATTCAGAAAACCATTTCTCATTATAACTGGTAGGTGTTATCTCAAGACCTATTGATATAACCTCTGTAAGTTGGCTAATAAGTTGCTCTTTAGCTCCGACATAAACATATCCATCACTAAATTCAACTCTCAATGTAAACTTCTTTGTAACATCTACTTTTATATCAAAATCAATAGAACTGGTATTTTCAGCCATAATATATCGAACAACAGATGTATTTAGATCGATTGATGCCTCTGTGTCATCGGCCCAGTATACTCTTTTTTCCAGATCAGCATCTTTTGTTAACTTATAATCAACACCTGGATCTGAAATCCACAATTCAATTTTAGTTGGAGTATATACAGCCCTTCCACTATCCTTCAGGTAAGTCATTATTGAAACTCTGGATTCATTATCCATAAAATTGCCACAACCCATAATTAATAATGTAATTAACACTGTCAAGAATCTTTTTTTCATAAATATCTCCATTTGTTATAATTTTAAACCAAGTTTAATTATATTTCTAGACTTTAAATATAAAGCTTTTAAACAAAAACATTGTAAGAAAAAAAAATAGTTGAATATTATCTGAAGATATATTATTTATTGAAATATGAAAAAAATATTATTTTTAATAGTTATCTTAACTTCCTCAGTTTATGCTCAGAATATTGAGAATAAGCTATCATTAACACCATCAATTGGTGCCGGTATGATGATCCCAAATGTTTGGGGAGAATCTCAAATTAGCAATTCCAGCTATGTAACTTGTGCTGCTATAAAAGGGCAATATCAGGTAATTAATAACCTGTGGGTAGGTTTACGTCTTGGAGGATTAACAGGTTATAACTCAAATACGGGTTTTGGAGCTACTCCTCTGTATGCCGCTACAATTGAGTACACTTTTACCAAAGACTTCTCCCTTGGCTTAGAACTCCTTGTTTTACCAACAGTTACAGCTACCTTTGGTAATCATCAGATATCATTATCAGTTTTTCCATTTTACTTAATGTCCGGAGGAAGTACGACATTCAGTTTAATGTATGGCCACAGGTTTCTTTTATAGATAATTTATATATAATAAATTAATGTTTACAGACATCGATTTAATTTTTTATAAATTCCTTAAGACTCCAAATCCTTTTTCCAGAGAAAACAGAACCGGACATATAACCGGTTCTTGCTGGATTTTAAGCAAAGACAGAAGAATGGTTCTATTAACACACCATAAAAAACTCAATATCTGGATTCCTCCAGGAGGACATTCTGAAGGAGAGATGGATCCCCTGCAAATTGCATTGAGGGAAGGTGAAGAAGAGACTGGATTAAAACTAAGGGTTTTATCTAATGAACCTTTTAGAAAAGATATCCATATTATTCCCCAATATCAAAATGTTCCCCCACATAAGCATTATGATTATACTTATGTATTTGAAGCTGATAACAATTTACCCCTAATCTTAAGTAAAGAATCCATTGACTTAAAATGGATTCCACTAAAAGATATAGAGATATATTCACAAGAGATAAATGTTCTGGAAATGAAGAATAAAACAGAGGAATTTTATGGAAAACAGAAATAATTTTGTACTAAGAAAGTTACGATATGCCCTTAATCTAAGAGACAGGGATGTTGTTAAGATTTTTGCTCTCGATAATTATAGTACAGATGAGGCTACTGTAAAACAGTTTATGGAAGCTGAAGACTCTCCACTATTTAGAAAGCTTAGTGATTCAGTCCTTGAAAGTTTCTTAAATGGGTTAATAACATACAGAAGAGGTAAAAAAGAGGATACAAACTATGCCCAGGAAAGAAAGCCTAAAAGAGTTTTAATGCCAGAGAAAAAAACTAACTGATTATCAGCTCTCTGTTATATAAATATGGAGAGATCTCTCTAAGGGATTTATCTATTTCAAAAGTTTTATACTCTTTTAAAAGATTATCATAACACTGTCTAAACTCAAAAGCATTTTTATAATCTTCACATTTTATAGCTAAAAGCTCACTTAGTTGCATTATTCTCGTGTCAAGAATTGTTAACTCATTTTTAATCTTGGATATCTGATTCAATAAACGCTGTCCCTTTTCCAAATCCCCAAGATTTATATATACCTCTGAAATATTTAAAAGACCATCTATAAAATGAAAAAAGCTATTACGACCATTTAATCGATTAATAACCATTTGAACTCTCTCTTCTGAAATATTCCGAGAGAATTTGGAGTCCAGTAAAATTTCAATACTTTCCAGGTAACCATCAATAAAAGAGTTACTTAAGGTTAAACTATCCTTCAGAATCTTGATATTCTTCTCCGCATCATTAATATCACCATATTTTATACTGTTATATAAAATTACCAGATAATCATACACAGAGAGATTGCTGCTATTTGATATAACCATTGTAGTAAGCTCTTTCTCTCCTCTAAGCAATAGTATTAAAGCAACAGGATATTCAAGAGAAATGGAGGAATCCTCCTCTATTAATCTCTTCATTATATCAAGGGCACTTTCCAGATCCCCTTTATGAATTAAATTAACTATATGATCTTTAACTATTTCATTATAAACTGAATCATCTTTATTTATATTATTTAAAACATAGGTATAACATCTGCAGGCAAAAGTATATCTTCCTCCTAAAAAAAGAACATTTCCCTTAATCCATTTAGTGTAAACTTCACCCTTAAGATATTTGATTGACTTGGATAATTTTAAACATAATTCTATACAGTTAAGTAAGTAGGACGATAACCCATTTATTGAGTATATCTTAAGCTTTCTATTAAAGTCATCTATAAAACTTTCAATATATTTAACATCATATTCTTCAACATTTTTTAAATAGTTCTTAGCATCTCTACAGCATTTATTCATAAGTTAAATATTACTTCAACACTTAATATTTTGCTATATTAAAACCAGCCCGATTCTATAAATAATTAATAAAATAGAGTTAGACCTATTCATAATTATTTTCTATTAACTTAATATATTCACAGGAGTGATTTATGGAAAATTTTATATGGGAGACCCATGGCATTCATACGGGGACTGGTAGCGATCATGTAAAACATGGGATTGATGATATTGAAAATGTCGTTCGTAAAGCTATAGAAAAAGGGCACCCCAGTGTAACTTTTATAATACATACACCGCGATTAACCGGGTTCAGATATCAAGGTGAAAAAAATACAGATATTAAATTTATAAGAGGTGATAACGCTTACTTTAACTACAGTAAAAATATAAGTGCACTTAAAAAGAAGTATATCAACAAGATAGATATCCGACATGGAATTGAACTTGAATGGCAGGGAAGTAAAATAGGGCTGGACTGGAATAGAAGTAAAATTCTTCAGGCACAGGGCATCGATTTTATTATTGGTTCTATCCATTTCTCAAAAGAGAAGATTGCCTACGATGGTTCTGCAGAAGAGACTCAGCTTTTAGTAGAAAAAAGAGGTGGGTTAAACAACTACTGGCTTGGTTATCTTGATGAGATGATTGAGATGATAGATGCTACATGGGATACAATTCAGGTTGTAGGACATATCGATCTTTTAAAACTATATGTGGACCTGCCTGAATGTTTTGAGGATTTGGAGAACTCTAATGATCCCCTAGCAAGAAAAATGAGACTTCTACTTGAAAAAATTAGTGAATACAATCTGGCTTTGGATGTAAACCTTGCAGGTATAAAAAAAGAGTGCGGTATTTATCCTCATATAAATATTTTAAAGCGTGCAAAATCCCTTGGTATTCCTGTAACTCTTGGAACAGATACACATCATATCGATCATTTAGGAAAACTCTATAAAGAGGGAATTGACTATCTGCTTGAAGCAGGTTACACAAATTATTTAAGTTTTAACAATTTTATACCTGAAAAGCGTCCTTTAATCAGAACACAGGAAAAGGATCAGATGTACAGGGTTATAAACAAGGCAATTGAACTTCTAAACAAGCGAAGTAACACTCATCGTCACAGAATTCCAAATTACTCATTTGGTGGAAATTTTTCCAGCCTTTGCAGCGAGTTTCCATACTCTGTTAAGGGAGGAACTTTTGATTGTGTTACTGTTCGCAAGGACGACAGATCTTTAACAATATCCCCGTCCCATCCAGCTATTAATACTGAAAAGAAATTGGGGATATATTCCTCTCATCAGGATAAACCAGGTGTCCTTACAATACTAATGAACACTCTCGCTTCTGAAGGAATAAATATTGAGACAGCAGAACTTAATTCAGACGGTATTGGAACAGCGGAAGCATTCCTTACTTTTACAGGCGATATAAACGAAGTAAAAGAAGCTTTGGAATTTACAATGGGTACAGGACAGGGAGCCTTTTATACTCTTGAACTCAGAGAGATGGAAGGGTTAACAGAAAAAAGTTCCGATTCTCTATATCTTCTTGAAATTGATGGAGTTGAGATTCATACTCCTGTAACAGAGCATATGATTATTACAAGCCATAAAAACAGTTCAGGAGTCCTGCTAATTCTTCTTTCAGCACTATCTGCACTTGGAGTAAATATTGAAACACTTCAACTTGGTGAACGTGGAAACAGGGGTTACTCTGTTATTGGAATACAGGGAGATTATGACACTGTTGAACATATTCTCCCTAAACTTGGTCCTCACTTTAAAGAAGTAAGCCATATAACTCTAAACTACTGAAGAAACTCGTTTACTTTATCTTTGTAAATGTAATCCGGGTTTAATTCCAGAACCTTGGTAAAATAGGTTCTGGATTCATCTTTTCTATCCATTGTAAAAAGTATCTGCCCTAAATAAAAATATGCATCAATATAGTTTGGATCTTTTTCAATAATCTCTTTATATCCTTTTTCAGCTTTCTCATTCTCTCCAATTTCAGTATATGCAAGACAGAGTGTAAACTGTTTTAACAAAGATTCAGGGTCTTTGTTATACGCCTCTTCAAGTAGAACAAGCGCCTCTTTATACATTTTATTATGAAGAAATGAAGTCCCAAGACTAAACCTTACACCTTGATCCTTTGGAGCCAATGCATAGGCCATTTTTAAAATTGTAAGACCATCCTGATATCTTCCAAAACGATCATAAATATTTCCAAGATTTAGCATAGGCTTATAATATTTATTATCCAGCTTAATGGCATTAAGATAAAATGTTGTAGCGTTATCATTTTTTCCCAGGGCTTCTGAAATGAGACCTATTGTATATAAATATATTGGGGAATCAGGCTTTAAATTAATTGCAAGGGAAATATCCCTAAGAGCTGTATCAAATTCTCCAAGTTTCATTCTTGCCATACTCAAATTATAGTAAACTTCACTTATAGTCTGATCCAGTTTAATTATACTTTCATAAATAGCGACTGATTTATCAAATTGATTTAAATTGTAATAAGCTAAAGCAACTCCCATCTGATACTTAACACTTGTATTATTTAGTTCATATGCTTTCAGGAATAGTGGTAAAGCCCCTGCAAAATCTTCATTATCAGTAAGAAACCTTCCAAGTTCATAATTTGAAGCTGCATGATTAGGTCTAAGATTAACAGCTTTAACCAGCATATCACCTCTTTTTTTATTCTCACCTAACTGTTCGAAGGTAAGTGCAAAAGGATAATATGTATCAGGATATTTTGGATCAAATTCAATAGCCTTGGTAAAATAGGACTCTGCGGATTTAAAATCATTTATTTTAAAAGATGCTATCCCGGCTTTAACAAAGGATTCAGCACTTGGTTTAAGACTTATTAACCTGTTTAAAACATCAATTTGATTTTTATAATCTCCACTTCTTTCATATAGATCAGAAAGATAGGTTAAATATTTTACATTGCCCGGCTCCTGCTCCAGAACCCTTAAAATTCTTCGGATAGCCCTTGGAATTTCAGATTTGTCCTTCTCCGCATTAGAGATTGAGATATCTGCCAACCCCTTTAATGCCTCAATTCTGTTACTATCAATTAATAAAACCTTGTTATAGAAATCCTCTGCTTCCAAATTTTTATTCTCTTTAACCTTGGATTGGGCACTTTTTATTAAAGACTGAATTTCCCTCTCTATTGCCCGCTCCTTTTCAGAAGCCATTTCATTCTTTTTGGCTGCAATTTTTTCTTTTATTCTGTTTACTTCTTCATTAGCAGGATCCAGTTTTATTAATTCCTGCCTAAGGCTCTCAGCTTCCTCCAGGTCTCCCTTTTCAATAGCCTTATTTACTTTTTTAAGAATATCATCAACCTTTTCCTGAAGGATGGCCTCTTTCTCCTTTCTCTCTATGCTACTCTTAAGGTTTTTGGCTGTTTCATTGGTCGGGTCAAGATTTAATATCTCTTTCCTTAATGTTTCTGCCTCTTTAAACTGTTTATTCGCTATTAACTGATCTACCCTCTCAAATAGTTCATCAAGTTTTTTTTGAAGCTTCTCCTTCTCCTCTTTGGATTGCATCTCTTTCTTAAGAGTTGAAATTTTCTCCTTTAAGCTTTTTGCCAGTCTATTTTCAGGATTATTTTTTAATATCTCACTAATCATTGTATCTGCATCAAAAACCTGGGATTTTACAAATGTATTTTTTACCTCATCCAGAATATCATCTGATACTTTTTTAATATCCATTACTTCTTCTGTTGTTTTTGCACTTGCAATGGAATTTATTAAAACATCAGTTTTTCTTTTCAGACTATCTTTTAAGTCCTGGTAATTACTCTCTATTTTCTTTAATTCACTGTTTTCAGGATCAATTTTTATCAACTCTGTTTTTAAATCATCAAACTCTTTTAATGAATTAACTTCAAAAACCTGCAAAATATTATTTTTTATCTCATTAACAAGTTTTTCCTTTAGATTATTTAACTCTTCAAGATTTTGTTTCTTCAGTTTTAACTGTTCGAGAAGTTCCTGAGCTGTACTGTCTTCACTATTCTTTGCTAAAAGATCATTTAGAATAGTTAATGCTTTATCAAAGTCATTATTTTCGATATAACTTTCTGCAAGTTGTAAATTATTTACCCTACTCTGATTATTTAGTTTGCCAATAAAAAAATATGCTCCACCACCAATTATACCTAACAGCACCACTATTGACGCAACTGTTGCTATACTCTTTTTATTCATCTATCCCTGACCCCTCTAATACATCAAAAGCATTTTCACTATCAGCATTAATACCTTTTGCATTCTCACCAATTTTCTCAAGAGACTTCATTATGTCATTCATTAATGCCTGCTGTCTCTCCTCTTCTTCTTTTTTCTGACGTGCAAATTCCTCAAGCTCTTTAGCCTTCTGTTCTGCCAATAGCTCCTCTTCACTCTTTTTAGGAGCTTGAACCTGGGACTCAGCTGCAGAAGTTCCATTAATCCTTTCCTCTTGAGATAATTGTGATTTTCTTATATTTTCGGCAGCAAGGGCTTCATCTATAGCCAGTTTTTCCAATCTCTCTTCTTCAAGTCTTTCAGCTTCTCTAGCTTTGGCAATACGAGCTTCTTCTTCAATTCTTTGCTGCTCTTCAATCTCATCCAACTGATCTTTATGTGCTTTTTTGAGTAGAAGTACAAGTTTAATAATATTTCTTTTCTGATCTGAATTGGGTTCTAATTCCAGATATGTAGTGTAGCTATCAACAGCATCACCATACATCTCCATTTCAACTTCCACGTTAGCCATATTCAAATAGGCTTCCGGGATATAATCACTATTTAACTCAATAACACTTTTAAAACTATCATGAGAGTTTTTATACTCTCCAAGCTGCTGATAACAGTTTCCAATTTTAAGAAAAAAATAGGATAATTCTCCTACATTATTATTAATTGCTTCATCCAGAATAAGTAACTCATCCTCAAAAAGTCCCAAAATATTATAGGATTCTGCTAAGTACTTATATACATTTACTTTAGGTTTTGTTATTAAAGCCTCTTCAAAATAGGAAATAGCTTCACTAACATTATTTGATTCAAATAGTTGCAAACCCTCATCAAAAGGGGATAAAGTAAATAGAGGTGAATAAAATAATAAAAAAATTGAGACAATAAATACAAACTTCTTCAAAATAAAATACCTTATGTTTGACAGTTATTAATAAAACCATTAATCTTTAACTATTATACTACACATTTTAGAGGGCCCATGACTACTATTATTATACTATCAATAGCAATTACCTTTATTTTTGCTGCAATAATTTTTATAATTGTACGAAAAGCTACAAATCATAATATCACTTCTATTCAAAATTTGTTAAAGCAGGGAAGAACCGGGCATTCTATTGATATATTAAAAAAGATAATAATTAAGGATCCACAAAATGTAGATGCCCATTTTTTACTGGCAAAAGCCTTCCTTATGGAGCAGAAAGACGAATTGGCATTTATGGAAATAAAAGCAATTAATAAAATAGGAGAGTTTTCAAGTGTATGTCCTGAACCTGAATTTAGAAAAATCTCGTCAAAACTTTTCCTAAAATTCAATCAACCAGATGAAGCACTTAAAGACTATCTATTATTAATAAAACTATCCCCTTACGATGCTGAGAATTATTTTAATGTTGGTCTACTTTTTGAAGAGAGACAAAGATCCAGTAAAGCTGTAAACTACTACAAAAAAGCAATAGAACTTCAACCAAGACATGGTGGAGCTTATATGCATCTAGGTATCATTATGTACAATAATAAAAGGTATAAAGATGCAAAGGTATTTTTTGATTCCTCCCTAAAGTATGATGATAATAATTTTACAACATTTTTTTATCTTGGTAAAATAGCAAAAGAAGCCAAAGATTATCTAACAGCAATAGCAGAATTTGAAAAAGCTCTACGTGATAAAAGTGTTAAGCTTAAAGCTCTTATTGAAAGAGGAATCTGCTATATAGCTCTTCAGAAATATGATACAGCCATTACTGAGTTGGAAAAAGCTATCACATTAGTAGAAAAAGATACTGAGATCAATCCAACTGAACAGCAGATTTTATATATACACTACTTTCTTGCAATGGCTTTTGAACAGGAAAGAAACCTGGATAAAGCCATAGAACACTGGCTGTATATAAATAAAAGAAAAAAGAACTTTAAAGATGTTTCTGAGAAACTCTCACAATATAAAGAGTTACAAGAAAATGATAAAATGAAAGACTACTTAACATCCACAAGAGATGATTTTATTGAGATTTGTAAAGAGATATGCACAAAACTCTCTTTAAATGCCCAGGATTTTAAGGATATAAAATCAGGAATTCAATTAATAGGACTCGAAAGTGGTAAGAAAGACTGGAAAGCATCAAAAAAACAGCCATACCTAGTGAGAATTTTGAGAGACAGTTCACCTATAAATGAAGTTACTGTAAGAAATACTCTAGATGAAATGAAAAATTTAAATATAATGAAAAGTATTTTGATATCAAGTAATGAAATAACAAGTGAAGCCAAGAAATTTGCAGAATCGAGACCTATTGAGCTTATTGGAAAGAGAAAGCTTGTAAAGTTGCTTAGTCAGACTTAAGGGAAAAAATGAAATTATTATGTATAGCTGACCATGTAGACCCTATAGTATATTCCAATGCAATAAAAGAGCGCTTTAAAGATGTGGATATTGTACTTAGTGCAGGAGATTTACCAATGGATTATTTAGGGTTTATTGTAAGTAGTCTGAACAAACCTCTTTATTTTGTATTTGGTAATCATAATTTAAAACATATTGGTACATTTAATAAAAGATATGCCAGCAGATATGTTCCTGTAAATCAGATTCCAATGACATTTGGTTCAACATATGTTGGATTTAACGTATTAAGAGATAAAAAAAATGATTTAATCATAATGGGTTTAGGTGGATGTAAGAAATACAACAAAGCTGAGAACCAATATACAGAGCTAGAAATGTATATAAATATAATTAAGCTTTTACCAAAACTTTTATTTAACAAAATATTTAGAGGCAGATACTTGGATATACTTCTGACTCATGCATCACCAAGGGGAATTCATGATAAGGAAGATCCATGCCATATAGGGTTTGAGTCATTTAAATGGTTTATGAGAGTCTTTAGACCCCAGTATCTGCTTCATGGACATATTCACTTATATAATAAAAATGAAAAGAGATTAACAGAGTATCATAATACAACTGTTATTAATGTATATGATCATTATATATTAAATTTTGATAAGGAGAAGAGTTAATGGATCCTCACTCACTTAATGAAAGAGCTTTAGATGACTTTAGTAAAGCCAGATTTAGAGAAAAAATATTAACAATTTTAAATTTACTATCCCCAGAAAAACAGGAACTACTTTCCCTATATGATATTAAAGCATTAGTAAAACCAACCAATGAGTCTTACAAAGGTATGAAAGTGGTCAATGTTAAGGATATTGTAGGCTCAGAGGGACGATACAGAGATTTTAACAAAGCCTTTCTACCTAAAAAAGAGCATCTTAAAAGTAGATGGGTTAGTATTGATAAAGCCCATATAACTGATGTAATACTACCACCAATAAAATTATATAAAATTGGTGATGTTTATTTTGTTAGAGATGGAAATCATAGGGTGTCTGTTGCAAAAATGCAAAAAGTATATGCAATTGATGCAGAAGTTGTCGAACTAAATTCAGAAATACCTTTTACAAAGGGTATGACTCGTAAAGAACTTGAAGAAAAGGTTATAGAGTATGAAAGAAATCATATTTTAAGTGAAACTAAAATTGATAAATATATTGATATGTCTCAGATATACTTTACAGCTCCTGGTCGTTATCATGAAATGTTAAACCATATTCTTGGCCATAAGTATTTTATAAATCAAGGGATTGATGAAGAGATTAGTTTTGGTGATGCTGCAAAATCATGGTATGATAATTTATATTTACCAATTATTACAACCGTTAGAGAAGATAGTCTTGTAGCCAGATTTACTAATAGAACAGAGGCTGATTTATACATCTGGATTGTAAAACACTGGCATGACTTAAAAGATAAATATGGTCAGGATTTCCCACTTGATCAGGCAACCAAAGAGTACTCTGATAAATATGGAAAGAATTTATTTCAAAAACTTTGGGGTAAAATAAAAATATCAATAAAAAGTCTTAGGGATTAATACCATGGACCTGATTTTATAGTCAGGTCCCCAGTTAAAACAGAAACATAGAATTCCAGATTACTACCAAAACTTTCAGCGTTTTGTTTAAAAAGATCATTAAATGGTGTTCGCCCCTTACCTAATCTTGCTTCAGCTACAACTATTCCATCAGATACAAGATAAATCTCTCCCTCATCGTAGCCAATAAGCCAAACAAGGCTATTTTCATACTTGATCTCGGGAAATTTTATCTCTTTCAAATTTAATTTCTTTTTAGTTATATATATAGTTTCTTCAACACTTTCTCCAGCCAAATCACGTAAATGAACTCTTAATGGTTCCCTTGGAATATTATCTCTTCTGGGAAATATCAGATTGTAAGCTCCAATCCATTTATTGTTATTTATACGTTTTACATCCCAATTACTTTCTGATAACTCCCAATAAATATTACTTTTATCCATAATTAAAAATAGACTCTCTAAATCATCATCACCATCTTCATCATAATAATTTACAAAAACTGTCAGATTTTCATATACACTTCTTGTGTTATTATCTTTTATAACTGAAATATCCCAGTCTATATCATTAATGATTGGAGGATTAACTGAACATGATAAAACTAATAAAAATGACACTATGCTAAGGAATCTTAACAACAACTCTTTCATCATCCTCACTCCGTTCTATAAATCCATCATGTTCAAGTTTATTTAATAGGGATATAACAAATCTTCTGGATAAACCTGTTTTATCTCTAATTTCAGATATTGTTAAAAATTCACCTATTTTTTTTGAATCAAAAACTTTATCAAGTAATACCTTATAGGAGTCCAGACTATAGTAGAGATCATCATCAAGAACTCTGACTATTCTCATTCTTTCTAACTCATAAAAGCAGTTTATCATACCTCTATCTTTAACTTCACGTCGGCTGTAGCCTGAATCTTTAGATTCAACAATCTGTTTATAACATATTTTGGTTAGGGGAGATAAATAATTTTCCCTATCTTCAGAATTAAAAACAAGATAATCACTATCTTGAAAGAGTAAATTCTCATTAAACAACTCTTCTAAAACTGTGTAGAAAAAAGCAGGTTTAACATCACAGCTCTTTTTAACACTCTGTAAAAGAACTCCCCCGGAAGCTTTACTCTGTTTTAATATTTTATTTCTTACAGAGTTATATTCTCTCTCCATAATCCTTTTAGAACCTATCTTTATTGAGCCTTCAAAATCCTCATTTTCTAGGTAAAAAGGCAAATCTACATATAAATCTGTTCTGAGAATAATAGAATAAACACCTTTAATACTTGGTCTTGATCTAAATTTTTCAAGTCTAGAATTAATTATACCAATACTTTTTTTACTTAAATCACCAGGATAAAGGAGAGTCATTTCACTCTCTTCCCCCTTATTATTTTCAAATATATAAGTAGCCCCTGGAACAAGAGGTGCTTTAAAAGGGAATTCTACTGAATATGTAACACCTGTTTTTCTTACTTTTGCACTGAATTTATCTTTGTTAAACATTCTGTAACCATCAAAGACCCCTCCAGTGATATAATAATTTCCTGCTATTAGATCTTTATCTCGAAACTCTTTGGAAACAAAGCAACCTTTTACACTATATTTAACTTTTAAATTTAAGGGTGTAATTATTGAGAATGGTTTACAATCCTTAAAAGCAATACCCTTAACCTTAATTTTATATGTATCTTTTTCTAAATGAATAATATCACGTATTTGGAATTTCTTCTCAGCAGGGAATATACTTACATCAGTAAATGGTTTAAATTCTCCAGTCATTCTGCACGTAAGAGTAGTTAGCTTCTCTCCCTCTTCCTGAGTAGCCGATATTATACTTAGTACCGAAGTCGGAATTCTTTCTTCCATCCAGTTCCTCTCTTTTTATTTTAGGTCATTATATTCATTTTACTCAATTTGCTCTATAGTTGAATTAGAGGTTTAGTAATGATAAAAATGATAGTTTTTCTCGGAAATCCCGGGAATCAATACGAAAAAACTCGTCATAATGCTGGATGGATGTTTGAAAAGTCTCTCAATAATAAGGAATCTATTCAGAATAAATTTAAAGCTATTTATTACAGAAAGAATGATATTATCTATCTTCTACCTCAGACATTTATGAATTTGTCAGGTGAGTCTGTTATAAAAGCAATGCAATTTTTTAAACTACAAATCAGTGAAATATTAGTAATTCATGATGATCTTGAACTTGAGTTTGGTACAATAAAAATAAGGGAAGGAGGAGGTCTGGGAGGACACAATGGCTTAAAATCCATCAATTCAGCTCTAGGAAGTCCCCAATTTAACAGATTATCAATAGGTATTTCAAGACCATTAAATGGTAGTGTGGCATCCTATGTTCTCCAAAGATTTTCAAAAGATGAAGAAGCAGAGCTGGATTACCTGTTTGAAAATATACAAGTATTTTTTGTAAAGTATATAAATGGAAACTTCAGTGATCTAGGAAAGAAAATAACAATAATTGAAAAAAGGGGTTAGTTATGCGTATAGGTATAATTGGAGCAATGGAGGAAGAGGTAAAAGTTCTTCTTGGTAAAATGACTGATGTTAAAAGTGTTAATAAGTGTGGAATTACTCTCTATCATGGAGAATTGCATAAAAAGGATGTTGTACTTCTACTATGTGGTATTGGAAAAGTTGCTGCGGCTGTTGGAACAACCCTATTAATTGACCAATTTTCCCCGGATTTAATAATAAATACAGGAAGCGCTGGAGGATTATCATCAGAGCTGAATGTAGGGGATGTAGTTATATCCAATGAAGTTCGTTATCACGACGTTGATGTTACTCTTTTTGGTTATGAGTATGGTCAAGTTCCAAGAATGCCTGCCAGTTTTCTACCTGATAAAAAATTAGTAGATTTAGCTGTTTCTGCAGCAAAAAATATATCTGGAATGCATATAACCGATGGTCTAATAATTAGTGGAGACTCCTTCATACATGATGAAGATGATGTTGACAGAATAAAATCGAAACTACCGCCAATGAAGGCAACAGAGATGGAGGCTGCATCAATTGCCCAGGTATGCCATATGTCAAATATCCCATTTCTGATAATTCGATCAATATCAGATGTTCCAGGTAAAGAATCAAAACAGTCATTTCAAGAATTTCTAACTGTTGCTGCTAAAAATTCTGGAAATCTTGTGGAAGAGATTTTAAAATTCTTAATGTAATATATTAAAAAAGTGAAGGATTAAGTCCACTCTTTTTCCTTTACTTTTAGATATACTAAAGGATCAAATTCGGGTTTTAAAAAACAGCCATCTTCCCCGGCAACTAATTTCTGCACATGAACTACTGCTTTTAGTGGAATTGGTCCATATACATGTGGATACTCTTCATTTAAATTAAATAAATTTTCATATCTAACTAAATCTCCAAGTTTTTTTTCATCTATAGAAATAAGCATAATATCATTTTGCCCCTTGTAGATTGTATCTGCAACTTTTACAACCTGATTCTCAAAGGAACAATGAATATACCCCTCTCTTTCAAGTGAATTAGGTAAATAAGTATCACTTTTTTTAACTGAATCCCAGCTCTCTTTTTTTATTAAATGGTATATCATGATTACCTCTTATCAGCAAATATTTTTTCCATTAAACCAATTATATCATTATTATTATCATTATAGAATAATATAAGAAATGAATTAATTTGCCTGTATTTTATTGGAATAATTACTACTTCAGCAAAACTTTCTTTTGTATTAAAAATATTATCATGTAATCTATTACTACTTTTTCTTAAAATTACTATCTCACTTCGAGACAGTTTGTCACCTAATTTCCCCTCTGTCATTAATAATTTAACGTTTTGAACAACGTCTAATTCAACTGCTAAATTAACAATAATTTCGTTATTTTCGATAATGGCTGCAGCATGTGTGTTAAATTCTTTAGTTATTTTTAAAATCCCTTTAAATAATTTTGCACTTGAATCTGGGAATTGCTCCAAATATTTGTCAAAATTTAGTCCA
This sequence comes from Spirochaetales bacterium, assembly GCA_003247135.1. Taxonomy (GTDB): domain Bacteria; phylum Spirochaetota; class Spirochaetia; order DSM-2461; family DSM-2461; genus Thiospirochaeta. The sequence goes on along the minus strand of QKAW01000022.1, from coordinate 51,655 downwards.
TAATCACCAAAATAATTTTTCTCTTCAATATACTCATCTTCTTCATTCTCGGAGTAAAGTTGTAAGTCAAAATCGTTAACTGTAACTATACTGTCATGATATTCATTAGAACTGTTTCCATCAGTTATGTCATCCAAGAGTTCTGACAATTCACTTTCTGAATCATCGCCAGAATTAGGCTCGTTTATCAGATGTTTAAAGCTTATAGTTTCCAAACTTTCAGTTTGGGAATTCATAGCAATTAAATCACGGGTTCTTTTGTCTAAATCTTCAGGAGAATCAAACATATAGATATCTGAGGCTTCTTGAAGTTCTTCCAAACCTTCTTCATCATCGGTTTGATCTTCGACTTCATCTAGCTCTTCGACGTCCTCTAGCTCCTCGATTTCATTCAAACCTTCTTCATCGTCGGTTTGATCTTCGATTTCATCAAGCTCCTCGATGTCCTCTAGCTCCTCGATTTCATTCAAACCTTCTTCATCGTCGGTTTGATCCTCGACTTCATCTAGCTCCTCGACTTCATCTAGCTCCTCGACTTCATCTAACTCTTCGAGTTCTTCCAAACCTTCCTCATCGACGGTTTGATCTTCGATTTCATCTAGCTCTTCGAGCTCCTCCAAACCTTCCTCATCGTCGGTTTGATCCTCGACTTCATCTAGCTCCTCGACTTCATCTAGCTCTTCGAGTTCTTCCAAACCTTCCTCATCGTCGGGTTGTTCTTCAACATCCTCAACATCAATAGGTTTCATTCCGGAAAAGTCATCAAATTCTTCCACATCCTCTAATTCTTCAACTTCATCTAAACCTTCCTCATCGTCGGCTTGATCTTCAAGCTCTTCAACTTCGATAGGTTTCATTCCGGAAAAATCATCAAGTTCTTCAACATCATCTAAATCTTCGACTTCTTCAACTTGAATTGGCTTCATGTCAGAGAAATCATCAGCTGATTTTTTCTTCTTTTTAGATGTATTTGCAACACCTACAGTAGGTATTGAAAGCCCTGAATCAAAACCTTTGACCTTAACACCTTTTGCCAAAACTCTTTCAAGGATTTCTTCTATCTGATCAGCATCTATTTTTACAGATTCTTCAATTTCTTTAGGTATTTTTGATGATATTACATCGATAATATCATCCCACCCAGAGTTAATTAATTTGTCTACTTCATCCTTATTTTTTTTACCATATGCTCCTAAGTTTTTTATTAATTCACTATGAACCTGTTTTTTTCTTGCTTTAATTTCGGCTTGCCAATGTGCCCAGTCAAGATTTCTTTTATTCTCTACATAATCATGTAAGAATTTTATTTGAAATCTTTTTATTCTATTTTGTAAAATAACATTTTTATCTTGTTTTATATTAAGAATAAGAAAATTAATAAACAAAATTATTACAAAGAAAGTTACGAAAAGAAGAATTTTCATATATTTTGTCAGAAGTAAATCTGAAGCTCTAACTATACGTCCAACAGATCCAACACCTTCCAATGTTTCAGTAAATAAAAGATATGAATCTGTATCACCTTGGCTTATATAAACTTCTTTAAGTGGAGATTGTTTACTCCATAAATTGTTTACATCTTTTTCTAAAAGATCAAACTGATTTCTTGTTAAATTAAATAATACACCACCAGAGTCTAAAACAAAAGCTTCCTCAGTTGATGATATAAAACCATTTTGAGAGAGTTTATATCTGTAACCACTGTTGCTAACATAATATAGAGATAGACCTTTAAATTGATCATATTTATCGATAAAAGGAAGAACATATAAATATTGGTTAGTATTCTGTAAATATATAATTTTTCTGTCTTTACTATCTTTTAGTTCAACCTTATTAAAAAAATCCTCAGATTCTACCTGATTTAAATTTTGATAATTACGTTTTTCTTCATTTTGACTTCTAATATCTGTACTTATTGTACTAAACTGAATTCTTTTTCCATCCAAAGTAATAACTCTAACAGAATCAAAACCTGGAAGTTTCTTATCGAGTTCCTTGAATATTTTATCTCTACTTATTATCTCATTTGTTGAATAGGTTGAATTAAAAATTGTTGTTATAAAATCATCTTTTTGAACAGATTCAAGTATTTCGAAGTTTTCTTTATGAAGTTCATCAAGAATTCCAATTGATTTCTGTAATGAAATAAGTATCTCTGAACTGATTTTCTTACTATAGAAATTCGTTTCTATATAGTTAAATCCAGTAGTAAAAGAAAAATATACAAATGCAGTAAATAACAACAAAGATAATGTTAAACTTATAGAAAACTTAGTTATCGACTTCATTTAAATAATTTCTCCAGAGTAAAAAAAAAGGAGATACATACGTATCTCCTTCTATTATCGACAAATTTACTATAATGTTAAGCTATTACTCAGCATTTTTTTCTGCTGTTTTCTCAACAAGTTCAATGATTACCATTTCAGATGCATCACCTTCTCGTTGACCCAACTTTAAAGTTCTGGTATAACCACCTTGTCTTTCAGCAAAAAGAGGTGCAATATCAACAAAAAGTTTGTTTAATATAGCCTTATCCCACATAACTTTAGCTACAATTCTTCTGTTGTGTACAGAATCAACTTTTGCTCTTGTTATAAGCTTTTCTGCAGTTCTTTTTATTTCTCCTGCTTTAGCTTTTGTTGTAGTAATTCTCTCATGCTTAAATAATGAAGTCACCATATTTCTATGTAGAGCTTTTCTATGACTAGATTTTCTACCTAATCTTTTAAATCCTACTCTATTGCTCATAACTACTCTTCCTTATTCTTTTCAAGCTTGATTGTATTTTTAAGGACACTGTAATCTGTCATTCCAAGTCCTAAATTCCAATCTTTTAGCTTATCTTTAATTTCTAATAGAGACTTTTTACCAAAGTTTCTTGTCTTTGCTATTTCATCCTCAGTTTTCTGAGTTAGCTCCCCAATTGTTTTAATTTGAGCATTTTTTAGACAATTGCTTGATCTTACAGATAGTTCAAGTTCTTCAACAGGTGTAGCTAATAATTCATTAATTCTTTCCTGTTCTTCATCTCTAGACTCTTCACCTGCAATACTATTCTCATCAAAATTAATAAATACAGTAAACTGATCTTTTATAATTTTTGCTGCTTCTGCAATAGCATCTTCAGGTCTAATCGATCCATCTGTCCATAACTCAAAAACTAATTTATCAAAGTCTGATCTATCACCAACTCTAGTATTTTCAATGTTGTATTTAACTTTTCTAATAGGTGAAAAATCTGAATCTAATGGAATTGTACCAGAAATATCAATATATTTTTCATTTAACTCAGATGGAACATAACCTCTACCTAATTCGATCTGTATTTCTACTTCGAAATTAGCTTCAGGCATTGTATTACAAAGAACTAAATCTTTGTTATAAACTTCTACACCATCTTTTTCAAGTTGAGCACCAGTTAACTGACCCTCTCCTGAAAACTCTACTAAAATTGTTGTTTGCTCAACATCTTCAGGAAGTGACAACTGCAATCTTTTTAAATTAGCTAAAAAAATTGGTGTCTCTTCTACTACATGTGGAATTGATTCAAACTCACTAGAAATAACTTTTGATGTACCCTCTTTGTCAAAACTGGTTATACGTACTGATGTAACCGCATGTCCCTGTATTGAGGAAAGAAGAACTCTTCTTAAAGTATTTCCTAGAGTTGCACCATATCCCCTTTCAAACGGATAAGCTGCGAACTTACCGTAATTAGGAGTTGTTTCTGAATGTTCAAATGATATACCTTTTGGTTTTTTTAAACCCTTTAGTAATGATTTTCTAGCCATACATTCTCCTTCTTTAGAATAAACTGTGCTAAGCCTTCAACACATGCGTACATGCGTTAAAAAAGTACTGCATTACAGCAGTACTTCCAAATTACACTCTCCGTGCCTTTTTAGGTCTACAACCATTATGAGGAATTGGAGTAATATCAGTAATTGTTTTAACTCTTAACCCAAGTGCACCTAAAGATCTAATAGCAGACTCTCTACCAACACCAGGTCCCTTAACGTATACATGAACATCTTTAAGACCCATATCTAAAGCTTTTGAAACCGCAGTTTCAGCTGTTGTTTGAGCAGCATATGGAGTTGATTTCTTTGCACCTTTAAAACCTAAAGCACCAGCACTACTCCATGAAAGAGCATTACCTTTTAAGTCTGTTACAGTAACAATAGTATTATTGAAAGTAGCTTGTACAAAAACCTTTCCTTCATATACCGTTTTTTTATCTTTTCTTTTCTTTACCTTAGCCAACTAAATATCCTCCGCTACTACTTTTTCTTTCGAGCAACTGTTTTAGCTTTACCCTTTCGAGTTCGGGCATTAGTCTTAGTTCTTTGACCACGAACAGGAAGCTTTCTTCTATGTCGAAGACCTCTATAACATCCGATATCCATTAAACGTTTAATATTTAATGAAACTTCAGATCTCAATCTACCTTCAACAGTATATTCATTCTCAATAACATCTTTAATTTTACCTAAATCATCTTGAGAAAGTTCTTCTGTTCTTACATCGTGAGCTAATCCAGCTTTATCACAAATTTCTTTTGCTGTAGTTCGACCTATACCATAGATATATGTAAGAGCAATAGATAAGTGTTTATTAGGTAAATCAATACCAGCTATACGAGCCATTCTTCCTCCTATCCTTGTCTCTGTTTATGCTTAGGGCTAACACTACATATAACCCTAACTATACCATTTCGCTTGATAATTTTACATTTATCGCACATTGGTTTAACACTAACTCTAACTTTCATTATATTCGTCCCTCTAAAGTTTGCTTGATCTAAGCTTACCTTTTTTTACAAGCCCATCATGATGGTGCATTTTTAAATGACCTTCAATCTGACTCATTGTATCAAGATCAACACCTACCATAATTAACAATGATGTTCCACCCATTAGATACGCGACTTGTTGCGGGAATTGAAACAAAATTATAATCAATGATGGTATTAGAGCAATAAGTGCCAGAAACAAAGAACCAGGAAGTAGGATTCTGTTGAGGATCCTAGTTAAGTGGGACTCCATATTTTCTGATCTAATACCAGGTATTGAACCACCATTTTCTCTTATATTTTTAGCAATTTCAAGAGGGTTAACAGTAACCTGAGTATAAAAATATGCAAAAAATACAATTAAAAGTGTTAATACAATCAAATAAGGAAATGTGTGAGGCGCAAAAATCTCTGCAAATTTTGCCCAACCTGCACTTTTATTACCTAACATCTTAGCTAATTGTGGAATAATTGCTGTAATTGATGAAGCAAAAATTACTGGAATAACACCTGATGGATTAATCTTAAAAGGGATATAGGTATTTGCACCTGCCCTTTTTGCATAATTTATAGGTATTCTTCTCTGCCCCTGCTGCTCATAAATAACTGCAATAATAATTATAACAAATAACATAACAGTGATTAGTATAAATATTGGGTTCAATTTATCCGCTTTAACTTCGCTTATTAAAAGAGAGAAAGCATTAGGCATTTTTGAAACAATACCTGAGAAGATAATTAATGAAACACCATTACCTACACCTTTCTGAGTGATCTGCTCACCCATCCATAGTACAAACATAGTTCCGGAAGTAATTGTTATTAATGCTACAACATAAAACATTCCTGTTGAAAAGGAACTATTTATAACATCAATACTTTTAATCCAAGTTATTGATGCAAAACCTTGAATTAAGCATAAACCAACAGTTCCATATCTATTAATTTTAGTTATCTTCTTTCTACCACCCTCTTCTTCCTGAATTTTCTTCAGGGAAGGAAATACAATTAGTAATAATTGCATCACAATAGACATAGTAATGTAAGGCATAACACCTAACATGAAGATTGAACTCTGTTTAAAAGCACCACCGGCAAAAAAGTTTAAATATTCAACAATACCTAAACTATCACCTGTACTTGCTTGTTGCTCAAAATAAGTTTTTAATGCATGTACATCAATCCCGGGGATTGGTAATACAGAACCAAGTCGATAAACTAACAATATTCCAAGAGTATAAAGGATCCTCTTACGAAGATCCTTAACTCTGAACATGTCAACTAGTGGATTTCCAGCCATAATCATTCCTGTTCAAATAGTTTTTTATAAAACTTTTCCGCCAGCTTTTTCTATTTTTTCTTTAGCACTAGCCGAAATTTTTACTGATTCGATCTCTAATTTCTTAGTAATTTCACCAGCAGCGAGAATCTTAACAAGTTTCTCAGATTTCTTAATTAGACCATTTGCAGCCAGAGTATCTAAATTAACTTTGTCACCATCGTTAAATCTATCTTCTAGCTGATCTAAATTAACTGCCTGATACTCAGTTTTAAAAGGGTGATTTGAGAAACCTCTAGAAGCGATTCTTCTGAAAAGTGGCATTTGCCCACCTTCAAAACCGATCTTTGTTCCTCCACCACTTCTTGAGTTTTGACCGTTGTTACCACGTCCACCAGTTTTACCTAGACCTGTACCACGCCCTCTACCAAGCATTTTCTTATTTTTATTAGCACCTTTTGGTGCTTTTAAGTTAAAATCACTCATATCAGCTGATCTCCTCAACCTCTACAAGATGTGAAACCGTATTAACCATACCTAGTATAGCAGGGTTTACATCTTTTTCAACTACAGAATTTAATTTTCTTAAACCCAGAGCTTTTACGGTCTTAATCTGATTCGGTTTTCTACCGATAGTACTTCTTACCAGTGTTACTTTAATCTTTGCAGAATCAGCCTTTCTTGAACCTAAATCCTTAAGTAACGCAAACAGAGCTTCTTGTTTTTTTACTTCTGAAGTTTCCATTTTTGTATTCGATTTTGGTAAATATCTTTTACCTCTAACTCTTTCAGACATCTTAACCCCACAACTCGTTAATAGACTTTCCTCTAGCATCTGCAACTTCTTTTGCATTTAATAGATTCATTAGTCCATCGAATACTGCTTTTTCAATATTCAATGAGTTTTTAGAACCAAGAGATTTAGCAAGTACATCTTTAATACCTGCACACTCCATAACAGCTCTAACCGGTCCACCAGCAATAATTCCTGTACCAGGAGTAGCAGGTTTCATTAGTACGGATGCACTTTTGAATTTACCTAATACCTGGTGTGGAATTGTATCACCTTTTAAAGGTATATCAATCAAGCTTTTCTTTGCATCAACAACACTTTTTCTGATAGCTTCTGTAACGTCATTTGCTTTACCAAAACCGTAACCAACTCGACCTTTACCATCACCAACTACCATAAGTGCAGAGAAAGAAAATCTTCGACCACCCTTTACTACTTTTGATACTCGATTTAACCGAATTAGCTTTTCGGTAAATTCTTTTTCAACATTTCGTTTTGAATCTCTTCTCACAAGAATCTCCTTTAGAACTTAATTCCGGCTTCTCTTGCAGCCTCAGCAATTGCTTTAACCACACCGTGATATTTATATCCATTTCTATCAAAAACAATTGTATCAATGTTGGCAGCTTTTAATCTTTGACCAACAATTTGACCAAGCTTTGCTCCGCCTTCAATGTTTGGTTTTGTACCCTTTAACTCTGCTTCTAAAGTAGTAACAGATACAAGAGTATGACCAGCGACATCATCAATAACTTGAAGATTTAAGTTTTTATTACTTCTAAAAACAGACAATCTTGGTTTAGATGCAGTACCGCTTAAAGTCTTTCGAATATGATTTTTTCTCTGAACTCTTCTTTTGTTCTTTTCTTCTATTCTCTTCATTACGCGCTACCTACTTAACACCAGTCTTACCAACTTTTCGTTGAATAAATTCATTAGAGTATTTAATACCTTTACCTTTATATGGTTCAGGAGCTCTTAAACTTCTAATCTCAGCTGCAGCTTGTCCAACTTTAGCTTTATCAATTCCAGAAACTTCTACAACTGTATTTTTAACACATACAACTGAAACATCTTTTGGAATTACATATTCAATTTGAGTTGAATAACCTAAACTGAAAACTATACTGTTTCCTTTAGCTTCAGCTCTATAACCAACACCATTAATCTCAAGAGTTTTCTTGAAACCTTCTGATACACCAATAACCATGTTATTTAACAGGTTTCTATATAGTCCATGAAAAGACTTAGCTGGTTTAGAATCATTAGCTCTATCAACTATTACCTCATTATCTTTAATATCAAAACTTACTAAAGAGGAATAATCCTGAGTTAATTCACCTTTTGGACCTTTAACTGTTAAAAGTTCATTCTGTGCTGTAATTGTAACACCTTTAGGAACAGCTACTGGTTTTCTACCAATTCTAGACATCTCTAACTCCTCCTACCAAACTTTACAGATGATCTCTCCACCAACGTTCTGTTGTACTGCTTTTTTACCAGTAATAACACCGTTAGAGGATGAAACAATAACAGTTCCAAAACCATTTAGTACTCTTGGCATCTCTTTATAACCTGAATAAACTCGTCTACCAGGTGTAGAAACACTCTTAATACCGTTGATAACTGATTTTTGTTTATCATCATACTTTAAAAATACTCGAATTACAGGTTTATCATTAACCATAACTTTTTTAAAGTTTTTGATATAACCTTCATTCTTTAATATCTTAATAATTTCCAACTTAAGCTTTGATGTTCGAATATCTGCTTTTTCGAACTCAGCTAAGCTGGCATTTCTTATTATTGTTAGCATATCCGCTACTGGATCTGAAACACTCATATTTACTCCTACCAACTAGCCTTAGTTACACCAGGAATCATACCTTCACTAGCTAACATTCTAAAACAAATTCTGCACATTTGAAACTTTCTCATGTACCCTCTAGGTCTTCCACACACTCTACATCTATTGTAACCACGTGTTTTGAACTTAGGAGTTCTCTGAGCTTTAACAATCAATGATTTTTTAGCCATCTAATAATCTCCTATTTCTTGAAAGGCATTCCGAAATGCGTCAATAAAGACTTTGCTTCTTCGTTTGTCTTTGCAGATGTAACAAAAGCAATATTCATTCCACTAACTTTTTCGATCTTATCGTACTCTATTTCAGGAAATATAATTTGTTCCTTAATACCTAATGAGTAGTTTCCTTGTCCGTCAAAAGCTTTATCAGAAACACCTTTAAAGTCTTTTTCACGAGGAATAGCCACAGAAATTAATCTTTCCATAAACTCATACATTCTATCACCACGTAGAGTTACTTTAGCACCAATTAACTGTCCTGCTCTTAGTTTAAAACCTGCAATAGATTTTCTAGCAGCTGTTCTAACTGGTTTTTGTCCAGTTATTAAAGCCATCTCTTCTACTAAAGAGTCTAATAATTTTTTATTATTAATAGCTTCACCAACACCAGCACTTACTACAATCTTTTCAAGCTTAGGAATTTGCATTACTGATTTATATGAAAATTCCTTATTCATTGCATCAGCAATTCTATTTTTGTATTCAGCTTTTAATTTAGGTACATATGCCATTACAGTTTTTCCCCACACTTCTTACAAACACGAGTTTTTTCGTCAGCATCAACTTTAATACCAACTCGTACAGGTCCACATTTAGGACAAACAACCTTAACATTAGATATTGCTAAAGATGCTTCAACCTCAACTATAGAACCTTTTTCTCCAGTCTGAGGATTACCCTTCACAGTTTTTTTAACTATGTTGATTCCCTCAACTATTACTCGGCCTTTTTCCTGGTCAACTTTTAATACTTTACCGGTTTTTGGATTTTTTTTGTTAAAATCCTTACCAGCCATTACTTGTACCAAGTCTCCCTTTTTAATCTTATATTTTACAGCCATAAGTCCCCCTAAAGTACCTCTGGTGCTAAAGAAACAATCTTCATTTGACCAACTTCTCTTAGCTCCCTTGCTACAGGTCCAAAAATACGTTTACCAACTGGCTCTAAACCATCGTTTAAAATTACACAAGCATTATCATCGAATCTGATATAAGAACCATCAACTCTTCTAATTTCTTTTTTTGTTCTAACAATTACAGCTTTTTTTACGTCACCTTTCTTTATTCCAGTATTAGGTATAGCATCTTTAACTGCAACAACGATAATGTCACCAACGGTAGCAAACATTCTATGAGAACCACCTAAAACTTTAATACACATTACCTTTTTTCCACCACTGTTATCAGCAACGTTAAGGTAAGTTTGCATTTGAATCATAATTAACCTCTACCTAGCTTTTTCAACTATTTCAGTCATAGTCCATTTTTTTCTTTTACTCATTGGTCTAGACTCAATAATTCTAACAGTATCACCAATACCAGCTTCACTGTTTTCATCGTGAGCCATGTATTTTTTACTACTTGTTACATATTTCTTATAAAGTGGATGTAAAACTTTAGTTGTTACTCTAACTACAATTGTTTTTTCCATTTTATTACTTTCTACGATACCTGTAAAAAGTTTTTTATTTGATTTTTTTTCCACAGTCTATCTCCTAAGCCTTTCTGATACTTAGTTCAATTTCACGAATCACAGTGTTCATTCGAGCTATATTTCTCTTGATATTTCTCTTTGCTACTGGATTTTCTACATGACCTAAAACCATATTGAATCTTAAGTCTTGTAACTCTTTATTAAGCTCTTCTTTCTTAGCAAGACACTCTTCTAAAGTAAGGTTAGTATTTTTTTTCATATCCTACCCCAGATTCCTTCTCTCAACAATCTTGCACTTAACAGGAAGTTTACCTGCTGCAAGCTCTAATGCTCTTCTTGCAATGTTAATATCAACACCACCAATTTCGAACATTACAGTTCCGTTTTTAACAGCCGCAACCCATTTTTCAACAGATCCTTTACCTTTACCTTGTCTAGTCTCTGCTGGCTTTTTTGTATAAGGAATATGTGGGAAAATTCTAATAAAAACCTTTCCCTCTCTTTTACAATATCTTGTTGATGCTATCCTGGCAGCTTCAATCTGCCGACTTGTAATCCATTCGTTTTCAGTAGATACCAATCCAATTTCACCAAATGAAATTTTATTCCCTTTAGTTGCTGAACCTGTTGGTATTGCTCTACCTCTATGTACCTTTCTATGTTTAACTCGTTTAGGACTTAACACGTTACTTGCTCCTTGAAGGTCGGCTTTCCCGCTGTTTCTTAACTAAAAGTCCAGCGTCTTCTTTTTGCTCATTACCATAAACTTCACCATTAAAAACCCATACTTTAACACCAATGGCACCATAAGTAGTTTCGGCTCTTGAGAATCCGTAATCGATATTAGCTCTTAAAGTATGAAGCGGAGTTCTACCTTCTTTTACCAGCTGCGTTCGAGCCATTTCAGCTCCACCTAGACGACCAGAAAGTTTAATTTTAATCCCCTGAGCGCCAGATCTCATTGCACTTTGCATAGCCATTTTTAAGACTCTTCTGAATGCAGCTCTTCCTTTAAGTTGTTTTGCAACATTTATTGCAATAATTTGAGCATCAATTTCAGGTTTTTTTACTTCCTTGATTTTTATTTGAATCTTTTTGTCAGTAAATTTCTGAAGATCGCTACCCATTTTTTCAATATTAGCACCTTTAGAACCAATAATTACTCCAGGCTTTGCTGTAGATATCATAATAGTAACTCTTTGTGGCTGTCTGATTATCTCAACATCTGATACTTCAGCACTCTTCCCTTCGCTACTATTTAATACAGCTTGTCTGATTTGTAAATCTTCATGTAAAGTGTTTGCATACTCTTTTGGATCTACATACCACTTTGACTTCCATGTTTTATTGATACCAAGTCTTAGTCCGTAAGGATGTACTTTTTGTCCCATCTACTTATTCCCCTGCAACTTTTTTTCATCCAACACAATAGAGATGTGAGAGGATCTTTTAATTAATCTATCAGCTCTACCTCTTGATCTAGCCCAGATTCTTTTTTGACTTGGACCTGCATCAACAAGTAGCTCTTTAATATACAACATTTCTTCATCTAGCTGACTGTTTTGAAACATTGCATTTGCACCAGCTGATTGAAGTACTTTCTTTAGAAGTTTTGCACTTTTATTTGGCAATGCTTCTAATACTGCAACTGATTCAACATAAGATTTACCTCTTACTAAATCAGCCACAGGTCGTATCTTAAAAGGAGACATTGGTAAACCTTTAGCTTTGGCGCTATAACCTTTTTTTGCTTCCATTTATACCCAACCTATTTCTTAGACTTCTTGTCAGATCCAGCGTGACCTTTGTATACTCTCGTAGGGGCAAATTCACCGAATTTGTGTCCAACAAGATTCTCAGTAACATACACAGGAACCCAAGTTTTACCATTGTAAACAGATACAGTTAAACCAACCATATCAGGAACAATAGTAGATGTTCTAGAAAAAGTCTTGATCATCTTTTTATCGCCAGCTTTTGCAGCTTCAACTTTCTTATAAAGGCTTTTAGCGACAAATGGACCCTTTTTAATTGATCTTGACACGCTTTACTCCTATTTTCTTCGTTTGACAATGAATTTGTCAGTTTTGTTATGTTTCTTTCTTGTTTTGAAACCTTTTGTAGGTTGTCCCCAAGGAGAAACAGGATGTCTACCACCAGAAGTTTTACCTTCACCACCACCATGAGGGTGATCAACAGGGTTCATTACAACACCCCTAACTTTTGGTCTATTCCCTAGCCATCTTGATCTACCAGCTTTACCAAGCTTGATGTTCATGTGATCTTGATTACCAACTTCGCCCAATGTAGCCATACATTTTCCGAAAACTAATCTCATCTCACCTGAAGGAAGTTTAACAGTTACGTAATCTCCCTCTTTAGCAGCAAGCTGTGCACCAGCACCTGCAGATCTTACTAATTGAGCTCCTTTACCTAGTTGTAATTCAATATTATGAACTAATCTACCAACAGGTATTAACTCTAAAGGTAGTGCGTTACCAAGTGCAATTGGTGCATCAGGTCCACTTACAATTGTTGCGCCTACTTCTAAACCTTTTGGTGCAACAATATATCGTTTATCACCATCGGCATAATAAATTAAAGCAAGATTTGCACTTCTGTTTGGATCATACTCGATAGCTTTAACAGTACCTGGTACTCCATACTTATTTCGTTTAAAATCTATTGCTCTTAACTTCCGTTTATGTCCACCACCACGTCGTCTAACACTAATACTTCCATCAGCACCTCTACCAGCTTTGCTAGCATGACCTTTTGTTAGTGCCTTTAAAGGTTTCTCTTTTGATAAACCTTCAGTTGTTAAACTTTGTCTTAATCTAAGACCAGGTGTTCTAGGACTATAAGTTTTAATTCCCACAGAATTCCTCCTAAACCTTTGATCTATGCGCCTTCAAACATGTCAATCTTATCGCCTTTAGCTAGTGTTACAATAGCTTTTTTCCAAGACGACGAATAACCATGACCACGTTTGTAGCTTGCTCTAGAAACAGGAAGGTTAGCCTTCTGTTTTCTCTTTACATTAACTATATTACAATCAGTAGCAGTTACTGAAAACAACTTACTTACAGCTTCTTTTATCTGTATCTTATTTGCTTTAGCATCAACCTTAAAAGTATACTGTTTACTTTCATTCTCTCTTAAGCTGATAGACTTCTCAGTAATAACCGGTTCTAAAAGTATTTGATCAACTGTCATCATTTATCCCTTTTATTTCCCGTAGAATTCATTCAGTTTTTCAACTGCGCCTTCTAAAACAACAATCTTCTTTCCATAGAAAAGCTCATGTGCTTTTAATCTATTATAAGCAAGAAATTTTACATTTGGAACGTTTCTTCCTGCTCTTCTAACCATTGCGTCATCATCTTTAAGAATAACAACAGTTCTCTCTTTCTCTACAAAATTGCTAATTACCTTTACGAAATCTTTTGTTTTACCAGATTCAATAGTAAAATCTTCGACAACAGTAATTAGATCAGTCTTAGCTTTTAAGCTTAATATTGACATCATTGCCAATCTTTTAGCTTTTCGCGGCATAGAGTAACTATAATCTCTTGGTTTTGGTCCAAATGCTGTACCTCCACCTACCCAAACTGGTGATTTTTTATCTCCCGCTCGAGCTCTACCTGTACCTTTTTGCTTCCAAGGTTTTGCCGTACTACCAGTAACATCTTTTCTTGTCTGTGTACAAGCAGTTCCAACTCTTCTGTTAGCTAGCTCATTATTTATAGCAAGATAAATTGAACCTTCGCTAACTTCACGAGCGAAAACAGCATCATCAAGAGTAACAGTTCTTAACTCTTTACCCTCTATTGAATATACCTTCTTGTCCATAATATCCCCTACTTCTTCTTCGCGTTTCTAACGACAACGAGACCACCTCGTTTTCCTGGAACGGCACCTTTAATTAAAGCAATCTGCAACTCTGCATCAACCCTAACTAATTCTAGGTTCTGAACAGTAATTTTGTCACTACCCATTCTTCCGGCCATTTTAGTATTTTTAATTACTCGACCTGGAGTAGTAGCCATTCCTGTACCACCATTTTCCCTGTGAAATTTAGAACCATGTGTGGCTCGACCACCACCAAAATTATGCTTCTTCATAACACCGGCATAACCTTTACCTTTAGAAGTTCCAGTTACGTCTACAAAAGATACACCATCAAGCAACTCAACACCAAATGAGTCACCCACCTTACACTCTTTCTCAAAACCTCTAAACTCCATAACTAGTTTTTGAGGCGCCACTTCTTTGAATTGACCAGCAACTGGTTTGGAAACTTTACTCTCTTTTGTCTCCATAGTTCCGATAACAACTGCTTCATAACCATCTTTTGCAGCAACTCTTTGACCTACTACAACATTTGATTCAAACTTAACAACTGTTACAGGCACTAATTCACCCTTTTCGTTAAATACCTGTGTCATTCCAACTTTTTTGCCGATAAGACTTATCATTTAATACCTATCCTATTATCTGCACTTACTGTTTGATGTCTACGTCAACTCCAGCAGGGAGTTCCAGCTTCATTAAAGCATCCATAACAGCAGAGGTTGGTTCTAAAATATCAATAAGACGCTTATGCGTTCTCATTTCAAATTGTTCTCTAGCTTTTTTGTTTACAAAAGGAGAACGAAGCACTGTATACTTACTAATTCTCGTTGGTAAAGGAACAGGTCCAGCAACTTTTGCGCCCTGTTTTTGTACTGATTGAACAATTGCTTTTGCTGATTGATCCAGCAACTGAACATCAAACCCTCTTAATCTAACTCGAATTCTTCCTTCTTTTCCCATTATTCCCCCATTAGATCGAACCCTCAGGTTCGACCTACCTCGATTACTATGCGATTATCTCTGATATTTGACCAGAAGCAACTGTTCTACCACCCTCTCGGATAGAGAATCTTAAACCTTGTGTCATCGCAATTGGATGAATTAACTCAACAGTAATTGTTACGTTATCACCAGGCATAACCATTTGTTTATCTTCAGGAAGAGTTACTGTACCAGTAATATCTGTTGTTCTAAAGTAGAATTGAGGTCTATAACCTGAGAAGAAAGGATTGTGTCTACCACCCTCATCTTTTGTTAAAACATATAATGCTGCAGAGAATTTTGTGTGTGGTAAAATTGATTTTGGCTTACAAAGAACTTGACCTCTTTGTACAGCATTTTTATCAATACCTCTTAAAAGAGCACCAACGTTATCCCCAGCTTGCCCCTCATCTAAAAGCTTATTAAACATCTCAACACCTGTACATGTAGTTGTTTGAGTATCTCTAATACCTACGATTTCACAAACATCACCAACATGAAGAACACCTGTTTCAATTCTTCCTGTTACAACTGTACCTCGACCAGAAATTGAGAAAACATCCTCAATTGGCATTAAGAAGTCCTTATCAACCTCTCTTGTTGGGATTGGGAAATATGTATCCATTGTATTTAAAAGCTCTTCAATACATGCTGTTTTAGCTGTATCATCGATTGCAGACATTGCCTGGAACGCAGAACCTTTAATAATTGGAGTTTCATCACCTGGAAAACCATACTCTGATAGTAACTCCATAACTTCCATTTCAACCAACTCAACTAACTCAGGGTCAGCTAAATCCATTTTATTTAAGAAAACCATTAACTTTGGAACACCAACCTGTCTTGCAAGAAGAATATGCTCTCTTGTTTGAGGCTCAGGACCTGAATCTGCTGCTACCAATAAAATAGCTCCATCCATTTGTGCAGCACCTGTGATCATATTCTTAACATAGTCAGCATGTCCCGGACAGTCTACGTGAGCATAGTGTCTTGAAGCTGTTTCATACTCAATATGTCTAGAGTTAATTGTAATACCTCTTTCTCTCTCTTCTGGAGCGTTATCGATATCTTCATAACTCATGATCTTTCCGTCACCATTTTTGAATGAACAATATGCACTTATTGCCGCTGTAAGAGTAGTCTTACCATGGTCAACATGCCCAATAGTACCAACATTTATATGCGGTTTAGTTCGTTGAAATTTTTCCTTAGCCATTCCTTCCTCCTGGATAATATTGCTAATAAATAAAATATAAATACCATTACAGGGTATATACTTATATAGAACATTACAGTTATAAGGGTAAGCTTAAGAACAGATATATAAAATATTTAAGTTTGCATAAAAAAATCACCTACTGTTAAAAACAGCGGTTTGACATTACTTTTCACTAACAAACCTGGTTCAAAAGCGGATTACCCTATGTAATCATTCTGCCAGTAAGAAATATACAAAATATTTCTAAACATACTAATTTCATTAGACACCCAAGCAAAACTCAAGTGTTAAAACAAAATAACCTAACTTTAATCTTTTATCAAGAGTAAAATTAGGTTTTATCAAAAAAAATAAATTAAATTATCATTTATAGTGTGAAAATGCTTTATTTGCCTCAGCCATTCTATGAACATCTTCTTTCTTTTTAAAAGCTGTCCCGGTAGAATTGAAAGCATCCAATAATTCAGCGCCTAACTTTTGAGACATTGTTTTACCATTTCTCTTTCGAGCTGCAGCAATAATCCATCTCATAGATAAAGCTTCTTTTCTAACATCACTAACCTCAACAGGTATCTGATATGTAGAACCACCAACTCTTCTTGATTTAACCTCAACTGCCGGCTTAACATTTTCTAATGACTTTAAGAAAACCTCTAGTGCATCTTTTTCTGTTTTAGCTGCTAAAAAATCCATAGCACCATACAAACAAGCTCGACTTACTGATCTTTTTCCATCAATCATCATTCTAGAAATAAATTTTGCAACAACCTTACTACTATACTTTGAATCTGGTGTTACTGGTCTTTTTTCTGCTGTTCTTCGTCTTGACATTACTTACCCCTTAAGCCTTAGGTCTCTTAGTACCATATTTACTTCGTGCCTGTCTTCTTGACTCAACACCTAAAGTATCTTTTGTACCTCGAATTACGTGATATCTAACACCTGGTAGATCTTTAATTGCTCCACCTCTTAAACAAACAACACTGTGCTCCTGTAAGTTATGACCAATACCTGGAATATAAGCAGTTACCTCTATACCATTTGAAAGTCTAACCCTTGCAACTTTTCTAAGAGCAGAGTTTGGTTTCTTTGGAGTAACAGTCATTACCCTTGTACATACTCCTCTTTTTTGAGGACAACCCTGCAATGCAGGTGCTTTAGTCTTCTTATTTGTGGACTTTCGTCCGTTTCTAACTAATTGATTAACTGTTGGCATTAGCCTCTCCCATTAAAATAATTAAATATCAAATGAACCCGCAAAATAACAAAGTTAAAATCCACGATATTTGTTTTCAGCATGTTTTGAAAAAATAGCACACTGTAAATATAAATTCAAGGGTCCAGCATAAACCCTTGAAAAATAATTAAAAATCTTCTTCAGGTTCTTCAAGAGCTAATTTAGCTCTT
This sequence comes from Spirochaetales bacterium, assembly GCA_003247135.1. GTDB lineage: Bacteria > Spirochaetota > Spirochaetia > DSM-2461 > DSM-2461 > Thiospirochaeta. The sequence continues at coordinate 33,804 of QKAW01000022.1, read as the reverse complement.
TCATTCATTATTTCCTGAACATGTTGATCTAAATCCTCAACTTCTTCATTGTAAAGTTTAGGTCCCTGATATCTTTTCATACCTGTTCCGGCTGGAATTAAGTGACCAATTACTACATTCTCTTTTAGTCCACGTAGTTCATCTATATCACCAGCTATTGCGGCATTTGTTAGAACTCTGGTGGTTTCCTGGAATGATGCAGCAGAGATCCAAGAATCAATTTGTAGAGAAGCTCTTGTTATACCAAGTAACAATGGTCTTGCTATGGCAGGTTGACCACCCTCTGCAACAACCTTTTCATTCTCTTTTCTAAAGGAGTATTTATCAACTTGCTGACCATAGATAAAGTGAGTATCTCCAACTTCAATAATCTCAATCTTTCTCATCATCTGTCGAACAATAACACCAATATGTTTATCATTTATCTGTACACCCTGCATTCGATAAACTTCCTGAACTTCATCAACAAGGAATCTTTGAAGTGCATTTTCTCCAAGAATATCAAGAATATCATGTGGATCGATATTACCTTCACACAGTTTTTCTCCAGCTTTAACTGTATCTCCATCCCTTACAACCAAGTGTTTACCCATTACTATTTGATGTTTAAACTCTCTTCCATAAGGATCTTCAACAACTATTAATCTCTTACCTTTAGCAATACCTTTAAATCTAACCACTCCACCAATTCTGGCTAAAACAGCTTCAGATCTTGGTCTTCTTGCTTCAAATAATTCACCTACTCGAGGAAGACCACCAGTAATATCCTGAGTTTTTGCACTCTCTTTTAAAAGTTTAGCAATTGTTGTTCCGGCTGTTACCCTTTCATTATTGTCAATACTTAAATATGCATTATTAGGTAAGAAGTAAGAAGCAATCTCTTTACCTGAATCATCTAAAATAAGGATTCTTGGCTGTAATGTTTCAGCTGCAGTATCAGAAATCTTTTTCTCTACATTTCCAGTATCTTCATTAACTTCTTCTTTTAGTGTTGAACCGGAAATAATATCCTCATATTTAGTAATACCATCAAACTCTGCAATAATTGGATCACTGAATGGGTCAAAGAATGCAATCGATTGTTCAGCTGGAACAACCTGATTCTCTTTAACATTAACAGTAGAACCATTTCTAATTTCAACAATCTGATCCTGAGAAACCAAAAGAATCTCTTTATCAACAAGAATTACAAAGGCAATATCGTCTGCTTCAACATTTCCTGAGGCTCTCTCAATAATGGCTTCGCCTTTAATAACTTTCTGACCATCTGTTACAAGAACTTTATCATTCGATTCTATTTTATAAGTGTCCAGAATTTTAGCAACAGTCATTTCACCCTTTCGAGTAAATAGAACTTTATCATCATTTATAGTTACTGACTGTCCTTTAATTCCACGAACATATACAGGATAGGATAATGAAATTTTATTATCTTCTGTAACAGCAGATGCAGCACCACCAACGTGGAATGTTCTCATTGTCAACTGTGTTCCTGGTTGTCCAATTGATTGAGCAGCAACAATACCTACTGCTTCACCAATATTTACATTTTTGTTTCTGGATAAATCCCTTCCGTAACACTTCTTACAAACACCTTGTTTAGCTTCACAGGTTAATACTGTTCGAACCTTTACAGATTCAACACCAACTTCTTCGATTGCTCTTGCAAGTTTATCTGTTATCTCTTCGTTAACGTCAATAATAATTTCATCTGTTATAGGGTGCTTAACTCTTTCAAGTGTAAATCGGCCTTGAATTCTATCAGATAGTGCTTCAACAATATCCTCACCATCTTTAAGAGCTACCATTTCAATACCATTAATTGTACCACAGTCCTCTTCATTAATAACAACATCTTGAGCAATATCAACAAGTCTTCTTGTTAAATATCCAGCATCCGCAGTTTTTAATGCAGTATCAGCAAGACCTTTTCGAGCACCGTTTGTTGAAATAAAGAACTCGATAACAGACAATCCTTCTTTAAAGTTAGAACGGATTGGAAGCTCAATAATATCTCCTGAAGGCTTAGCCATTAGACCCCTCATACCAGATAGCTGTCTAATCTGGTTTCTGGAACCCCTCGCCCCAGAGTTTGCCATCATGTAAATATTGTTAAAACCGTCTTTATCCTTTTCAACATTATCCATCATCTCGTTTGTCAACTTTTCGTTTGTAGTAGACCAAACTTCAACAACCCTGTTATATCTTTCGTCAGATGTAATATGTCCCTGCATATACTGGTTTATGATTTTTCCCTCTTCAGCATTTGCAGCTTCAATCATCTCTTTTTTACAAGCTGGAATTAATATATCATCAACACCGATTGACGCTCCAAAAACAGTCGCATACTTATAACCAGTATCTTTAATAATGTCGAGCATTCTTACCGTAACATAAGAACCATACTCTTCATAGGTAAAAGAAATTAACTCTCTTATCTGATCGTCTCCCAATCTGTAGTTAACAAATCCTACTTCATCTGGTAAAACATCATTAAATACAATTCTTCCCGGTGTAGTTTTGATCCACTCACCATCAATTAAAACATTAATTAGAGATTGATACTCAACTGCATCCGCTTGAACTGCTAGTAAAGCCTCTTCAGGACTTGAAAAATACTTACCTGTTCCTTTAGCTTTCGGTTTTTCACTTGTTAAGTGATAGATACCAAGAACCATATCCTGTGATGGATATACAACTGGTTGACCATTAGCAGGGGACATAAGATTTGTATCTGAAAGCATTAATGTCCAACACTCTATCTGTGCTGCTCTTGTTAATGGTACGTGAACAGCCATCTGGTCACCATCAAAGTCAGCATTGAAGGCACCACAAACAAGTGGATGAAGTCTAATAGCTTTTCCTTCAACTAATACAGGTTCAAATGCTTGAACACCCAATCTATGTAGAGTTGGTGCACGGTTTAAAAGTACCGGATGCTCTTTTACTACTTCATCAAGAACTGCCCAAACCTCTGGAGTTTCATGCTCAACTAAGCTTTTAGCTTTTTTAATATTATATACAATATCTCTTTCAACAAGTTTTTTCATAATAAACGGCTTAAAAAGCTCTAAAGCCATTTTAGCCGGTAGACCACACTGATGAAGTTTTAAGTTTGGACCAACTACGATTACAGATCGCCCTGAGTAGTCTACTCGTTTTCCAAGAAGGTTTTGTCTAAATCGACCCTGCTTACCTTTTAACATATCAGAAAGTGATTTAAGTGGTCTATTAGAAGCACCTTTTACAACTTTTTTCTTCTTTGAGTTATCAAATAGTGCATCAACAGCTTCCTGTAGCATTCTTTTTTCATTTCTTATAATAATATCCGGAGCATGTAGAGACATTAATCTTTTTAATCGGTTATTTCTATTAATAACTCTTCTATAAAGATCATTTAAATCTGATGTAGCAAACCTTCCACCATCTAACTGAACCATAGGTCTTAATTCTGGTGGAATTACAGGAATAACATCCAAAATCATCCACTCACATCTATTCCCAGAATCTCTAAAATTTTCAACAATTTCAATTCTTTTTAATAGACGTTTATCGGACTTAACACCCTTTTCAGCCATTTTTGCTCTTAGTTCTGATGACATTGCATCTAAATCAAGATTTTCAAGAATAGAACTTATCGCTTCACCACCCATTCCTGCTGTAAAAGTTACACCAAATCTATCTCTAGCTTCAGCATACTCTTCTTCAGTTAAAAGCTGGTGTTTTTTTAGATCAGTATCAGCCGGTTCAATAACAATATATTTTTCATAGTATAAAACACTTCTTAAAGCGGCAATAGATAGATCCAGAAGAAGACCCATTCTTGATGGAACTGATCTATAATACCAGATATGAGAAACAGGACAAGCCAATTCTATATGCCCCATTCTCTCTCTTCTTACTTTAAAGTGAGTAACTTCAACTCCACATCTATCACATACAACACCCTTATATCGGATGGATTTGAATTTTCCACAATAACATTCCCACTCTTTGGTTGTACCGAAAATTCTTTCACAGAAAAGACCTTCTTTTTCCGGTCTAAGAGTTCTATAGTTAATTGTTTCCGGTTTTTTAACTTCACCATAAGACCATGCTCTGATCTGTTCCGGTGAAGCAAGTTTTAACATTATATGGTCAAAATCTTGTTGTTCATTCATTATCTATATCTCCTTAGAACCGACTTCCCTGTTTGTCAATTATTTCAGCATCCCTTTCTGTTAAAGGAACTTCTCTACCTTTTTCGTCAAAGATAGTTAAATTTAGTGCTAGACCTCTAAGTTCTTGTACAAGAACTCTGAAAGACTCAGGAACACCGGCAAAAGTTGCCACATCACCCTTTACAATACTTTCATAAATACGAGCTCTACCAACCATATCATCTGATTTTATAGTTAATAACTCCTGAAGTGTATGTGCTGCTCCATAAGCCTGGAATGCCCAAACCTCCATTTCTCCCAATCTTTGACCACCAAATTGAGCCTTACCACCCAATGGTTGCTGAGTTACTAAAGAGTATGGACCAGTTGATCTGGCATGCATTTTATCATCAACCAAGTGATGAAGTTTTAGGTAGTACATGTATCCAACAAATACAGGATTTTTAAAGGCTTCACCAGTGTATCCGTCGTATAGTGTTGCTTTAGAACTTCTGGATAAACCAGCTGATTCCAGAGCATTTTCGATCATCTCTGTAGAAGCTGATTGAAATACTGGAGTCTCGAAGAATTTGCCTAAAGTTCCAGCTGCCCAACCTAATTCAGTTTCTAAAATCTGACCAATATTCATCCGTGACGGAACACCTAGAGGATTCAAGCAAATATCCAATGAAGTACCATCATCCATATATGGCATGTCTTCAACCGGTAATATTCTTGCAATAACACCTTTATTACCATGTCGACCAGCCATCTTATCACCCTCTTTAAGCTTTCGCTTAGTGGCGATTAATACCTTTACAACTTCTTCAACACCAGGAGATAACTCATCACCTTCTGAACGTTTTAATCTCTGTATATCAAGTACTGTACCTTCAACTCCGTGAGGAAGCTTTAATGATGAGTCTCTAACCTCTTTGGCTTTCTCTCCAAAAATTGAATTTAATAGTTTAAATTCCGGAGTTGTTTCAGTTTCGTTTTTAGGAGTAACTTTTCCAACTAGAATAGCTCCTGAATTTACTTTTGCTCCTACACGAACTATACCCTCAGCATCAAGTTGCTCAAGAGCTCTCTCTCCTGTGTTTGGAACATCACGTGTTAATTTTTCAGGTCCTAGTTTTGTCTCTCTAACTTCAGTGATAAACTCTTTTATATGTATTGATGTATAATAATCCTCTTTTACAATTCTTTCAGAAATTAGTATAGCATCCTCATAGTTATATCCGTTCCATGGAACAAATCCAACTAAAAGATTTTTACCTAAAGCCAGTTCTCCATTTGCTACTGATGGTCCATCAGACAATACATCACCAACTTTAACAATTTCACCTTTCTTAACAATAGGTCTCTGGTTAAAACAGGTATCCTGGTTTGTTCTTTGAAATTTAATCAATTCATGATCAACCGCAGGAGATCCATCATCAGGTGTTACAACAACAAGATCCGTAGAAACATAGGAAACAACACCATTTACTTTAGATTTAACTAAAACACCAGAGTCGTATGCACATTTAGCTTCCATACCTGTTCCTACTAGTGGAGCTTCAGGAAATAGAAGAGGTACAGCTTGACGTTGCATGTTACAACCCATTAGTGCACGGTTTGCATCATCATGCTCTAAAAATGGAATTAGTGATGCAGATGCTGAAATAATCTGTTTTGGACTAACATCCATATACTTAATTTCTGAAGGCATTTTTGTTGTATAGTCACCGCTTTTTCTTACAGCAACACGCTCTTCCATAAAAGAGCCTTCTTTACTTAAAACAGCACTAGCCTGAGCTATATAATGCTTCTCCTCATCCATTGCAGAAAGATACTGAACTTCTTTAGTAACTCTTCCATCAACAACTTTTCGATACGGAGTCTCAAGGAAACCAAAATCATTCACTTTTGTATAGTTAGCCAAAGAAACAATAAGACCGATATTTGGTCCCTCTGGTGTCTCAATAGGACACATTCTACCATAATGAGAGTAGTGTACATCCCTTACTTCGAAACCTGCTCTATCTCGAGAAAGACCTCCCGGTCCTAAAGCATTTAATCTTCTTTTATGCGTTAACTCAGAAAGAGGATTTACCTGATCCATAAATTGTGACAACTGAGATGATCCAAAGAACTCTTTAACAGCTGCAACAATTGGTTTAATTGATATTAAATCCTGAGGTTTTAAAGCTTCATTATCTTTTAATGACATCCTCTCCTTGGAAATTCTTTCCATTCTTGAGAATGCTGCCTTTAATGAATTTTCAAGCAACTCTCCAACTGATCTAATTCTTCTGTTTCCTAAATGATCAATATCATCAATGGATGCGTCACCTTCATAAACCTTGATTAATTGAGACATAGTACTAACTATATCTCTCATCTCTAAAACAAGGGACTCATTGGGATCTTCATAATCAAATTTCTTATTTAGTTTATATCTACCGACAGAACCCAATTCGTATCTTCTTAGAGAAAAGAACATTGATTTTAAATCTTTCTCTGCACTTTCAACAGTTATTGGTTCACCTGGCTGCAATATAGCATAAACTTGTGATATTGCCTCTTCTCTAGAAGGTTCATCTTTTTCCAAATCATCCTTACTAAATTTAGACTCTTCTCTCTCAAAGCAGTTTAATACTACTCTTGAATCCAGATACCCCGGTGCTGAAAAATCTACAACATCAACTTTTTTTACTCCAGAAGCCAACATTTCATCTATATCATGAGGATGAATCTTCTCTCCGGCTCTATAAAGTTTTTTCTGCTCTCCATCTTTTTCGCCATATACAGCTTTTGCAAAGTATTTATTTACTAACTCTTCCTTGCTTTTTTTGGTTACTTTATATGATTCTATCGCATGAAAATGCTCAATTATTTGCTCTCTTGTGGAAATACCTAAAGCCCTTAAAAACAGGGTTCCTAAAACTTTTTTCTTTCTATCTATTTTTGCGTATATTAACTCTCGTTTTTGGTCAATTTCAAATTCTAACCATGAACCTCTATACGGAATTATTCTTGAGGAATATATATCTTTATCTCGTGAAAATATAACACCTGGAGATCTATGAATTTGGCTAACAACAACTCTCTCTGCTCCATTAATTATAAATGTACCACGATCAGTCATTAATGGGATATCACCCATATATAAAACTTTCTGTCTTATTTCTCCAGTATTGTTAAAAACAAGATTAATACTAGCTTTTACTGGAACAGAATAACTTAAACCCTTTTTCTTACAAACCGACTCACTTATTATATCTTTATTTGTATCCAAAGTATAATTATTAAATTCAAGGGTAAGTTCTCCGTTTGAACTCTCAATTGGGAATATAGATCTAAATACACTTTCCAAACCTTGATCGGCAAGAGCCTCGCCCTTTTCTAAAGCCTCTTTTTGTAAAAACTTATTATATGATGACAACTGAATGTCAATAAGATTTGGTAATTCCATTACCTCATCATATTCTTTCCCAATATAACTTCGGGCTACCGACTTATCTCGTACAAACACTAAAATTACCCCCAGACAACAACACCACCTTCAGAGTAAGCTCTGAGGTGGTTAGTTGAGAAAAAATTATTATATTAAATAGTAGTAAAATTACTTAATTTCAATTACAGCACCAGCTGCTACTAATTTTTCCTTAATAGAAGCTGCATCCTCTTTAGAAACACCTTCTTTAATTACAGCATCAGAACCTTCAACGATCTCTTTAGCTTCTTTTAAACCTAATCCCGTTGCTTCTCTAACTGCTTTAATTACAGGAATTTTACTTCCGTCGCTAAAACCTTTAAAAACAACATTAAATTCAGTTTGTTCCTCTTCTGCAGCAGCAGCACCGCCAGCAACAGCTACAGCAACAGGTGCAGCAGCAGAAACACCAAATTTTTCTTCCATTGCTTTTACAAGCTCTGAAACCTCTAGTATTGTCATACCAGCAATTGCATCTAAAATTTCTTCAGTTGTCATATTATCTTCTCCTATATATCTTTACAGCGATAGCATACAACTACGAAGACTAACGCTGTTTATTTTTTATTAAGCTTCTGCTTTTTGATCAGCAACAGCCTGAATTGTTCTAACAAGTTTAGACGTAACACCATTCATTGCGTACATTAACATCTGAATTGCTTCATTTCTAGTAGGAAGTTTACTAAACACTTCTGTTTGGTTTTTATCCATTACTTCACCAGCAACATAACCGGCTTTAACTTCTAAAGCTGAAGACTTAGCTACTTCAAAAAGAGCTTTTGCTACAGGACCTGGCTCACCTTTTACCAAAGCAATAGCTGTAGGACCTACTAAATAATCTTCTAAACCTTTAACATCAATCAATTCAAATGCTTTTTTTGCAAAATTGTTTTTCACAACATGAATTTCAGCATCTAAAGCACTTAGTTTACCTCTAATTTCAGTAATCTGAGCTACAGATAAACCTCTATAATCAGTTAAAAAGAAACTTTCTACTGCAGAAAATTGTCCCTCTAACTGCCCAACTGCATCAATTTTATATTGTTGTATTTTTTTCTCTACCATTCAATATCTCCTTCAGTTTCGATTATTTAAAATCAACCCTTACACCAGGACCCATAGTAGAGGCAACAGATACCGATTTAACGAAGTCACCTTTTAAATCAACAGGTCTCTTTCTTTTTAATTCGGCAGTAAACACTTCTAGGTTTTCCTGAATTTTTGCAATATCCATAGATACTTTACCGATAGCAATAGAAACAACACCAGTTTTATCTGCTCTAAATTCCGTTCTTCCTTGCTTTAACTCTTCGATTGCACCTTTTACATCCATTGTAACTGTTCTAGTTTTAGGGTTAGGCATTAAACCTCTTCTACCTAAAACAGGACCTAGCTTACCAACTTCTCTCATCATATCCGGTGTTGCCACACAAACATCAAAGTCCAACCAACCATCTTTAACTTTATCTACAAGTTCTTCAGCACCAACAAAAGCTGCACCTGCCGCCTTTGCCTCTTCTGCTTTCTCACCTTTAGCAAAAACTAATATTTTTTTCTCGCCAGAAAACTGATTCGGAAGAACAACTGTATCTCTAACAGTATGACTCTTCTTCAAGTTAAGCTTAACTGAAATTTCAACTGTTTCATCAAATTTAGCAAAAGCAACATCTTTTACTAACTTTAATGCATCTTCCACTGGATAAGACAAAGATGAATCTACTTTAGCCACAGCATTTTTATAATTTTTTCCACGCTTCATCTAATTAACCCTCCACTACTATACCCATAGATCGGGCTGTTCCTGAAATAATACTAATTGCTGCCTCAACAGTATTAGCATTAAGATCAGGCATTTTTAATTCTGCGATTTCCTGAATTTGCTTTCTCTTTAAAGTTGCAACTTTAACTTTATGAGGTTCAGCTGAACCACTTTTCAAATTTGCCGCTTTTTTTAACAGTACTGCTGCTGGAGGAGTTTTTGTTACAAAAGAAAAACTTCTATCCGAATACACCTCAATAACTACAGGTATTGTCAGACCTTTCTCCATTTTACTTGTTCTGTCATTGAACTGCTGAACAAATTGTGGTGCACTAACCCCATGAGGACCTAGAGCTGGTCCTACCGGAGGAGCAGGTGTTGCACTTCCTGCAGGAACTTGCAATTTAATTACTGCTGTTACCTTTTTTTTAGCCATTTTATCTCCTTTATGGTATTAACGCTTTAAATTAAAGCTCCCATAATATTAACGAATTATACTCTTTCAACCTGTTGATATTCAACCTCTACAGGAGTTGATCTTCCAAAAATACCAACAACAACCTGAAGACGCCCTTTCTCTGGCATTACTTTCTCAATTTCTCCAGAAAAAGATTCAAAAGGCCCCTCTGTTATCTTTACAGTCTCACCAACAACAAAATCGTGACCAACTAGTAAACCTTTATCAGCCTTTATTGCTCCAGCTTTCTGCAATATAGATTTTGCCTCTTCAGAACTTATAGGCTGAGGTTTAGAATCACCCATTGTTCCAACAAAACCTAAAACACCCTGAATTCTTCTTATAGCAACACAGGATTTTTTCCAACCTCGTTCCGGAAGATCCATTTCCAGCATCACATAACCAGGTAGTATTTTCTTTTTAACTACACGAGTCTTACCATTTACTTTCTCGGAAACTTCTTCAGAAGGAACTTTTATATCAGAGATTACATCTCCAAAAACACCTTCTTCCCTATGCATTTGTATATATTTTTCAACTTTATTCTCATGCCCCGAAAAAACATGCAGAATATACCAACCTTTTGCCATAAATATCCCTTCTTTTTAAATATAAAAAATCCCAGACTTTTGCCTGAGATTCTTTACACAACAAAATTCGAGTCAAATAATTTGGATTAAAAAACCGAATACAAACCACTTAACAATAAGTAATCAACAACACCAAAAAGCACCGCAAATAACACTGTGGAAATAAGCACAACTTTCATTGAAGAGACTGCTGATGCCCAGCTAGGCCATACAACCTTTTTCATCTCAACTACAGTTTCACTTAAAAATGCTTTTATTTTACCCATTTAGTTTCTCCCGATTACTATATAAAAAAAATACAGGCCAAGTAGGATTCGAACCTACAACATTCGGTTTTGGAGACCGACGCTCTGCCAGTTGGAGCTATTGGCCTGTATGCAATCTACTTAATTTTTGTTTCTTTGTGTAAAATATGAGATTTACACCATTTACAGTACTTTTTAAGCTCAATTTTAGCTTGTACGTTTCTTCTATTCTTTTGCGTTGTATAGTTTTTTCTTTTACATTCAGTACACTGTAACGCAATTAACTCAACAGCGCCTTTTTTTCCTTTAGCCATTAACCAATTCTCCTGATTTTATATACAATATGCGTATTAAACAATTATGTCAACGTTATTAGAGCCCTCACATGGCACAAGAGCCCTTGACCGGATTTGAACCGGTGACCCCATCCTTACCATGGACGTACTCTACCTACTGAGCTACAAAGGCTAACGCTCGAGAAATATACCAACCATCAAAAAGATTGTCAATATAATTTATAATTATTTATCTTTTTTTCTACTTTGACTTAACATCCTCTGAATCATTTTACTATTATCAAGTATCGGGCTCATTGATCTGTTATGATGAAGCCTTGATATACTTCTGGCAAAAAGATTAGAAACATTAGCGCAAACGTACCACTCCCTTGAAAGCAACTCGCTACTTTTTGTTACCCCATTTGTTCCAATTACTCTGTAAAATTTCCCTTCTGCATAAGCTTTATCAAAATACTCAATAGCTTTACCGGTAAATAGCGGCAAGGAAACAGCACATACGATTTTCTTTGCTCCGTTCTCTTTTAAAAGCTCCATCGCTTTAATCATGGTTCCACCGGTACCCAGCATATCATCAGCCATAAAAACATTCCGATCTTTTACATTACCCAATAATCTTGCACTTGTAATATTGGAATCTGTGGCATTTGTGGTTACCTTGGAATAATCCCTCTCCTTATAAAGTAATGCCAGTGGCTTCTGAAGAGAGCTTGCAAAATACTTGTTCCTATCAATAGCACCAGTATCAGGAGAAACAACAACCATATCTTCGTTATGAAGATCCATAATATTACTTAATTTACGAAGAACCTGATAGGAGGCATGAAGATTAACTAGAGTTAAATCTTTAAATGTATGCTCAATCTCCTTTGAATGAATATCGAGAGTGATTATTCTCTTTACACCTGCATTCTCAAGTATACGACCTAGAGACGAAGCAGTAAGCCCCTCTCTCCCCTTCTTCTTATGCTGCCTGGAGTATGGATAAACCGGAACAACAACAGTAATACTTTTTGCTCCTGACTGTTTTACAGCATCGATAGTTACCAAAAGATTAAAAATATGATCATTAATAGAACATTTAACAGGCTCACCTGTAGAAAACTGTATCGGCTCGGCATTTTCCACATCCTGAACTATATAAATATCCATACCTTTAATTGAATGATTAATTTCTGCTTTTAACTCTCCATTGGCAAATCTTGTGTATGTTCCCGGAACTTTAAAGGATGGAACCCTGTACTTATCCGGATTTCCATAAATTTTAACTTGTGTTGAACTTAAATCATTATCATAATTAAGATGCTTTACAGCCTCCTCTTCTGTAACCCCATATACCTTCGAAATATTCTTTGTCTTTTTTTCAAATCGTCTATAATAAATAGACTTTAAATTAGTTATAATCTCGTCTGCAAACTGTTCACCACCTGGACAAGCAACTACGCCAAGTTTGGTAGGTTGTGAGAAACTCATTAAGGCCCCTTCTCGCTAAAAAATAAATTACAATTAGGTTATCATGGACTCAATTAGGGGGTCAATAAAGCTTCAGCTCAAAAGTTTACAATGTAGTAATATGTTAGTATTTAGTTAAATATTTATTATAGTGTTGATTTTTTAATAAAAAATTACCACTATTTTAATCATATTCTAACAAAAGGAGAATTAATAGGTGGGAATTTTATCGAATATTTTTAAATATTTAGTAGTTCTTTTAGAAATCGCCGGTTGCCTGGGGATATTTCTGTACGGAATGAAGATAATGAGCGATGGTATTCAGAAAGCTGCCGGAGAAAGAATGCAAAGCATTCTTAATTTAATGACCTCTAACAGATTCACTTCAGTTTTAACCGGTTTATTTATTACTGCTATAATTCAGTCATCCTCTGCAACTACTGTTATGGTAGTTAGTTTTGTTAATGCCAGTTTATTAACATTAAATCAGTCTATTGGCGTTATTATGGGTGCCAATATTGGTACTACAGTTACAAGTTGGATAATAGCAATTATTGGAAAAGTAAGTATGTCTGCCATAGCTATACCATGTATTGGTATTGGTATGCCTCTTTTAATGTTTTCAAAAAAAGGAAACAAAAAAAGTTGGGGTGAGTTTTTTATTGGTTTCGGACTTCTTTTTTTAGGTCTACACCTTTTAAAAGAGCTGCTTCCTGGTAAGGAAGAGGCTGCTCAATTTATGCTTAGCCTTGAACAGTTAACAGATTTAGGGTTTTTATCAATTATTCTTTTTGTAATAATTGGTGCTGTAATGACGATTATTATTCACTCTTCAAGTGCAACAATGGGTGTAATTCTTATTCTTGTAGGTACTGATGGTGCAGGTATCGGTCTTCCATTTGAAATTGCAGCAGCTATGGCACTTGGTTCAAATATCGGAACAACCATTGACGCATTCCTGGCATCTATAGCTGCGAACACAAATGCAAAAAGATCCGCAATGGTTCATATACTATTTAATGTTTTTGGAACTTTAATTGCCCTGGTATTCTTTTATCCGTTCCTAAAATTTGTTAACTTTGTAGTTCCCGGGGATGATCCAAGATTTACACTTGCGATGTTCCACACGATTTTTAATGTTTCAGCAACTCTGCTTTTTGTATGGTTTGTTCCTAGTTTTGCTAAACTTGTATCTATTATTGTTAAAGATGAAGATATTGAGTATGAAGATAAACCTTACAAACTGGAGTATATGAGTACAGGATTACAGGATATTCCTGAAATATATCTACTTAAGGCTAAAAATGAAGTAAAATTAATGTCTGAAATTGTATCGGAAATGTATGCAAGTTTCTGTGGAATTTTCACGGAAGAGAATGTGGATATTGATAAAGCCTTGGCTGTTATGAAGAAAAAAGAGGATTACACTGACCAGATGCAGGAATCTCTTTCCCAGTTCTTACTTTCATGTACTAAAGACAGGCTTAATGATGCAGGGTTTACCAATGCAGCTTCTTTAATGAGAATTGTTAACGAACTGGAGAGTATCGGTGACAGTTGTTATAAACTAATGATTATAGCTCAGAAACAGCATGAGGCTGGGCTGGTTTTCCATCAGTCTGCACTTGATGATTTAAAACCATATAATGATCTTGTAAGTCAGTTTTTATCTGATGTTGTTAAAAATCTCTCTAACAAAATGACGAATTTTAGAGTTACTGATGCAAAAACAGTTGAAGAAAAGATTAATACTTACAGAAGTACTCTAAAGAATTCTGCAACAAGACAGATTCAGGATGGTAGTGATGTAAAAGCTGAATTAATTTATATAGATATGGTTCGGCAGATTGAACATATTGGTGATTTTTGTATGAATATTATCCAGGAAATGGAGCATATGAAATAAAAACAGAGAGAGTTGATATATTCAACTCTCTTTTTTTTTGCCTTTTTTTGATAATTTGCTATATTTACTAATTTTACAAATTCATTTCAGTTCTAAGTTCTTTTATTGAATTCCTGGACAATTCAAGCCCCAGATTACCCGAGGTTCCTGTATGTGTTCTTAACTTTATGGCTTCTACCGGATCCCTGTTTGCTAATGACTCCACTTCAAGTCCAACTTTTACATAGGCATCTCTAAAGCTCATACCAGAAGCAACAAGTTCAAGTGCTACATCGGTTGCAAAATTTTCCGGAGTGAAACCTTCAATACATTTCTGTGTATTAACTATTAAATTCTTTATTGATAATTCCATAATTCGTATTGATAAAAGTGTGGTTTTACACCCTCTTAAAAATGGTTCCTTGGTATCCTGAAAATCTCTGTTATACCCTGTTGGCAGAGATCTTATTATACTTTTAATCTGAAAAGCACAACTTGATACAATAGCTGACTTACTTCTTAAAAGTTCGAATCCATCAGGATTCTTTTTTTGTGGCATAATACTAGAACCACTACACAACTCTCTTGGTAGAGAGAAGTAACTGAATTCAGGTAGTGAAAAAAGTATTAAATCCTGAGCCATTTTACTTAGTGTTAAAGTTAATTGATCCATACCATCAATGATTATTGATTCAAATTTTCCCCGGGAATTATTAACATATAAAACATTGTTCTGTACTTTTTTAAATCCGAGAATCTCAGCTGTCAGCTCTCTATTTAATGGCAATGGTACACCATAGCTTGCAGCTGATCCCAATGGGTTCTGATCTATTAAATTGTATATTGAGTTTAAGTTTTTTGCACAATCAATAAGCTCTTCTGCAAAAGCACCAGCCCATAAACCAACAGAAGATGGCATTGCACTCTGCATGTGGGTTCTTCCAACCATAGGAACATTAGCGTTTTCCTCTGCCATATCCACAAGGGATTCCGAAAGTTGAAGTGTACTTTTAATTGTCTCTCTTAACTGATGTTTTGAATAGAGCCTTGTTGCTGTTATAACTTGATCGTTTCTGCTTCGCCCTGTATGAATTTTCTTACCAATCTCTCCAAGTTTTTCAGTTAACCGAGCTTCAATAGCGGTATGACAATCTTCATCACTTCTGTTTATGTGGAAATTACCTTCTCTGGAATCTGAAATAATTTTATCCAGCTCTTTTTCCAAAAGATTATACTCATTTGAGGTTAAAATACCTATTGTAGATAACATTTTTGCATGGGCCTTGCTGCCAATACAATCAAATTCTACAAGATCCAGATCCAGTATATAGTCGCTGCCTACAGTAAACTCCTCTATTAAACTGTCCAACTCATAATCTTTAGCCCATATTTTACTCATTATTACCCCTTTATTATAAAAAATACTATAATAAATTTTTGAATTTTCTAATATACCTTAATAAATAAAATCCTTAATTAAGATGCAAAATGGTTGAATTAACCTTTTCTTAGGTTTATATTGAGGTATGGAATCGGAAGTAGACTATAAGAAATTCATTGATGCAGTGGAAGGTCAGTCTAGAGTTTTTTTTGTACTTATAGGGCATATCTTGGATAAGGGAGTTGACAGTGATTTTTCACAACTCTTTTTAGCAAGATTAAAGGTCGAAGCAGGGCATTTGGAAGATTTTCTTGATCATTATGGCTGCTTGAACAACAAGTCATGGTTTCCAGTAAGAGAGGCTGTTGCTGTTGTTAAATCATTTTCAGGATGCTGTTTTAAGTGTGCCAGGCTTTTAGAAAAAATACCTCGAAAGAAAATATTAAATGATGAAATAGAGTTTATAGACAGTATAAACAGTGCATACAGACTTTTAAAAACTACTCTTTTTAATTCTAGCAGAAATGCAATAAATCAGTTTAAAAAAGTTGGGATTGAGCTTAACATCTGCCCTGTTAACTGTTTTAATTTTATTGAATACCCGGATCTTGGATTTGTTGATAGAAACAGAAAGAAAAGATCTATTAAATCTGCGGAGCATGCTGCTGTATCTTTAGCTACAAGCTTTTTGAATATTGCTGAAGATTTTGGTCAATTGAGAAAGATTGTAAAAACCAAAAGGTCCGAGTATCTGGATATGATTCCTGACACTTTTGATGAAGCAAAACTTATGACATTTGAAAATAAGTTTCATAGCCTACAATCCCTTTTTGACACTTATCTTTCTGAATCTTTAAAGCTTAATTCTGATAAAACACTTCCCGGTCTTAAAAGTTATATAACTGTGATATACCATCTACTGGATATAGCAACAAAGTGTTGCCACTATCTGGAAAGGCATGCAGCATTTTTTAAACCGACACTTTTTGGAAGTATTATTCAACCAATATCGGAACTTGAGCTTGTAACACTAATTATTGATACTTTTATTGCTCACTCTCTAGATTTTACTCAGAAAGCTCAAAGATTGTGTAAAGAGACTCTTTTAAATTATGAAAAACGTGGAAAAATACGGGTAAATATACCTAACTATCGTGGTTTCCATGTAAGACCTTCAACTTTAATTGCAAAAATAGTTATCCATTATGGAACTCAGGTAAAAATGATTATGGATGACAAAACCTATAATGCAGCTATTCCTCTTGAACTGTTTAGAGCAAATGAGGTTATAAATGCACAGAAAAGATTTATGATTAATAAAATTATTAATGATATGGACTTTATAAAAAAGAAGAATTCCCAACCATTGGACTCTGTTAAGCTTCGTAATGCAATAAGAGCCGTTTATATTGAATTAATGGAAAATGAGGATATTACTCTTTATAACAAATCTTTCTCTTTTGAGGATCTGCCTCCTATACATGGAGAGAAAATTTCATCCTATGCAAAAAGAGCTATAACTCATCATCTGGCTACCGGTACTCTTGATATCAAGTCTGATCAAACAGTTATGTTTGAAGGTGATGTGAGAGTACTGGAAGATATAAAAATTCTAGCTGAAAACGGATATGGTGAGGATAAATATGGTAATAATATTGTTCTCCCTAAAGAGCTATCCTACTTAAAGCGTTAGTCTGGTTACAGTATGACAACTTTGCAAAAGACAATTACTATAGAGCCAAAAAGAAAAGGTTTTCATCTTATTACTAGAGAAATTGTTAGAAATTTACCTGAAATTGAAGAGATAAAGGCAGGAATTCTTGTATTAAATATTCAACATACTTCTGCTTCTATTACAATTAATGAGTGTGCTGACCCTGAAGTTCGAACTGATATGGAGAACTTTTTTAAAAGATATGTCCCGGAAAATGAACCATATTTTGAACATACCTATGAAGGAAGTGATGATATGCCTGCCCATATAAAGGCTTCAATAATTGGTACCTCTATTACAATTCCTGTAACTAATGGAAAACTTAATCTTGGGACTTGGCAAGGGATATATCTGGGGGAACATAGGAATAGTGGAGGTTCAAGACGGATTATAGCTACAATCATGGGTTAATAATTGGAAAATTTATGCCTCTGCATAGTGGACATTTGAATTTAGTATCCTATGGCATTAAACATTGCAGGAATATTACAATTTTACTCGTTATTTCTAAAGATGACCCTATTGAACCTGAATTAAGATACTCCTGGCTGGTGGAGCACTATAAAAAGAACTGCTCTATAAAAATTGATGTTTCAAGTCGTGATTCAATAAATGAGTTACCCCAGGAATCTAGAACTGAAGCTTGGTGCAATTTTATAAAAGATCAGTTCCCTACTATAGATGCTGTAATATCTTCAGAAAATTACGGGGACACTCTAGCATCATTTCTTAAAATAGCTCACTTAAAATTTGATCATAAAAGAGAGATAACCCCAATTAGCGGTTCTGATATTAGAGAAAACTATAAGAAACATCTACATTTCTTGCCTGACAATGTTAAACAGTTTTTTAATGATGAACAAAAGTGATTAATTGAGTAGGAATATCAATCTTTTTCACCTTTAATGGTATTTTGCTGTTCAACTCAGGAAGTTCAGGCATAGAAACCTGAATTTCAAGGGCTAATTCCTCTATAATAAAGGTTCCGTTATTACTATCCTTTTTCTCTACAAAGGTTCCGGTATATATTTTACCTCTGTTTTGGCTTAGATAAACCAATTTCCAGTGAAGATTAGATGCTCTTTCACACAGGGATAGTTTCTTCATAGATTCAATAGCAGGTGAGATTTTAAGCAGTAAATCCTCTTCCTGTTTCATTTCTTCATTTAAAATATAGGCACGAATCTGCTGGTTAACAATGCTCTGGTATACATTTCCAGTCCTAAACCAAAATGTGATTCGGGTTTAAATTTTGTTTCCCCTCGTTTAAATTTCCTTCTCCAATTGAACATTGATGCCAGATCTGTATCAGGAATACCCTTTGAATCTGAAGCCTGCTGGGTTGCATATGGGATGGGGATGCCCTTATTGAAACAGAAAATTGCAGCACTCTCCCCAGCTAACAACATAAATTCGCTGACTACATTCCGACTTTCCACACCACTTATCGGTTTTATATCTATTTCGTTTAAATCGTTAACACGTATTTTTACTTCGGGAAGAGATATTGATACGGCTCCATTTTGTAACCTTCTCTCTTTAAGTTTTTCTGCAATTGTATAAAATTGCCTGAATTTATCGGAATCCCGCTGACTTTCTACTTCTTCATAGGAGACTCGATCTACTATTACCCTGCTTAAATGTATTTCTCTGTTTATTATGTTATAATCTTTGTCAAATTCAAAAAGAAAGGAGAGTGCATTATTACCATCTGGATGACCTAGTGCCTGAAGTTCTGTTATTTTAGCCGGAAGCATGTGAACGGTCTGATCCGGAAGGTATAAGTTTGCCCCTTTTGATGATGCTTCATTATCACTTTTACTGTCGGGTTTAACTATTGAGGCAACATCTGTTATATGAACCCATAATTTATAATCTCCATCTAAGGATAGTGCATCATCCGGGTCTCTACTTCCCTCATCATCTATTGCATAACTGTTTAGATATGTTAAATCCAGAGGATTTTTAGTAACCTGAAATTCTTCATCTGTATCTGGCGATTTTAAACTTACCCCCATTCTTCCGGGATATGGATTCGTCCATATTTTCCAGTAATTTATCTCAATAAGGAACCGCTGGGCATCAATTGAGGTCTCTTTTATACCCAATGTTTTTAGAATTTTGCTTCCAAGACGCTGCTCCAGAGCCAGTTCCTCTATCTCTCTTAAAGCTGTTTGGTCTTTCTCCGACCACTCTTTTTTTGATAGTCTTATTATGGATTCAGAAAATTCCTGACTTTTCTGCTCTTTTAGCTGCTCTTTTTCAATTTCGGATTCTATATACTCCCGGGTATTACAGTTTATACTCTCGGTATCTCCGGAAAAATAGAGATTTTTCTGTAATATATTATAAGCATTGAATACAGAGTTTGAAGAAGAATCTCCATAGAGAAATTCGGAAAGTTCAATAAGGGAGAATGTTGACTCTTCCTGTAGCAGTGTCCAGACTTCTTCTATATCGCAGTCAACTTCCTGGAAACTTAATGTCTTTACCGGGCCCTGGTGAATAACTGTTATATCTTTATCCCTAACTTTTTTTAGCTCTCCTGAAGAAAGCTTAATCTCCAGTTTCTTTCCTGTATCAAGAATCAGGGCAGCCTGTCCTTTATATATTGCTAGTGCGTCTTTTTTTATCTCTATCATCAGGAGTCCAGAATACCTATTTTAGTTGCCAATCGAAAAAGGCCTACTGAGTTATGAATCTCCAGTTTACTCATTATTTTGCTTTTATGATTGTCCACTGTTTTAGAGCTGATAAAAAGCTCTTTACCTATCTGTTTAGATGTTAATCCATTGACTAAAAGCCTGAAGATCTGCTGTTCCCTGTCTGTTAAACTTTCATAACGATCATTCTCTTCTTCGGAGGACTCAGCTCCTCCTTTATCCAGCATTCTCTTTATCAGGATTTCTGTCATTTTGGCTCCTAAATAGTACTCGCCTGCTGCAACTTTTGCTATACCACTTAAAACTACATCTGTCTCGGAACCTTTAACAACAAAACCGTTTGCTCCTGCAGCGAATGCTTTTCTTAAATACTCATAATCTTCATACATACTTAAAACAAGTATCCCTACACTGTTTTTCAGATCCCTGAAAGGCTGAATAAGATCGAGTCCTGATTCATTCCCAAGATTTATATCCAGAACTACAACATCCGGCTGTTTTTCATTAAATTCCTCTATGGCTTCGCTTATGTCACTGGCCTCAGAGACTACTTCAAACATTTTGTTATCTTTTATAACTTCTCTTAAACCAGCTCGTAAAAACGGATGGTCATCTACTAACATTACATTATACTTTTTCATTTGCGGCTACTGGAACTTTAATAAGAATCTTTGTTCCTTCTCCTTTTTCTGTATTTATTATTAACTCTCCACCAATTAAAGATACACGTTCATTTATACCGGGTAACCCCAGCTTATTTCCACCTTTTGCCTTTATCTCGGATTTTACATATTTAAATCCAACACCATCATCCTCTATTTTTAGTAGAAGATATGGATAAGTGTAGATTAATTTTACATCAATCTTCTGGGCATGGGCATGTTTTACTGTATTATTTAAGGTCTCTTGCAGTATTCTGTATAGATTTATGCTTATTTTTTCATCAATCACCTTATTTGTAAGTCCTATGCTTTTAAAAGTTACAGGAGTCTCTATTTTACGAACAAAATTATCTATATAACTCTGAATAGCACTGTCGAGGCCTATAGCCTGAAGAGCCGGTGGTCTTAGAGAGTAGGATAAATCTCGAACTTCCTTAATTGATGTATCTAAAAGAGCAAGGGATTTATCTATTGATGGAGTTAATGTTTCATCCTTCAGGTTAGAGCTTATATCCTTTATTACCATCCTGCATGCAAAAAGATCCTGAGCTACTTTATCGTGGAGTTCAAGGGATATACGCAATCTTTCCTGCTCCTGCCCCTCAATTAAAGCATTACGAACACTCATTAAACTATTTGTACTTCCACCGGTAACTCCTTTACTTAAAATAAAGACAAAAATCAGAAGCAGTAAAAAGATCAGAAGATTAACACTTAGTACAACCATGTAAAATTTCTGCCATCTGGATTCAAAGGTAGAGAGTATATCATTTAATTTATTAAGTTCATGATGAATAGAGTATAGGGCATCATTAAAAGCGGCATCATCTGTCCCCTGAATAAAATAGGCTTCTGCAAAACTATCCCATTTTTTTTCAATTATTGTAAATGAGTTATTGTAAGCCTTGTTTATGTAACGATAGTAGGTAAATATTGTTGAATCTTTAAAAATATAATAACTTAGATCAATTTCATGAACAATGGCATTTATGTCTCTATCCCTAAGTACAATCTGATTCTTTTTATTATTGATAATACTGAATCGGTTAACATTTATATAATTCCTCAGGATTTGAAAACTTATATAATCATTATCAAGATCCCCCTCTATTACCGTACTGGCAGCGAGAACAAAAAAAGCGAATAAACCGAAGACAAAAATTAGTATTCTTATTTTTTTAAATCCTTTAAACATTTAAACTCCAATATTATTGATAAAAACACTTAACAGATGTATAGTGTAATTATGATTCCTTTATTTCTTAATTCTATAAAAGCCGGATTCCCATCACCAGCCAATGATTACATTGAGTCCGACCTGGATTTTAATAAATACCTGATAACCAACAAACCTGCAACCTACGCAGTAAGAGCTCAGGGAGACTCTATGGTTAACTCTGGTATTTTTCCAGGTGATATTATGATTATAGACAGATCCATAACTGCAAAACCCAATGACATTATTATAGCATCAATAGATAAAGAATTTACAGTAAAAAGATTGATAAAAAGGGGTTCGGACTTTTTTTTATCCCCGGAAAATCCTGTTTATAGTGAAATTAAGGTCTCAGGCCGGGAGGATTTTCAAATATGGGGTGTAGTTACTTTTGTAATTCACTGCCTAAGGGGGGGATGATGCCAATAGCCCTTATTGATTGCAATAGCTTTTACGCTTCTTGCGAAAAAATATTCAGGCCGGATCTCAAGGATAGACCTGTTGTTGTTTTATCAAACAATGATGGATGTATTGTTGCAATGAGTTCTGAGGCAAAGAAACTGAAAATTCCAAGGGGCGCCCCTCTTTTTAAGGTAAAAGAGTTAATTGACAGATATAAAGTCGAGGTATTCTCATCCAACTATACTTTGTATGGTGATATTTCCAGCAGAGTTATGAGTATTATAATGGAGTCAACCGACACTGTGGAGGTCTATTCTATTGATGAGGCTTTTGCCAACTGGAACTTTCAGGACCCTATAGACTATGCATATTTAATACGTAAACGGATAAAGATGTGGACAGGTATGCCTGTCTCAATTGGGATTGCTGAGACAAAGACACTGGCAAAAATTGCAAATCATATAGGAAAAAAAAGTTGTAATGGACTTTTCTGGCTTCAGGAAGAGTATAGAGAGGAGATTTTAAGGGATACACCAATTGAGGATGTTTGGGGAATAGGCAGACAGCTTGCACTTTTTTTACGAAGCAGAAATATAATGACTGCCTACGACTTTATTCAACAGGAGGACTGGTGGGTAAAAAAACATCTAACAATTGTTGGCCTAAGAACAAAATGGGAACTGCAGGGTAGAGCCTCTATAAATTTCGAAGAGGAAGTTAAGGAAAACAGGGCAATAATGAGCTCCAAAAGTTTTGGAAATCCAATAACTGAGCTTGATGATCTACTTGAAGGGACTAAAAGTTATGTCCATGATGCCTTCCATAAAATGAGTAAACAGAAATTAAAGGCCAAGTCTATTACCCTCTATTTAACTACAAACAGTTTTAGAAAAAATGATATGCAGTATCGAAACTCTATAACAATGGAGCTTGAAGACTACTCAGACTATCTTCCGGACTTTATAAAAGCTGCTGATAAAGGAATTAGGCAGATATTCCGAGAGGGGTACAAATACAAAAAAACCAGTGTTCTGCTGACAGACCTTAAATTACCAAAAGAGATAACACCTGATCTATTTACTCTAAAAGATCCAAGAAAGGATAAGATAAGGGATTGTGTTAACGAACTTAATATGAGATACGGGAAAGGAACAGTTGTCTGCAATTTAAAAAGGGGAAGCGGAAACAGATGGACAATGAAAAGAGAGCTTCTATCTCCTGAATATACAACAAAATGGAAAGACTTGCCCAAAGTAAATTAAAGGATTAAATTATACATTATTGTAAATGGAGATTTAAATTGATTGAATTAAAAAGGGTAAATAAAAGTTACGAAAACGTAGAAGCTGTTCAGAATATCTCGTTTAAAGTTCAAAGTGGTGAGATATTTGGAATTCTTGGTCCCAATGGTGCGGGTAAATCCACAACAATAAAGATGATTATGGATATTATTAAGCCTGACAATGGAGAGATCTTTTTTAATGGTGCAAAGCTGAAGGAGAGTGACAATGAACACATTGGTTACCTGCCTGAGGAGAGAGGTATTTATAAAAAATCCACAGTTACGGATTTTATCTCATACTTTGGGATGTTAAAGGGTAAAACAATGCACCAGATTGAGCTTGAAATTGAGAAATGGCTTGCTTATTTTGATATCCAGGAGTGGAGATACAGGAAAACAGAAGAGTTATCCAAGGGAATGAGTCAGAAGATTCAGTTTATTACTGCGATTATCCATGATCCTGATATTATAATCCTGGATGAACCTTTTAGTGGTCTTGACCCAATTAGTGCTGATAAACTACGGGATGCTATTGTTCTTTTAAAATCTAAAGGAAAAACTATAATCTTCTCTACCCATGTTATGGAGCAGGCTGAAAAAATTTGCTCTCATATAATGATTATAAATAAGGGTAAATCGATAATTTCTGGTTCTGTTGCTGATATAAAAAACTCCTTTGGTGACAGAATGATCTCCCTGGAATTTGATGGGGACGGTAGTTTTATAGAGAGTCTGGATATGGTTGATTCTGTAATAAAATATCCCAGATATCTGGAGGTTGAGTTAAAAGACGGTGATAGAGCTGATGAATTTCTTAAAGAAATTGTAAACAGAATTTCAATAAAAAAATATGAACGGATTGTGCCGTCGCTTCATAAAATATTTGTTTCCAGTATTGGTGAGGAGAAGTAGATGAAAAAAGTTTTTATTATATTTAAACATGAATTTAAAGAGATTACAAAGGGCAAAATGTTTCTTATTATGACATTTCTTGGCCCTCTGCTTTTTGGAGCAATAACAATTCTTCCAAGTTACTTAGCTATGAAATCATTTAAAACCGAGAGTAATTCTTCTATAGCGGTTTTAGTAAATGATACAAATATTTTTAATTATGCCAATGAGATGTTGCAGACCAAGGAGTTATCTCTTGTAAGAGTTGAAACTGAAGATGAAGGAAAAGATCTTGTAATAAAAGAGAAGGCCAAGGGCTATATAAGTATTCCTGATAATATTATGGAGAAAAAGAGCATTAACTATTTCTCATCCACCGGTACAGACTTCCAGTACTCTAATGAGGTTGAAAAGGTTTTAAGAGATTATATTTACGGTATTAAAATTAAAACTCTTGGTCTTTCCTCTAAAGACAGTAAATGGCTATCTGATTCTCTGGAAATTAAGAGTATGAAACTTACTGATAGTGGAGATGTGGACGATTCGGATTATGAAAGTGTTCTTTTTATAAGTATGGCTATGTCTATTCTGATTATGATGACTGTTATTATCTATGGTATTTCTACAGGGCGTTCTGTGTTATCAGAAAAAACCAATAAAACAATTGAGATTTTGCTAAGCAGTGTTAAGCCTTTTCAGATTCTTTTAGGAAAGGTTCTTGGTTCCGGTGCTGCAGGTCTGCTACAATTTACTGTATGGATTTCCATGGCTGTGGCAGTTTTAAAACTTGTAATTCCTGTTATGAAGATTGATATTCCTGACTCAATTCTAGTTCCATCTAACCTTGTAATTATTGTTATCTATTTTATTCTGGGATTCTTTTTCTATCTGTTTATTTATGCCGCAATTGGGGCTAATGTTGAAAATGAGCAGAATCTTGGTCAGGTACAGATTCCAATGCAGTTATTAATTATGGCACCAATAATGATGAGTTCAGCTTTGATATCCAACCCAAATGGAATAATTTCCAAGGTTTTTAGCTATCTGCCATTTACCTCCCCAACAGTGATGAATACAAGGGTTTTAATTGATTCTCCTGGAATTTTAATGGTTATTGTATCAATGTTAATTCTACTTGCATCCTTAGTAATTGTTCTTTTTGGCTCTGCGAAAATATTCAGAGTTGGTATACTAACCAAGGGTCAGAAGGTTAATTTGGTTCAGCTATTAAAATATCTGGTTGAAAAATAATAATTCTTTATATCTTAAAATAAAAAAAGGCTGTTAATCTAATGATTTAGTAACAGCCTTAATTCTTGTGATTATATTTTCTTAGAATTTATCGTTATAATATTCAAAGGAATATACATACTTTAGCGCAATACTTTCAGAGCCTGCATAAAGTACCCCTTCTCTATCAATGAAAACAAAAACTGGGTCAGAGATAAAAGGATAATACCCGTAACTATTTATAGTATTAATAATTCCATTTGAGCTGACTCTTAATATACGGTCATTGTTAAATTCTGCAATAAACAGTTGGCCATACTTATCAAGTGCCACATCATATGGTTGATTTAACATAGAAGTTACGGCAGAAACTCCTCCATTAGTTTTTCCAGGACTTCCTGTTCCAGCTATTGTAGAAATTTTGCCAGTTGCATGATCTACATATCTTACAACATTGTTTCCAGTATCAGCTATATAAATATTGAAATCAGTATCAACAAATACATTCCTTGGGGCATTAAGTTTTGAATCTGTGGCTAAACCACCATCTCCAAAATATCCCAGCTCACCAAAACCAACAACAGTTGTAATAATACCAGATGAATCAATTTTTCTTATTACATTATTTCCGGTATCAGAGATATACAAGTTATCTGCAGAATCACAAAATATCCCTTTTGGATAGTTGAAGATTGCCTCTGTTGCAGCTATGCCATCACCATAATATCCCTGGGTTCCCACACCTGCTATTGTTGTTATTATACCACTAGTGTCAATTTTTCTAATTACATTATTATTACTATCCACTATATATAAATTATCATTGCTATCAATAGCTATAGAAGTGGGATCATTAAACATAGCATTAATAGCAAGCCCTCCATCTCCACTTCTTCCTGTAACTCCTGAACCAGCAAAAAGTGATATTATTCCTGAGGAATCTATTTTTTGTATCTGATCATTTACTATATCTGCCAAATATTTATTTCCTAAACTATCTTCTGCTACATCTTTCACACTTAGTAATTTAGCATCTACAGCTGGTCTTCCATAACCTATATAAGCACCATAAGTACCTATTACATTATTAATTATACCATTAGAGTCTATTCTTCTTATTAGACCATTAGACGAGTCACTTAAATATATGGAGTTATCAGAAGCGATTGAAACATGTTTTACATCAAAAAAGTTAGCTTCTGTTGCTAATAGACCATTCCCATAATATCCAGCAATACTGTTTCCTGAATTTCCTGCTATTATTGAAGCTCCTCCATCTGTACCGATTAATAAAACCGTGGTTCGTTGAGGAATATATAATTTACCTTCAGCATCTATTGTTAAACTATTGTATGGACGTAATGTTGTGTGAAGAATTGTTAAAATACCTGTTGAGTCTATTTTTGCCAATCCATAATTATTGCATGTTATGTATACATCATCTCCCCAAAAAGCTATTCCTGTTGGATATGAAATTGGGGTAGCTGTAGCAACTGCTCCATTTATATAATTACCTGATATTCCGGTTCCTATAAATGTATTTATAATTCCCGTATTTAAATCCAGTTCTCTTATTCTATGATCCTCCTTATCTACTATGTAGAGAATATCATCACCTTTTAGAGTAAGTCGTATAGGCGTATACAATTGTGCAGTTATAGCAAACATTCCATTTGTCGTTTCACCGCTACTTGAATACTCACCAGTCCCAGCTATTGTCCAGATCTTCCCTTCAGTATCTACCTTTCTTACCCTCTTGTTTCCAGTATCTGCTATGTAAATGTTACCCAAAGAATCTACAGCTACACCTTCAGGTTCTGCTAACATAGCCATAGTAGCGCCACCACCATCACCGGAGTACCCTTCTACCCAAGATCCGGCAACAGTTGTAATGATACCCTCTGGAGAAACCTTTCGAATAACATGATGTAGTTTGTCAGCAATATAATAATTTCCTAGAAGATCAAAACAAGTTTGTTCTGGATCTAGTAGACTTGCGTCTATAGCTTTATATCCATCACCATACTCTGTTATTGATCTAAAACCAGCATAATTGATGGACCAGTAGGGGTTAAAGTCAGTTTGATCAAGAGCAAAATCGCAAATTGTTTCTATTCCAGGAAACACCACAACAGAAAAGAGCATAGGAATATTTATGACTTCCTCTCCTCGAAAATATTCCAATTTCATACTATAAATACCAGGGGGTAAATCAGATATTGAAGCATTAAAACTAATATTATCAATTACTGTTATTTCTCCAGGGGAGACGTCTAAGCCATCAGAATCTAAAATAGTTATTTTAGCTGTATCAATAAGATATCCGGAAGCAAGCCAGTTGGAGTTAACAGAAATTGAACCACTATCTGCTTCATCAAAAAAGTATTTAAGTGTTAATGTAGAATTGTTTATTTCATAATCTAGTACCTCTGCATCAGTAGTTCCCTGTAAAATCTTAAGACCATTTTCTGAAATTCCTGTTACAATAATATTATAAGTTCCTGTATTTAAATTACTTATAATACAAAAAGTTTCAGTTATATCGGTGATACTTCTAACTAAAGAGCCATCTTTTAATACTTGAATTTCATATTTTGATACTACTGGTAGGGTATCGGGATAGAGTGTTCTACCACTTTCGCTAATTTCCCAAACAAGATTTAAACTATTTTCTACAACAGAATTCTGATTACAAGATGTAAATATTATTAGTAATAACAAAAAAAGTAGGGTTTTAACTTTCATATATAATTCTCCTAATTCTCAACATAAAAAACACATGAAGCGGTATGTGTATATCCAAACTTATCCGGAAACGTAGATATTAATTGATGCTGTCCAATAGTCAATAGCACATTATCCATTTCTATATTAATTCTGTTATCATTCATATTGTCATCTGTTATCTCAACTCCATCTAAAAACCACTTTATAGATGAGATAATAAAAGGTGAAAAATTTACATTTAGAGTATAGTATTGAGTCCCACCATTTCTATTAAATTTTGAACTACCAACAATAGTTCCACTTCCATTTACAGTCTCGGTATTGAAACTGCTTTTTAAGTCAGGAATAATAATACTACGGGTTACAACTTCGCTATTTTTAAATTCATCTTTAACCGCTATAACTTTAAGGGTTACATCTTCAGTAGTTGTATAGCTTATATCAGAAGGTGAATCTACAGTTGGAACCTCCCCATTAATAGTATAGTGAAATGTAACATCAGGGGTATCATGGACAAATTTCACCAAAGCCCCTGGTCCAGTGTAGGTCGTATCTAAATTTATTCTTGGTTTTTGCAACAATAGATAAATAATACTATAGGTTTTTGAACTAATAACAGAGTCAGTCATTCCACTTTTAACAGCTAAGGATTTAACTGTAACTGAAGTTCCGTCTCCATGTATCGGAATTGGTTCGGTGTATAAAAAAGATTCTGTAGTAGGGTCTGTACCATCTGTTGTATAGTAGATATCTGCACCATCTGTTCTGCTGCTGAGAATAACATCAATATCCCCATAATAGTTAATATTACTAAAATTCTTTTCTTCAACAAGAGAATAATCGGGAGATAGAACTGAAGGATATATTAGATCCAGTTCAATAAAGCCATAGCTAGATGGACGCATTTCATCTTTATATGCGATAGCACTTATTGTATATTTTTTACCATTTTCATTTATAGATATCGGTTCAGAATAGAGTATTCCATTAACTTTTGATGGTAACGTATCATCTAATGTATAATAAATTTCAGCATCAGCAGTTTCCGATGTAATAGCTAATGTAAAATCTTCATAAATTGTCCTTGTGAAGTTGTTAAACTTTGGTTCTTCAACAGATGGATAATTAACATTAAATTTGGAAGAAGTTATGCTTGATGTTTTAAACCCCTCTTTAAAAGCAATGGCCCTTATTCCAATAGAACTACCATGTCCACTAACGGGGATTGGACCAGTATACATTATTGAGTCATTAGTCGGTATAGTTCCATCAAGTGTATAATAAATAGTTGCCTCATCTGTTTCTGTACTTAGGGTAACTAGCTGATCTGTTGTATAATTATTTCCTACAGGACTAAACTGAACGGGGTTTACAACTATGCTACTTAATGAATAAGAGGCAGTATATACGCTTGAATCATTATAACCATCACATGCAGCAAATGCTTTTATTGTTGTTTTCTCATGAACTTCGATCTCTCCTTGATACAGAGTTGAGTTTAAAGTAGGCTCACTTCCATCCAATGTATAATAAATTAAAGCAGATGGATTTGAATTAAGCAGAGTAATATTCTGTGCACCACTATATGTACCAGGAAGTGGAGAAAACTTAACATCCTCCAGATCTTTCTGACGGAAATCATACATTTGGCTGGTTATCGATGATTTATTAAGACCATCTTTATATGCTATAGCATATACTTTTATAGTCTCTTTCTTTCCGGAGATTTTAAATGGGCCAGTATATTCTATAGAGTTTTTATCAGGATAAGACCAATCTGTTGTATAGTAGATTGTTGCCCCACTTGTTCCTGAAGAGAGTGTAAGCTCTACTTCGGAGTAATATATTCCACTATTTGCACTAAAATCAGGTGCTAAAACCTTCTCGATTGGTGGTATTACAGTGATTGTAGTGCTATCTGAAAAATTACCAATAGTTTGCTTTAACTAACCCCTCTGTGTCAACTGATAATATTTCCTGATTGCTTGATGTCCAGAAAGAATAGGTATAAGTTGCGGAATATGGTTCTGTTGAGTAGTGCAATTTATAGCTTTCTCCGACACTTAGCTCAAGTTTATCCAAAGCCAGAAACACATTCTTTAAAGTATTACTTTCATCTACGTCATCAACATCATCTTCATTTTCATCATTTTCAACATTTTCATTACTAATGTCTACATAAGGAACAATTGTCAGCTTAAATTCTCCTGAAACACTTTTATCTAAAGAAATAGCTGAAATTGTTACACTGCCTAGTTTATGGGCATTTACAAATCCGTTACTATCTACACTAGCTATCTTTTTATTAGAACTGGACCAATTATAATATGGATACAGTGCATCTTTAGGAGTTACTGATGCCTTCAGCTGTATACTCTTTCCAACCATAACCTCGTCTGAGTCTGAGGTAATCTTAATAGATTCAATATCTGATACTGTTGTAAACTTAGAGGAGAGTTCTTCGCAGGAATAAAGTATTAATGTAATTGCCAGACAAAAAATCATACTGAGTTTTTTCATATATTTTCCTTATTAAATAATTTTAAATTACGTGAATGTTATTACTATTATTAATTTAAAGTCAAACACTTTTATATAAAAACGGTATTTAAAATGTTAGTCATAATAATAGATAATTAAAAAAATATAATTAATTCAATTTTCAAACAGAAATTTAACTTTTTAAGTGCTTTATTATTATTTCTGTTATACATCTGATTATTACAGACATGTGTTTCTCTTTATGATGCACCACCTGTAACCATACATCTGGTTTAAAATCTGTTACATTTAAAACTCTTAAAGACCGGTTTTTTATATCCTGTTTTATTGTCATTTCCGGAAGGATGGATATTCCAACTGCCTGCTGTACAAACTTCTTTATAACATCGGTATTACCAATTTCCAGGAATATTTTCAGATCATCTGGATTCATAAACTCACCTACTCTGGATTCCAGTAACTTTCTGCAATTACATACTTTCTCAGGCATAATAAATGGCTCTTTAACTATATCTTTTAAAAATAGTTCGCCCATGGGAATAGGGTATGATGAACTGGAAATAAAATTAATCTCCTCTTTTTGCTCATATAAAGTGATAAAACTTTTATTAGTAAGTCTTTTGTCCATTGTAACTATAAAGTCAACTTCATTCTGTACAAGCATCAGTTCCAAATCCGGGGTTGTCGCAATTTTAACTATTATCTCAATATCGGGATAGGTATCTCTACACTCTTTAATAATATCCGGAAATTGTGATGTACAAAATGATTCGACAACACCGATTTTTAACTCACCCCTTGGTGAATTATCATCCTTAATAGCATTTATTGCATTATTTGAGAGTTCAATAATCTGCTTTGCATACTTTAGAAATTCATTTCCCTTTGGAGTAAGTGTTATAGATTTTCCAACTCTGTCAAAAAGTTTTGTCTCTAACTCCTCTTCCAATTGCTTAATTTGTATAGTTATTGCTGCCTGGGAGTAATTAAGTGTGTTTGCAGTTTTCGAGAAACTCTGCAGTTCTGCTACTTTTGCAAATGTAATAATATTTCTTAGTTCCATACTTAACCTATAAAAATTTTTAAACGTTATTATAAAATCTTTTAATTTTACTAAACCAGTTATAAGTTATATTGTTACAATATGAAAGAGTATTATGATATTTTTACAAACATATTGAGAGAAGAGTTGATTGTGGCATTAGGCTGTACAGAACCTATAGCCCTTGCCCTTGCAAGTGCAAAATGCATGGAGATATTAAATGAAGAACCAGTTGGTATGACAGTATATGCCAGTGGTAATATGATAAAAAACGTACAGGGAGTTATTATTCCCGGAACAAAAAATTTAAGGGGGATTGAACTATCATCAATTTTAGGGATGCTCGTTGGAGACTCTTCAAAACAGCTGGAAGTATTACATAACTTAAATTCTGGGCTAATAAAAACAGCAGAAGATTTGAATAAAAGAAATTTCTGTAAAGTCATACATAAGGCTTCGACTCCTAAGTTGTATTTTGAAATAGTTTTGCAAAGTAAAAATAACGAAACAAGGGTTGAAGTTACCCATGTACACACTAATATAACCAAGATTGAAAAAAATGGAGAACGAATTCTATTTAATCCCTGCCAGGAGGATGATTTTAACTCATCTTTAAATGACAGATCTGTTTTAAGTATAGATAAAATAATGGATTATTGTAAAAATGTTCCCACTGAAGTAATAAAACCAATAGTTGAGAACCAGATAAAAAATAATTTACGAATAGCAAATGAAGGTTTTGATAACAATTATGGAATGAATGTAGGGAAATCCATACTGGATAACTCTGGGGACAACCTAAAAGAGAAGATGAAAGCATTTGCAGCCAGTGGTTCTGACGCAAGAATGAGTGGTTGCGATCTTCCTGTTGTTATTAATTCCGGTAGCGGGAATCAGGGATTAACAATTTCATCCCCTCTTTATATCTATTGTAAAGAGCATAAAATTAGTGAAGAAGATTTTTACAGAGGGTTAGCCTTTGCAAACCTTATACCTATTCATATTAAAACAAGAATAGGTCGACTTTCAGCTTTTTGCGGGGCTGTAACTGCCGGAATAGGTGTTGGTTGCGGTTTAACATTTTTATCCGGAGGAACTTTAACTCAGGTTGAAAATACAGTAAAAAATTGTCTTGCTAACTTAACCGGAGTAATATGCGATGGAGCTAAATCTTCCTGTGCCTTAAAAATTGCTTCCAGTGTGGATGCTGCTGTAATGGGGCATCAGTTAGCCATGAAGAACAGAGTTGTAAATGCTGGAACTGGAATTATTTATGAGTCTACTGAAGAGACTATTAGAAATGTAGCTAATATTGCCAGTGATGCAATGACAGAGACCGATGATTTAATTTTAAAAATCATGACTCATAATTCCTGATTTACTGAGACCTTTACAAAAATGAGTACTGAACTTTTACTAAATAAAAAACATTATCAGGTAAAACCATGAATTTCTCTAAATTGTAAAGGTGTCATCCCCTCACTTTTTTTAAATAGAGATATAAAGTAACCCGTACTTTTAAAGCCGCAATCAGTTGATATCTTTTTTATCTGATCCCCAGGGTTAAGTAGTAGTGCTTTTTTTGCCATTGAAATTCTGTAGTTATTTAAATAGTTTATTAACCCAATTTTATTATGAGATTTAAAAACCCTGGAAATATGGTAGGTTGATAATTTAAAAACTTCAGATAAATAGTCTAAAGAGATCTCTTTTTTATAATTTGCTTCAATGTAGCTTTTAATATTTTCGTAACAATTCTGCCTCTTAGTTTTTTTAGGTTCCTTGTTG
>QKAW01000008.1 GCA_003247135.1 Spirochaetales bacterium | reverse complement strand
AAAAATACTATAATAAATACATTTCGAATAATTTTTAGCACTTTACTTTTTTTAAACACATATTCCTCTTTTTATATAACAATTCTTAAATATTACACAATTAATTAGCTATTTAAACAACTAAAATTTTAAATCTATATAACGTCCTTTTAACCTGCCGGATTGTCACGAAGTGTTGTCACATATTTTGCTTAGAGCAAAGCGGGCAAAATATGTGACAAAAATACGGACTGGTTCAAAAGTTTGTTAAATGTAAATTAAGTAAACAGTACTTTATGAGCTCCCGGTCCTCTTCGTTTTAATCCCATTCCAAAGAGGTATAAATCTGGCATATGATATCGTTTTCCATATTTTTTACTATTATATTTATATGGATATAGAACACCAATATCGTTTAGTTTATCAATTATTTTATTCGGTTCTTTTTCTTTTAGTTTCTTTAAGCCTTGTATTAGTTTTTCTTCATTAATAGGGAATATCTCAATGTGATTTTTTAAGTTGTCAAAAATATTTTGTAATTCAGGGTATTCTTCTTTTATATCTACAACTCTATCTCTTGAAACATCATTCATCGTAACTTCCATGTTATATGGTCTAATTAACACTTTAGACGTATTAGTATCTTCAGA
The DNA here is from genome assembly GCA_003247135.1 of Spirochaetales bacterium. Classification (GTDB taxonomy): domain Bacteria; phylum Spirochaetota; class Spirochaetia; order DSM-2461; family DSM-2461; genus Thiospirochaeta. Next base: position 59,729 of record QKAW01000008.1, on the reverse strand, counting down.
TTGTTTTTTTCCCGTTGTGGAAAATAAAGTTAGAAAACTTCTTGGAAACATTTTTCTATTTGCATCACTAACATGGTATAAAATCCAGTTATATGGAAACGCTTTGTTATTCGCTCCCATATATTTCCCCAGTAACATTTCAAGTAAAGATCTATTTTGAGTTTCTGTTAAATTGGGTACTAATCCAAGTTCATCTTTATAGTCGAAATTAATATTACTTTCAAATGGTCTGAATAAATTTTGAATTTCATTTGAAGCTGTGTAATTAGATAATAACCTCTTCCAAACTACATTTAGAAGCTGATCATAATTCCATTTAATATCAACTGAATGATTAATTATTTTTACTTTATCTGTTTCAGTATTAACTTCTCTATCAAAAATATCGTTTCTGAGGAATATTTTGGCATTTATATATGTAAACCTTGCTGAGTAGTCATACCAAATAGATAATAATTCTCCTATACAGCGTCCTCTAAAATTATTTTCAGTAGGAATATTTAAGTCTAAGTAATCATAAACAAAAAAGATTTTCTTATTCCTTTCTTTTAATACCTTTTCAAATATAATCAAAAGTTCTTCAATTTTTTCACTTATACTAGAATCTTTAGCGTAATTTTTTAATTCTGAATATTTACACGAAATAATATTATCATCTAACCCATGCTTTTCCATTTTTAAGTGAACTATCATTCTTCTAATTAGTAAAAGTATCCAGTAATTAGCAAGTTCTCTTGCATTAAAGTCCATTAAACTATTAAAGTTAAGTTTCGACGGAAAATCTCCTGATTTATCATATGCAGTGATCCAAATAGATTCATTAATATTATCCGAATCTACTCCACAGTATTTAGCTAAATGTTTAGTATAATCTTCATGATTTAGTACAGAAAATAATGCAGTTTTACCTGTACCTTTATCTCCTAAAATTAGAAACTTATTGGAGTCAAAAATATACCTATAGTCTTTTCTTGGATAAAAGTTTTTAATTAAATCACTTACTTCTCTAAATTCATCTTCACTTGTTGCAATATTGTTATTAGTTATTTGGCTAAAATATAGAGGTATTTTTGTATCAACATTGAAGATATTATCTAACTCTTCCTCAGTGCCATCAATTTCTTTATTTTCAATAATTCGGGATATTTGTTTGTATGAATTACTCTCGCCTCCTTCGGTTAATAGTTGAGTGAGCTTTTTATTGCTATTGATATTCAATGCTGTATATGAATATGGGATATCAATTGGGTAATGAAGTGAAGTTTCATCGTATATATCAGGATAATTTTCTTTATCATCTAAAATATATTTATTAATTATTTCGTAAGAGTTCTCTATATAAAAATTACGTTCTTCATTCTTCTCTGTTTCTTGAATTGGAACTGGAGAGTTTAATAATTGAAATGGAATTTTATCATTCTTAATAACATTTATGACTGATTCAAGCCCAAACATATTCTGTTGATTTCCATAAAAAACTAAAAAAATGAGTGAAGAATATCTTTTTAATAAAATACCAGCAATTTCGTTGATACCAGTTCTAGAATCAATAAATATAAAATCAGGTTTTAACTTTTCTTGAATATTTTTGAAAAAAATGTCTGGTAAATATTGTTTCTTTGGGTAGAGCTTAAAATCAATTTTAGACAGCTTATCAATATAATCATTGGCGGATTCTTGATCAGTAGAAGCTGCAGGGATTACTATTAGTTCTCCTCCATTAGTGCCTATTAATTCTTGATCAGTAATTGAAAAGTAATAATCATTTATATTTAGATCTACCATGTTCATATTTAAATCAATTAAATAATCTAATATTCCCTTAACTTTATAGTACTCTTTATTATTGTTTGAGAATAATGAAACTAATCCAGGAGCCTCTAGGTCAAAATCAATTAAAACAATTTTATGGCCTTTTCTAACTAATTCTATTGCGGATAAAACCATTGAAGTAGTTCGACCAACTCCTCCTTTAAATGAGTAAAAAGATATTATATTATTTTGTTTAGTGATTTCATTATGGGAGAACCAATTATAAGAATTTGATCTTCTTTCTGAATAATAAAATTTATCATCTAATTGAGTTGACTCTAGTTTTAATTGTGAAATTATAAATTCGTCATCAATAACTTCTATAGTATCAATAATATTATTATATTTGTTATTTTGTAGAAAAGAATTAGCTTCGATAATATTACTATTTTCAGATATAAAAAATAGTGAAAATCTTGAATATATATTTCTTATAATAAAACATTGATCATTATCATTTAATTTAAGATTATTTTTTAAGTCAATAATTATATTTTCTTTAATTTTTGTAAAATCATTGTTAATCATTATATTACCCCATTTATTTTCATAGTTGCTATCTTTTGTCTAATTTTAACAATCTCATTCTGGTATTCAGTTGCTGTATTTTGATTCCAATTTGTTTCATTATCATTATATCTCTTATTTGGATTCCATTTTGTTTGAGATTTTGTCATAAAAGGGCAATCAATATTAATATCTAATAAATAGATTGAATCTATTAACCCATTTATGGAAGGATCAAGCTTTAAATATTTGATTTCTTTAACAGCTTTTTTAAGGTCATGACCAATATATTTTTTTAACTCATCGTCAGTCATACCGTATGCCAGTTTTAATAGTATTTTTGAATAACACTCTAGTGTATAGCCACCAATATAACAAGAGTTAAAATAGTCTCCGTTGTTTATGAGTATTTTTGATGATTTTGAAGTTCTTATTGCTGTTTTGTAAAAATTATCCATCTCATTTATATCCTTAAAAAGATAATAACATAAATAAAATATTTATTCATATAAATTTTACATTTAACGTCACTTTAACTTGCAGACCGTACATCGGCGTGATTTTTGCTTTGCAAAAAGCATGACGATAGGGCTGACAAGTTCAAAGTTTTGTTATGCTGCGTTTAATTCAATGTTTCCTTTAACAGCTCAGAAAATCCCAATAATAATATATCTTTATCTCCAGGACAAAAATCATAATTGTCTATTTCATTTTTTGAAATCCATTTTATTTCTGATATTTCATTTTTATTATGTTCTGGTATACCATTAATATATCCAATATACGAAATAGTTACATACATTTTATTATCTAAATACATTGCTCTAGAATGTAAATGTTTTATCTTGGCTATAGAACAGTTTATTTCTTCTTTAATTTCTCTTCTAATACAGTCTTCAAAATTTTCCCCGAAATCTAAATTACCACCTAAAACTTCCCATTTATTTGGAAAGTATTTCTTGTTTTTACTTCTTTTGGATATTAGAATTTTTTCTTTATTTTTATCGATAGGTAAGAATGAACAACCTATCATTTGTATATTATTAACCATTATTTCTCCATTTCAATATTTATAAGTAATCATTTAAATTTTGCATCGCTAATAGTAAATATTCTATATTATAGCCCTTATACTTATTTAGAAGTTTTTCAGATTTAGATTTTAAATCATTCAACTTTGCTTTATCTAAATTCATTTTTACTTCAGCTAAAATTATTTTTTTATCTAAATCGTTCACCGCTATTAAATCTATTTCATTCAAATTTCCGCGTTCCCAGTAATTACCAATAATATTAAATTCCGATTTTTCCTTAAATATTTCTTGATACATATTTTCCAACACAGGACCTTTATAAGTTGGTATATTTTTAGATAAATACTTCTTTAAATAATCATAATTATTATTTTCTAATGCAGATCTATTTTTTTGTACAAATCGAAACCAGAATTTTAAAAAATTATCCTTTATATAATATTTTTGGATTTTACCTGTGGGTTTTGCTCCAACTGGTTTTCTTTTATTTATCAAATCATAATCAACTTCTAATTTTTCTAAATATCCTCCTATATTTTTTTCTAAAATAGATTCTAATTCTGTTCTTGAAGTTCTCCCCTCAGACATTAATTCTAATATTGAAAAATATGTCCCATATTCTTTACCAAATTCTTCAATTAATATTATTTTTCCCTCATCTATAAATGGTGAGTTTTCGCTGAAATAATAATTTATAATATCATTCTCTGTAAAAATATTATCATTTATTAAAATTTCTAAATATCTTGGAATTCCTCCAGTTACTAAAAATAATATAAATAAATTTTCAGTTGAGTATCCATTGTTATCAATTAATATTTGCTTAATCGTCCTTGGAGAAAATGGTTTGAGATAAATAATTCTGTCTGCTCTTCCAAATAAAGGCTCTTTTGCATTTTGGAATATTTTATGCATTAAGGAATATATTGATCCTATAAATATTACTTGTATTTTAGATTTAAATTTGTAAGAGTCCCATAGATTTTGTAAATCTGAATATACAGATGGATTTATATTATAAAATTCCTGAAACTCATCAATAATCACAACTATATTTTCATTAGTCGCAATTTCTAAAAGTAATTTAAATATGTCTTTGAATTTGGAAATTTCACCAATAATAGGGTAGTTTAAATCATTCTTTATTTTTTCAGAAAACTCTTTACAAAGTAGTTTTTCAGATTTCTTTGAGATAAAAATATATAAATGTTTTTTATCCTTTGCAAATTTTGTTGCTAAAGAAGTTTTACCAATTCTTCTTCTTCCGGTTAATACTGTCATTTTTGCAGCATTATCTAGTTGTTTATATTGTTTTTCTAATATATCTAATTCTTTTTCTCTTGAATAAAATTTCATAATCACTCATCTTTATTTTACGTAATATATATTATCATAACGTATATTACTATAATGTCAAGATTTGCGTCAGCATAACATATTATATCAACACTTTTCTACTCAAAACAAAATTCCTGCATAAATATATAAAATAATTATGTATATATAAATAACTTTGAAGGCATATAAATTTTCTCAATATATAGTTATGAGGAGGGCATAATCTATGACATTTAATGAATATATGCTTCAAAAGAAAGGAGTTGATCCATATAGGGTTAAATATTTTATACATTGGGTTGATCAATATAAAAATTATTTAAAAGATGAATCAAAAAAAGAAGAAGATTTTTTTAAAGAGCTATCCCATAAGGTAGAAGACTGGAAAGTTGAACAAGCACATAAAGCAGTATATTACTTTAAAAAATATAAACAATTGGAAATTGATAGAAAAGAAAACGCAATAAAAGACACTTTTGGAAAATGGGAAGTTCTAGAAGAACAAGTCAGGTCTGAATTGAGATTTCAGCACAAATCTTATAATACAGAAAAAACCTATATCTATTGGCTAAAAGACTTCGCGAATTATAAAAATAGAATTAATCCTGAAAAAATTAACTTTAATGATATAAAAAAATATTTATCATATTTAGCAATAGATAGAAATGTAGCAATATCAACACAAAAACAGGCATTTAATGCACTTCTTTTTATGTGCAGATATGTATTAGAAATTGAAGTTGATAATTTAAGTAGTGCTATTAGAGCAACAAAAATTGGAAAGCTTCCTGTTGTTTTAACAGCAGAAGAGATTAAAAAAATACTTAAACATATAAATGGTGATAAATTATTAATGATTCAACTCATTTATGGTGCAGGCTTGAGACTAAATGAATGTTTATCTTTACGTATAAAGGATATAGATTTTGAAAACAACATAGTTACTGTAAGGGGAGGCAAGGGAGATAAAGATCGTAAGACCATATTACCTAAATATTTATCAGATAAATTAGAAAACCATATAACTGCTATAAATAAGATATTTATGCTTGATAGGTATAATAAAGTTGCAGGAGTAGAATTACCTGGAGCACTAGAAAAAAAGTATCCCAATGCAGGTGTTGAGTGGTGCTGGTATTGGGTCTTTCCATCAAATAAACTTTCTATTGAACCAAGATCTAAACAGATAAAAAGATATCATATTTATCCCAGCACATTACAGAAAGTTTTTCATACAGCTCTTGTCAAATCTGGAATTCCTAAAAAAGCATCAGTTCATACATTAAGACACAGTTTTGCAACCCATCTTGTTGAATCGGGTTATGATATAAGAACAATACAGGAATTATTGGGACACTCGAATGTTTCAACAACAATGATATATACTCATGTAGCTAATAAAAACAAACTAAGTGTAATAAGTCCATTTGATAATCTTTAAACTATATATCACAAATTATATAAACCCGATATAATGTAAATATGGGATACAGCTATACTTTTTTAATTACATTATCAATCATTACATTAGGTTACATCTTAAAAAAAGGAAATATTTTAACCGAAGAGATAGGTAAGAATTTATCAAGGGTCGTAATTAATGTTACCTTACCAGGATTAATTTTAAACACAATTCCATATATTGAATTAGACGGTTCAATGATTATTGCACCAGTTTGTGGATTTATATTTTCACTTATTATGGCTTTTGTTGCGTCTAAAGTGTTCAAGAATGAGGAAAGAAAATTAAAAGGTGTAGCTGAATTAAATACACTTGGTTTTAATGTAGGGCTTTTTGCATACCCAATAATAGAAGGTCTTTTTGGGGTAGATGGATTAAGGACAATTGCAATGTTCGATTTTGGGAATGCATTTGTTGTCTTTGGATTGGCATATTTTATTGCATATTCTCACTCAGATAAAAGTCTTGAAACACCATTAAATCCAAAAAGAATTTTAAAACTATTCATTAAATCCATCCCATTTATGAGTTACATTATTTCCATAATTATAAATCTATTTGGATGGAAGATCCCGGAATTTCCAACAGAGGTTATATCTATTATAGCCAGAGCAAATATGGGGCTGGTGCTAATTGTTTTAGGGCTTAATCTAAACTTTAGATTTAATAAAAAACATTGGGGAATTATCGGGAAAGTTTTAGCACTTAGGTACTCCCTTGGTATTATTCTTGGAATATTTCTTTACTATTTTCTTCCTTACTCACAGTTATACAGAACAATTATTCTTTTTGGTCTGATTTTACCTGTACCTGTTGTAGTGGTTCCATACTCTGTTGAATTTGATTTTGATAATAAACTATCCGGTACAATTGCTAATTTTACAATATTAATAAGCTTTGTTCTTATGTGGCTGTTTATGATTTTATCCAGCTAATTATTTTTATTAGAACCTGCTATTTCCTGTTATTTATTGACTTTTGGTTAGTATTGAAAGAAAATTAATATATACAGGAGGTTGCAGTTATGATTTCAGTTAAAAATCTCTCACACTCTTATAGTAATAATGATATTTTTGCAGTTAAAAACATTAGTTTTGAGGTTGAAAAAGGAGAGACCTTTGGTTTTTTGGGACCATCAGGAGCAGGAAAATCAACAACCCAGGGAGTTCTAACCGGACTGTTAAAACAGCAAAGTGGAGAAGTTCTGGTTGCCGGTTATAATACAATGAAAGTGGATAACAGAAGATTTAATAAAATTGGAGTCTCCTTTGAGCAGTCAAATGTATATAGTAAATTAACAGCAAAAGAGAATCTGGAATTTTATGCAAAACTCTTTGATGTTCCAACAAGAGATCCAATGGAGCTATTACAATTAGCTGGGTTAACTGGAAAGGAAAATATGAGGGCAGGGGAATTCTCAAAAGGAATGAAACACCGATTAACTTTTGTTCGTTCAATGATAAATAATCCGGAATTATGGTTTTTAGATGAGCCTACTACAGGACTGGATCCAGCTATAGCTGCAACAATTAAGGATATTATAAAAGAACAGGCAGCAAAAGGAACGACTTGTTTTCTTACAACACATAATATGTATATTGCCGAGGAACTATGCGACAGGGTTGCTTTTATTATTGATGGAGAGATTAAACTTATTGATACTCCTAAAAATTTAAAGTTACAGTATGGGCATAAACTAATAGAGGTTGAATATATCAAAGAAAATCAAATTGTAAATGAAACACTTAAAAGTGTTGATGACAGAGATCGAGAGAGACTTGCTGATATAATAAAAAACTATAATATTCAGACAATGCATACAAAAGAAGCAACTTTAGAGGAAATTTTTATCCAGGTTACAGGTAGGGGGCTTATTTAATATGAGACTTCTCAGTAGCTATAAAAAAGAGATGATAATTGCTGCAAGAGGGTTTTACTTTTATATAGAAGTTTTTTTTGCAGTAATAATTTTATTAATATTGATGGTTGGTGTAAAAGAGGAAGGAATAAGTAAACAGAGGGAATTTCTTTTTTATGAAATGCCTCAAGCAGTAAAAGATGCAATAATTCAAAAAGAAGTCTCCGAAGGTCGTATTGAGATTGCACCTCCTACAGAGTTTAAAATGAAGCCTTTGGAATTTAAGGTAACAAATAGTTCTACTGGCCTTGAAACTGAATATATCTTTAATGAAGATTTATTAAAGTTAAATACTTATAAATATTACGACTTAAATAGTGGCAAGCTTGATAAAACAGTCTATGTTACAGAAAGTGAGGAAGACCTTATTAGAATATCCTTTCAAGAAAAGAGTCTTGGAGCATCAATTATTATGGATAATACAGGGGAACTCTCATACAGATACTATCTGGAAGGTTATGAAACAAAAAAATTTGTAGATCTAATAAAAATTCTTCATAATGAGAGTAGGGAAAGTCTGGAAAAAGCTTTTAATTCACAAAATGTAAAAAAATTGTCAACAGTTAAACTATTGAACAGAAGAGAGAATCTTATACCTGTAGTTGTTGTTTTTATGGGATCACTAATGGGTTTTTTTATAGTGATGGCCTATATTTTTCTTGACAAGAGTGAGGGGGTAATTAAAGCCTTTGTAGTAACCCCTGCAACTGTTGGAGAATATCTCTTCACTAAAACACTGGTTATAATTAGCACAGTTATTATGTCTTCATCTATAATAACCATTCCAGTAATGGGTTTAAGACCAAACTACTTACTGTTTTACATACTCTTAATAATTTCGACCTTCGCTTTTGCATCTTTGGGACTCTTTGTAGCAAGCTTTTTTGACACAATTTCCAAAGCCTTTGGGATACTCTATTTTTTAATGGTTGCAATGATGGTTCCTGCATTCTCATATTTTGTTCCAGGTTTTGATCCTGTATGGTTAAGATTTTTTCCAACATATCCAATGATTCAGAGTATGAGAGAGATAGTCATGGGTGGGGATGATATTCAATATATAGGTTATTCTGCTGTTATCTTCCTGATTTTTGGGTTTATACTTTTTGGACTTTCTAATTACAGATTCAAAAAGAGTTTAACAGTGTAGGGGGGAGTATGTCATTTAAGAAAATAGTTACAATTTTTAACAGAGACCTAAAAAACGCAAGACGTGAATCTATAGGTTTAGTGATAATTATTATGCCTATAATGATAGCTTTTGGTATAACCCTATTTACACCTGGACTAAATGATACAACAGTGAATCTGGCTTTGTTAAGTTCTGACAGTAAAGAACATATAGGCTATCTGGAACAATTTGCGAAAATTGAAATTTTTGACAGTGTTCCGGAAATTGAATCTAGAGTAAATAAAAGAGATGATGTGGCAGGAGTAATCCCAGAGGGCAATAGATATCTTATTGTTCTCCAGGGAAATGAATCTGAAATTATTGAGAATTATTGCAAATCTTTGAATGCTTTATATGAACTTGGAGCAACACAGGAAGAGTCAACAGCAGTTATATACTCCTTTGGGCATACAGTCCCACCTTTAAAAACAATGCTGGTAAATATGCTGATATCTATGACTATAATGTTATCAGGTATGCTTATAGCAATTAGTATTGTAGGAGAGAAGGCTGATAATACTATTAGTGCCATAAATGTTACACCTGTATCTCAGAATTCCTACATTATTGGTAAGAGTTTAATGGGTGGCTTTGTATCTATGGTTTCTATAATTTTAGCTTTGGTAATTAATGGCTATTATGATATTAACTGGTTTATGATAATACTTGTTTCTCTCTCTTCACTTATATTATCTATGGTTGTAGGTTTTGTTCAGGGTGTATCTAGTGATGATATAATTGAGGCTTCTGCTAATGTAAAAATGATTATGCTACCTGTTGCTGGTTCAATAGCTGGCTATGAGCTGCTGGCTGACAAGTGGCAATGGACTATGTATTGGTCACCATTTTACTGGGCATATAAGGCTAACTTGTTAGTATTGTCAAAAACAGCTGACTGGAAAACTGTTCTGTTTTGTACTTTAATGGTTTTTTTACTGTCAATGATTATCTACTTCGCATTTATGCCAAGAGTAAGAAAAGGGTTAAGTTCAACTTAGTTGTATATAAGGAGGATTTTTATGGCAATGGGTTATTTATTAGGTGGAATGGCGTGTATTCTCTACTTTCTAGGTGTTGGAATTTTAGGTGGTATAAAAAAATCTCCAGGTGTTTTAAAGCTGGTTAAGATGAAGCTTGGTAAGAGTATGAGCGACGAAAAGGCTGCAAAAATTTGCCTAATATTTGGTTCTATAATTGGTGCAGTGGGAGTTTTTCTCTTTATTCTTGGTGCACTTAAGGGATAGCAGACACAAAATTAAACTATCTAAATTTAAGATTCTATTTTACAAGGGCATAGGGACAAATATGTCTCTACTTGTACTTTTAATCTCTCCCGGTATAATTAAGCAGATATTTTGAGTCCTAAGCTCACCGGGGGATATGATTGAATAAAATTCTTATAAACTTTTCTCATCCTGCAAAATCAAAATCAAAAATTAATGCTGCTCTTTTAAAAGCAGTTCTGGGTTTAGAGAGTGTAACAATTAATGATCTCTATGATAATTATCCCGATTTTATGATAGATATTAGACGTGAACAGGCATTGTGTGAGGAGCATGATGTTATTATTTTTTTATACCCTTTTTACTGGTATCAAGCTCCATCTATAGTTAAAGAGTGGTTGGATCTTGTTTTGGAACATGGCTGGGCATATGGGTCAAAAGGTAAATCTTTAAAAGGCAAACTTTTTACACTTGCAATAACAGCAGGCGGGGATGGTCTATCCTATACAAAAGAGGGTGTAAACGGATTTACAATAAATGAATTAATTTCGCCTTTTATTGCTACATCCAATTTATGCAGTATGAGGTGGGTGGAACCTTTTACTGTTTTAGGGGTTCATCGGGGACTTCCAGAGAAGCAACTTCTTACCGAGGCTGAAAATTTTCGTAGTTTTATCTTAAATTTAAGAGATGGGGAGATTAAGGGGGAGAGGGCGTAAATGGATCAGTTTTTATTACAACTTTTTATCTTTTTTGTTGCATCTGCTATTGCAGTTCCAATTGCAAGGAAAATTGGGTTAGGTTCTGTTCTTGGTTATTTAATTGCAGGTATTGTTATAGGTCCCTTTGGCCTCTCTCTCATTTCGGATGTTGAATCGGTAATGCATTTTACTGAGTTTGGTGTTGTAATGATGCTGTTTTTAGTGGGGCTTGAGTTAAAACCATCCATGTTGTGGGGAATGAGAATCCCAATTCTGGGCATGGGTGGAACACAGGTTATATTTTCTGGTTTAATTGTAAGTCTGGTCTTAATAGTATTTATCCCATGGCAACAAGCAGTAGCAGCAGGTTTAATTTTAGCTTTATCATCGACTGCTATTGTTGTTCAAACTTTAAAAGAGAAGAATTTGATTAACAAATCAATAGGAAGATCTATCTTTTCTGTACTACTCTTCCAGGATCTTGCGGTTATTCCCATGTTGGCTCTTTTGCCTCTGTTATCTACAGAGGTAGTTCATCATGGAGAGAGCCATAGTGGTAGTTTAATAGATATATCATCTCTTCCTGGATTTTTGCAATTAGTAATAATTCTTTTCTCAATATTGCTGGTTTTTATTATAGGAAAATATGGGAGCAAACCTCTTTTCAGGGCAATAGCTCAAACAAAGATAAGGGAGTTATTTGTTGCTGCATCACTATCTATTATTATTGGAATTTCTCTTTTAATGAGTATTGTAGGGCTTTCCCCAGCCCTTGGAACTTTTATTGCAGGCGTTGTTCTTGCAGAGAGTGAATACAGGCATGAGCTGGAAAGCGATATTGAGCCTTTTAAGGGATTACTTCTTGGAATTTTCTTTATCTCAATTGGAGCCAGCCTTAATTTTATCCTTATAAAAAATAGTGCTCTTCTTGTTGCAGCTATAACTGCAGGATTTATTATATTAAAGTTTTTAGTACTTTTTATTATCTCTATATTATTTAAAATACCAAAAAGGGAGCGTACATTTTATGCAATTTCACTGGCAGGTGGTGGTGAATTTGCCTTTGTGCTGTTTCAACTGGCTAAATCAAATGGAGTTTTAACATCGGAGGTAAGTGAGCCCTTTGTTTCTGCAGTAGCTATCTCTATGTTTTTATCTCCTTTTATTATTAAACTGCATGATCTTGCTCTGAAGAGTATTAAAAAAGATCAAAAAACCGAGGCTGAGGAAGATAAAATATGTATTAAAGATAGAAAAGTCATTCTGGCAGGCTTTGGGCAATTAGGAACTGATATTGGAAGATTTTTGTTATCAGCTGGAATAAAGCCTACCATACTGGATAATGATGCATCAAATATTGAAGTTTTAAGAAAGTTTGGATTCGAGGTATATTATGGAGATGTAACTAGGCTTGATCTTCTGGAGTCAGCTGGTGCTGGAGAAGCGGAGCTTATAATAATTACAATAAGTGATCTGGAGATATCAAAAAAGCTTGTGGAACTTGTCTCAAAACACTACCCACAAATAAAAATTGTTGCTAATTCAACAGATATGAGTTCAACTTTTGAACTAATGGATTTAAATGTCTCCGTTGTAAGAAGAGAGTCATTTGGTAGTGCTCTTTTATATGGTCAGGATATTTTAAGAATTCTTGGTATTGCACCTTATGATGCATATAGATTAATGAGGATATTTAATAAGCACAATGATGAAATGATAAATGAGATGCATAAAAGAAAGCACGATGGAATGGAAAGTTTCATTTCTGGTTATAGAAAGCAGATGAATGATTTGGAAGAGTTAATGAAACTGGATATGGAGATGGAGTCGGAAGAGCTTGATAGAGCCTGGACTGGTCATAATCCTGAGCAATAAAACATTGCACTTTTTAGCTTCACAAGTTAACATAGTTAAAGAGATGGACGTTAACAGGAAAAAGAGGTTTTATTGCAATACGGAACTGGCTCTATCAGTAGTTGGGGGCAAGTGGAAACCATTAATTATCTATCATTTGGGGAAAAATGATACCCTCCGATTCGGTGAATTCAGGAAAGTGATACCCAGTATAAACCAGCGAGTTTTAACACGGGAGTTAAAAGATCTGGTTGAGCATAAAATTATTAATCGCAGGGACTTTTACAAAAATCCTCCTCATGTAGAATATACATTAACAGAGAGTGGAAAGAGCCTGATAAGTTTAATTGAACAACTTGGAGATTGGGGTAAAAGATACAATGAAATATTTAAATATGGTGAGGTTGTATACATTAATAAGTATAGTGATGATAAATGCTAAATCACTTCAGCCCAGTGAATTTCTTGCTTTAAGTGAAAGTTTATTAAAAACAATATCATAAGACTCGGAAATTAGTCTTTTTATCAGCTCATCCTCCAGAGTTCCATCCAGAATAATGGTGTTCCAATGCTCTTTGTTCATGTGAAACCCGGGAGTTATAGATGAAAACATGTTTCTAAGGGCAATATTATCATCAGGGAGACCCTTCAGGTTAATAGTATCAAACGCACCCCTCTTGCTTATTAATCCAAACATTTTATTACCAACTTTAAAAACTTCTGTAACATCGTCGAAGGGAAATGTTAATATAGAGCCTTTAAATGTCAAAAAATAATCTATAATCTCATTTTTAGTCATAAAAATTTAACCTCGGTGCAATCTCTTCAGGTTTAAAAGGTAACCAGAACTGCATTATACCATATTTATCCTCTTCTTCACCAAAAAAATTGGATGTTGATATTCCAAGAAGTCTAACAGGTTTTTGTCCTATTAAGGTTTTTGGAATTAGAGAATTTATATAGAGCATAATCTCTTTAGCCTTTGTTATGTAACCTGGTGCTGTAATACTTCGGGTTATCTTTGTAAAGTCATGATATGTTACCTTTAGGGTTACAGTTAAAGGCTTCTTCCCCTGTTTTCGTAGATCACTCTCAACTTTTTGTGCTACACTCTCAAGGAATTCAACCAATCGTTCTTTATCTGTAATATCCTCACTAAAAGTTTTCTCTCTACCAATAGATTTCCTGACTCTGTGAGTCTCTACTTCTCTATTATCAATTCCTCTAACAATATCATAGAAAAATGGTCCTGCTTTACCAAAAAGTTCAATTAATTCATAGCGTTTATATTTGTACAGTTCTTTACCGCTTGTAATTCCATGCTGAATCATTTTTTTTTCAGTAACTTTTCCTACACCCCAGAATTTACGAATTGGCAGACTAAGTATAAAATCCTGGGCATACTCAGGAGGGATAACAGTAAGGCCATCAGGCTTATTCATATCAGATGCGACTTTGGCTATAAATTTATTGTAAGAGACACCTGCTGATGCAGTAAGTTTGGTTGCAGATAAAATATCCTGTTTAATTTTTTTTGCTATAATGGTTGCAGATGGTTCATTAATTTTATTTACAGTTACATCTAAATAAGCTTCATCCAGGCTCAAGGGCTCAACTATATCTGTATATTTATGAAATATCTCATGTACCAGAAGAGATGCTTCCTTAATTCTCTCAAAATCACATCCTGTAAATATTCCATGAGGACAGAGTTTATATGCAGTTGCTGTGGGCATTGCAGAGTGAATACCATACTTTCTTGCTTCGTAATTACATGTCGAGACTACACCTCGACTTTTTGGATCTCCACCAATAATTAATGGCTTTCCTCTGTACTCCGGATGGTCTCTCTCCTCAACAGCAGCAAAAAAAGCATCCATATCCACATGTATTATTTTTCTTTGACCCATAAATATACTATACTTATTTTATGTGTTTTAATGCAACAATTATGACGCCGCTGGATGTGGCTCAGAAAGAGTATAATTTAAGAATATCAAATGACTTTTCATATAATGGTTACGGAGAGTATAAAGTTGCTTTTACCCATCCATTTTTACCAATAGTTCTGGAGAATAGGGTAGTAGAAACTGCTAAATGGGGGTTAATTCCCGGCTGGGTTAGAGAGTGTAAAAAGGCTGAAGAGATAGCAAAATACACTTTAAATGCCAGGATTGAAACATTACCAGAAAAACCCTCCTTTAAAGGATCAATTAACAAGGGTAGGATTCTGGTTCTTTTTGACGGTTTTTTTGAATGGCAACATATTAATGGACAAAAAATTCCCTACTATATTCATGATGAGAATTTCAAACCTTTAATAGCCGGTGGTTTAGTCTCCAGCTGGGGAGGGATTAATACTTTTACACTAATAACAACAGAAGCAATGGGAATTATGAGGGAAATTCATAATACTAAATTAAGAATGCCCTTTTTTATACATCCGGATAAAATTGATTATTGGCTGGATTCCAGCAGGAGTTTTTCTGATATGTATGAACTAAAACCAAATTATAGCAACTTAACTGCTGAAAAAAAGAGCCCTGTATAGCAAGTTTGTATTATAATTAGATTAAGAGGAAGTTAATGGATATAGAAGGTACAGACTTTGAAGAGCTTAATGATCCGGAAGTTCTGGAGGCTTTATCATCAGTTGGTGTTTTTATTACGAATTACAAAACCGGAAAAACCTTAAACAGTAATACATGGAAAAGTATTCCGGATAAATTCACTGTAACTAGTAATAGAGATTTTCTAAATTATATCCATGAAGATGATAGGGAGAGAATAAGAAATTCTATTGATGACATATATAGTGGAAAATCCGAAAATTTTAAGGAGACATACAGGATTGAGACAGAACATGGGGAGTATAAGTGGGTCTATTCATTTGGTAAAACAACAAAATTTGATCCTGATGGAAAACCCATAATTTTTGTTGGTCTGGATATGGATATAACAAATATAAAAGAGACGGAGATAAAACTTTTAGAAAGCATTCAGGAAGAGAGGCATAGAAGACTTGAGCTTGAAACTCTAAGGGATATTGTTAAGGTAATTAGCTCATCCCTGGATGTAAAAGAGACTATAAAGGAGATTCTTTTTCAGATTTCCAGATTAATTCCCTACGAAACAGCAACAATTCAGTTGTTAGAGGGTGATTTTCTCCATGTAATTGGTGCAGAGGGGTTTACGGATAATAGTGAAATACTTAAAATGAAGTTCCTCTATCCCCAGCCGGATGGAAGTTTAAGTACCCATGTGTTACAAAATAATACGGCATTTTTAACAAACAATGTACCAAGGGATTTTCCACTTTTTACCCAACCGGATTCTATAAGACAGATCGTTTCATGGATTGGAATTCCACTAACTTCCCATGACAGAATAATCGGTTTACTTGCTTTGGACGGCTATAGTAAAAATCATTTTAACAAACATCATCTGGAGCTCTGTAAAGTTATTGGGGATCATATTTCAATAGCACTGGATAATGCTTTTTTACATGAGAAAGCATATAAATTGGCTATGGAAGACTCTCTTACCGGGGTTGGTTCAAGACACAGAATTTCATTTGAGGGACGTCTTCTTTTTGAAACAGCAAAAAGATCAAAATCATCAATAGCTGTGTGTGTTTTTGATGCAGATTTCTTTAAAAGTATAAATGATGATTATGGACATGATACTGGTGACACAGTTTTAAAACATATAGCTGAAAGTGGTTTGGATGAACTTAGGGTTACAGATATTATAGGCCGTTACGGCGGGGATGAGTTTATAATTATTATGCCTAATACCGATGGGGATAAGGCGTATAAAGTTGTAGAGAGAATAAGGAAAAAACTGTGCACCTATGTATACGATGGTATAGACAGGTGCGTTACAATAAGTTGTGGAATTGCCTATGGTGTTCCACAACAGAATGAAAAATTAATAAATTATATTAAACTAGCTGATTCTGCACTTTATATATCAAAATCCAAAGGAAGGAATAGTATAACTATACATCAATTTTCCTAAAAAAACCGTTATGTATAACATTTATTGCCCTGTTTCTGTCTGCTGACTCTATAACAACATAAGCAGCAACATCCGATGCTCCCCCGGATATGATTTTTGCATTTATCCCTTCTTTGTTCATAGATGTAAGCATATTGTAAACTAGACCATGCTGTAATAATATTCCTTCTCCTACTATTGCAACTATTGAAATATTTCCAATGGGCTTAATTAAGGATATTGAGTGAAAGCCTCCATTTTCTACAAGGTATGTTGCTTCTTTAAGATCGCTGTTCTCAATATAGAGATTTATACAGGTTCCTGATGTAACAATAGATAATATATTTATATCATGATTATCTAAAAGGGTAGCTATCCTTCCTAGTACGCCGGATTTTATACCAATTCCGGGCCCACTTAGTTTTAAAACAGAGAAATTGTCTGTGTAAGTTACACTTTTTATTACTGATTCAAGAATATTCTCTTCATTATTTATTACTGTTAATGGAATTAACTCTTTTTCCGGTTTTGTTATATTAAAAATACGTATTGGAATATTGGGTTTCATTAATGGCTCAACTGTCCGTGGATGGAGTATTTTTGCTCCAAAGTAGGAAAGCTCAGCAGCTTCTCTGTAGGACAACTTTTTTATTCTTATTGGCTTATCAACAAGTTTGGGGTCTGAACTAAGATATCCATCAACATCCTTCCAGATATCCAGGGATTCAGCATCAATAATTTTTGCAAAACTGGCTGCAGAATAATCACTACCTCCTCGGCCTAGAAGAGTTATTCTGTTTTTAGGTGAGATTCCATAAAACCCGGGAACAATATACACTTTATCTCCGGAAAGTGCTTTACTTACACTTTCTCTGGAACTTTTAAAATCAATTGAAGCATTTTTAAGCTCACCGTAGGTTTTAAGCCCTATAATTTCCGGGAGTTTTTCTTCTGCATCTATTCCGTTATATCTAAAAATGGCTGTTAATAAAAGGCTCGATAGTTTTTCTCCAAAACTTAATATTTTATCTTCCACAAAATCCGGGACATCGCCAATGTAGTAGACACCTTTAAAACAATTTTCTAACTCATTAAGCCTGTTATCAATACTTTTCATAACCTCTTTCTGAATTTCCGGAGAGTCTATATGGCTCTCGATTGCATCTTTTTTTATTGTTTTTATAAACTTTTTAATCTCATCTATATGCTTTATAGATTTCTGTACCTGAAGTATTCCCTCTTCAAGATAGTTTGTAATACCAAAAAAAGCTGAAACAACAATAACCAGTGGTCTGTTATAATTTTTAACTACATTTATTATGTTTTTTATATCCTGGGTGGTTTTTAGATTGGAGCCACCGAATTTTACAACAATTTTTTTCAATATCCTCTCCTAATTTAAGATTTAAGTGTTATATTTTATATATTATGTGTTATATATTATAGGTGGTTTTTATGGAAAATTGTGGTAAAAAGTTAATTGGCAAGACATTATTAGTGACTTTTTTTATTCCATTAATAATGATTATGCTTCTTGCTTTTGAAGGTCCTACTTTAAAAGTTGCAGTTGAAAATAGTATTTTATCAATTTTTAATTTTAAAAAAGCTATATATTCATGGATTCTTTTAATAGTTTTTAACTTTATCATTCTGGTATTAATGAAGCCTATATTCTATTTCTGGCATAAATATAAAAACTCCAGGTTAATTTCACTGGATGAAAGAAACAGAACTATGTATGTTTTTAACTCATTAAGGCAGAAGATAACATTAATGAATGTTATATCCTTTGTTATTGGGGTTCTTGGCTCTAATCTTTCATCCGAAACCCAGAATTATGGTCTGTTTCCTGTAGTATATATAGTTATTGAAGGGGTAATTACCGGTCTTTTTACATCAATAGTAATAATTATGAGCCTTGACAACATCCTGTTTCCTATTAAAAGTGCTTTAATGGAAGAACCACCTCTTTTAAAGCCAAGGTTTACATCCTTTTACAGACAGATGAGTTTAACCTTGCTTCTGTTGTTGGCCTTTGTCAGTTTTCAGGTTCTCTCAGTTGCAACAGATTTCTACTTAATTGCCTTCGAAAGAGCAAAGGAGTTAATTGGTAATAACAATGGTTTAAAAACAAGAATTCTCTCTCCAGAAACATTTATATCCAAAATTGGACAGGATCATGAAGCTGCAGGTAAACTTCTTGATGTTCTCGTAACAAAAATTGCCCTATATTTTTTACTTGCTTTAAGGGTAATTGTTCTTTTAAAAAAATCCATAAAAAACCCACTTGATATTGTTGAAGAACGATTAGAGCAGTTAACAACTGGTTTACCTAAAAAAACAAGGGTTATTGAGATTGTTGATAACAATGAGTTTAGCACTATTTTTACAGATATAAATAAATTGATTAAGAAGCAGCAGAGTGAGTTGGAGACAAGTCAAAAACGACTTTATAATATAATTGATAATGCAGCTGACCCTATTATATCCTTTGATGATGATGGACATATATTTATTTTTAATCCGGCAGCAGAGAGACTTTTTGGTTGGAACTGGCACGATATACAGGGGAACTTTTTTACAGATCTTTTTGATCAAAGTGATAATTACTGTAAAATTTGTGGTGGAGATACAAAGAAATTTGTTCATTTTGTAACAGATAACGACAATAAACTGCGAAGGTACACTGGTAAAACCAAAAGTGGAGAGATTATCACCTTTGAGGCAAATTTTAGTAGTAGTAAAACCTCGGATGGTAAAATACACACCGCAATTATTAGGGATATATCAAAACAGCTTGAGTTTGAGGAGAGCCTGACATCCGCTAAGGTTGCAGCAGAAAATGCTAACCGATTAAAGAGTGAATTTCTTGCAAATATGAGCCATGAGTTAAGAACTCCTTTAAATGCTGTTTTAGGATTTACCCAACTTCTTAGCAGTGACAAGAATTTAACCGACAGCCAGGTAGAGAAGATTAATATTATATCCAGAAGTGGTGAGCATCTTTTGGGATTAATAAATGATATTCTGGACATATCTAAAATTGAAGCAGGTAAGATAGAGTTACATGAATCGACCTTTAATCTTCATGAATTTGTTGAGGATTTAAAGCAGATGCTGGATTTAAAGTGTAAAAAGAAAGGGTTAGCTCTTTATGTTGAGTATGTTGAACCTCTTCCGGAGTATATAAGAAGCGATCTGGGTAAATTGAGACAGATAATGATTAATATTTTAGGAAATGCAATTAAATTCACTAAAGAGGGTGGTATCTCTATAGTTGTAGGAATAGATAACCAGAAGTTGAAATTTACAGTTAATGATACAGGAAAAGGTATTCCTGAAAATGAGATAGAGTCAATTCTTCAACCATTTACTCAGTCAAGTATTACAGATAACGAAGGTGGTACAGGTTTAGGTTTAGCAATTACTAACAGTTTTATTAATATGTTAGGCGGTTCTATGGAGATTGAGAGCAAGGTTGATGTAGGTAGTACTTTTACATTCAGTATTGATTATGAAGAGACTGAAAAAATCGACGAACCCGATGAAGAGATAGGAAATGTTATTGGAATTGTAGATGACAGACATCCAAGTGTTATTATTGTTGATGATAAAGTAAACAATAGATTAATTCTTAAAGAGATGCTTGAAAGAATAGGTTTTGTTACCATAGAAGCTGAAAATGGTTTAGAAGCCTTGGATAGAACCAGGGAGTTCAGACCTGAGTTGGTATTTATGGATATAAAAATGCCTGTTATGGATGGATATGAATCTGTAAAACTGATTAAAGAGGATAAAGATATAAAGAGTATCCCGGTATTTGCCTTAACAGCCAGTGCTTTTAAGCATGATGAAAAAAGCATTCTAAGTTCCGGGTTTGATGGGTTTATAGCAAAACCTTTTAAACTGAATTCCCTGCTTAAGTTAATTCATGACAAGAGTAATATTAAGTTTATATACGAGGCGGTTAAGCCGGTAAACAGAGTATTAAGTGTGGATAATGTGGATTATATAAGAGTTAAAAAGATACTTACTGCCATAGAGATCGATACCCTGGATGACCTTGGAATTATAAATGACTTTACTGGAATAAAGAATTTTATTGAACAGTTTAGAGGAAATAGTGAACTATCGGATTTTATTGACACAGTTGAATTCTACACAGATAATTTTGATGATGAAAATTTACTAAAAATAATTGATAAACTAAAAGAGTAGGTAAAAATATGGATAATGAGATTTCTAGAATATTAATAGTTGATGATATTGAAGAGAATTTAAAAGTTTTAACAGAGACTTTAACCCAGGAAGGATATCACCCTCTACAGGCTAAAAGTGGAGAAAGGGCAATTCAGATTGCTAAAAAAGCCAAACCAGACCTTATTCTACTGGATATTAAAATGCCGGGAATGGACGGTTATGAGACAATTAAACACCTTAAAAGTGATCCGGATATTGCTGATATTCCTGTAATTTTTATCTCCGCACTTAACCAGATAGAGGATAAGGTTCTGGGATTTAATTCTGGAGCTGTAGATTATGTTTCTAAACCTTTTCAGAAGGAAGAGGTTCTTGCCAGAGTTTCAACCCATTTGAAATTAAGGGAAGCTTTAAAGGTTATTGAAAGGGAGAGAGAGAAGTCAGAGTGTCTTCTTTTAAATGTATTACCGGAAGCAGTAGCCAGAGAGCTTAAGGAGACAGGCCATAGCGAACCTCAGAATTTTAAGGATGTAAGTGTTCTCTTTTCAGATATTGTAGATTTTACAGGATATTCTACAAATTTTGAGCCAAGGAAATTAATTGAAGAACTTAATGATCTTTTTACAAATTTTGACAGAATAATGGAAGAGAATGGGTGTGAGAGGATTAAAACAATAGGTGATGCATATTTAGCAGTTTGTGGAATTCCCAAATATATTGATGATCATGCAATTAGACTTACAAAAGCTGCTAAGGATACTTTAGATTATTTAAAAGAGAGAAATAGCAAATCAGAAATTAAATGGGAAGTTCGAATAGGTATACACTCTGGAGAGGTTGTTGGTGGAATAGTTGGGACAAAAAAGTATATTTACGATATTTTCGGAGATTCGGTAAATATTGCTTCCAGAATGGAATCTAACTCAAAACCCATGTCTATTAATATATCTGAAGAGACCTTTCAAAAAGTGAAAAACGAATTTAAATGCCTGGAGAGAGAACCACTAGATGTTAAAGGGAAAGGTGTTCTTAAAATGTATTTTGTTGAGTAGGTTTAAACCCTGTTCCTTTTTTCTCCATTAAAAAAAGCTTTCATATTCTCACAAATTTGCTGAATTACACAATTTCTGGCTTCAAGACTTGCCCATGCTATATGAGGGGTTATTAATAACTTCTCCCTCTTTTTCATATTTACCAGTGGATTATCATCATTTATTGGTTCACTGGTTACAACATCCAGACAGGCTCCTGCAATTACATCTTCATCCAGTGCTTTTGCCAGGGCTTCTTCATTAATTATTCCACCTCTGCCAAGGTTTAGAAGTATAAGATTCTTTTTTACAAGCTTAAACTCATTATGGGATATAAGATCCCTTGTTTTATTATTTAAAGGGGAGTGGATTGAAATTATGTCACAACTCTTAAGCAGTTCTTTAAAAGGAATTTCAGGGTACTCCTCCTGCCTTTTTGCTCCACTGGTTGAAGTCCAGAAAACATTGGCTCCAAAGGCTTTGGCTATTTTAGCTACGCTTCTGCCTATATTCCCCATACCAATAATTCCCCAGTTTTTACCAGCAATCTCTGTCCAGCTTTTTTCTATATTTGTAAAGGATGATTTTCCAGAGTACTCTCTGTTTAGAACATAGTTATCATAAAATTTAAGGCTTTGAAGCTGGTACAGAAGAATACTGAAAGTGTGCTGTGCTACTGATTTAGTTGAGTATTCAGGAACATTTGTAACTGCAATACCCCGTTGTTCGGCGGATTTAACATCAATATTATCAAATCCTGTAGCTGATAAACATATTAATTTTAGTTTAGGTAATTTTACAAATTCATTTTCACCTAAAGACATTTTATTTACTATTACTACATCAGCATTACCGGCATGGGATACTAACTCGCTGTAATCAGTGTTCTGAAAGACTGTAACATCACCAAACTTGTTAAAAGGTGACAAATCCAAACCAATACCTAATGTGGCTGCATCTAAAACGACTATATTCATAATAAGATTATAGTGTATAACATAAATTTTTGTAATACTTCCTAAAATAAAAAAACATTGACAATTAGCTGTTATGAGGTACAATTTTGATGTATAGTTTTCCAAATATTAAATTCATTGCAGTTGTTTTTAAATTTGATCAGCAGTAATCAATCTGGTTACTGCTTTTTTTTTAGGAGTTTTTTTTGAATAATTTTTTAGTTGATAAGTCTAAATATATATTGTTAGGTGTAGCAGGTTTTGTAATGATAGTTTTACCCGGTTCCTTCCTCTCTATTATGATTTTTACACTTGGAGTGTATCTAATTGTTCTTGGGGTTAATTCTATGGTTTCCTCTATTATACTTATAAAATTCAGAAAAGGTTGGGCTTATGAAGGGATAAAAGCAGCTGTATTTACTCTTTTGTCTCTCTTGTGTTTATTTCAATCAGCCACTTTATCTGTTTTACTCTCTTCAATTATTTTTGTAATAATTGGTGTTTTTCTGATTCTTACTGGAGTTTTTGCTATTTTTAAAGCCATGGAGAAGAGTACAGGTATTACCTTAATTATTATTGGATCTCTGTTTGTAATATTTCCCATGGGATTTTCATATTTTATTATACGAATAATTGGTTTAGCGGTTATTGGCGTTACAATTATTATGTATAACAAAAGTCTTTCTAAATCTTCTTAAAAATTACAACAGTTTCATCATCTATTTTATCCTGACTTCCTCTAAACTCATCCAGGTAATTTTTTAATAGAAGAGAGATTGTCTCTGTACGGTTATTTGAATTCTCAAGAATAAAGGATTCAAGCTCATTAATTGAGAAAACATCATTAAAGTTATTTCTAACTTCAAGAATACCATCAGTAAACATATAGACGATATCATCTTCCTTTAGCTTTATAGTCTTGTTCTTATAAACTGTGGCTTTATCAATACCTACCGGAACCTCGTTATGGTAAATTCGCTCAACTATCTGCTCCTTACTTCTGTAAACAAGGATTGGTGTCTCCCCGGCGATTGAGACTGTCATCTCTTCAGTTGTATCATCGTAAACAAGTATGGAAAGTGTTGCAAAATAGTCAGTTTTAACTCTGTCCGAAATACTTTTATTCAGAAATGTTAATAAATCCTTTGCTGTTGAACGACTATTTGATGCAAGTTGTAAAATTGTTCTAATAATTACAAGAACCAGAGCTGCAGGTATACCTTTACCCGCAACATCACAAACTGTAGCAACACATCTGTCCTTACTTGTTTTATAGATATCATAATAGTCTCCACTAATACCCCGGGCACTGTTAGAAAAGGCAGAGACATCTATATTAGGTACATTTGGTATTTTTTTAGGTAGCAGCTGGGTTTGAATTTCAGATGCAATACCCATTTCTCTTTTCATCTCACTTTTATCAAGTAACTCCATATATTTATAAAGGTTATCTATAGTTAGGGAAACATACTCAACAAAAGACATAGCATTTGTAAAGTCAAGATCCGAAAACATCTCCTCTCTTTTTGTTTTAGCCAGTGATATAACACCTAACAGTTTATTAGAAACAACCAAGGGGAATGTCATACTGGATTTTATAAAGAGAATATCTCTTGGGTTACTGTTTATAGGCAGTTTGTCGCTCTCAACTTCTGAATCTTTTATAAAAAGGGGTTTACCCTTTAATACACTCTCTTTTGCTATATAACAGCTATTAAACCCAATTGGTGTTTTTTTGAATTTTTCCTCAATAGCATCACGACGTGATTTTACTGCACTACTCATACTGTATGGTGGAGGGAAATATCCATCCACATGCTCTACAAGGAGATTATCAGAAAATTTATCAACCATTAACATTACAGCGGAATTGGCATTAGAGGTCTGCTTTGCCAGCTCTGTAATTTTTATTAGTAGCGCATTCATATCTACTGATTCAGTAATAATTGACCCGACCTCATTCATAATATCCCGCATAGAAGCAGATTTTTTTAGAAGTGTGTCGGTTAAAGTATTAAAACTCCTTGCAATCTCCTGAAACTCATCATTGTCGGTATCTGTAATATGGGTTGTTAAATCCCCCTCGGAAATTTTCTGAATTGACTCTTCTACATTTTTTATCTTTTTTATAATTGAGCCTGATATTCTCATACTGATAATTATTGCAGGTGTTACTGTTAGTATAATAATTATAATTAGTATTAATGCATTGGTGGCAATATTTACTTCAATATTATATATAAGTTCTTCCTGAAGATATTTTATCTGGTTACCAATAGCATACTGGTCAGTATAGTTGTTCTCAATTCTGGATATTGAGAAGAATAGTTTATTTAATTTTGCACTATCCTCAAAACCATTTGCTTTCTGTTCAATTAATATATCGTATGCTCTCAAAAGTCCCTGGTCTTGAATTATCTGTATCCAACCTGATTCCGGATCAATAAACTCTTTAAAGTTATTATTCAGGGGCTTGTAGTAGTTTGCACTTTTTTGATACCACTGATAATAGAAGTCCTTAAAAATATGCTCCATATAGTCATCGAGAATTAGGTAATAGAGTGAGTCTACCAGGCTTGTTAACTGTTCATACTTTAATATTATTTCAGAACCGGCTTCTACAATATTTTTTTCAGTATATAGGGAGTTGTATAACAGATCACTTAGTTGATATTCGTAATTAACAACTGTGTTAAAGTCCTCCTGGAGTTTTTTTATACTCTGTATCTCTGTTAATGAATCATATAGAATACCTATAGACAGTACGATGCAGAATAGAGTACTTATCTGTATTATTGTTATTTTAGTTCTATTCTTCATCTATTTTTTTTCCTCATCAATTTTAATTATTAATATTGTCTGATCATCATGCTGTTTCGCTCGAGCTGTAAATTTATGCATATCGTTTATAACCGCATCAAGTATCTGTTTTGCATTTAATCGACAATGTAGCCGAATCTCTCTTAACATTCTGCTGGTTGAGTACTCATCTCCATCATGATTTCTTGCTTCAGGGAAACCATCCGTATACATAAAAATAATATCACCAGGGTAAATTGAAACCCGTTTTTCACTGTATTTTGCATCTCTATCAATACCAACAGGAAGCCCCGGAGAGTCAATTGCATAGAATTTTTGAGTACTCTGTCTAAAGATTTGAATTGGATGGTGGGCTGCGTTTGTATAACTCAGCTTCATCTTTTCCAGGTCAATTTTAAAGAATCCCATTGTTGCATATCTATCAACATCAATTTTCCCACTAATACTTTTATTTAACATTGTTAATGTTTCTGCAGCACCTCTAGTCGGTGATGAAACAAGTCTCAGGATTGTTCTGATCATAACCATAACAAGGGATGCAGGAACACCTTTTCCGGCTACATCACACACAGTTGCACCAATTGTGTGTTTATTCATTCTGAAAAAATCGTAATAATCACCACTTACACCCTTTGCTGCCAGTGTAAATGCACTTGAGGTCAAACCTTTTACTACAGGCATTTTCTCGGGAATAAGACTGTTTTGAATATCTGCAGCAACACCAATCTCTTTCTGCATCTCAAATTTTTCCAGAAGTTCATTATATTTCTCCAGTGTATCCAGTGTTAAAGCTGAATAATCACTTAAGGATACAAAGTTAGAGTAGTCCAAATCTGAAAAAGGACGTTTGTTTTGGGACCTGATAACAACCAGAACTCCAATGACCTTGGATGCGTTTATTAATGGAACCATCATAAAGGAGTGAATATAGAGTGAAGAATCAGCATTATTACATTGTGGGAAATATTCGTGGTGAAGACACTCTTTAATAATTATTGGTGCCTTGTTTTCAAGACACTCATTTACAACAGGTGTATCTAAAGGAACAACATGGTTGTTAAGGTATCTTGCCGCCATAGGTCTATCCATGGAAATATCCTCATCAATTGGATAGAATGGTGGGAAATGTCCCTTTGAGGATGTCATTTTTAAACCTTCTTCAGTAATTGTAAATATAGCTGAAGCATCGGAAATTATATGATTTGTTACATTAGAAAGTATATTTCCCTGGATCTTTGTAAGATTAAGATCCTCATTCATGGCACTACCTATATCCTTCATAATAACACTCATAGAGTCTAGTTTTTTCCAAAGTTGT
Organism: Spirochaetales bacterium; assembly: GCA_003247135.1. Taxonomy (GTDB): domain Bacteria; phylum Spirochaetota; class Spirochaetia; order DSM-2461; family DSM-2461; genus Thiospirochaeta. Next base: position 32,385 of record QKAW01000008.1, on the reverse strand, counting down.
TGAATAAACTGGTTAAATCTTCTTGAAAGATCACCGAATTCATCTCCAGCTGGGATATGAAGTGTTGATGAGAAGTCTCCATTTGTCATTTTTGCCAAAGAAGTGTTAACTTCTTTAAGGTTTGTACTGATAAAGTGTGTAATTCTATATGATAGATAGAATGCAACCGAAACCAGAAGTATTAGAAGAATAATAGTTCTGATTAAAGAGAACTTATTCAGTGTATTTAAACGTCTGTTTGATGCGTAGAGGGTTACATTCCACTTTACAAGGTACCTTGAATACTCCTGACCAAGAAAAACATGGGCGGCGTAGATCTCACTTAATCTGTTTTTTATCTCTTCCTGTTGTTCGCTATCTAGATTAAAAAGTTCAGGTCTGCTTCTTACCTTTTTTATTCCCTCAATTATACCTGTTGAGACAATTATATGATTTATCTCATCGCTTATATCTGCATTTAAAAGGTTAGTAAGTTCTGATAATGCCGTAATATTAATATTATTATAAAATCTGATAGTCTCAGCATACTCATCTTTTAATACTGAGGTTTTAAACTGATCAAGATTTCTTATTTTAAGTAGATACTCTCCCTGAATGTCATAAAGTGTTCTAAGCTCCTTTGAAAGCTCATCAGCTTTAAGCCTTTTATTAGCAGTTGTATCTATATAGGTTTTAAATCTTTTAACCGCAGTATCAGCTTTTCCCAATTCTATTCTTGAGTTACTAATTTCAATATTTCTTGCAACATGGGAAGAAAATATTAATATAGAGAAAAGAATTGTTAGTATTAAAATAATCTGTACAGTTATTAATTTGTTTTTTATTCTCATCAATAATCCTTGTCGGGAAATGGATTTTTTTAAAATATCGGCATTAATATTATTAAAATTAATATTATCATCAGGTATTAACTATGTCTATTAATATCTGTATTAATAATAGTTGTGTTTAGAATCTTTTTAGGTTACATTTCTATATATGTTAGTTAGATACAGTACAGATAAAAAAGGTCGGCCTATGAAACAGGCAGAAATTTACCAATCCCCAGAACATAAAATTAATAAAAATCTGATTGATAGGGATGCAATATCTGTTATAGAAAAGTTAAACCGGTGGGGTTTTCAATCCTATATTGTTGGTGGAGCAGTACGGGATTTAATGGCATCCAGGGAGCCAAAGGATTTTGATATAGTTACAGATGCTCTTCCTGAAGAGGTTAGGAAGATATTCAGAAATTCTAGAATAATTGGTCGCAGATTTAAACTTGTGCATATATATTTTGGATCCAAAATTTTTGAGGTAGCAACTTTCAGATCCCTGCAGTCTACAAATAATAACAATGACTATGGTGCAATAGAGGAGGATGTTCAAAGAAGGGATTTCTCCATTAATGCACTTTATTACAATCCTATAGATGATCAGGTAATAGATTATATCGGTGGGGTTAAGGATTTAAGAAGTAGAAAGTTAAGATCAATAATTGATCTGAAAACAACTTTTGAAGAGGATCCTGTTAGAATTATTAGGGCAATAAAATACAGTAGAATATCAAATTTGAAAATACCCTTAAAGTTATTATTGCAAATAAAAAAAGATGGGTATCGAATAGACACTGTTTCCGTTTCCAGACTAATTGAAGAAGTTTTCAAGATCTTACTCTCTGGTAATTCAAAAAATATTATAAAGGATTTTATTAAATACAATCTTTTTCAATATCTATTTCCAGAAATAAACGATGCTGTTGTTGGACGAAACAGAAAGGAGTTTTTAACAACCCTCTATTTTGATCTTGAGAAACTGGATAAAAAAGTTAATAGAGGTGAAGAGAAGAGTAAAGCTCTGGCTTTAGCCTACTTTTTAGATAGTTATTTAACTGGTTTAGGCTGTTTTAATACAAAAAATATAGTACTCAAGGATTTTGTTCAAACTATAAAGGATTGTATTAAACCTTTAATTGCACCAAATATCGATGTTGAAGAAGCTGCAAGAATTATATTAAAAAGGAAGAATATTAAAATTTCCGGGAAAAAACGCTATGTTAAGAAAGGTGGTAATAGAGCCGGATTTAATAAGTTTAAAAAAATAAGGAAACATGAAAATGAAAAAAGTTGGAGTACTAATAGCACCGGGGTTTGAGGAAGTTGAAGCAGTTACACCTATAGATCTTTTAAGGAGAGCAGGAATTAATGTTGTTGTTATTGGCATAGGTGGTATTAAAATAAGAGGGTCGCATAATATTGAAATTAGTTGTGATTCAATAATTAATTCAAATGGATTTGAAGATCTTGATGGAGTAGTTATTCCCGGAGGAATGCCGGGAGCTCAAAATATTTCAGAGTCTGAAAATGCAATGAATCTTATCAAAAATATGAATTCCAAAAATGGTCTTATTGCTGCTATATGTGCTTCCCCAGGGGTTGTATTAGGGAATACCGGTATTTTGGATGGAAAGAAATTTACATGTTACCCGGGATTTGAGGACAGGGTCTCCCGAGGGGTACATCTTCTTGATAGAGTTGTTCATACAGACAATATTATAACAAGTATGGGGCCTGGAACTGCTATGGAATTCTCTTTAGAGATTATCAGATATTTTTTAGGTAGTGAAAAGTATGATGCTATCGCCAAAGCTCTTTTGCATCCCAGAATTTTTTAGCCGAAGCAGAACCGTTTAAATACGCCTCTTCAATCCACTTTCTGGATAATTCAAGGTCAATTTCACATCCTTGCCCATTATAATACATTACTCCCAAAAAATATTGGGCAAGGGATTCTCCTGCTTCTGCTCCAATTGATAGATATAGATGAGCCTGGTTATAATCAATATCAGTTCCTTCTCCAAAGTAGTTCATTATTCCTGCTTTAATTATAGCTTGAGTATTCCCTGATTCTGCTGCTTTATACATCCATATGTAACTTTCCTGAAGATCTTTTAAAACACCGTTTCCGTTATATAACATTAGCCCAACCATATATGTGGCAGCAATATTACCTTTTTCTCCAGCCTGTTTATAGATTCGGAATGCTTTTCTGTAATCCTGAGGATAGTACTCTGTTTTACCATAGTAATAAAAGTCCCCTAGGATATATAGTGCATCCGGGTTCTCTTCAGCTGTTAGCTCCCTTATCATGGTTATAAACTCTTTTTCAAGAAAAACCATGGGTTTAGTCTGCCTGTACACTTTCTGGCTTTTGGATAGATACTCAATAGATAGTTCTCTGTTTTTTTCTATCCCAAGTCCATTATAATATATAATAGCCAGAAACAGGGCAGCTTCAGAATTCTTGTCTTCAGCTCTTTTAAGTAGTTCTATTGATTTTGGAAAATTTTGCTCTTTGTAGCGACCAAAACTGCTAAAATACTCCTGGGCTACTTTTGTTAGAGCCTCCGGGTGATCCTGTTCTGCAGCTAATTCAAACCAGTAATAACTGTTTCTGTCTAAATAGTTTAACCGTGTTCTATTTCTTGTAACTTTTAGTTCTTCAATTAAAAGCCCCAACTGATATTGTGCCTCGGGATCACCATCTTTAGCAATTTGAACAAGTTCATCATCCGGTAAATCTTTAAAACTATTTCCATTAATAGTGAAGAGTGTAAGCAGAAATAATATAATAAAAAGTTTTCTCATTGATCATCCCAGCTAAGGTTATGTAGTTCTCCTTCGGAACTCAGAGTTTCAAAGTTATTCTGTCTAAGGGCTTCATAGGCTATAATCGCTACACAATTTGAGAGGTTTAATGATCTTAATTCACTCTTCATCGGGATACGAACAGATGTATCAGGGTTATCTTTGAGGAGATCCTCAGGAAGACCTTTTGACTCCTTTCCAAAAAATATGTAGCATTTTTCCATATATTTTATCTGTGTATGGTTTATTTTTGCTTTAGTTGTTCCAAAAATATATTGACCATCGGGGTTCTTTTTAAAAAAATCCTGAAGATTACTGTACAACTTTACATCCAGTTTATCCCAGTAATCAAGTCCGGCACGTCTAACACTCTTTTCATCAATTTTAAACCCCAGAGGTTCTATTAGATGGAGTTTTGCACCAATTGCAGCACAGGTTCTTGCAATATTTCCTGTGTTTTGAGGTATTTCCGGCTCATGGAGTACAATATTAAGTTCCATTACTTTACCTCCTGTACTACTGATATCGATGGTATGGTTCTTATACTTTTTAAAATATTTTTAAAATCATCTCCATTGGCTAACTCAATTGTAAAATTTCCTTCAAGCATGCCTCTATCATTTTCATCAAGAACACCGGAAATAAGATGGGCTTTATATTTTTTTAGTGACCCCTCTATTTCACTAAAGATTCCTGCTGCTCTTTTTGCTGTTATCCTGCATTTTCTAACTGTATTTAGTGTCTCAGCTTCCCATGCTATTGGTATCTCTCTCTCTTTAAATTCATTAATTCCTGCAAGATTTGGGCAATCTTTTCTGTGGACAATTACACCTCGACCTCTTGAAACAAATCCAATTATTTTATCCCCGATCACAGGATGACAGCAGTTTGCAAAACTAACCATTATATTGTTTTCATCACCTATTACAATTGAATTATTGTCGGAATTTGTAACTTCCTGGTGTTCGATACTTATTCGTTCATCTTCATAACTTTCAAAATGCTCTTCTTTAACTTTTTTAACCGGACTCTCTTTTACAATAACACTCTTATCAGCAGTTACACTCTCATGATGGTGGTTCAGCCAGTTTCTTATTTTACTTTTAGCCCTGGCAGTTTTAACATGTTTTAGCCAGTTAACATGAGGGTGTGCAGTTTCTGAGGTCATAATAGAGACAATCTGGTTGTTTTCCAGAGGTTTTGTTAATGGAATTATCTTGTTGTTTGCCTTAGCTCCTACACATCGATCTCCAATTTCAGAGTGGATGTGGTATGCAAAATCAAGCGCTGTTGCTCCTTGTGGCAGTTCAATAATTTTTCCATTTGGAGTATATACATAAATAGAATCCTGAAGCAGATCCCCAATTACGGTATTTATGTACTCCACAGAGTCAATATTTACATCGTTCCAGGTTTTAAGTTTATTTATAACAGCTAAATCAGAAGGTTTTATATGACTCTCTTTTTTTCCTTCCTTATATAACCAGTGGGCAGCTATACCAAATTCAGCAGTCTGATTCATTTTATGGGTTCTAATTTGAACTTCAAAGGTTTTTCCCTTCTCTCCCATAACAGTGGTGTGAAGTGATTGGTAGTTATTCTCCTTAGGCATAGCTATATAATCTTTAAATCTTCCTGCTATAGGACTCCACATACTGTGAACCAGTCCTAAAATATTATAGCACTCAAGAGTTGTGTTACATAAAATTCTTACACCTAAAAGGTCATAAATATCCCCTAGTTCTTTCTCTTTATTCTGCATCTTGCTGTAAATAGAGTAGAAGTGCTTAGCTCTGGATTTTACATCAACTTCTATACCCTGTTCCCTGGCAGCATCATGGATATTTTGCTCTATTTTTGCAAGAAACTGCTGTCTCTTTCTCTTTTTATCCGAGATAAAGTTTTTAATCTCATAATAGGCATCTTTATCTATATATTTAAGTGAGGCGTCTTCAAGCTCTGATTTTAAACCGTAAATACCCAGTTTTCCTGCCAATGGTGCATAAATATCCAGACACTCTTTAGCTATACGCTTCTGTTTTTCGGGTTTTAGAAAGTGCAGAGTACTCATGTTGTGTTTTTTATCTGCTAATTTTATTAGGATTACTCTTATATCTTTAACCATTGCAAGAAACATTTTTCTTATGGTTTCCGATTCCTGCATTGTTTTACTTTGTACATTTAATATGTTTATTTTTGTAACACCATTAACAAGAGTTGTTATCTCTTTTCCGAATAGCTGGGTAAATTCCTCTTCGGTAATCGCTGTGTCTTCTATAACATCGTGGAGAAGACCCCCAACTACAGTTGGAACATCCATTTTTAAATTTATAAGTGTTTCAGCAACTGAGATAGGGTGGATTATATATGGTTCTCCACTAGCTCTTTTCTGACCCTTATGCTGGTTAACTGCCCACAATGCAGCACGCATAATTTCGCTTTTTTCATCTTCAGTATATATATCAAGTTTTTTTTCAAAATTTTTTAATACTGAGTCAAGATCGTTTTCTGTTATTAAGCTACTCATATCTACCTACAATTATTCTATCTAAACCTGCCAGATCCTTGGAAATATAGAGGTCTTTATATCCCCTCTCAATCATAAGGATTTTCATTTCATCCATCTGACTATCTCCTGCTTCAATAATTAACCAACCATTGGTATTGAGATATTCAGGTGCCTGTTTTATTATTTTTTTTATCAGATCCAATCCATCTCTCCCTCCATCCAGGGCCAGGGTTGGTTCTTTCCATCCATCTTCAACTCTTTCATCGGTTTCATCGGTTGTAAGATATGGCGGATTTGTAACTATTATATCAAATTTTTTATTTTTAAAGGATGAAAAAAGGTCAGTTTTTACAAAAATTACACTATTATTAGCTAAGTTTCTATTGTTTATAGTAAATACTTTCTGAGAAACAGGAGAAATATCCCCTGCAGTTACTTCTGTATTCGGATTTTCTTTTTTAATTGTTATTGCTATGCAACCGGTACCTGTACAAAGATCCAGCACAGTTTTAAGTGAGTATTTTTTTATTATATCAAGAGCTGTCTCAACCAGTATCTCTGTATCCGGTCTTGGAATTAATACTCCATCTTCTATGTAAAAGTTATATCCGTAAAACTCTTTTTCTCCTAAAATATAGGCAACAGGATATCCTTCAGATCGTTTATTGACCATGGATTTATAATGTGTAATTGTCTCATCAGAAACAATCTCTTCATAATTTGCTAAAATTTTAGCCCTGTCATAATCAAGACATTCTGATAGCAGAATACTGCTATCAAGTCTTGGAGTTTCTGAGATTTCAGATAATTTTTCAGCTCCATAATTAAGTAATTCCCTGATTCTCACGTTTAATTTAGAGCGTCCTCTTGAGCGCTAAGTTTTAGTGCCTGGAACATCTCATCCATATTTCCCTGCATAAATGAGTCCAGCTTATATAGAGTTAAATTTATTCTATGATCTGTAACTCTTCCCTGTGGGAAGTTATAGGTTCTTACTCTTTGAGATCTGTCACCTGAACCAACCTGAATTTTTCTCTCTTCAGATCTTTCTGAATGAACTCTTTCAAGCTCAGCTTCAAGAAGTCTACTTCTTAAAACTGTCATTGCCTTGTTTTTATTTTTAAGCTGGGATTTCTCATCCTGACAGGTTACTACTGTTCCTGTAGGTAAATGGGTAATTCTTACAGCAGAATCTGTTGTATTTACAGACTGTCCACCACAACCCTGGGATCGGAAAACATCAATCTTGAGGTCGTTTGGTTTTATCTCTATATCGGTCTCTTCAGCTTCCGGTAGTACTGCAACTGTTGCTGCAGAGGTCTGAATTCGTCCATTGGATTCGGTTATTGGGATTCTTTGAACTCTGTGTCCACCACTTTCATATCTAAAATTTGCATAAACATTTTTTCCGGAAATTGAGAAAATTACCTCTTTAAATCCACCTAATTCATTCTCATTAGATGACATTATTTCAACTTTCCAGTTTTTTTGTTCAGCATATCGAACATACATTCTATATAAGTCAGCAGCAAAAAGTGCAGCCTCATCTCCACCTGTTCCTGCTCTTATCTCCATAATAATATTTTTACCATCTAAAGGGTCTTTTGGTACAAGAAGCAGCTGTAATTCTGTTTGAAGAGGTTCCAGACTATCTTCAAGATCCTTTAACTCCTCTTTAGCCATCTCTTTCATATCCGGATCTTCTTCCAGCTCTATCATCTCTTTTGCATCGGATATGCTTTTTTCTATGTCATTATATTTTTTGTAAGCTGCTACAATTTCACTTAGATGTGAATATTCAACCATTAATTCCTTGTATTTTTTTTGGTCAGATAAAATGTCAGGATCTGCTACCAATTTTTCTACTTCGTTGAATCTTTTAACCTTTTCTTGGAGTTTGTTGTCTAATTTCATAAATTTCAGTTTAACAGTTTAAACTGTTCTTTTCAATTAGCGTAAATGGTGAAACTATCGAATAACAGTTTCAGCAGTTGATGAGACTTGTTTATGGGGTAGGGTAGGGGTAAATCCACCCATAACTGTTATCAGACCAAAAAGCAGACCAACAATAGCACCCACAAGGTGAGTAACAACAGATATATGTCCGGCATCCTCTCTGGATATCTCTTTATAAACATAAAATGCCAGAACCACTACCACAGAGAGAGGGAACTCTCCCTTTTCTATATTTGTAAAAGAGACAAGAACAATAAAGAGGTAAACAACTCCACTGGCACCTAGCATATAGGTATCTACAAAAAGAACATTTATTCCACTGGATATAACTGCTGTAATGATTATAAGTGTTAAAAGTGTTCTGGATTTATACTTCTCTTCAAGTATAGGTCCCAGTAATATTAGATATATAGCATTTCCCATAAAATGTGATATGTCTGTATGACCAAGAATATGGGTGAGGAATTTAATATAACTAAATGGATCACTATAATTAAAGGTAACATTACCATCCACAGTAAACCAGTCAGAAATAATATAGTTATTAACATTTATATTAAAAAAAAGAACAATAGCACTTAGTATAATTAGGGTTAGGGAGACCGGTGCATTATATTTTATTCTGATTTTCACTAATTTCCCCTTTTCTCTCTGGCTTCTTCTAAAAGGATTAGAGTTTCCTCCCAACTGTTTGTTAACTCTTCCTCTGTCTCTTCACTTTTTTTAATATCGGCCTGTAATTTTATTGCTTTATCAGGATTACTGTAATTTTCAGGTAGTGCAATTAATTCATGGAGTTTTCCAGTAATAATTCCCTGTTCTTCAATTTTATTAAGAAGATCACTCTCCTGTTTTTCAAGTTTTTGTATAAGGTTCTTTAGTTTTTTATCTTCATCTCTGGTTAATACAGATTGTTTAACCTGTTTATCTTCAATTATTTCTGTGTCAGGCTCATTTTCATGTTCTCGTTTCCACCTGTAATAGTTGTAATCCCCAATGTATAATTTGTGTTCACCGTTTTCAAGATGAAGAACTTTCTGTGCCAGTTTTTCAATAAAATATCTGTCATGGGATACAAAAATCAGTGTGCCTTCATAATCATTTAAAGCATTTAACAGTACATCTTTAGACCCCAGATCCAGGTGGTTTGTCGGTTCATCTAAAATTAATAGGTTAAATGGTTTTAAAAGCAGTTTTAAAAGTGAAACCCTGTTTTTTTCTCCACCACTTAAAACTTTAATCTGTTTGAAAACATCGTCTCCATGGAACAGAAATGCACCAAGTAGACCTCTAAGTTTAGGTATTAAATCCGTAGGGCTTTCACTTTCAAGCTCCTCCAGAATAGTGTTTTCTTCATTTAATTGTTCACCATGATCCTGGGAGAAATATCCAACTTTAACATCGGAACCCAGTCTCATTACTCCACTATAATCACTGTCAACGCCTGCTATAATTCTGAGGAGTGTTGATTTTCCGGCACCATTCTGGCCTGCTATAACAATTTTTTCACCTTTTTCCAAATGGAGATCCAGGTTATTAATTACTCTGTTATCGCCGTACACTCTGGAGAGATTTTCCAGGGTTAAAACATTTTTTCCACTATGGGGAGGAGGTGGAAATTTAATATACATTTTCTGCATACTTGATGGAATTTCAATTCTTTCTATTTTCTCAAGTGCTTTTACATGGGATTGAGCCTGGGTTGCCTTGGATGCCTTGGATTTAAACCTTCTTATAAAATTTTCATGTTTTTCAATTTCATCCTGCTGTTTTTTATACTGTTTTACCAGCTCCTCAAGCTCTTTTTCCCTTAATAGTTCATATTTAGTATAGTTTCCCTTATATAGTTTTAGAGTTCCATTAAAAAGTTCTGCTACATGGTCAACTACCTGATCCAGAAAGAACCTGTCATGGGAGACTATTAAAACACCACCCTTAAAATTTCTTAAAAAACCTGCAAGCCAGTCTCTGGCTTCAATGTCCAGATAGTTTGTAGGTTCATCTAGAAGAAGTAAATTGGGTTTCTGAAGCAGTGCTTTTGCCAGGGCAATTCTCATCTGCCAACCACCTGAAAACTCAGAGGTTCTCTTACTAAAATCCTCAAGTTTAAAACCAAGCCCCTGTAGAACTCTGGTGATTTCTCCATCTCTTGTATAGTAACCACTCTCTTCAATCAGATCATGGAGTCTGGTGTGCTCTTCCAGAAGAAAGTCGTGTTTAGACTCATCACAATCCTGGAGAGATTTCCCAATCTGATCCATATTGTCTATGTATTCTCTTATATGATTAAAAGCTTCCTCTGCTTCATCTCTTAATGTATTATCTTTAAAAACTATACCAGACTGGGGGAGATAGTAATTTATGACACCTTTAGGTATAGATACACTACCTTTATCAGGATTATTGTTTCCCGCAAGAATTTTCATAAGGGTTGATTTTCCGCTACCGTTACCACCGGAAAGAGCTATTCTACTTTTATCTGAAAGAATCAGGTGTACATCTTTAAGTACATCTCTGTCTCCAAATGCTATACCAATTCCAATTGCTTGAGCTGTTGTCACAGTTGACTACCATTAAAAAACATCTGTATTGGAGCATAAAAATCATCACTTTCAACAACTTTATCTTTAATCTTACTTCCTGGAATGTAGAGGAATTTTACTCCACCAGACTCAAATGAGTAGAAAAAGTTTAGTTCCTGTCTATCTCCAAAATCGAAGGTTATAATTCCGTCATACTTACTTTTAAGGTTTTCTCCTAAAAAGTTTTTAAATTGAACATTTCCTTCTTCTCCGGCATTTGCTGTTATAAGTTGTTTTGTAATAAGATTTTCTCTGTTTTTCCATGTAAACATGTTGTTATCCATAAAGCTTATTTCCCCATACGCTTTACTTGTATAGTTAGGTCCATCAAAAATAAATTCATTAAACTTAATTACCCGAGTAGATTTTTCTGTATTTATAATTTCATTGACTACACTGTCTTGAATATATATAAAGGTATTTTCATAGGATAGAGAATCTACAGAATAGATAACTGTAACGACTCCTTGAAAGGAGAAATCCAGTTGAACCGGGGATCCTACAAGATTATAATTATGCTCTCCTGTTTTTGTAAATTCTGTGAATTGGTAAGTAATATAGTGATCCGGCATTGATATTGTAATCTCTTTATTGTCCAGATCCGGTGTTAATTTAAATTTAGCTTTATATTTCTCTAAATCAATATTTCTGGATTTCTGCATCTCCCAGAAATAAAGGGGTCTCCAAACATTGCTAAAAAAGTCATGTATTTCCGGTCCATCATCCTCTATATTACTGTGAACCAGTTCACCATTATTATATACAGACAGGTAGGAGTCATAACTCCAACCCTTTACTCCATCATCTGTAATTAATTCCCACCAGTAACCTTCAAAGCTACCAATAGACTCTTTATTAGAAGTTCTACCAATAACTTTTACTTTCTGATCTTTTTTTAATCTGTATACAAGACTTGCATCCTTATCTGGTTTTACCCTCATAGAGTGACTATTTCTGTTTACAATTATATAATAATCCTTATAGTTAACATATTTATCCACATATTTTTGAGCTTCTTCCAGCTTGTCATAAAATTCAACACGCCATTTCTCAATTTCAATATGGTCTTCTGTCTGGGTGTTATAAACCCAGGTCTCTCGTATTCTGGACTCCTTTGTAATTTTTATTAGTGATCCTGATTCAAGTTCACTGTCCTGGGGAGGGAGCATAATAACTCCATATCCTATATATTTTGAGCATGAAAAGAGAGATGTAATAATTAAAATGTTTAATATAAGAATTTTACTAAATTTCATTTATTCTCCTGATTTTTTAGAATTATACTTAATAGAGTATTAATATTCTACCTTGAGTAATAATTTTTAGGTTATTGATAGTACCTGTCAGTTTATTAGCTTCTTCATTAGAGATGATAATATCGCTGTTATTTTTTCCAAATAATCCTTTTGCTATTATTCTAAGTGGTGTTATCCCAACTCTTTCCTGGTATCTGGATTCATCAAAACTCTCTCCATATATAACCATACCCCATTTTTCCATCATTTCAGGCTCAATCATTGTAAAATCATATATAAGTTCCATATCCTCGTTAAAGATACGTGGGAAAAGTACTTTTGATAAATTACCTAAGCTGTTTTTTTGATAAAGAGGTAATTCCTCTGGAACATAAATAATAAGCCCCGAAAAATTACCATAATTCAGATGATCCAGTTTTTTATACAGGTTTAAATGCTCATTTTGTGAATAAAATATCGATAAAAGGTCTGGGTATATAGGAACCTTATATACGGATTCAAGATATTCCAGATTTTTTGATAAAATATTGTCTGTAGTGGTTAATCTTTCACTAAGTTCTTCAAGTTGATAGTAAATATTAGGGTTTTGATTAATTATATCCGAAATGTTATAGAGAGAATTAATTTTAAAATACAGTATATTCTTAAAAAAAATCTCTGTCAGATTTTCATCGATCCAGTTTTCAGCTTTTAATCTTCTAGATGCAAGGGTTGAGCTGTTTTTACTAAGCTGCTTTTTAATCCTGAGTTCTATGTAATTAGATTCCCAATTTACACTGTTTTCCCAGCTTATAGTGTCATCTGATGTATTTGAAAACAGAAGGGAGGTTAATAATAAATAGACAATTAAAATTTTTTTTCTCATAATTAAGGAACCTTTAAAATCATACCTTTTTTTATATAGCTGTTAATTGATAATCCACTGTTCTGAGCAATCTCCTCAACAGTTGTTTTATATGAAACTGCAATATCCCATAGTGTATCACCATCTTTTACAATATAATCATTTATAAATTTTCTTGAATCATTAAATTTATTATATGGTTCAACTTTTTTTACTGCCGGTATAATTAATGTCTTTCCTGCTCTTAGAGTGTTAGGGTTAACACCAGGATTGTATTTAATTAAACCAGAAGTTGATAATCCATAATAATAACCGATTTCCGAAAGAGTATCTCCTGATTTTACCTTGTAACTGTAGAACTGCATTAAATTTTCCTGGGATAATAGGGCATTATTAAAGTTTTCCAGATAGTTTGATGGAATTTTTATTCTATAATCCATATTAACAGGGGGAGTTACATCGTAATTTAATTCACTATTTCCCTGTTTAAGAGTATTGTAGGGTATTCCAGACAGATTTGCAATAATTCTTAGATCCACTGCACTGTCAAGTTCTACTTCATCCCAACTGTTTTTATCCCATTTTACTGGTATTTCAAATTTATTTTTATTAAAAAGTATATAATTGACAGTTAATAGTTTAGGAATATAGTTAACAGTTTCCCTGGGAAGTAATCCTCGTCTTGAAAGCTCCCAGTAGTCGGATACACCACTATTTTTTACAGTTGTTGTAACACGATTTAAACCGCAATTGTAAGCAGCTAAGGCCAGTAACCAGTCCCCGGTTATTTGGTAATTGTAGTTTAGCTTGCTAACAGCTCCCCTTGTAGATTTTACAAAATCTCTTCTTTCATCGAGCCACTCTGTGATTTCCATATTATAGGGATAACTGCTACTTTCCATAAACTGCCATAACCCGGTGGCGCCTTTATTACTTCTAGCCATAGAATTGGCTGCTGATTCAATAATTGGCAGGTAGAGTATTTCTATAGGAACCTGATTTTTTATAATTTCTTCAGCTATAAAATCCCGGAAGGGAAGCATCCGTTTATAAGTAATCTGTATATACTTTTTCCACTCTTCCAAACTCTTTTTATTTAACTGTTTATTTACTAACTCAATATCAAGTTCTGTAAGTTGGTAAAGTTTTACTTCTTTATAGTTATTCAAAGTATTTAAAATATCAGGAAAATTTTTACCACTCTCTTTTTTCCACAATTGAGTATGTTTTTTACTTTCAATTGGTTCATTAGCGCAGATAAAAAAAGGTGCAATTATAGTTATTAATATTAGAGTTTTTCGCCTAGATAAATTCCAGCCCATTCCCAACCTCCATTAATCTCGGGATCCATAGGATAGTCCACTTTTTTAAAATAGAAGTACCAGGTTGGATAAACAAGCCAGATCCCATTACTCCATGGATTATTTCCCCAAACCGAGAGGTATGCTTCATTTTCATTCGACATTGGATCCAGATCCTTTGAGGTTCTAATACTCATACTTGTTAGAACACTTGATTCCATTGGGTAGCTGCTTATTAAATCGGAGTACTTTGACTTCCAGTTTATTATAAAGAAGTCAAATGCTCTATAGTTATCAAGCAACTGGGGATTTCTAACTGCAATCGCATACTTAATTCTATTAAGAAGAGTATCAAGATCTTTGTGAACCCATTTTTTGTTAGAGTGGTAAAAACCGACTTTTCTCTGGGTAATCTCTCTGGCAGTAGGATCATTCTTTATTACAACATTGGTATACTTAAGGTATTTTTCATATACTGCTATTGCTTCATCCCATCTTTCACTTTTTTCAAGAGATTTGCCTAGATAGTAGTAAATTTCCCCTATGCCACCTTTGTAATTCTCACTCTTTATTACACTATCACTATGCTCAGTAATAATTTTGTTGTAGTAAAATATCTTGTCATCCGAGTCGGATGTAATGTTTACAAGAATTTCAAGTGCTTTAAAATGTATAGATTCACCTTTTATTATTAAATCCTTATATTTTAAAACAGCATCTCTTAAGTAAAGTTTTGCAAAATCTGTATTATTTTGATTTAAATAATATGATGCAAGATTTAAAATATAATAGGCGTTGTAGGGATCATCAGGATTCTCCTGAATATAACTATTAATAAATAAATTAAGACTTCCCGAGTTATTCTGCTTTATAAGATTTGTAATAATCTCACTAATTACAGTAAATCTGTTTTCCGAATAATCTGTGTATTTATCTAATAGAGGGAAAAGTTGTTCCAGTTTAACCCTGTTCTCACTTTTTTTATCTATGTATTGGGAATACTCATTGTATTTACAGGATAGTAAAAAGAGAGTTAGCACTAGAGCCAGTAACCTCATTTTTAATTTCATAATTTGGATTCTATCATTAAGTTATAGCTCTTTGCAAGTTTGTTCTTATTTAGTAATATCACATAATAAGGAGTGTTTATGAATAATAGAGTTAAGATGATTGATGGAGTTTTAAATGTTCCAAATAATCCTGTAATTCCTTTTGTTGAAGGGGATGGTATAGGTGCAGATATATGGGCCGCAGCCCAGTCGGTTTTTGATGCAGCAGTAAATAAAGCCTATAATGGGGAAAAAAAGGTTGAATGGCTTGAGGTTTTAGCTGGTGGAAAAGCCTTTGATAAATGTGGAGAGTGGTTACCCCAGGGGACAGAAGATGCATTTAAAGATTATTTAATAGGGATCAAAGGGCCATTAATGACACCTGTTGGAGGTGGAATCAGAAGTTTAAATGTTACTTTAAGACAGAATCTCGATCTTTTTGTATGCCTTAGACCAATAACCTATTATAATGGAATTGAGACACCTGTTAAAGAACCGGAGAAAGTTGATATAGTTGTATTTCGAGAGAATACAGAAGATGTATATGCAGGGTTTGAACTCTCCTCAGAAGATCCTAAAATAGAGAAAGTTAAATCTTTTTTTAAAGAAGAGATGGGCTGGGATATAAAGGGTGAAACCGGACTAGGTTTAAAACCTATGAGTAAAGAGTCTACAGTTCGGTTGGTAAGAGAAGCTGTAAAATATGCAATAAAGAATGATAGAAAAGTGGTTACTCTTGTACACAAGGGAAATATTATGAAATATACCGAGGGTGCATTTAGAAACTGGGGATATGAAATGGCTTTAAATGAGTTTCCGGACCAGGTTACAAAGGACCCTAAAGACAAGAGCAAGATATTAATAAATGACTGTATTGCAGATGCGTTCCTTCAAAACATACTTTTAAAACCTGAAGCCTATGATGTTGTTGCAACATTAAATCTTAATGGAGACTACTGTTCAGATGCACTTGCTGCCCAGGTTGGAGGTATAGGAATCTCTCCCGGGGCAAATATAAATTATCACTCTGGTGTTGCAATATTTGAAGCTACACATGGAACAGCACCTGATATTGCTGGCAAGGATATGGCAAATCCATCATCAGTAATTCTTTCAGGGAAGATGATGTTCGAGTATATGGGTTGGTTAGAAGCAGCTGAATTAATAGAAAAAGGTGTATCTACAACAATAAAATCCAAAAGAGTTACCGGGGATTTGGCATCTATGATGAGTGGTGATGTTAAAACAGTTGGAACAAAAGAGTTTGCATCATTAATTATTAAAAATATGTAATTTAACTTTTATTGATGGTAAAAAGTTCTACACCATTTTTTCCATCAATAAAAATCCCCTGGAGATCATTAAAAACTCTTTTTAGAATTTCAGCTTCAACTTTAGCATCTGTAATGGCACGATGAAAATTTCCTATAGTTTTTAAGTCCATTGTTTTTGCTACAGTTGAAACCTGAAGTTTTTCGGTAGATTTTCCACTAAGACTATACCATAACATAGCCATTGTTTTTATATCAAAGGCTGTACCGGAAAATGGAAAATTAATTTTATATTTATTATAAACACTTCTTAAAAGGGGAATATCAAAATAAGTACCCCAGGCACATAGCCTTACCTTTTTTAAACTTCTACCATTTAAACATTTATTAACCCATTCCATAAACTTTTCTTCAATTTCAGGAAACAGCCCCACTTTCTCTACCATTTTATTATCTATCTTTGTCAATTCTGTTATAAATTCGGAAATTGGTTCTTCAGGTCTAACCAGAGAGTCAAAAGTGGAAATTATATTTAGCTCTCTATCTATAAATACTGCTCCAATATCAATAATATAATTGTTTGTTTGTACTCCATTATCATCAACTCCGGCGGTTGCTTCCAGGTCTATTACCAAAAGATCATTACTTAATTTAAACATAATAGAATTTTAACACTTTTTTTTAATATATAACAGGTATGAATAAAATATTAATACTGCAACAGATCCCTGGCATGGGGCTAATTAAAATAAAAAGATTTATTAGGAATCTAGGAATATATTTTGACGATACAGATTATTTTGACTATACATTGTACCAAGTTTCAGGACACAGAGCCTCAGACTTTTATGATCAGGTTAAAAAGATTGAGGATGACTGTAAAGAGCTTGATATCAAAATTATTACAGATATAAAATTTGATATACCGGATACTCCTTTATTACTATACCTAAAGGGTGATAGTGATATATTAAACAGCTCCAGACTTATCGGTGTAGTTGGTACCAGAAATCCATCTTTGGCTGGAAAGAAACTTGGGAGGGATATAGTCACACACATAGCTGATGAGTCCTGGGTGGTTGTTAGTGGAATGGCTATTGGATGCGATAAAATAGCCCACTATACCGCAATTGAGAATGGTGGTAAAACTGTTGCAGTAATACCGATGGGGCACAAGAAAAATTTTGGAAAAATAATTGAGGAAAATGGAGCTGTTATTTCAGAATATCCACCTTATTCTCCTTTGGAAAAATACAAATGCATACATAGGAATCGAATAATATCAGGTCTAGTAAAAGGGCTTTTTGTAATAGAAACCCACAGCTTTAGTGGTAGTGAACATACAATTAAATATGCCATTAGAGGTAAAAAGGATGTATGCTACGGTATTGGTTATAAAGGAATTGAGAAGTATTCTTCAAACCAGATAAGAACAAGAAATGATATAGTCTCTTTTTTAAATAAAATCGAAAAAGCTTAGTAAAATATGCCATTTGGCATATTTTTGAATATAATGGACAGTTATATAATTTGATTATGATAAAAATATTACCAGAAGATATAAAAAAACATTTAAATTTACCAGAACAGGATTTTGATGATTTTACTAAAAAATGGAACGAAAAGTACTATACATACCAGAAAATTGTTATTAATAATGAGCTGGAAACCGTTAATCATTTGAACATGGAAGATAAAAGGGTGGTTCTGTTATTTACATACTCCGGAGCAATAATTCTTTTAGGACCAGAAATTGATGGTTATAGATGGCTTGAATACTCCGGGATTGATAATAAAATTATTAGCGATGACAACATAAAGATACTAAATGATATTGAAGTTGATAAGCCACTCTATTTTGATGGAGGAAAGTTAAAAAACAGTTCTCCAATTTATAATATTGCCCACTGTTAAATAAAAAACATTGATTTGACCTATTTAAAAAAAAATGATTAAAATGAGTAATGAAAAAAATAATTCTGCTATTAACAGCTGTAATCTATCCTCTATTTTCTTATGAAGAAAAATTAGGGTTTACACCAACTGAACTTATTAATACTCTTGGTGCTCCTCAAAATGTTTATACAATAAGAGGGGGTAGCCCTGAGGAAGATGATGTGCTGTTTTTTTATAAAAACAGTATCTATGCATATTTTAACCAGAACAGAGTTTGGCAGATTCGTTTAGATAAAAACAGCAGTGAAACTTTTTTAGGATTTGGTTCTGGAGCAACAGAGGATGAAATAGTTGAAATCCTTGGAGAGCCGGAAAAAATTGTGGAAAATTCATATTTCTATAGAAGACCGGATAGAGGTTATCCAGTTATTTTGAGACTATATTTCGAAAATAATAAATTAAGTGATCTTTATATATATCGAGGTGATTACTAATGAGTAAGCTATGTTTAACAATAACAGAAAAGAGAATCAGCGATTCCATTGAAATTTGCAAAAAATATGAGAGTTCTGTGGATATGTACGAGTTCCGGATAGATTTTCTGGAAAAAAGTGAGTTAGAGAATCTGGATAATTTTAAATCCTCAAAGCCTGTTATTTTAACCTACAGAAAGGTAAAGGATGGAGGACAATACTCTGGCTCTGAAGAGTTCCGATTACAAGTTCTATCCCAGGGTATTAAAACAGGAAATTTTGCATATGTAGATCTGGAGGAAGATTTAATCTCTCCTGAAATCGAAAGAGTTGCTGAAAAGAACAGTGTAAAAATTATCAGATCATTCCATGATTTTAATGGTGTACCAAAAAATCTTGCTCAAAAATTACAATCAATTAAAAGAAGTGAAAAGGAAATTCCTAAAGCTGCAGTAATGATAAAAAATAGTAAAGAGTTACTTGCTTTTTACAAAGAGGCATTAAAAATAGTTGATAAGGATAAAATTTTACTAGGTATGGGAAACACAGGTTTTAATACCCGAATACTGGCTGCCAAAATAGGCTCCTATCTGACTTTTTGTTCCAAGGATGGAGCAAGTGCAGCCCCGGGCCATGTAAGCCCCGAAGTTCTTAATAAAACTTATCAGTTTAGAAATATAAGTAGGGATAGTGCTATTTTTGGCATTATAGGAAATCCGCTAATGCACACCAAATCTCCGGAGATTCATAATTCAGGTTATAAAAAACTAGGAATTGATGCTGTTTATGTTCCATTTGAGATTGATAATCCTGAGACTTTTATGAGTATTGCAGAACTGTTAGGTATAAGAGGCTTCTCGGTTACAGTTCCTTTTAAAAGTGATATAATTCCATGTTTGGATTCTGTAACAAACAGCGTAAAAGAGATAGGGGCTTGTAACACTGTTACTAGAATAGGGAAGAGCTGGGTTGGTGAAAACAGTGATTATGTAGGTTTTATTAATCCTCTTAAAAGGGAGTATGGCTCTTTGGAAGGAAAGAAGGTTACAGTTATTGGTGCTGGTGGTGCAGCTAAAGCGTCCATCTATGCATTAAAAAATGAAGGGGCAAAAATCCTTGTTTTAAATAGAACAGTGGAAAAAGCTGAAGAACTCGCAGAGGAATTTGACACAGAATTTAGTGGTTTGGATGAAGATGGGATAATAAAATTAAAGGATTATAATGATGTAATTATACAGACAACCAATGTTGGTATGCATCCAATGGAAAATATTGATCCTGTGAATTATTATAATTTTACTGGCTCTGAGTTTCTGTATGATATTATTTATAATCCCGAGACTACAAAATTTCTGGAAAGAGGTAGAAATTCAGGATGTAAAATATTAAACGGTTGGCAAATGTTATTGGAACAGGGGTATAGACAGTTTAAACTTTTTACAGGAATGGAATATCCTGTTTAAAAACTTAAAAAAGAGTTGTCTGTATTCTTCTAACCAGACTGATTTTGCTAATATCAATTGAGTATGGTTGCTCCTGGGGTAATTTTATCCCATGGAGCACTTTAAGTTCTCCCTGTTTTTCAATTTTTGTAGGAAGAATTAACTCTTTCTTAATCTGAAAATCTTCAACATAATTTATTTCGAGTCTGTCGTTAGTAGATTTAAGACTTACTTCAATTAATCTAAGCTTTGCCTGATAATTTATCCCCTTTGCTTCAGAGAAATCTGTTTTGCTAATTCCAGTCTGCAACTGTTCTTTAGTAAAGATTATACCTCTTGTTACTCTTTTTTTTAGATCTTCAGCCTCTTCTTTAGATGCTGGAAGATTTTTTATTATGTCAAGGAGCTTGTTTTTACTTAGACCGTAATCCTTAATCTCTCTCTCTTCCCACTCAATCTTTAGGGGTTTTGACTGGATATAATCAGGAAGTGTTGCATCATCTAATGGTAGGGAGTGATTTTTATCAACAGGGAAAATATCAACACTCTCCAAAAGTACTTTGGCCCTTTTATAATCTTCCGGTTTTATAAGATATATTCCATTGGCTGGGTTTAAGAGAATAAGATGATCTATAACTCCTGTCTCTTTAATAATAAAGTCTTTATCTTTATCTACAATAACTACTGATGCTTCGTAGTGACGAGCTTTTACAGACTCTTTTTCCCACTCCCTTAAACTTAAACGTATATTATCAGGTATGGGATTTGCTGTAATTTTTTCTACACTGTTAATAAATGTATCAATTGATGCAACTGTTAATCCCCTTAGAACCGACTCTTTTGTTAATGAAAATTCAGTATAGATATCCATCTTTTTAAGATCAGAAAAAATTGAAACAAAATATCCATCTTTAAAATTTATCCAGGGTTTAAAAGTAATATCAAAATTTGGCTGAATAATAATAGTTTTTCTATCTCCATAGTCTGGATTAATATTTGAAAGATCCAGCAATGGGTTTTTTGTAATTGTTCCATCTTCTAAAACTTCTAAAACATTTAAAACAATAAGATCCTCTATAAAATCACTTAAAGCTGCATTATTTGTCAAGTGGCAGTCGGAGCTTAAAGCTTTAATAAGTTTTTTAAGGTTTTCCGGATAAAAACTTCTGTTGCTGGGTACTGTCTCAATTACTCTTTTTACTGTTGTAATTCTATCTCCAAGATTACCGGAACTCTCAGTTGTTCCAGCTGCTACCATATATAGCCAGGCTTCTCCTCTAGGTAGTTTCTGTAGCTTTTCCCATATCTGTTCTCGTGGGATTAATATACTATCGTCTATTCTAAATAGTTTTAAGTTGTGTATTATTCTTCTAATAAGCTCAATTCTTTTGTTTCCGAGAGGTCCTGAAAAAAGATTCGGGAAAATTCCGCTAACCTGGGTGTAAGCCCTTTTTTTAAAGGCACCACTGGATTTTAACAGGTCTTTTTGGTGAAAAAGAAGAGATAGAAAACTTAGAATCAGTGAGTCTGTTAACCAGATGTATGTTCCAGAACCAGGTGTTATCATTTCACTTTTATAAAGTAAGCCAGGGTTAATTATCTCATTATTTACAGTATCAGAAAAAAGAGGGGAGATATGAATAATTCCGGAATCACTGTAGATAACCAGTTTCTCTTCCAATGTTTTTAGTATGTCACATAACTCTATAAATGGAACATCCCCCAGGAAAAACTCAAATATTGATTTAGCAGTAGGTTTTTCTATAAAAGCAACAGAAGTTAGAATAAGAATCTCTTTCTGATCCAGAGAGTAGAGTATTTTTTTGTCAGCTTCATGCTTAACAAGGAATTTTGATAAATCATCTACCAGATTGTGTTTATTAAATGGAGTTTCAATTTTTCCCAGATAATTTTTCATAAGTTCAAAGAAATAGTTATCTGGTAATGTAAGCATTAACTGTTTCCATTGGTTAGATATATTTATCACATAAGATCCTTTGTATTCCAAATTTCTATATTATATTTATATCCCTGCTCTGTTAAAAACTTTTGCCGGTTAGCGGAAAAAGTCTCTTCAGTTGTATGCCTGGTTATTATTGAATAAAATTGGGAATCCTTCTCTTTAGGCCTCAATATTCTTCCAAGTCTTTGAGCCTCTTCCTGTCTGGATCCAAAGGTTCCTGAAACCTGGATTGCAACAGAAGCATCAGGGAGATTTATTGCAAAATTTGCTACTTTTGAAACAACAATTACTTTTACTTCACCTTTTTTGAATTTTTCAAAAATTTGTTCCCTTTCTGGATTTGCCGTCTTTCCTGTAATAATTGGCGCCTTAATAATTTTTGCAATTTCAACCAGTTGATCTACATATTGACCAATTACTAAAGTTTGATCATCTCTGTGTTTTTCAAGCAGTTTTTTAATAATAGACACTTTCCATGGGTTCTCACTGGCAATCCGGAATTTACTTCTCTTATCTGCGATTGCATACTTGATTTTGTCATCTTCGTAGAGGTCTATTCTTATTTCATGGCAATAAGCCGTTGCAATCCACCCTTTATCCTCAAGCTGTTTCCAGGGAACATCAAATCTTTTTGGTCCTACCAGAGTAAAAACATCCCCTTCAGCACCATCTTCCCTAATTAGTGTTGCAGTTAAACCTACACGTCTAACTGCTTGTATCTCAGCAGTTACCTTAAATACTGGGGCAGGTAAGAGATGAACCTCATCATAAATAATTAAACCCCAGTTTCCAGTTCTAAAAAGATCGAAATGTGGGAAATCACTCTCTTTGTTTTTTCGCCATACAAGAATCTGATAAGTTGCAACTGTTATTGGTTTTATTATTTTTTTATCACCGGTATACTCTCCAATTTCATCTCTGGGGATTGTTGTTTTATCAACAAGTTCATCTATCCATTGATGTACCGCAGCTACATTTGTTGTAAGAATCAGAGTATTAGTCTGTAATTTATTCATAATACTCATCCCAACTATGGTTTTCCCGGCTCCACAAGGAAGAACCAGTGTTCCAAATCCTGTTCCGGGAAGATTATTTCCAACAAAGGAGCTGCAAGCTTCTTTTTGATAATCTCTAATTCCAAAGACTCGACCAGACTCTGTAACTTCACGAAAAGAAAATTCGTAGGGATCTCCATCTTTTAAAGGGGCCAGATCTTTTACTGGATAGCCGAGTCTTAAAAGTTCCTGTTTTACTATTCCTCTATCCAGAAGTTTTAGTAAAAACATCCTGTTTTCCACTGGTCTTAGCAGAGTTTTAAGAGATTTTTGAGCACTAAGCTCCATATATATCATATCTGAGTCTACTGTAAGACTTAGAGTCATATCATCTTCAGTTTTATCAAGATTAAGTTTCCCGTAACGGGAAATAATATCTTTTATAGTAAATTTAACATTGTCGGGGACAGGAAATCTTGAGTAGTTATCAAGGATTTCTGAAATTTTCTCATGATTTATACCTGCTGATGCCGCATTCCATAAGGATAAAGGTGTTATTTTATAGGTATGCATATGCTCAGGGGACTTTTCTAGTTCAGCAAAGGGTGAAATATCTCCCCTGGCAGATTCAAAGTCGGGATTATGTACATCAAGTAATAGAGATGAGTCTCCTTGGACTATTAGAGGTTTAAATTCACTTATATTCATATAAAATCATTTTATCTTTTTACTTTATATATTACAAGCTTTTAGATTGTTACCTGTATTCCGTAACGGTTATCAATGCATATATCCAGGCCAAATATCTGATCTTGTGTTAAATAATCTTCCATTCCTTCGGGATAGTCTCCTAAAGTTGCCCTGTACATCTTCAGTTTTTGATAGTATTTAGCATGCATAATAACTTTTGTCGGTTTTTTGTGTTTTTTTAAAAGTTTCTTTTTTGCATCAAGAACAAGAATTAAAATCTCTTCGGCTTTTATCTCATAGGAATTCATAATTTAAGTTTAGCACTATTCTTACGATAATAAAAGTATGAAGCCATTACTCTTAATATTAATAGTAACACTAACATCTTGTACATTAAGAATTGAGATTCCATTAACCGGTAGTGTACCTTTAACTAAAACCGAAAATTATGATGCTTTTAATAATATGGTCTCTTCTGACTCTCTAATAAGGAGTAAGGCTTTTTATGCTGCAGAATACTATCTTGAACAGGGTATGGATTACCAGCTAGGTGGGGATGATGAAATATATATACCTCCCTATAGAGGAATAGATTGTTCCGGCTTGGTTATTAATAGTTATAAATATGCAGTTAGTGATACTTTCTACTCACTTCCTTTTTCTGATGCTACAGCTAACAAAATAATGACTAATTATTCTAACCCCGTAGAAAACCCTGAAAAGGGAGATCTGATTTTTTGGTTAAATGATAATGGGGAAGCTTTTCATGTAGCCCTTTTTGAAAAAACTGAAGGAAGCAGATACTATTTTATTGAATCAAATATTTTGCCTGAATATAATATTAATGGTGTAGCCAGAAGATCCCTTTCAGAATACACAAAATTTAAACTTGTTTTTAGCCGAGTTAAACTAGTAAATAATAATTCATTGCAATAATTATCAACACTGCAGAAATTACTGATTTAGTTAAAATTTTCATTTTTAAATTCTCCTCTCTGTCTAATATAAAACTTTTATAATTCATGTTTGTTACTATTTTAATATATTTTTATTAGAAATTTATTAATCTGGAAACAAATTTATAAGAAAACTAGAGCAGAAATAGTCAAAGAGTGAAAATTTAGTATTAAAAGAAGATAACGAGGAACTTAATCTTGATTGCTTAATTCTTTTTGAGTTAAAATAACGGAATATAAAGGAAAATCGAATATTTCTATTTAATTAGAGAGGAATTTATGGTATATAAAGTTAAAGAAGCTGTTATTGGGGAATTTGAGAAACAATTTGGTGCTGGGGCAGTACATGATGTAACTTTTCAAAGACTACTTGATTTTAGGGAAAAAAGTGTAAAAGGTATTAAGATTGTTATTCTCGAGTTAACTCTTAAGATTGAAAAAATAACAATGAAATTAATATCTGATGCTAAAAGTGCCTCAGAAACTAAACTCTACCTGAATGGACAGCTTATTGGTAATATTAATAAAGGTATCGATATTGATAATTATATAAGGTTGATAATCAATACAATTGTTTCAATAAAATAACCTTTATTTTACTTTTAATACTATAATTAGATTAAATTATGTAAAGGCGGTTTTCTATAATGAAATTAGGATCTCTTATTGATAAAAACTATATTATGGCTGGTGACAATTTTAATAGCATAAATGAAGTGTTTGATGCATTTATTGAACTTTTTGACAAAAGAAATATTCTTCCTGTTTCAGCCAGTGAAGTAAAAAAAATAATAATGGATAGGGAGCAGTTAGGAGGGACAATTCTTCCTGGAGGGGTTGCTGTACCTCATGGCAGAATTGATGGTTTTGAAGACTTACTTATAGGTGTATGGGTTCCATCTAATCCAATGGATACAGAAGATGGAACAATAAATATAATGCTTTTTATTTTAACATCTAAAGCCGGGTCAAAACTCTATTTACCCCTGTTATCAACTTTGGCTAGGGCAATACAAAAGGATGGATTTCCAACTAATTTAATTGGTAAAAATCAGATACAGATACATGATTTTCTTGATACTCTTGAAATAAGTAAGGAGATCACTGTAGGTGATATAATGACAAGTAACCCGATTACTTGTTCAAAGAGTACAACATTAAGTGAGTTGGCAGATATTTTCTATAAGAATGGACTAAGTTATATTCCGGTTGTTAATCAGGATATGGAGCAGATAGGTGAAGTTACTATAAAAGATTTGTTATCTGAAGGAGTTCCTGACTATGTTAAACGTCTGGGGAATGTAAGCTTTTTAAAATCTTTAACACCATTTGATGAATTATTAAAAAATGAGGACAAGATACTTGTAGAGAAAATTATGAGAAAAGTCTCCAGAGCAATTAATAAAGATGCATCAATTATAGAAGCTGTAATAAAAATAACTTCTAAAGGTTATAGGCACTTACCTGTAGTAGAAAATAATAAAATTGTTGGAGTTATCAGTGAGACTGATATCTTGCAAAAAGTAATAAGGGGATAGTTTTTGTTTAATCTGATCGCTGGTGTAGTATTTTTTATTTTGTTGTTTATTTTAATATCACTGGAAGTTGTTAATAAAACAATATTGGCACTTTTAGGTGGTGTTTTATTTATAGTAATGGGTATAATTAACCAGGAATTGGCTTTTGAAGAGGTCGATTGGAATGTAATATTTCTTTTAATTGGTATGATGGTAATTGTTGGAATAACAAAAAAATCCGGTCTGTTTCAGTATATAGCAATAAAATCGGCAAAAATGGTTAATGGAGACCCTGTAAAAATATTAATTCTGTTTTCTCTAATTACAGCTCTTTTATCAGCTCTTCTTGATAATGTAACTACTGTATTAATATTAACACCGGTTATCATATTAATCTCTGTTGAGCTTGGGATTGACCCTACACCATTTATTATTAGTTGTGCCATGGCATCGAATATCGGGGGGATGGCTACACTTATTGGAGACCCTCCCAATATTATGATCGGTAGTGCTGCTGGTCTTGGTTTTGTTGATTTTATTGTTAATATGGGACCATTAACGCTGATATTAATGGTTTTACATGGTTTATTAGTTCTACTCTTTTTCCGTAAGGATATGAATGTTAACATGGAACGTAGAGCAAGGATTATGGATTTTGATGAGAATGCTTCTATTGTTGATAAAAGGCTTCTAATAAAAAGTGTATCGGTTTTAGGTGGAGTTCTACTTCTTTTCTCTCTGCATGGAGTGGTTGGACTGGAGCCTTCGACAATAGCCCTGGCTGGTGCTGCAATATTAATGCTTTTGGCAGGAGGAGAGGAAGTTGAGGAATTTTTCCATGAAGTTGAATGGTCTACAATTTTCTTCTTTATTGGACTATTTATTATGGTTGGTGGGCTTGTTGAGCTGGGAGTAATTGATTTTCTGGCTAAAAAGTATCTTGAATTTACCGGTGGAAATATAAAGCTTACTTCATCTACTATTATATGGTTAAGTGGTTTTCTTTCTGCATTCCTGGATAATATTCCCTATGTCGCAACTATGATTCCTCTAGTGGAAAGATTAGGTGAGGAAATAGGTCATACAGCAATAAATCCAGTATGGTGGTCACTTGCAATAGGTGCTTGTCTAGGTGGTAATGGGACATTAATTGGTGCTTCAGCTAATGTTGTAAGTGCTGGTATATCAAACAGAAGTGGGTACAAGATAAGTTTTATCAAGTTTACTAAATATGGAATGATAATGATGATAGCAACTCTGATTGTATCTACTATCTATGTTTATCTTCGTTATCTGTAGTAGGACTATTTAATATAATTAGAATAATTTCATTGACATAAAGTGACTCAAAAGTGCAATATTTTTGTTATATATAATAATGGAGTTTTTATGAAATTAAAATTTAAAGTATTGCCTTTAGTCTTTACAGCTTTAATTATGAGTTGTGCTACAACTATACCAGTAAGGGTAACAGTACCACCAGAATTAAATTACAATAAAGCAAATAGTGTCGGAGTTCTGCCTGTGACTACCGCAGAACAGGAGGCTGCATCCATTTTAAGAGGTGATCGGCTCTTTTTCTGGTATCGAAACAGTAATGATTTAACAGAGGAGTTGATATTAGCATCTTATATGACTTCAAGAATTGAGGAGTTACTTACCCACTCCGGTTATTTTAAAGTAGTCTCTTCTGATCAGTTAAAAAGGGAAGTTGAAGTTGGTGATATTTCTGTTGATGCTCTTATTTCTGGAAAAATTACAAATATAAGTAATAGTATGGAGGATGGTTTTCATACTAAAAAAGACAGGAATGGGGAAATAACTAAAATATATTATGTAAAAAGAAAGACTCAGCTTGACGTATCATTCAAAATAATTGACCCGGTAGATTTTACAATTATCGATACTTTTTCTGCAACAAGTTATGCACAAAGTGAAGGTCCTGACTGGAATAAGTTAAAAACTTTCGAAACACTGCAGAGACAAGCCGCTGACTCTTTAATTGATTCCTACAGGTATCATTTTGTTCCCAGAACCTATACTGAATACAGAAGTATGGCGAAGCTTGCTAATAAAAATGATATAAGAATTGATAAAATAGATCAGCTGATTAACAATGGTTTTTATAAGGAAGCTCAGGATATATATCTGCAAATTTACAATGAGACAGGTGATGTTAATGCAAAATATAATGCAATTTTAATCAGAGAGATTTTGGGGGATCTGGATGGTGCTTTAGTTGAGATGACAGAGTACGCTAAAGAGAGTGGTGACTCCAAGGCAATGCAGTCTATAAGAAGAATGAAACAAGCTGTAGCTAATAGAGAAGCATTAAAAAAATAAGCTTGTAATAATAACTTTTTTGACTAAAAATTAATTGTAGATGAGTCATAAAAAGAGTGTTATTAAGAATAATTTTATTTTATCTTTGGTTTTTGGGGTAATAATGGGGTTAATTTTTCCCCTTTATGCCTCAATCTTTGCATCATTTTCATCATTATGGAAACTGATAGTATTTACAGCTGGCTGTATTGTAGCAGGAGTAATTGTTGGTTTTACCTCTTTTTTTATTACAAAGAAGACGATATTAGTCGTTGTACAGGATGTTGGTAAACAGCTGGATAACTTTAATAATGGTGAAACTGATTATACAAGTAAAATAAAGCTGGAAAGTGAGGATGAACTTGGTTTTCTGGTTAATTGTTTCAATAAAACAATTTCTGATTTTAAAAATATAATAAAAGTCTATCAAAAAAGTACAAATGAGTCTCAGTCAATTTCAGTTATGTTATCAGAGGATATGAATAAAACAGTAACAGCTATTTCAGATATTGATAATGCTCTGGAAATTTTAGAAAATACCACTAACAGAGAGAATAGTGATTTCAACTCTCTTAATGAAGAGTTTACAAAGTTAAATAGAGCTACATTAATTTCAATGACAGATATTATAGAGTTATATGCCTATATGGAGGATTTAACTTCTCAACTGTTGGGTCAAGAAAAGTTTATAGATAAACTTCTGGAAAATATTAATCATATTTCTGAATCTACAGGAGGTGCAAATAATGAAGTTGGTGATTCTCTAATTTTTTTAAGCAATTCACTTATGATTATAACAAAAGAGTCACTACTAACTAATTCTGCAATTTATAATGATCTTAAAAATAAGATCTTACAGATAGATGATATTGCCAGTAATACCGAGGTTCTATCAATAAATGCATCAATTGAAGCTGCCAGAAGCGGAAGAGAGGGAGAAGGATTTAAGGTTATAGCAAGTGAAATTCGAGAATTATCAACTCGAACCAGGATTGTTACTAATGAAATTAAAGAGAGTATAGACTCTGGTTCTTTAGCAATAAATAGTTCAGCTATTAAAATAGAAGCATCCCAGGAAGTTTTTTTAAAAAAAATAGACAATTTAATAACAAAAATTTCTGAACTGAATAAAGATACTGAAAAAATTAAAAGTGGAACTGATCAGGTTAGTAAGGGGTATTACTCTATAAATTCAGTTTTAATAAAGATAAAAAAAAGTTTGTTAAGTCTTAAAGATATATCAGAAAAAACTATAAAACTTTTCAATTCATTGGATTTATTAACTGACAGTATTAAACATGAAGTTGTAAGGATAAATAATAAATCAAAATCAATTAATAAATTTACGTCTGAAACAGATAATCAAGTAAGAAATTTAGTCAAATCTGTTAATAGTATTGCAAAAGCATTAGAACAATATAAGGTAGATTAATATTATGAATATCGGAGAACTGTTACTTGAGTCAGGTTTAATAAGTAAAAAAGATTTTGATAACGCTATAAAGCAGCAAGAAGTGTCCTCTAAAACAATTGAAGAACTACTGATAGATTCAAGGGTAATTACCTATGATATGTTAATTAAGTATATTGAAATGGAAATTCTTAAACATAATTAGATAATTTTTGTATATGAAATATTTATTATTATGTGAATATTTTTAGCAATCACTATGGTTTTAGTAGAATATTAAGGGTTTAAAGCCTTTTATATACAGTAATTTCCCTTTTCTTGATCTATTTCATATTATCTAAAATCTATCACATATACAGATTAGAAATTGTGAATGTAACATTAAAAAATAAAAGAGCATGGAGAATAAAGATGAGTTCAAGTGTACTGATGGAAGATTCAGAACAGTTAGTAGTTGAAAAGAAAAAACAGGAAAAAGCTTTAAAAGCATTCAGGATTAAGAAAAGCCTGAAACAGGATTGGCAGTTATATGCTTTACTGTTAATACCGGTTGCTTATATAATAATATTTAAATATGTACCACTTTTAGGAGTACAGATTGCCTTTAAGGATTTTGTCGCAAAAAAGGGTATATGGGATAGTAACTGGTCAGACCCTGTACTAAAGAATTTTTTAAAGTTTTTTAAAGATTATAATTTTATTAGAGTAATAAAGAATACCCTCGGTCTGAGTTTTTACGGACTAATAGCAGGTTTCCCCCTGCCTATAATCTTTGCCCTGTCACTAAATTATATGAAGAACCAACGGTTTAAGAAAATAATTCAGATGACAACCTATGCACCCCACTTTATTTCAACAGTTGTAATAGTAGGTATGATTCTGCAATTTTTTGCAACAAGAACAGGACTTGTAAACAACTTTTTTAAAATGATGGGGTTGGAGGAGTATAATTTCCTTGGAACCCGGGGAACATTTCCACATATGTATGTATGGTCCCAAATTTGGCAGAGTCTAGGTTTTAGTTCAATAATCTATATAGCTACTCTGTCCAGTGTAGACCCATCCCTCCATGAAGCTGCAATAATTGATGGAGCAACAAAAGTCCAGAGAATGTGGCATGTGGATCTGCCAAGTATTGTTCCTACAGCAATAGTTTTATTGACACTTAATTTAGGGCGAATACTAAATGTAGGTTTTGAGAAGGTACTTCTAATGCAGAACCCTGTAAATATAAATCAGTCCGAGATAATCTCCACCTATGTATATAAAGTGGGACTTCAATCCTCGATTCCACAGTTTAGCTATGCAACAGCTATAGGAATATTCCAGTCAGTTGTCGGTTTTATACTAATAATAACCTTTAACAAAATATCCAGCAAAATATCAGAATCGAGTCTGTTCTAGGAGAAATTATGAGCTTAAAAGAGTCACGGGCCGACAAGACCTTTACCATTGTCAATTATATAGTATTATTTGTTCTATTTATTCTGGTTGCTTATCCATTAATCTTTGTAATAAGCGCATCCTTTAGCTCTTCCCAGGCAATAATCCAGGGAAAGGTAGTTCTGTTACCTGTAGAATTCAATCTTGAAGGGTATAAGGCGGTATTTGCCTATGCATCAATAATGACAGGATTTGGAAATTCATTTTTCTATATGACTGTAGGAACTCTTCTTAATGTAGTATTAACAGTAATGATAGCTTATCCACTATCAAGAAACAGGCTAATTGGTAAGAGATTTATCTCTCTTATGCTGGTCTTTACTATGGTATTTAATGCAGGGCTTATTCCAAACTATCTTTTAATAAGAGGTTTAAATCTTATAGATACAAGGGCTGTAATGATAATTCCAAAAGCACTAAACGTGTGGAATGTAATGATAGCTATAACCTATTTTAGAACAACAATGCCGGGAGAGCTTCTTGAAGCAGCAAGAATAGACGGCTGCGATGATTTTACATTTATCGGGAAAGTTGTTCTGCCTCTGTCAAAACCAATATTGGCAGTAATAACACTGTTTTATGCAGTAGAACACTGGAACTCATTTTTTGATGCTATGATCTATTTAAAGACAGAGAGTTTAAGACCATTACAGATAGTTTTAAGAGAGATACTTGTTCAGAATCAGATCTCAATGGATATGATAGCAAGTATGGATCCTGAATCTTTAGCAGTAAAGGAGAACCTTGCAACACTGCTAAAATACTCACTAATAATAATATCTAGCTTACCGCTGATGATACTATATCCTTTCATACAGAAACACTTTGTAGCAGGGATTATGGTTGGGTCTGTAAAAGGCTAGGTTTATTTAGATATTAT
>QKAW01000041.1 GCA_003247135.1 Spirochaetales bacterium | reverse complement strand
CGCGTTATTTACATGGCCATAGGCATCGCATTCATAATGTCTTACATTTAATTCTGTTTTATGTTTCATACTTTATATTACATCATTTTTATTCTAGAATAAAGCATGATTAGAATTTATGAGGTAATGGCTATTGAGTCTGGCTACCCACTATTTTTACTGGAACATTTAAAAAGATTTAAAACCTCAATTAGTGAATATAAAAAATTCCACCTTAAAAGTTTAACAAAAATTTGTGTTGACCTGATAAAACCTCTGCTCCCTGATTCAGAGGGTATGAATATAAAAATAACTTACTGCTGGGAACAGGATGAGTTTAGTGCCGAATTAATAAAATCAAGAAAACCCGGGGATGAGTTATACCTTATAGGTGCTACCGTTGGAATTTATAAGGATGAGAGAATTAATCCATTAATAAAACAGGAAAATTTATCCAAAAGAACTCTGTGGGATAGTATCTGTAGAGAAAAAGGATTCTATGACATTCTACTAATGAATAAAAATGGTTATATAACTGAAGGTAGCAGATCTAATTTTCTTTTAATTAATAAGAAGAATCAGATAATAACATCTCCAGAAGGTGTTGCGTTAAAAGGTATTACAAGAGATATAATTTTCAGTATTTGCAAAGAGTTAAATTTTACTGTAAAAGAGAAAAAAATTACATTAAAAAGAGTAGAGAAGTGTGTCAGTATGATAATTACTGGAACTTCCCCGGAAATTTTACCTGTTAGATGTTGTGATAATAAAGAATTTGATGTGAAT
The DNA here is from genome assembly GCA_003247135.1 of Spirochaetales bacterium. Taxonomy (GTDB): domain Bacteria; phylum Spirochaetota; class Spirochaetia; order DSM-2461; family DSM-2461; genus Thiospirochaeta. The sequence continues at coordinate 5,377 of QKAW01000041.1, read as the reverse complement.
AACACTATAATCAACTGTCTGCAAAGTGAATTTACCAAAAGAAAGATGCAAGACAGATATATTACTGAGGAGATTTTTAGGACATGTTAAAAAAGCATGGAAATATGCAAATTGAATTTAACAAGTATTTTAATATTCCCAAAAATATAAAACATGAAGAGTACACCATTGATATATGGTTTTTTATACCCTCCACTCTACTGTATAGCTCCTATGATAATAGTGATTTTTTTAATGATTTTACATCTTACACCAGGTATAATGCTCCAAACCTCTCTCTGAAAACTCTTGCAGACTTTAATCATCCTAAAAACCCTCTTACAAGAATAGGTAACAAAGAGCATACCAGAGAAAATTTTTCTGAAATTGAGTATGAATTAAAAACACTTTTAAATACATTTAAAGTCTCTATGCAGAAGATCATTACGACCCTGGGGGAACTGAATAAAAGTGATTCTGATTTATCAAAAAATAAACTGATACAGAAAATTGAATTAATGAAGCAGATACAGGATAGATTAATTGAGTTAAATATTTCTGATGATAAACAGTTTAAGGATATCTATAATTTAGCTCTAGAGGGTTTAAGCCTTAGAATCGAGAAAACCTTCTACTCCATATACTCTATATCAGAGGAATTTCAGCCACTTTCCATTGATGTTATTAATAAGCAGCGTCAATTTAGAATAAACATGGGGTACAGTTCAGTTACCTCGGAGAATGAAGAGAGTAACAGTCAGGCAATTTACCGTGAACATATAATAAAAAAATGGTCAGAAAGCATTATGTATCTGAATATAGAAAATTCTAAAACCCATAAAGGATTAAACCAGATTTTCCTTGGTTCAGCAGCAGCCTTAGCCATGTTAATTTCGGGTATAGCTACAATTCTAGTAGCAAGGATGCTTGGTGGTGACAGTATTTACCTTTTTATTACAGCGCTTTTTCTTTACTCCATAAAGGACAGGTTTAAGGATCTTTTTAAAGCCATTTTTTTAAAACGGATGATCTCAATTTTTTATGAAAAGGTTAAGATAATCCAGAGTCCACTTAGCAGAAGAAGATGTGGAAGATCCATGGAGAGTGTCTATTTCCCCAAATATGAAGATTTAGACAAGGATGCTAAAAAATTAAGGTTTTATCAGAAGGATGATATCTCTATTAAACAGTATCAGGAAGATATTATTCGGTATAGCAAGCTTGTAAAAATTAAGACCGGAAAACTTTATAAAAATCACACCCGGCTTTTTGGTATTAGAGAAATTATGAGGTTTGACCTTAGACACTTGTTTTATAAAATGGATAAAGAGGATGAAAAATGCTATCTTCCAGATGGAAACTCCCTGAAACAGGTAAAAGGAGACAGGGAGTATCACTTTAATTTAATTGTAAGAATAAAAAATTCCAGAGGAAGTGATTTAACCAGATACAGGATTGTTGCAAATAGCAGAAAAATAAAAAAAGTAATTGCTATTAAATGCTAATTTGCTAAATACTCAACCAGTAGATCCCATATATTTTTAACAGTCTCAATCTCCATCATTTCATCCGGACTATGTGGGTGCTTAATCGTAGGTCCAACTGATATCATGTCCATACCGGGATATTTGGCTCCGATTACACCACACTCTAAACCTGCATGAATAACTTCTATAACCGGTTCCTTGTTAAACACTTTTTTATAACTATCCTTAAACTCATTTAATATTGATGAGTTAAAATTCGGCTCCCAACCCGGGTATCCACCTCCAAACTCAACCTTTCCCCGGCTAAGGGTAACTATTGAATCAATTTTATTGCAAAGTTCATCCATTCTTGATGCTACCGAGCTTCTCTGACTCATAAAAACCCTGAATTTGCCATCTTCAAGACTTACTGTTGCCAGATTACAGGATGTCTCAACAACTCCCGCTATTTGATTTGAGTTGTAAATAACACCATGGGGTAGACTTAAAATCAGATCTATAATCTTATTTGGGTGAAAAATAACAATTTTCTCACTATAGATTACAGTTTCCAGGCTTAGGGTCATATCCGGGTCTACAGCTCTAAATTCATCTTTTATCTTTCCAAAGAGTTCTGAAATTATAGTTTTACACCTTTCCAGACTATCCCTGTTTAGTGCAATTGTGGTGTAACAGTTCCTTGGGATTGCATTGTGAGCACTGCCTCCTTTAATATCCGAGATTCCAAAATCGATACCATTTTTAATTATCTCTTTAAGTAGTCTAGCTATAATGATATTTGCATTACCTTTCTCTTTATGAATATCTACCCCTGAGTGTCCACCCTTTAAATTTCCCACTGAAATTTTTATGCTATCGGTAAAGTTACTCTTTTCTATCTCTACTCCATCTAAATATATTTTAGCATCTCGACCACCAGCACAACCTATTGTGAAAACTCCATCATCCTCAGAATCGACATTTATCATCTTCTTGCTCTCTAGCCAGTTTGATTTTAAATTAACAGCACCTGTTAATCCTGTCTCCTCATCTACTGTAAAAAGAAGCTCTATAGGGGGGTGTTTTACATCCGGGTCAGTAACCAGTGCCATTGATAAGGCCAGGGCAATTCCATTATCCGCACCTAAAGAAGTATTCTCAGCCTTAAGCCACCCATTATCTATATACATTTTTATTGGGTCTTTTGCAAAATCATGATCCGACTCCGGGATTTTTTCACAAACCATATCCATGTGTCCCTGAAAAGCAACACTATCCCTATGCTCATAGCCGGGTGTAGCCGGAACTTTAATTAATACATCCAGAAATTCATCTCTTTCTACTTTAAAATTATTACTCTCAGCCCATTTTACCAGCCAGTCTGAAATTGCTTTCTCATTTTTAGATTTTCGTGGAATATTATTTATCTGGGTAAATATATTTAATACTCTCTCTAATTTTGTATCCATCTCTCTCTCCATAATGATTTAAATTTACTCTCTCTATTTTTGTAATGTTCAGCTTCCTGAAGTTTATCTCTCTTTATACATCCATTTATAATAATTTCATATTTTTTTAGTATATGTTCATACCCTTCTTCCCTATTCCGGGGAGTTAAACTGTAATTTAAGAGTAAATTCTCTAAAACTTCTATCTTAAATGGTTCTATAAAGCCGTATTTAAATGATAATTGATCTCCATGCCCGGCTATTTTGTCGATTAACTCTTCATCCAGGTAGTGTATATGGTTACTATTACAAATTCTTAGCCATAAATCGTAGTCTTCACATATTTCATAATTCTCGTTAAACCCATTAAAAGAGCTAAAAAGACTCTTCTCTATCACTACTGTAGAGGGGCCAATTATACAGCCTTGCAGTGACTCTTTAAATATATCACCAGACTTTTTATACTTTCTTTTTTTCTGTGAGACAGTTTTTCCATTGTTAATCCAGTGTTCTTTTGTATATAGAATTTTACACTCCGGATTTTTGATAATATATTCAACCTGTTTTTCCAGTTTTGTCTCTTTCCATACATCATCTGAATCCAAAAAAGCGATATAGGGTGATTTAGCAAGCTCAACACCCCGATTTCTTACAGCTCCAGGAAAACCAGAGTGTTTAATTTTTTTATAGATTACACCTTCTATTGGGAAAAGAGCAGAAGTGCCATCAGTAGAGCCATCATCTATAACAATAATTTCACTTGCTTTATAAGTCTGATTTTTTACAGATTCCACGGCCTTTAAAAGCTGATCTCTCCTGTTATATACTGGAATTATTACACTGACATTCATCTATTTTACAACTAAAACCTTTCTGGATTCATTTATACCAGGAGCAATAATTTTAATAAAATATATTCCTCGGGCAACAGGTTTACCTGATTTATTTGTTCCATCCCAAAGATATCTGTAGGATCCTGCTCCAAGTCTGCCCTGTTGTATAACTTTAACCAATGTTCCATCTATAGTAAATACTGAGATCGTAGACATACCTGGTGTTAACTGTTCAATAAAGAGTTCTGTTTTGTGTCCGTCCAGAGGATTAATTACATTATTAATAATTGTTACACCACTTCTTTGGGTTTTAAGTCCCTCAATTGATATTTCCCAAGGTAACAGATCTGTTAAATATGATCCTCCCGGTGGAATAGAGACGCAGTAGAGATCTTCTGCTGCTCCAAGTTTATACATAAACTGAAAGGTACTTCCAATTTTTAACTCTTTATCACTGTTATCAATTGAGAAAAGTTTTAAATCTCCATCCATTCCTGTTGGGGAGTTCTCCCGAAGTTCCAGATTGTCGTAAATAAATGTACCCTGAACAACTCCAGGAAGCCATAACTTTTTATTATAAACAGAGTCTGTTGTATCGTAATCTATTGCTGCACTTAAATCTGTATCTATATCGTAATACAAGGAGAGTGAAAGATTCTGATTCTGTGTACCCTCAACCTTGGTTGCAATGACTATATCCTCTGGTATTAATCTTCCTGTTCCATCAAATTCCCTTAGACTTCCCTCACCTTTTGCAAGTCTTGAGTCATTAGCATAAACAGGTCTAACAAGGCCAATTCCAAGGTCTGAAAGTCTATGTTCATAAATCCCAGTATCTGTACCATAGAAGTCAAAAACCTTTAATTCATCGAAACTGAATTTACCATGAACCATGTCGTTGGCAGACAGAGGTTTTTCCAGTGTAATCAGAAACTCTTTTTTTCCTGCTGTCTGAGTTGCATCACCATCCATTGCCAGAATATTTTTAATACTGTTTCCATCTGTTGATACCATTTTTATAGAATTGCTGTTTATACCTGCTCTGTTTGTATTTGATGGATCCTCTGCATAAACATTTTTAGTGTACTGCATATAAATGGTTTTATTATCTACCTGACCAAGACTTAGTACAATTGCAGGTGGAATCCACTGGAATGCATCCAGTTTGGAATTTGAATTTGGCATTATGTTTCCTGCATGGTCGGTTATTCGCCCAATTGATGCATCGTATTCCAGACTCATCTGATTATTTAGTTTCCAGTTCTGGCTCTCATCAATCTGAATAGTAAAATAGTGGTCATCAGTTTTATTTATTAGGAATGAATCACTAATCTTGCCGGTAAACATATATGTATCAACTGCTGTTGTCATTCCAGTTATTGCATCGGTTGTTTTAGTCTCACCACCAAGAAGACCCATTTTAAAAGCCTTTGGACTATTTATAAAGGAGTTATCTCTTAGACCACCAATTGGATCCGGTCTTAAATTAAGCTGAGTAGAATCAACTCCTTTTTTCCAACCTGTCCATGAAACCCAGAAAGGTTGCATTGCAAAGTCATCCAGAATATGGAAGGAGACATTATCTGCAACCCTGTTTCCAACACTAATTCTCTGATCCAGGAAGTAAATTTCGTATACTTCCGTATTTTCC
>QKAW01000034.1 GCA_003247135.1 Spirochaetales bacterium | reverse complement strand
TTGGGGTAACAGTTAAATTTTCAATATCTCCATCAGTTATTACCATCTGATATGTAGTTTTTCCAGGTGAAGAGTGAATATTTGTTGTTAGTGTACCTATAAAATCATATTTTTTCGGTTTCTGTTTAAGTAGTCTCATTATATATGGGTCAACGAAATTATTATAAACAATTATAGAGGATACAGGGTGTCCCGGAAGTCCGAAAATAGTAACACCATTACCTGTACCAATTATTGTAGGCTTCCCGGGTTTAATATTAAGGCCTTCAACAAGAATCTGGCTGTTACTCAAATTATCTATTACTTTGTAGGTATAATCTCTGGTTCCTACTGAACTTCCCCCGGAGAGAATAACCAGGTCTGAGTTTTTTGCTGCCTGGTTAACCGTGTCAAATAGCTCATTATAATCATCTTTTACAATTATATATTCAACCACTTCTGCTCCGGATAATTCTACCAGACTACTAATAACGTTCCCATTAATATCATAAATCTGTCCAGGATTTTTACTCTGGGTTACATCTATAATTTCATCACCAGTAGAAATTATTGAGACTTTCGGCTTTTTATAAACTTTAGCATTTGATATCCCTAGGGCAGATAGTACACCAATATCCAGTGAGTTCAGTTTTTTATTTTTAACAAGAGCAACTTCACCTTTTTTTATATCATCACCCTTAAATATTACATTTTCACCAAATGTCACAGATTTTAGAAGACCGATTTCACAATCTGTAAACTCTTCAGTATCTTCAATCATTATTACACTATCTGCAGACTCGGGAAGCATTCCTCCTGTAGGAACATACATTGTTTCACCTTTTATAATATCTGATTGTGCAATTTTTCCCATTTCAACACTTCCAACAGATTTTACTAAAGCGGGGATAGATTCTGATGCTCCATGACTCTCTGTACTGAATAGTGCATATCCATCAACAGTGGATCTGTTAAATTCCGGTATATCTGTATCAGAAACTATATCTTCAGAAAGAACTCTGTCCGTAAGATTCTTGAGTTCTACAATCTCAGTGTCTATTCTATACAAATCACCAATACTCATTAAAATATTAGTAGCTTCCTCTGCTAATTTTACTTTAAAAAACTTCATTTTACTTCCTTGCACACTCGGAGGCATCACCTTTTAAAATTTCCAGACCATGTTTCAAGGTGTCTATTATATAGGTTAGAGTCTCATCAACAGCTTTGGGACTTCCGGGAAGATTAACAATTAGGCTGTTTTTTCTTATACCCGAAACTGCTCTGGATAACATAGCCCTTTTTGTAATATTAAGGCTGTAGCTTCGCATTGCTTCACTTATTCCGGGGGTCTCTCTCTCTATTACATCCTTTGTTGCCTCTGGAGTGATATCCCTTTTGGAAAAACCTGTTCCCCCAGTTGTTACAATAAGTTCAATATTCTCATTGGACATTTCTATCATCTTTTTTGAAAGAAGTTCCCTGTCATCTGGTAGAAGTGAGTATTTTACTACTTTAAAATCAGATTTTTCCAATATTTTTCTTATTGTCTCTCCACTTATATCTTCTCGTTCTCCTAGGGAGCCTTTATCGCTTGCTGTTATTATTCCTGCTGTAAACATCTATACCTCCTGAAGGTTCACAATATTCTCTGTAAGGGATTTTGCCTGATTTAAATCGTGGGTTACAAAAAGCACTGTATTACCCATTTGTGCATAATTTCTTATTATTCTCTCTACATTTTCAAGTGATTTTTTATCCATATTGGAGGTTGATTCATCCAGCATAAGAAGTTTTGGGGAGAAAACCAGAGCTCGTGCCAGTGCTACTTTCTGAATTTCTCCTCCGGATAACTCATCTCCTCTATTCTTTTTTAACTCTGTAATCTGCAGATTCTGTAGTATTTCCTCAACCTTTGTATGTACTTCCCTGTTTGTGTATCTTCTAATTCTAAGAGGGTAAGCTACATTATCGTAAACTGATCTGCTTAGCATGTATGGTTTCTGCTCAACTAATGTCATGCTGCTATAAATATCTTTTGTAAAAGGTTTGTCATTGTATAAGACCTGGCCATTCTCATAGTTTAAATTTCCGCTAATAATATTTAATAGTGTACTCTTACCAGACCCATTGGATCCCATAATACAGGTTAACCCTTTGGTAAATTCAAGATTTTCAATATTTAGTACCGGTTTTTTGTAAAATTTCTTTTCCAGATTTTTTAGTCTTATGTTCATTGTCTATCTCCCTTAAACCCGTATAGAATTGAATTCATAAGCAGGGATATTAATAAAAGAATAAGTCCTAGTGCTATTGCAATTTCGTAATCACCCATTGAGTTAAACATAACAATTGAGGTTGTTATTACTCTTGTATGGCCTTTAATATTTCCACCTACAATCATTACTGCTCCAACTTCAGATATTGCTCTGGAAAATGATGTTAGAAGAGCCATTGTTATCTCCACTTTAAGCTCTCTTATTATAAGAATTAATAGGTCTATACCTCTTGCTCCTAAAAGTCGTCCAGTTTTTTCAATCAGTTTTCCTCTTTTGTTAACTATATTAAAAACCAGTCCTGTCATTAGGGGGGTTACTAAAACAAATTGAGCAATAATCATTGCTGCCGGAGTATACATAAGCTGCATCCAGCCAAAAGGGCCCCGTCGAGAGAGAAAAAGCGCAACAAGAAGCCCTACTAGAACTGATGGAGTACTCATAAAGGTATAAAGAAGTCTTGTATATACTTTTTTTAAATAAAAATTTCTAAGACCTAAAAATATCGCCAATGGAATTGAAAACAGAGCAGATATTAAAGTCCCTGAAACTGATACAAAAATTGATAAAGCTATAATTTTGTATAGTTCCATATCCATAGAGACAATTAAATTCAGTGCTTTTAGAAAACCATTGGCAATATAATCCATCTATAAACTACTTGTCATTTGGTGTAAAAAGAGGCATCCCAAATTTTTCAACACCAAAAGTTGAAATTAGTTTTTGAGTCTCTTTAGACAGAATCCAGTCTTTAAATTTTGTAGCTCCATCACTGTTGATTAATGAATTTGTTTTTGGATTTACCGGGATAACACCATACTGGTTAAAAAGATTATTATCATTTTCGAGTACAATGTCTAATTCCAGTTTATCTCTCATACTTAGATATGTTGCTCTATCAGTTATAGTATATGCTTCCATTTCACTAGCCATAGTAAGAACATCACCCATACCTTTACCTGCTGATATATAAAATCTCTGTTTGTCAGCATTTATTCCTGCGTCTTTCCACAGGGAAATTTCTTTTTTATTAGTTCCGGAATCATCTCCTCTTGATACAAATTTACTTTTAGATTCTTCAATAAGTTTTAATCCAAGTTTTGTATTGTTTGGAGCAAGTTTTTTGATATTTGCCGGATCAGACTTTGGTCCCACAAAAATAAAGTCGTTATACATTACGTCAAAACGTTGTGTTCCATATCCATCTGCAACAAATTTTTCTTCTGATGCTTTTGCATGTACCAGCAGAACATCTGCTTCCCCGTCAATACCCATCTGTAATGCTTTTCCGGTTCCGACGGCTACAACTTTAACAGTTATTCCGGTTTTTTTTGTAAAATCATCTAGGATATAGTCAAGTAAACCACTGTCTCTTGTACTTGTTGTTGTGGATAATAGGATTGTCTCGTTTTTTGATTCGGTTTTTGCATAGATATTAACAGATAATAATATCATTATTGCAATGACAATTTGTGATAATTTTGTTTTCATTTACTCTCCAGTTATTACTTGCTGCAGGAACACTCAGCACTGGGTTCTAGGTATAGTGTATCGATTTGGTACTTAAGCAGGTTAAATGCAATATAACTGTAGCTTCTATCCCAAAATCCTGTTAAGTATTTAATACATTCCAGGGCTTGCATACTACCTATTATTCCAGTACCGGCTCCTAAAACTTGCCGTACAATTTCTGCATTACTATTAAAACCTAAGCAATTAAAACAGGCGGTTTTATCCGGATCAATAATCTGGATATAACCATTGAACCCTTCAATACCACCCTCAATTACAGGTTTTTTTAATTGTGCAGAAATTTTACTTACTACGGCACGTGTTTCATAGTTGTCAACGCAATCTATGATAATATCGTAATATGGAAAGAGCTTAATAGCCAAAGTATCTGTTAGTCTCTCAGAGAAGGTTTTTATAACAGTTGTTTTATTTAAACTGGATAATCTGTTATATGCAGAAGTTGTCTTTTCTGTGCCAATATAGTTTTCATCATGGAGAGTCTGTCTGTTTAAGTTATGAATTTCCACTTTATCAAAATCAACCAGTCCTATTTCACCAATTCCGGCTACAGTAAGGGCTATTAGGGTAGGAGATCCTAAACCACCGGTACCTATTACCAAAACCTTTGAATTTTTCAGTTTATCCTGATTATCTTTTCCCAGAAGTTCTATTTGTCTTAAATATCTCTCCATCAGCCGGCACCAACTACCATAATAAACTGAACTACATCACCATTTTTTACCAGGTAATCAAATTTTGCCATTTTACCATTTACAACAAAACCAATTCCACCTTTATTGGTAATTCCGCAAATTGTTTTTAATTCGCTTAGTGATGTGCCTTCATTTACTGTAATTTTCTTTTTTTCCGGGATGAAATCTCTAAATTTTCCAGTTGCGCTTACTTCTACTTCCATACAATTAACTCCATTTAATACTCTTTCAGTATTAATAACCACTGTAATTTAATACAGTCGATCTTCTTTCCAAACACGGGAGGCCTAACAATTTCTTGTTAAACCCATCGGTTTTAACCACATAATTTAAAATCTTAGTGGTTAAAACTCGAAGACTCTTATGAATCTTGTATAGGTTTATTTTAAGTCATTTATTTAATGCAGTAAATATAAGTAACTACTTTTTATCCTCAGAAATTACTATTTTAAGTGAAAGTTCCTCAATTTGCTCTTTCTCAACTTCTGCAGGGCAGTTATCCATTGGAGACATTGCCATTGCATTTTTAGGGAAAGGGATTACTTCTCTAATAGAGTCCTGTCCAGCCATTATCATAACCAGTCTATCTAATCCCGGTGCAATTCCTCCATGGGGAGGAGCTCCAAATTTAAAGGATTCAAGCAAGAAGCCGAATTTCTCCATAACTTCATCCTCTTTTATTCCTACAATTGAGAATATTCGTTTCTGAATTTCAGGGTCATGTACTCTTATTGAACCTGAAGCCAGTTCGTAACCATTTAAAACAAGATCATAGAGATCTCCTTTTACATCCCCTGGATTCTCCTCCATGGTTTCAAGATATTGAGGCTGTGGCATACTGAAAAGGTGATGGCATGCTTCCCAATTTCCTTCATCATTTTTTTCAAAAAGCGGGAAGTCAACAATCCAGCAAAAATGGAATGTCTTGGGATCAAAAAGAGCCCGATCTGTACCTAGTTGTTTTCTAACTGCCCCCAGGGATGTTACAGCTGTTTTCCATTCTGCACCCATTAATAAAATAAGGTCACCCTCTTTGGCTGATAAACCAGTGCAGATATCATTAAATTGGGTGTTAAAGAATTTTGCAACACCACCATCAAATGAGTCTTTTAGTACTTTCATCCATGCAAGGCCTTTTGCCCCGTACTGTTTTGCTATCTCTTCAAGTTCAGATATTTTTTTTCTGGAGTAATCTGCTGCAGCGTCAGGTACAACAATTGCCTTAACAGAACCATCTGTCTCAAGAACTGTTTTAAAAACTGAAAAGTCTGAACCTGGAACAAAGGGAGAGAAATCCTGTAGCTTCATGTCGAATCTTAATTCAGGTTTATCGCTTCCATAGGTATTCATTGCATCCATGTAGGATA
>QKAW01000052.1 GCA_003247135.1 Spirochaetales bacterium | reverse complement strand
ACCTGAAGATTACAAAATAGACTAAAGGTAATAAAAGAAAAATATACATTGTTATGTTTTTCTTAAATGTCCTTTCCATATCAAGTCGTTTGTGACTTTTCTGCATAATTATCAACTCCTATAATAAGTTATATTCAATTATTATCATTATGCTAAAACCTTATAATTGTTAACAATTAATTGACTGTTTAAAACTGTCAATGATCTACAATTAACAACTAATAGATTGTTCTGGTTTAAATATTAATACTTAAGCTCGTAAGCTATGTATAATAGTTGTACAAAAATTTAAATAAATTAAATCCTCTAATCTCAAACTATCACTTTTTAAGCTCATAAACCAATACTTGTATTTTAAACCAACTTTAGCACTTGATATAAATAATATACTGGATTGTAAAACTTTAATTCTTCTACAAATAGCTATAAATAATGTCATATTACTAGCTGCATTCTGCATTAAAAATTAAATTCCTACCTAAATTACTTTTTATGATTCTCCTTTTAAACCACAAAACCTTTTGAAAAAAAATATTTCTATATTAATTCATTAAATATAGACTTTACAAACTTTATTAAAGCTATATTTAAGCCGTAACTTTTTCTATAGGTTAAAAATTAATCCTGCCCAATAATATGACTGAAAATTTTAGTCGTCAAGACACAATATATGACTAGTGTTTTAATTTATGTTATTCCTTCTAAAAAAATATAACTCATTTTATATAATTTACTGATAGCATAAATTACAACAAGAAAGCATTTATTAATACAATTTTAACAAATCAAAAGTAAGTTGTTATTAATACCACTTACTACAATTTCAGTTCTTTTGAAGACAAATTAAAAGGTAAAAGTTTTTGATAATCTTCCTGAGTTTCACAATACAGAATTTTTCTGAGAATATAATTAAAATAATCAATTACTGATAGATTATTCATCTTTACAGATTCTACAAGACTGTACAACATTGCTGATGATTCGGCTCCTTTAGGACTGCCACTAAACATCCAATTCTTACCCCCAACACAAAAAGATTTAATTGCGTTTTCAGCACTGTTGTTAGATAATGAGAAAGCCGGATAATCCAGATATAAGATTAATTGGTCCCAATTTGAAAGTGTATATTTTATTGCTTTACCAAAACCTAAACTTGGTGGCACCTGTTTATATAGATCTGTTAGTTTTTTAAAAAGAGTATCTAAAATAACTTCTCCACGATTTTTTCTCTTTTACTGAATCCTCATTGAGAATAATCACTTCTTAGTTTTTCTAGATCAAAAGATCACCAATGAGATCTTCCTTGTTCATAATTAAAAATTAAACATCTTTTATCATTATCATTTTTTTGGAAAATCCACATCCATGAGTGAGGCATTATTTCATCCTGGTTCATTTAAAACCTAAACTCTGGTTTCATCCGCATTTATTATAGCTCCATCTTGTATTGTTGCTATAAGCTCTTTATACAATGGTTTACATGCCGTTGCAATCTTTATCATTAAATTACTCAGAGTTGCTCTTGGGATTGGAATCCCTATTTGAGCTAATCGTTTCAACTGACGGTAAAAAGGAAAAGATACTCAAACTTTTCTACAATACTCCATGCTAATAAGCTTTCATCGGCTATACTTTTGGAAATTAAATGTTTTATAACTTCAGCTGTTTGTATACCTTTTTCATCATCAGTTGTACCTTCACAGTTTTTACACGCATATTTTTTTCGTCTCTCTTGTAAAACTGTAATTTCAGCAGGTTTTATTTTTACTTTTTCAGTTACATCTTCACCGATATATGTTTTAGCGCATCAACAATCACAGATTTTATCAGCTTCAGGTATATCGTATTCTACTATTTCTCTTGGTAATTATTCAGAGATAGGCTTTCTTCCAACTTTTTTTACATTCTTTTTATAGGAAGATTCCTCTACCGTCTCTATTGCAGCATCTTCCTGCTCAGGATCGTTTTGGCTAAATGCTGAATCTTCAGCTTCGTAAAAAATTGATCCCTGCTTCTTATCTTCTAATGTTAGTTTCTCAGATTTTTTACCGAAATGAAGAAGATTTAATTTATCTACTTGTTCTTGCAATAAAAGATTTTTTACTTTTAAATCTGCAATCTCTTTATCTTTTGCAGCCAATTTCTTTAATAATTCTTCTTCATTCATGAGTAAATTCTAGCAAATCTATGAAAATTATAAAATACCTAAATTCGAGAAAATGTAAGTTTTTTATGGGCTTTAAAAAGTTTATACCTCTAAGTAACATCTTTAATTCGTCCAGAGTTATTTCTTTAGCGTCCTCCTCTGTTTCAGGCCAGGGAAATCTTTCTTTTTCTAGTCTTTTTGCCAGATGCAAAATCCTGTTTCATACCAGTAAACAATCTTTAATAATTTTCTTTGTTTCTTACAAAAAAGAAAAAGTGATTTGGAGAATATGTTGAGACTCATGTCATTTTGAATCATTAATGATAATCCATTTATTGCTCTTCTCAAATCTGTAGTCCCAGGTTTAAGATAATATTTGTATTTACTGAAATCTATAAACATGTATTATCCTCCAGTACAGAAATTATATCCAGAAGCATTTGTTTGTTAAAACCGACCTTAAGAGTTATTGAAAAATTCCCATAATTTAAAATAATTGGGCTCTCAATTTTCTTAGTTGGGGGTTGGATTTGATACCTTTTTACTTTCTACAAAAATTGAGCCCTGGAATTTTTCCTATTTTTATAAAAAGAAGTATAATGAATTCCCTTTTCTTTACAAAAAAGATCTATACTTTTCCGCTGTTTTCCTGTTCTGTGATTAATGCTCTCCAATCCCGGATTTGTCTTTTTTCATTTATTCCTCCATTTTTTATAGAGTATAAATCAGTTCTAAAATTCTTCAAAGTGGGATTAATTATCGCTTACAATCAAAATTGTTTAGATTAGAAAATATTGATGAATCAGAAATTTTAATTTCATAAGACATCTCTCTTCTGTTACAGATATCTACAAACTAAAGGTTAACTTTTTATATCACTATGCTTTCCTCTTTCAAAAACTAGTATTTACGAGCACATTAAAACCTACAGGTTCTATAGTGATTATGAAAAGAATTATACCTTTAGAAATGGCAGGTAATTTTTTCTTGATTATTATAGGTTCCAATTTTCATTTAATTTTGAGGTGAAATACAGATCCTTTTTTTATAAACAGGAAGAGTGAATCGATAATACTATTTATTAGGAATAATAGAATGTGTTTCACTACGACAACTTATAGAGACAAATGATTCAACTTTCCACCCACAAGTTCACTTTTTTTACTCAGAATACAGCAAAGTAATTACCTGTTATCGAATATTAGATTCTAGTAATCCTCGAATCTAGTTTAAAAAAAAGCAGCCCCAAATGGGACTGCTTATGTTAACTAAATAATAAAATTATCTACTTAATCTTGCTTCTGCTTTGTTATATGTCTCTTCTAACCACTTAGAACCTTTAGCTTCACAACCAGCAACAAACTCTGCCCAAGTTGCGTCATTTATAGGTCTCTGACCTTCAATAAATTCCATCATTGAAGTAGTTACATAATCACTTAAACCAACACATTTGAAACCTGACTCTTCAATCTCATCCGCGTTAAGAGGTGCCGCTGGATCAGGTATTGCAATAGCTTTTGCTTTATCCATTTTATCAAATGCTGCTCTATCGGTATCATCAAGTACTGCAAATAAGTAATCTGAATGTTGTCTAACATTTAAAGAGTTATTACCAACACCAGCTTTAGCAAACCAGTCAACAGTTTCAGGATCTTTTAATCGGTATACACCATCAACAATATCAAAACTTTCACCTTCAATACCAAAAGTCATAAGAATTTCAGCTTCGTCAGTATAGAACCAGTCTAACATTTTTAGGAATTTGTCAAAGTTTGGAGAATCGGCTAAACTTGCAGAGAAAACCCAACCCTGACTCCAGAATGGAGCCCAACCAACAGTATAGTTACCATAAGGACCTTTTGGAGGCATTATAGTATTAACCTGGTAGTCTGGATCCATTTTTCTTCCTTCATTATGGTATCTCGTAACGTTCATAGACCAGTCATAAAGGATAAATGTTTTACCTTGAGTTACATACTGTTCATAAACAACAGAGTCTAGAGTATTCCACTCTGGATCTAAAACTCCTTCTGTTAAAAGTTTGTTAGCGTAAGTAACCATATCTCTCCAGTTTTTAGTAGTTGGGAAGAAAGTCCAGTCTTTACCTTTTTCGAATTTATACTTCATACCTGTACCAAATGTCCAACCAGCAATACCACCAAAACCAGCACCTAAACCAGACATTAAGTTACCTTGTTGGAATCTGTTAGTAATAGGAACGGAATCCGGGTACAACTCTTTTAATTTTTTACCAGCTGCTAAAACTTCATCTAATGTAGTTGGAATTTTAATGTTATGCTTCTTAAAAATATCTGTCCTTATCATCCACTGATGAGATTGAATAGGTTGTTTAGTTGTTTTTACAGGGAAACTGTAGTATTTTCCATCAATTCTTGTATTATCAAGAGCTTTTCTTAAACCATACTTGTCAATAAACGCTTTATAGTTAGGCATTCTGTCTTCGTAATCACTAATAGGTAATAATAACCCTGAAGCAGCTTGTTCTCCATTTGCAAAAGTTTTAGCAATAATATCCGGAAGTTCACCAGTATTAAAAGCTAATGTTCTCTTTGCAACGAAATCTGATTCCGGAACAGCTTTAATATCAAAAGTTGCACCTGTTTTTTCCTTGATGATATCCCAGATAAACCAGTTCTCATCGTAAGCATAGTTTGCATTGTCTGAGTAAAGCATAGATACTGTAAAATCTTTAGATTCTGACATTTTTGTATCTTTTGAACCTTTTGCTTCTTTGTTTCCATTGGCAAATACTGACGCTGGTACTAATAATACTAGTAGTAATGCCAGAGCTTTGATCAATTTTTTCATTATATTCTCCTTTTTTTTATTATTAGATTAGCCCTTAATAGAACCAATCATAATTCCTTTAACAAAGTACTTTTGTACAAACGGGTAGATCAATAAAACCGGCAGTGTAACCAGCATTAGTGATGCAGCTTGTACACTCTCTGGTATTGATCTTGCAGCCTGGCTATCAACCTCAGAACCGGTCTGTGCTGCCATTGTTGCACCCATCATGATATTTCTAAGATATAGAGTAACAGGATGTTTATCCGGATCATCAACATAAATCAATGCTGCAAACCAGTCATTCCAATAGATAACAGCAATAAAAAGTGCCATTGTTGCTAAAATTGGTTTTGATAATGGGATTACAAACTTAAAGAAGTATCCCAACTGTCCAATACCATCAATAGTTGCAGCATCTTCTAACTCTTTTGGTAAACTCATAAAAAATGTCCGCATAATTATCATATGATATGGTAAAATCGCCATTGGAAGTATTAGGGCCCATACTGTGTTTAACATTCCTAACTGTTTAATTAAGTAGAAATACGGGATCAATCCACCACCAATAAACATAGTTAAAGAGATCATTTTCATTATGAAATTTCTTCCAATTAAATCACTCTTAGATAATGCATAAGCACACATTGTTGTTAGCGATAAACCAATTACTGTTCCGGAAAATGTATAAAATACTGTATTCCCATAGTTAACCCAGAATTTTGCGGTTTTTATAATACTTTTATATGTTTCCAAGTTCGGTTCTACAGGTAATACATTTACTTTTCCTTGTAAAATAGCACTTGTACTACTTAGAGATAATGCCAACTGATATACAAACGGATAGATTGATAAAATTGCCATTAAGCTAAGTCTCTGCTTTTCTTTAACATTATACTTCTCCCTAGCCTACCAAAGTCCTGTATTCCACTTCTTATCAACTATATAGTTGGTAATAGCTAATAGAACAAGTCCAAATAGAGCATGGAAAAGACCAATTGCAGTTACATAACTAAACTTACCAGCACCACCAAACTCACCAAATGCAGTTCTATATACATAAGTCTGAATAACATCTGCTGTTTTATAGCTTATTGGAGTATACATAAGAAGAACTTTTTCAAAACCTACATTTAATATCATACCGATTGATAAGATAAAGTTAATCGACATTGTAGGAATTAATAATGGAACAGTTATATGCCAAGCCTGTTGCCATTTATTAGCACCATCAACCATTGCAGCTTCATACTGCTCCTGGTCAGCACCAGCTAAAACCGCCATATATATTATTGAGTTCCAACCTAAAAACTGCCAAAGTTCAGAAAGAATATAAACCGGTCTAAACCACTCAGCACTGTTCATAAAGAAAACTGCCTCTCCGCCAAAAGATTCTATTATTCTATTAATAATACCATTTGATGGTGATAATAGAGTTTTCATCATCATTACAACAACAACAGCTGAC
>QKAW01000058.1 GCA_003247135.1 Spirochaetales bacterium | reverse complement strand
CAAACTCTCCGTTATTATTTTCACTGACCGAAGTCAGTAATAACTAGTTTAATCATCACTCTGATTTTCAGCTTAGCTGCAAAAGTTTATTTAAACTTTTGTGTATCTCTTCCCTTCTCTAATTACAATGTCATTGAAGTTATCAAATTAAGAAAACTTCGTTTAAACTGTAAACTCAGTTTACAGTACTTAGTGGTTAAGTAGTTTTTTTAAACTGTTTAACTTAAGATTCTCTGTTTCAGATAACTCTCTGCAAGAGTTGTTTCTGCAATGCTCGATGAATATAACAAGCCTGTTTTTTTTTGTCAACTAATAAAAAAAATATTTTGAAAATTATTTTGCAACTTAGATGAATTGACTGTATAGAACGAATAAATTAATATAAATTAAATGAAGTATTCTTCATATCATATTAAGGAGTAGTAATGAATATTATATTCTTAGGCCCCCCAGGATCGGGAAAAGGAACAATAGCATCAAAAATTACTAAAGAGTTAAAGATTCCCCACATTTCTACAGGAGATCTTTTCAGAGCAGCTATTAAAGAAGAGAATGATTTAGGTTTAAAAATTAAATCAATTATAGAAGCTGGACAACTAGTTCCAGATGAAGTGACAATTGAAGTTGTTAAAAGAAGACTTGATGATGAAGATACAAAAGAAGGTTATATTCTTGATGGATTTCCAAGAACACCTGCTCAAGCTGAAGCTTTATCAAAATTTTCCAACATAGATAAAGTAATAGATCTTAATCTTGAGGATTCTGAGATTATTAAAAGATTATCTGGAAGAAGAGTTTGCAGAAGTTGTGGAAACAGTTTTCATATAGATTTTGTACCCCCAAAGCAAGCAGACGTTTGCGATGATTGTGGTGGTGAACTATACACAAGAAAAGATGATCAGATTGACTCAATTAAAACACGATTGGAAGTTTATTACAAACAGACTGAACCACTTAAAAAACATTACGCTCAGCTAGGTCTACTATGCCCTGTAGATTCTACGCCTGCACCTAATTTAGTTTTAGCTAATGTTATAGAGATTCTGAAGTAGAATCTACTAGATTATTATCTATAAACAGTTGCCTGATTTTATTATATTCAATTAAATCAGGCGTTTCTAATAATTGATTTATCCTATCCTTATCATTAAACCCTGCTTTGAGTGATAAATTTAAATACTCAAAACCTTTACTAAAATTATTTTCCTCTAAAAGATACAAAATGGAGAGATCAAAGTAATAAACTCTTTTTTCAGCTTCATCTACCTTATCAATAAGTGTCACCAAAACATTTTCAATTTTCTTTGAATCATCACTTTTTTTGTATAATTCCAACTTTTTCTTTAAAACTGTTAGATTATCAGGATTTATTGCTAAAACTGCATCACTGTAGCTTAAGGCTAAATCATCCTCATTAGCACCTTCTGCTAAAAGTGCACATAGGTAAAATGTATTTTCATCACTAATTATTTCCAGCAGTTCATCTGTATAATCCAAACCTTCAGAATACTTACCTAGCTGATAGTTAATTTTTACAATTGCAAGCAGAATATCACTATTTTTTAATCCGGAATTATATATATCTTTATATAATTCTAAGGCATCATCGAGTTTACCCTCTGAGTAATTAATATATGCTTTCATAGATCTGATTAATAAATTATCTTCATCAACATCTTCCAATAATTTAATTTGTTTAGCAGCCTCAGAGAATTGCTGCTTTTTAACATATATGTAAACCAGATTATATCTGGCTTTATAAAATTCATCATTCAACTCTATAGACTTTAAATAGTACTCTTCAGCCTTACTATAATCACCCAGTTCATAAAATGCATTTCCTATATTAAAATACTCTGCTACTAAATCTGTATCCTGCTTTGTGGTATTACATGAAAAAAAGGTTAAAAATATACTAACCCAGAATAGTTTCTTCAATCTTTCTAACCTGAGATCTATATAATTGAGAAATATTTGAACCATAATCAGCAATTAGCTGAATCATATTCCTAGGGTACTCATCTTCATCTTTACCATTTAAACGATCTCCAGCATCACCTAACCCAGGCATTATATAAGCTTTGTCATTTAAAATCGGATCCATCCATAATGTATAGCATGTTATATTATCAAGAGCACGTAATATCTGAAGAGCACCTTTTAAACTTGATACAACATTTATAAATTTTATTGATTTAGGTTTAACGCCACTATCCAGAAGATATTTAACAACTGTTACCATACTTCCACCTGTTGCATTCATAGGATCTGCAAAGATTAAATCTTTACCTTGCATCTGATCAAGATTGTAATATGATTTATCAAGATCTAGAATATACTCCATATTAGTTTCATTCTTTGTGTCGTCTCTCTTAATTTTAAAAAGTGCAAAAGGTGTTACATAACCAGTAGATGAATACTCCTCAATCTCCTTACTCATAATCATGGAAGGTAATAGTGCACCTCTCAACATAACACACATAACAGTATTATTTATTTCAGAGTCAACATCTGGAATTTTATGAACAGCATAGTTCTTTACGGGATGATTTACAGGAGTTTTAACAATTAAATAGTTTTTATTTTTACCTGCTTCCTCACCATATACAAGATTAAACATAAGTTCAAAGGCTCTTTGTATATAGTATACAAACTCTTCATGGCCTGTTTTTTCATCCCTTAGCTTTGCTATAATTCTAGAAGCCTCTCCGTGCTTTGTCTGATGTGTTTCAAAAGCATAAATTTTAAGATCTTTCTCCTTAGAAGAAATATCCTTCATTAATTCGCCCATATCTTGATATTTTTTAATTATTTGTTCTTTTATTTCCTGATAATTACTCTGTTTCTGATCTAAATTCTTAAAGCATAACATAGTGTCTTCATAGAGCTTAGTCATTTTTAAAATGTTTTTATTATCCTCTTCAGTTAAAAACCCGTCTAAAGCCTCAGCTTTTAATAAAATCTTATTAGACATCCAATCTCCTTAATGATAATAAATATACTATAATTTTAAGCAAAAAAAAAGCAGATAATAAATTATCTGCTTATCATCTCGTAGGGGAATCGAACCCCTGCTGCAAGGATGAAAACCTTGTGTCCTAACCCCTAGACGAACGAGACTAGTACCTGTATTCCAGGATTTGAGCCGTGTTGGATTCGAACCAACGACCCACGCCTTAAAAGGGCGTTGCTCTACCGACTGAGCTAACGGCCCGGGTCTTAATAAAAAAATAACATCTCGTAGGGGAATCGAACCCCTGCTGCAAGGATGAAAACCTTGTGTCCTAACCCCTAGACGAACGAGACTAGTACCTGTTTCCAGGATTTGAGCCGTGTTGGATTCGAACCAACGACCCACGCCTTAAAAGGGCGTTGCTCTACCGACTGAGCTAACGGCCCGGGTCATAATAACGCTTGAATAATAATAAAAGCATCTATATTTGTAAAGCCCTAAGCTCTACATTTCTGTAAAATTACAGAGATCATCTCGTAGGGGAATCGAACCCCTGCTGCAAGGATGAAAACCTTGTGTCCTAACCCCTAGACGAACGAGACTGGTTCCTGTTACCAGGATTTGAGCCGTGTTGGATTCGAACCAACGACCCACGCCTTAAAAGGGCGTTGCTCTACCGACTGAGCTAACGGCCCGCTCAACGAAAACTAAATATATAGACTTCCATAAAAAGAGTCAACACTTATAATGAAATTCCAACACTTAAAATAAAGTTGAAAACACTGTTACTACCAGGTTCAGTTCCTTCCTCAGTTCCATACATTGAAAAACCTACTTCAAGACTTCCGACATCGACATTTAAACCAAGTGATAGTAGACCCTGATTTAGTCCTCCTAAGAGATGAATCTTATTAAGAAGTTCAACATCCAGACCAGCCCCTAAATGTAATAATATATTACGCTCAAATTGTAAAAGATCAAAATAATCAAAATAAAAATCAATATCACTTACTACAACAGATAATGGTCCTCTTGGAATATTTATTGCCAGTCCTATATTTATCTCTCGATACAATAAACTTCCTACAGTCTGGCTACTTTTAGTAAAAACAGCCACTACATCGTCTAATGATGTTGCATTATATTTTAAAATAGGAGTATAAAGATCTTTTATTACTCCGGATAATGTAAACAAATTATATATATTTATCATATAGCCAAGATCTACAGCAAACAAAGGACTAAACTTGACAGGATATACTGATAGAAGATTATTTATATCTTTTGCATAATTGAAAATATCCAGCAATCCGCTGTCTATATTAACTTCCCCTCTAAAAGTTGTTCTGGACATAATCCCTGGAGAAAACTCTATAAAAAAAGAGTCTCCAAACATAACCTTAAAAGGAAAAGATACCCCCAGGGAAAACATAACATCCTCCCTTATAATTACTTCAGCATTAGAAGCTATACTCGGAAGTTTTATAAATAAATCTGAAATATTACTTAATTCCCAACCCCAATTCCGGGAAATTTTTCCAATGTTAATTGGTCCTGAAAGATTTAATCCAACTAAAAGAGAATCAAGTTCTTTCTCTTTTAATTTGGAGAGTATTAAGGCTGGATTTTCAAGGCTTAACTCATTCCCTAAATACATATTTAGAATATCTAAAGTATCACCTTTAATATTAGTACCAAACCTAAAAAAGGAGACATCCTCTTCATATAAAGAGAATAAGGCAGGGTTATTAAAAAAAGTATTAAACCCATAGGCCATACCTGTATGAGCTCCACCCAACCCTTTATTATATACAGATATATTACTGGAACTGTCACTAAAAGAATATAGATAAACAGGAAGTAGAATTAGCAGAGTAACTATTTTTTTCAAAATGGTAATCCTTCAAAAAGTGAACTCATACTTTCATCCAGTCCGCTTTTAGCTAAATCTATCATTGAGTCTGCTGTTTGAATTTTTTTTATCTCTTCTGTATTAAAACCTGCGTTGGTCAATGTAGATGTTTCCAGATTATCCAGAGATTTTAATTTATTAGTACTAGTCTCATCACTTAAAATATCACCCAAAAGTCCTACACTTCCAATTATCAAATCTGAACTCTCCAGACTTTCAGGATCAGCTTCAAAAGCATCAACAGCATAGGATGACGCTTGGGCAATATTAGCCAAACGATCAGAATCACTCAAAATAGAGCTTACAAGAGAATTACCCTGATCTCCTTCCGCTGTTAATGCACTGGATATTAGCCCCGAAATATCCGCCTGTTCTTTGTTTATTTCTAAAAGAATTTTAGTCTCTTTTAAATACTTTTCCTTTAACTGACTATTCTTTGATAACTCATCTGCACTAGGTTTTACTCTGGATGCTGCAAGTGTTCCCTCAGCTGACAAAAGATCTTCTGGAGAAATTTTATTTAGAGGTGTCGACTCCAGAAAGTCATATATCTGTTCACTGGACATCTCTCCAGGATTAGTTTTAAAATCAGAAAATACATTTGTTGTAAAAATATTTCTACAACTAAAAAGAAATAGTGATAATAATATTAAAAAATATATTTTAGTCACCAAATCTCTCCAAAATTAAAGTTTAACACCAAATTCAATTGAGGCACCCATTTGCTGCCTATCTCCAACTTCTGCCCCTAACTCTTTAGAATAAACAGCAAAACTTAAATCAAAGAACAATATTCTAGCACCAGCTCCAACAGTAACATATCCCTGATTTAATCCACATCGAAGATTTACAAAGGATAAAAGCTCTAACTCTGCACCAATAGAGAGGTTAGTCCAGAAATTCCCCTGATTTTTATAGTCTTCCAGTGTTCCATTTTCAACAAACATCAGATTGTAATCTAAAGCTAATGTTGGATTTATTATACCACTAATTAGACCAAGGTCCGGATTATATGCTAAACCAATTTTTAAAGTTGCGGGAGTTATATATTTATCAAGTAAAGTTGCATCTCCAAGAAAAACACCATTATAGATATTTTCATAACTGTTTTCAGTATATACAACATTTGTACCAAATAAATCAATTATTGATAATCCTACTGTTAATCCCATAAAATGAGCTTTTGCTCCAACATCAATACCCATTCCAATACCGGTTTTGTATGAAAGAGAAGTTATAAAATCCGGGCTCTCAGGTTGAGATAAGAGATCCACAACCGGTTTTAAGCTTGATGATGTTCTTATTTTATACATAGGTCTTAAACCTATACCTACATCAACTCCTATTATATCCAAATCAATTGATAAACCATAACCTAGAAGCAATGATGCTGTAACTATATTATTTAGTTGAGTATCAGTTATATCTTCACCGAACACTTCAGAATCCAAACCAAGAATAAAACCTAAACCAATACCATTACCTGCATAACCAAATGATAAAGATGTTCCAAAACCGAGTCCATTTGCATATTTCCCATCTTGATATGGTTTACTAGCCTGATCGAGTAAAACTTTTATTAATTTTGGCCTGTACTCCTCAGTTAAAAAATAGCTGATATCACTATACTCTATAAATGATTTATCAGTACCATAAACAGAGTTATAATCAGCCACAAGATCTTTGCTTATTTGAACAAAGTTTGATATTAAAGAAAAATTAGTATTAAAGAGGGTCAAGTCTCCATCTTCAGTTAATCCTGCAGGATTATATTCAAAAGATTCCAACCCATTAGATTGAGCTGTAAAAGTATTACCAAATGCCAAAGTTCTTGTACTATTAAATGAAAATTTCTTTTCGTAATATGTAGATTGGGAAAAAACACTTAAAGCAATGGTTGACAGTAAAATTGTTAGAACTATTTTTTTCATTAGTTGCTACCTCCTAAATCTACAATGGACGGAAGTTTGAATCCTGAAGCTGTAAATGTTAAAGATGCACCTACACCTAAATATCTCTCCATTACTGTAAGAGTATTGTCCTGAACATCCTTTGGAAATTTAATATAAGTCCCTGTAAAATTATTTGAAACAATTATCTGAGATAATTCGTCCAGAATTTCATCATTAGTTTTTGTGTTATCTGCTGCTTTAGTTAAAGCCACTATTCTGGAAACCATTGCTGAAATAAAAATTGAAAAACCATCATTGGTGGAAACAACAGTTGATTTTGGAAAATCCTTCTCTGTTATAGTATTCCCAAGACTATTAAAAGCTCTTCCTGCTATAGATAGCCCCAGAAGTTCCTCTCTTATCTCTGCCCTCTTTTCTGTAGAATTATAATCTGCAGGGATACTATCCAGTGGAACATTGAAAATTCTTGTTATTAACATTTTTTGTGTAAGCTTCTCTTTTTGTTCTCCTGAAATATACTCTTTATATAATTGGGTAAAACCATTTAAAGAAGTTGTGGTTGGTCTGGTATTTATTGAAATTCTTGCTAAAGCCATGGCTCTTTGCTGATATATTACCAAATCTGTATTATAACTATCTGCATTAGTATCAGGGACTACCCCAAGTAACTCTTCATACTTGCTAATTGCACCATTACGATAGCTTTTATTCTCTTTTAAAAGAGTATAAAGTTTTGAAGATGCTTCATCATTTAGTGCGGCAGTTGTGTAAGCATCAATTATTGCCAGTTTATCCGCTTCATTAAGAACATCCCATAAACTCAATGGATCAATCTGGATGTTAAATGGATCAATATTCTTAAACTGTTCAAAATAGTTTGTTGTTAGTACCTCGGAAATAACATCGCAGGATGTTATAGAAAATACCAATAACAAAATACTTATAATCTTATAAAAGTATCCCATAGGTTGCTCCTGTTTTTTTAACTCTACTTATATATTGTAATCTACTTCAATACATTTCACAAATCATATTCCCAATGATTCATGAACTCTTTTAATTCCTCTATCTGCATCAACCAGTGATGAATTTATTGATAATGCCTTTTTATAAGCCTCTTCAGCTCTTTTATAATCTTTTGCCTGTTCTCTGGCATAACCTAACCTTACCCACCATTTTGCATCCAGTGGTTTTAAATAGACAGCCATCGAAAGTGCAACATCTGCTCTATTGTACTCCTCCAGTCTCAGAAAAACATGACCCATCAAGTAATACATATAGTCTGCCTTATCTCCGGAGTTTTTTAACTCGATATACTTTTCAAGAAAGTAGAGAGATTCTTTATTATTTCCTAAAAAATAGTGTGCCTCGCCTAAAACTGCAAGAAATCTCCAATCTCTTGGGGAACTCTCATAAGCCTCTGTTCCATATTTAATAACATCATCATATTTTTGTAATCCAATTAAAGACCAGCATAAAACAGTATAAGAGTCCATTCTCTCGGCAAAACTTGACTTAGGTAATGTCTCTAACTCTTCCAGGCAAATAGCAACTGCTTCATCAAACCTTCCCTGTCTCCAGGATAAAAGAGCATTTTTCTCTTTCTGGGCATAAAGATTACCGAAACTGAAAACTGTAATTATTAAAAGAAATAAAATTCGCTTTTTAAATATATTGATCATTACTCTCTTCCTGTCATATGGCATTTTCCTGAGAAAAAACATCCATTTTCCATTTTAACCTTTGGTGCTACAATATCTCCGGTTACTTTTGCAGTTGAAAAAAGTTGAACATACTCTTCGGCCAGAATATCACCAATTATTTCCCCCCGAACTTGAACCTGTCTTGCTTTTATGTCAGCCTCAATATGAGCGTCTTTCTCAACATATAAAACACCTGTTGCGTTAATCTCTCCGGAAAATCGGCCTTTAATCATTAAAGGATCACTAAAAGTGAGATCACCTGTAAAATCGATATCTACACCCATAACCGTATCTATATCTTTTTCCTTGACTCTTTCTGAATGAATTTCTGCCATTATGCATTATCTCCTTCTGTAATTTTAGCTTCAATAACTTTTAAAACCTTATGCAGGGAATTTTTTAAATCATTTCTCATTATTGATGTATAGGAATTATATTTTTGTAAATCCAAAAATAACTGATATTCATCATTACAGGTCTGCTTAATAATTTCAAGAAGACTGATATAACCTGTTGTTGAAATTGTGCTGCTTTTCAAATTCATATCTGAGAGTGTTCGTCCTATAAAATGAGTTATTCCCTGGGTATAGGCTGCTTCTTTATCATGTTCATCTGGACTCATCTCAATTACAGATAAATTCATATTATTAAAAGCCTCTATCCATTTTTTATATAGACTATCACTTAACCGTGCTTTTGATACTACTATTGGAAGACCTGCAACTCCGTTTTTACCTGAATCTGGACCAAACATTGGGTGAGTACCAAGTATATCTACATATTCCGGTAGTATTTCAAGCATTAAATTAACAGGATAAACTTTAACAGAGCATGTATCCATTATTAATGTTCCCGGTTTAACTTTATCTTTTATATTTCTTAAAAAATTTTCCATTGCAGATATTGCTACGCAAATTATAATAACATCACAATTAAAAATTTCATCTTCTGTTACTCTTTCAATTGTTTTGGGACAAAATCTTTTTTCACTTCGACTATAGCCTTTTACAGTAAAAAACCTGGAGAGTTGATCTCCCCAAAAAGCCCCGAATCTACCTAAACCATATATACCAACTGTCATAATTGAATATTATATTGTAATTATTTAAAAAATACACCTATTGTATTTAAAAAAAAATATGTTAAATTGTATAGATAATAAATTAATTATTCAGGAGTCATATATGTCATTCGTTGAAGAGATGAAGAAAAAAGCTATTAGTATGCAAAAAAGTGTTGTTTTACCAGAGGGTACTGAGCCAAGAACTGTACAGGCAGCTCGAATTTTAATTGATGAAAACATTTGTAAAAGTGTTATATTAATTGGAGAAGAGAGTAAAATTGAGGAAGTTGCTAAAAGTAATGGTGTTGAACTTAAAGGAATTACAGTAATAGACCCTCAAAAGTCCGATAAAATTGAGAGATATGCAGAGGAGTATTACAACCTTAGAAAACATAAAGGTTTAACTGAGGCGGAAGCAACAACTGCTATTCTTGATCCTTTAAAATGGGGAGCAATGATGGTTAGACTTTCTGATGCAGACGCTATGGTTGCAGGAGCAGAAAACTCTACAGGAAAAGTTTTAGTTGCAGGTTTTACAATTATTAAAACTGCTCCTGGTGTTAAAACAGCATCATCTTGCTTTGTTATGGATATGCCTGATAAAAAATGGGGAAAAGATGGATTAATGATTTTTAGTGACTGTGCGACTATAGTTGATCCTACAGCTGAAGAATTAGCTGCAATTACTAGACAATCAGCAGAATCATGTCGAGTTTTTCTTCAAACAGAACCTAAAGTTGCAATGCTTTCATTTTCAACAAAAGGTTCAGCATCCCATCCAAATGTAGATAAGGTAACTGAGGCATTTAAACTTGTTAAAGAACAAGAGCCTGGATTAGAAGTTGATGGAGAATTACAAGCTGATGCAGCAATTATTCCTTCTGTTGGAGCATCTAAAGCTCCTGGTTCTACTGTAGCAGGTAATGCTAATGTACTGATATTCCCTGATCTTCAGTCTGGAAATATTGGTTATAAACTTGTACAAAGAATTGGTGGTGCGGGAGCTTACGGACCATTCCTTCAAGGATTTGCAAAGCCGATATCAGATCTTTCCAGAGGGTGTAGCATTGACGATATAGTAAATACTACTGCAGTTACTATGACACAATGTAAATAACTCTTTACAACCTATAACCAGTTAGCTATTATATTCTGTATGAATATAATGATAACTGGTTACGGAAGAATGGGTAAAGAGATTGAAAAAATAATTATCCAAAGAGGGCATTCTGTTGCTTGTCGTGTAGATAAGGGCGGATATGGGGATTACACAGAGGTTACACCTGATAATTTAAAAGGTGTTGATGCTGTTATTGAGTTTTCACTACCTGATAAGATTGAAGAAAATATAAAAATTTATGCAGAATCAAAGGTTCCTGTTGTTATTGGAACAACTGGATGGAACGACAAGAGGGATTTAGTATCTGAAATTATTAAAAAACATGACTCTACCCTTCTTTATGGATCAAATTTCTCAATTGGAGCCCATATATTCTTTGATTTAGTATCAAAAGCAGCAAAAATTATAAATAATACTCCGGATTATGATATTATGATGCTTGAATATCATCATAACAAGAAGAAGGACTCTCCTTCCGGAACTGCATTAACTGCAGCTAACAAGATATTGGAAAATAATAAAATAAAAGATACAATCTGGACTGACAAACTTGACCGTGAAATAAAACCTAATGAATTACATGTTGCTTCTGTTAGAGGTGGATCCATTCCAGGAATTCATACAGTGACTTTAGATTCTTTAGCTGATACTATTGAGATTACACATAATGCCAGAAACAGGACAGGTTTTGCTCTTGGTGCTGTTATGGCAGCTGAGTGGATAAGTAATAAAAAAGGGTTCTATTCTGTAGAAGATTTTATAGAAGAACTTTTAAAATAAACAGGAGATAAAAATGTTTAGCGGGGTATATACAGCATTAATTACACCTTTTAATGAGGACGGTACCATTGATTTTGAATCCTACAGAGCTTTAATTCATAATCAAATTAAAGAGGGGATATCAGGATTACTACCAGTAGGGACAACCGGGGAGAGTCCAACTTTAACCCATGAAGAGAATCTTCAGGTTGTTGAAGAAGCTATTAAAATTGCAGATGGAAAAATTCCGGTTGTAGCAGGGACTGGATCAAATAGTACTAAAGAAGCAATAGATATGACAAAAATTGCTGTTTCTATGGGTGCTAATGCAAGCCTTCAGGTTACACCATACTATAATAAACCTACACAGGAAGGGATCTATCGTCATTTTATGACAATTGCAGATGAGTGTGATATACCGCTACTTATCTACAATATAAAGGGTCGATGCGGAGTAAATATTGAGACAGAGACTCTGTTAAGAATGGCTAAGCATGAAAATATTGTTGGTGTTAAAGAAGCTAGTGGCGATATTGGCCAAATGATGGATGTTATACAAAACAGACCGGATAATTTTTCAGTAATGGTTGGTGATGATAATATTGCTTTTCCTTTAACTGCGTTAGGGGGTGACGGAGTTGTATCGGTAGTTAGTAATATAATTCCGGGAAAAATGGAAAAACTTATACGGTTAACCAAAGAGAATAAAATTGATGAAGCCAGAAAAATACATTATGAGATTCTTCCGTTATGCAAAGGCATGTTTCTTGAGACAAACCCAATACCTGTTAAATCAGCTCTCTCTCTTATGGGTATGTGTAAAGAAGTTTACAGATTACCTCTGTGCAATCCAACAAATGAACACAGAGATATATTAAAAAAACTTCTTATTGAAAATAAACTTATTTAATTAGCAATAAAAACCGGATCTAATCCGGTTTTTTTATTTTACTAATCTCCTTAGATAAATTTATATACTCTTCTACAGTTACAGTTTCTGGTCTTTTCATTATATCAATCCCAACATTTTCAAAAGCTTTATAAACATCCCCTGTATTTATAGAACGTAATAAGGGACTAAGGTTAATATTATTTTTTAATGTTTTTCTTCTTGAAGCAAATAACTGTCGAATTAATGCAAAAAATGTAGATTTATCTTCTATCTCTCTAAATCTATCTTTACACTTCATAGTTATAATAGCAGATGAAACACCTGGGGCCGGATAAAAAGAACCTGGTTTTAAGACCCCTACTTCTTTAATATCGCAAGCAGCCTGACACAAAATTGAGAATGATGAATAGTTTTTACTTCCGGTTTTTGCACTCATTCTCTGTCCCATCTCTCTTTGGACTGTAAAAACCATATTATCCGGAACAAAATCACTTTCAATGAATGTAGTTATAATTGAAGTGGATATATTATATGGCAGATTGCCCAAAAGCTGTTTTGGAGGTCTATTTTTATGCTCCTTCCACTTTTTTATTACATCACCCTGTACTATGTTAAAATTGCTATAGGATTCAAAAGCTTTTTTCAAATATTCAACATAACCGGGATCAATCTCAAAACACTTTAAATCTGCACCTTTTTCGAGAATAAGTTTTGTAATAGAACCAAGGCCTGGTCCAATCTCCCATAGATGATCTCCCTTCTCAATTTCCAGAATATCAACTATTCTTTGTCTTGCACCACTATTAATTAAAAAATTCTGTCCCCATCTTTTCCTTGGCCCAAGTCCCATAATATCAAGTAACTCTTTTATCTCCTGAGGTGAGTCATAATTTAAATTTAAGATTGAATCTTCTGGCATTAACACTCCTGTATATTTTTAATATTAGTAATATAACAGGAATAATTATAGTAATAAAAGTTATAATTATATAATTTTCAGTAGTTTTTATAATATATGGATATTTTGAAAAGTGTTCCATTAGATAATAAATAAGATTTTCCCAATAATTTGTCATCCACCCAAGAGGTTTAACAAAAGCTGTAACTATTCCTAACCACATAAAAAGTGTTATTAAAGGTGTAATTACCAATGAAGCAATTATTCCTATAGGATATAATACTTCAAAGGTTGGGAACACTATAAATGATGTAGCTATTACAGCTCCAATTGAGGCTGACACTGAAGATCCTAAAATTCCTGGAATACTTGCCCTTTTTAGGAGATAAAATATCTCACTCCCTATTACCAATATACCTATAAGAGCCAAATAAGAGAGCTGAAATGATAGAGAATAAAACTCTTTAGGGTCTATTAAAATGACTACATAGAATGAAATTATTAGAATAAAAAGAACTCCTACTCTTTTTTTTCTTAATTTAAAAATAAAACCTATAATAAACATAATCACAGAGCGAAATAGTGACGGAGTTAAACCTACAAGAATTAGATAGAATATTAAAATAGCTGTAGCAATAGAATATATCTTATTACCTGTAAAGAAAATCCTTGCAACCATAATAATCATTAATGTGATTACACCAACATGAAAACCTGAAAGTGCCAGGATATGGGGAGTGCCACTTTTTTTAAAAAGTTCTATATTTGCAATATCTAAACTATTTTTATTACCTGTTAATAGAGCATAAAGAAGTGGTGACGGAGTTTCCTTTTCTATAATGCTAAGTAATTGTTTTCTTTTGTAGAATAAGGGTGATGAAAATTTACTCTTTTTATCCTCCTTTGGTTTTTTCCCTGAATTCTGAACATTAACAATTTCACCTTGATAGAGTGGAGTTTCTGAATTAAGTTCAGTTGAAATATTGGAATTTACAATAGTCTGATTATTACTAACAGTAATAACGTTTCCATTTGAGAAATAGCCTCGTATAGTTTTTATTGAATCCTTCTCAATCCTGATTTCATCAAAAGTGAAATTATTTAATGGTGCAAACTCCTGTTTTTTTTCCATGTCTATTCTAATAATTGATAATGTAGCAATTAAAAGAGAAACTGATAAGTAAAAAAGGTATTTAGTAAGACCACCCTTAAATTCAATATAAAGGGTTCCGGTTAAAGCAGATATTATTAAAACTACCAGTAAGTTAACCTTAAATAAAAAAGCCATAGTAACAGAAATCACTATGGCTCCAATAATTAATGGGTGATATAAATCTCTATTCATATAGAATTTATATAATATTTTTTTTTATTAATTCATTTTTTTTAGAGCATCTTTAGCAAGTTTGATTATTCCTGAAGAGTATCCGGAAAACTGAACCTCAGTTAATACACCATTAGCAAGACTGTTTCCTGATTTACCTAAAGTTGAAATTATCTCTT
The DNA here is from genome assembly GCA_003247135.1 of Spirochaetales bacterium. Lineage (GTDB taxonomy): Bacteria > Spirochaetota > Spirochaetia > DSM-2461 > DSM-2461 > Thiospirochaeta. The sequence goes on along the minus strand of QKAW01000058.1, from coordinate 53,353 downwards.
TAACAACACTCTCTTCAGCATAGGTAATTCCCAGACCGCTTATACTTCTATCATTAAAAGTTGTTAAGATCTTAACAAGTTCAGATATAGCCTCATCAGTTGCATTTAAACCTAAAGTTCTTATTGCATAAATCTTCTCTTCAAGATCTGCTCCATTGTTAACTGATTGACTTAAATAGTAGATATCATCTGTTTTTGAAGATTTACTGTTATATAAAACTTTTATAGCATTCTTTCTAATACTAGTTAATATTAGACCATCCTGTATAGTATCAGCAATATTTACTAACCCCTGTTTTAATGCTTCTCTTGCTGCTTCAATTTTGTCTCCTGCTGGAGCACTGCACTGGGCTACTTCAAGAATTGCCTTTTCCTTATCAGAAAATGAACCATCTATTAAAATCTTTGTTAAGGGTTCAATAGGGTTATCAGTTATTGTTTTTAACACTTTATCTGCAAAAAACCTAACTCTCTGATCATACCAACCAACGGAAGCAAAAAACACTGATTCATAACCAATTACATTTCTAAATCGGTCTAATGCAGACACGGATCCATAAGCAACTTTTGATTCTGCTTCTATCTCAGAGGAGAGTCCCTCCAATGGTCGCATATTAACATTTCTAAGAATTAGGGAAATATCGTCTACATACTGATCAGCTCTCATATTACCTAATGCTATTATAGCATCAGCTTTTAGAAGGGGATCTTTTGTCTCTTTTACAATTGTGTATACAAGTACTGCTGAATTCTTGGATTTTAGTTCCCCTAACTCCTTTACAACAAGTTTTGTTAGTTCTATAAATCTCTGTTCTTCAGTTATATCCCGTTTATTATCTAAATTTGCAATAATATCTTCTGTTAGAATTTCCTCTAGAAGTGGAATCATCCCTCTATCGTTAAGCTCAACAATATTAAGCATAACTGAAAACTTCATTTCTGGAGAGAAACTTCTCTTATACATCCTGGACCAGACTTCTGCTCTATCACCTGCAAAGGATGAAAATAGAACAACAAATAACAAGATAAAAATACTAACGTACTTTTTCATTTTTACTCCTCTACCATAACTTTAGTCTTTATGACTTTTTCGGCATACTCAAAATTACTGTACGCCTCTATAGCTCCACTCTTATATAGCTGATTTATTCTTGTAGGAACTGGCTTATTATCAGAGTATTCATAGGATTCACTTCTTTTTTTATTTCCTTTTTCATCCATAAAAATCTTCTCTTTTAACATTTTACCTTCGTAAACATAGCTCACAGATTTCTCAATTTTTCCTTTTGAATCTCTAATCTCTTCAGATTTAATTGCATTGTCTGCATAAATTTTTACTATTTTTCCATCAAGAACATTTCCTGAATTTTTCATATTAATTTCAGTGTTGTTTCCATTTTTATCGTATACATACTCTGTAATTGCCAAAACACCACCATTAGCACCTAATGTATTCCAGGTTGTTAAAAGTCCGTCTTTATAGATATACTCATTAACAGATTGAATTTTATTCTCTTTATCAAACATTGTCTCTTTAACAACTCTGTTCTGGCTATCGTACTCAAAAGTTGTATATGTATTTAGAATATTTCCATAACCGTAGTTATCTGTACGGGAAATATTATTATTTACTATTTTATTTGCTGAAGATTCTAAAACCTCACCCTGTTCATTTGTTATAATTTTGTTCATTAATACAAAATTATCATTGTAGATATAGGTTGTTTTAGTATCTATCTGACCATCTCCGTAGAATGACTCTTCCTTGGTAACAAAATAAATGATCTCCTCAATCTCCTTTTCAACCATTTTCTTTTCCACTACTTTAGCTGGTTCGACTACCTCTTCCTTTGTCTCTTCTACAACTATACTCTCTTTGTTTGTATCACTTGTGGTTGTACAAGAAAAAATAAGAAACATGGATAATACGGACAAAAACCATTTAATTGATTTCATTTTTAATCACCTCATTATGTTTTAATTAGTTTTTTAAGTGTTAGTTTAAAACACCGTCTTTCTCTGGAAGATATTCAACTTCTTCAGGTTCCTCTTCAGAATCTCTCTCTTCCATAGAATCATTGTTGTTTATTTCTGGTTTATTTTCAACAGCTTTGTGATTTTTATTAGATTTTCTTTGATATAATTCTCGGCTTTTAAGGAATATAAAAGGTCTTAAAATTGATAACATCTCTATTCCCGGTTCAATAGTTTTTAATCTTAAATAGGATATATTATTTGCACTGTTTAATTTGGAAAATTTTACAATAGCGCATAGAACGATTATTTCTTCCTTGATTTTAAACTCCATTTTTACTATTGAACCAACAGGAAATAGACCATTAACCAGTAGCGCAGCACCACCTTCTGAAATATTTTTTATCTGAGAAAATATACCTGTAAAACCTTCTGGATTTGAATTAATTCTGGATATATCTTCAAGCCTGTAGAGATAACAGTTTATTTCTACATTAACCCTGAGGTCCTCTCTTTTCTGACTTCTTATTAAATTATTTGTATGTTGAATATTCCATGTTCTGCTTGTTGGAGTATTGTCAACAACACCTTCAAAAAAGTATCCTGCATCATCTTTCTTCCAGAAATATATATTTACAGGTTCCTTCCAGTTTATTCCTGGACGTATCTTTGTCTCTTTTTTTAGTTCTATAGTCAGAAAACTAAAATCATTGGATGTAACGACCCCTGTTATAGGTGTCTCTAAAGCACCAATTGTTATTTTTACCAGCTGATTTACAGGGATTTCACTAGTATTTGTTATATTATTTCTTTTTTCTATTTTTTCAAGTTCAATTTTTTTTCGATATTTGTGAAGTTCTTCCAGCAGATCAATAATTTCAAGGTTCTGATAATTTGACTCTTTTAATAATTTATTTAGCCCTAATACAGCACTATCAATATTATCTACAGTGCCCAACAGTGTTAAAGGTTTTTCGAGTTTCAATATATCTGATGTTTTTTTTAGCATTTTTATTTGAGGACCGGTTAAGCCTGCCTCTTTACCTTTTGCAACAAAATCCGCACTATTTATAGATATTTCACCATGTCCTGCAAAATAGACAAATATTGCCAATGCTCCAATTATTAAGAAAAATACTAAAAAAAATAAACCCATGACTCACTTTTAACATGATATATTCTATTAGGCAATTATTAATTATCCGTTTTCTTTTTATATCTAAAAAAATCTTTAAAGCCCCGGCCTTTTAGCTGAAGCATAATTACTCCAAGTTCATCATTTTTAACAGGTCCAACAAGAAGTCTCTCCCTATTAGGTTTAGCTTCTTCCTTTACTGTAATAAATGGAAAGTTAAGTGCTTCTAATTTATCACTATCAAGATATACTGTATCTGAATTTGTATATATACCTACCTGAAGATAGTAACCGTCTTCAAGAATTCTGTTTTTTTCAACTGTTGTAACTGGAATTAATTCACTATCAGGAATACCTCCAACAGGTGGTTTTTTATTAGCGGGTTCTAAAAAGAAAATTTTCTTTACGATTCTGCCACTCTCTGCAGGTTTAACTTCCTCTTTTTTTACAGGTTCTGCTGCTGATTTTTCCAGTTCTTCAGGTATTTCTGTAAACATAGACTCTACCGGGAGTTTATCTTCGTAAAGTTTTAACTCTTTTTTAGGCTCTTCTTTCTCTGTAACGGTTTCAGATGCACTAATTTTAGCTGATACAGGTTCTGTTTCAATAGACTTCTCATCTTTTATTTCAGGTTTTTCTGATACTTCCGTACTATCTTTAATAGAAGCATCCTCTATAGGTTTTGCAACATCCATTGAAGGTTTTGAAATTTCTTCATCTTTAACAATTTCTGTTTCAATTTCAGTTTCCACTTCTTCCGGAGTAACAATTTTATCATTTACTATTTCATCTTCTTTTACATCATCAGAAATAGTTTCACCGGAATCATCTGTTTCTTTATTCAACATTAAACTGTCATCTAGAATATCATCATCAGATTCAGTAACAGTTTCCGGAACTAAAGATTCATCATCTGCTATTGTCTCCTCAGCAATGCTTAGTGCTGTAAGGCCTTTAATTTCCGGTTCCGGATCTACTTCAAGGTCAGTAGATTTTGATATTGGAGGAGGTATAAAATCAATAACCTGTATTCTAACAGGGAGTATATCTTCAGGTTCAAGAAAGAGTTTTTCACCAGCTTTTTTATCAACTAGAATAAAAATACCATCCTCTGGTATTCTTGAAACTATCTTTACATTAACGGCGTCATCGGAGTATGGCAATTTCACATTAACAAAAGTTCCCAGTGGAAAGGCATTACAACCCCCAAGGTAAAATTCTCCACTTTCTGAATAATCACTAAAATATCCATCATCAGAAACAGCGAGGTTTCCGGAATATGTAGATTGAGAATAGATGCTCATTGAAAATAAAATTAATGCTATAAAAATAAATGGTTTTTTCATTGATTAAAAACTCCTCTACTCCTTATCGGAACATTTATATTTTTTCTAAAGATATAGCTATAAAAAAACAGTTAAACTATTTAAAGATTATAGTTAAAGTGGTAATTTATACTATATGAATAAAGTAGATTTCTCCAAACTTATATATTCAGGAAAATATACACTTCCACTGGATTCTGTAACAAAAAGAAGTTACAAAATTTTATTATACCGATCTACAATTTCCCATGGAAAAATTGAAAGTATAACAGTTCCTGAATTACCTGAAAATTATTATATAATTAATGGTACTGAACTTAAAAGTAGAAATAGAATAAAAATACTTGATTCATCAATTCCTCTTTTAGCAGATGAGATTGTTAATTATATTGGGGAGCCTATACTTCTAATTGTAGGAATCGAAATAAAAACTTTACTGCAAATTCACAATAATATTAAAGTTGAATACTCTCCTCTACCTACTTCTGAAGAAATTTTTTATTCCAGGAGTATAACTCTGGGGAATAATGATGAAGCTTTTGCTACCCCTTATAAAACTGTTTCAGGAACAATAAATACCCCAAATAGTGTTATACAAAACAAATTTCTCCATGGGTCCTTTACAAAACGAGAGTCTGAGTCTTTTATTGTTTATTCATCTGATATCTGGCCATCTTTACTTCAGGAAAATTTGTCATCAATTTGTATGATTGAAAGTGAAAAGATAAAAATTGTTAATCCAGCTATTACAGGAGAGGATGAATACCCCCTTCTAGACAGTTTTCGATCTTCTGTTTTTACAACCCTTTCAGCATCTATTCTCAAAAAAAATGTTATGTATGCAGTAACTCCCGAAGACCAGTATCTTTACTCCTCAAAACAGTATGGACTTAAGGTTGACTGGAAATTAGCCTTTGATAAAGAGAATGTCCTCCAGGGTATAACTCTTGATGGGGAAATTAATTGCGGGGCTTATCCTGTATTTGCAAAAGAGAAAGTTTTACGAGTAATTCATGGGCTAACATCATATTACAAACACAGAAATATCTCTATAAATGTAAAGGCTGTAAAAAGCTTCAATCCACCTGGAGGAATTTCTAAAGGTTTATACCTCCCGGATGCTCTTTTTGCTGCTGAGTTACTTGTTAGTAAAATAATAAAAGAGTCAAAGGATGATCAATTTCTCTGGAGAGATAAAAATTTGCTTCGGAAAGGTTATAGAAACTCAACATTCTCAATTATTAAAAAAGATCTTCCATTTCCAGAGATGCTTAAAAATATTGTTGCTAAATCGGATTTTTCCAGAAAAAATTCATCGATTAATCTCTCTCTTCTACGAAAAGAGAAAAAGCTAATACACTCTCCCAAAAGAGGAATTGGAATATCTATAGGTTATAATGGAAATGCATTTTTAACTAATTGCAAATCACTATCAACATACAGAGTAACTGTTCAGTTAAACAGAGATGGTAAAGTTGATCTTTATGTTAATACCAGACTTAATAATCTGGAACTGCTGAATATTTGGGAAAAAACTATTTCAGAATCACTAAATATTAAGGGTGAGGATATAATTATTGAGACTGAGGAGTGTTCAAAGATTGAAGATTCCGGACCTAATATCGAGAATGTAAATATCTCAATATTTACTCAGTTGATAAGACAGTGCTGTGATGAGATAAAACTAAGAAGGTTTAAAGATCCCTTACCTATTAAACAGACAAAAACAACCAGAAAAAAGTCCTCACTTGTATGGGATCAGGAAGATTGGAAAGGTTGTCCTTTCAAAAACAACTCCTACGCAGTATGTGCTGTTGAAGTTGAAATTGATAAAAAAAGTTTAAACTGTATTATTAAAGATGTGTGGCTTGAGATTGAAGTTGGGCAAATTCTCCACAAACAATCACTAATTAATTCACTTGTCAGAGAGATTAATAGCACTATAAAATGGTTGCAACAGCCGGAACCCCAGATAATAAATGGTAAATTTGATTTAAACTATTACTATAATAATATCAATAATAATCAAAAGCCTGAAATTCATATAAGTTTTTTTGAAACCGGAAAAAATAAAAATACTCCAAAGGGTGTTGGGTCCCTTATAAAAAACACTCTACCTGGTGCTTATATTCAGGGAATTAATCAGGCTCTTGGAGCAAATATTAATACATTTCCTATAAGCAAGGATGTAATTTTCAGAGAGATTAGTATAGATGAAATTTAATTTAATTATAAATGGCAAAGAAGTGGAAATTGATGCCCCTGCAAATATCAGGCTGTCAGTTTTACTAAGCGAAATTTTAAACAGAAAAAGTGTAAAGCATAATTGCGGTTCTGGGCAGTGCGGATTCTGTCTTATCCTAATTGATGACAAGCCTATCTACTCATGCATTTATCCAGCTTCTATTGCTCAGAACAAAAGGATTACAACCCTAGAATCAATTACTCAAAAAAGTGAATACCTAAATATAACTAAAGGGTTTCAGTTGGCGGAAGTTGAACTGTGTCCGAACTGTGCTCCAGCCAGAATTCTTCTAACCTTAAACCATCTAGAAAGAAACAGGGAGTTAACAGGAGAGATGATTGATAACATTATTGAGAGTGTTACCTGCGATTGTACAGATACAAAAGCCCTTAAGGAAGCTCTATATTTATCATCAAATTTCTATGAAGGAGGGCATTTTTGATTAAAAAAGGAACCAGATTTTTTACTCCTGATACTATAAACGATCTAAAAAAAACTGCTTTAAATGAGGAAGTAGTAACAATTCTTGCCGGAGGAACATCTCTATTTAGAGAGATTAATGGAGAGAATCTTGTAATTCCCGGAGCAATAATTGTTTTAGAAAATATAGTTGAACTATATAAAGAGAGCAGAACTGAAAGATATTTTGAATTTGGAAGCATGCTTACTATTAACCAGATTATTGAAAGATCAAAAAACAACCTACCCTCCACACTACTTAACTGTTTTCTCTCATTGGCTCCTGATCCTGTTAGAAATCAGGCAACAATAGGAGGAACAATAGCTAATAAAAAGATCGTTTCTGACTTAACATCAATTCTAGTTATATTAAATACTAAAATAGAGATTATCTCCTTTTCTGAAAAAAAAATAAAACCCAGATGGGAGTCAATTTCTCAATATCTGACAACCAGAGATTCTAAACCCCTGCACTTAATAACCAGAGTAAGAATTCCATTAGTTCACTCAACCTATAGTCACTATTCAAAATCCGGATACAAATATAACCTATTTAGCGAAATTTCTTTTGCGGCCAATGCAGAGTTGGAAAAGAGTAATATATCATCAATATCCCTGGCATTTGTAATAGAAAATAGAAAAATTGTTCGTCCAAAGGAGATAGAAGCTGAGTTAATTGGAACTCATATCCCTGTAAGTTATAAATTTAGAGACACCCTTTTACACTCAATAATAACAAAACTGAAGAATATTCCAAACCTTACTAATAGTGAAATTTTTAGAATGAGTCAGATGATACTTTACTTTCTGGACAATTTTTAACTAGAAATTTCAAAATAAATAGGTTAAAGTTCCCCAATACAGGAGTTTACATGAAAGAATTTGTACATCTTCATAATCATTCAGATTATTCACTTCTAGATGGTGCTGTTACAATTAATGGACTAATTGAGATGGCTACAAAGTACGAGATGAAACATCTTGCTATAACTGATCATGGGAATTTATTTGGTTCTCTCAGATTTGAACAGGCTTGTAAAAAGGCAGGCATCAACCCGATAATCGGATGCGAAGTTTACATTGCACCAGGGCACAGACAGGATAAGGATTCAACAAAAAGAAAGTATTATCACATGATTCTTCTTTGCAAAAATGAGACTGGGTATAAAAATCTTACAGCATTGGTATCCCAGGCATATCTGGATGGATTTTATTACAAACCAAGAATCGATGATGAACTTTTGGAAAAGTATTCTGAGGGATTAATATGCACTACAGCCTGCCTGGCAGGTGAAATTTCCCAGCATTTATTAAATAATCAGTATGACAAAGCCAAAGAACGGGCTTTATATTATAAAAACCTCTTTGAAGAGGATAGTTACTACCTTGAAATAATGAATCATGAACTTCCAGAAGAGAAAGTAGTAATAGAAGGCATGAAAAAACTCTCTGCTGAAACAGGAATTCCTCTAGTTGCTACCAATGATATTCATTATCAGAAAAAAGAGCATGCAAATGCCCAGGATATACTAATATGCATTGGAACTAATAAGAAAAAGTCTGAATCCAACAGAATGCAGATGCATGGTTCTCACCTCTATTTCAAATCCCCGGATGAGATGTATGAACTTTTTAAGGATGTTCCCGAGGCATTAGAAAATACTTTAAAAATTGCCAATATGTGTAATGTTTCAATTCCACAACCCGGGCCTATTCTTCCTGATTACCAGATACCTTCTGAATTTAAAAATCAGGCAGACTATCTGACCTATATAACCTGGGAAGGGATTAAGAAAAGATATAAGGAAGTTACCCAGGAGGTAAAAGAGAGAACCGAATATGAACTTGGTATACTTTTGGGCATGGGTTTTGAAGGTTACTTTTTAATCGTTTGGGACTTCATCGACTGGGCAAAACGTAACCACATATCGGTTGGTCCTGGTCGTGGTTCCGGTGCTGGTTCTATTATTGCCTATGCAATTGGAATAACAGATATTGATCCTTTAAAATACGAACTCCTTTTTGAGCGTTTTTTAAATCCTGACAGGGTTTCAATGCCCGACTTTGATGTTGACTTCTGTTTTGAAAAGAGACAGGAAGTTATTAACTATGTTACAGAGAAGTACGGAAGAGACCAGGTGGGTGGTATCTGTACTTTTGGAACTTTAAAGACAAAGGCAGTTTTAAAAGATGTAGCCCGGGTTCTTGATATACCCTTTGCTGAATCTAACACAATATCCAAACTATTGCCGGAAGGAAAAGCTCCTGATGGAAGAAAAATAAATGTTGAAGTAGCCCTTGAAATAACCCCAGAGTTAAAAGAGTACTATAATCGTGGTGGAATTTATAAAGAGCTTTTTGAAACAGCTTCAATTCTGGAAGGTATGAACCGGCATGTTTCAACCCATGCTTGTGGTATGGTTATAGGTAAAACCAAACTTACAGACTATGTACCCCTGTACAAAGATCAAAAAACCGGAGCTGTATCCAGTGAATTCACCATGGATATTATTGAACCCTGCGGTTTGGTAAAAATGGACTTTTTGGGATTAAAAACCCTTACTCTTCTATCTAATACTGAGAGACTTGTTCAAAAACACACTCCAGACTTTAAAATAGATGAAGTACCAATTGACGATCTTAAAACATACCAGATGCTGCAACAGGGAAAAAGTAGTGCTGTTTTCCAATTTGAATCAGCAGGTATGCAAAAAATTCTAAAGGATGCTAAGCCTGATAATATTGAGGATTTAATCGCTCTTAATGCCCTGTACAGACCGGGCCCTATGCAGTACATTCCTCAATTTGTTGATTCAAAACTTGGAAAAATGCAGATAAAATATCCTGATCCATTACTGGAGGAGACTCTAAAACCGACCTATGGTGTAATTGTATATCAGGAGCAGGTAATGAAGGTTGCCCAGATAATAGGTGGGTTCAGTCTTGGAAAAGCAGATATTCTTCGACGTGCCATGGGTAAGAAAAAAGTTGCCGAGATGGACAAGATGAAAGTCGAGTTTATTAAAGGAGCTAAGGAGAACGGCCATACAGAAGAACACGCTTCTGAAATTTTTGATATGCTGGTACCCTTTGCCGGTTATGGATTTAACAAGTCCCACGCCGCAGCTTACTCTGTTGTTGCCTATAAAACCGCCTACTGTAAAGCCAACTACCCTGCAGAATTTATGGCAGCAAACCTGACAAATGAAATTTCAAACCCTACTGCATTTGCAGATTATCTGGCAGAGTGTAGCGAAATGGGTATTGACCTAGCCCCACCGGATATTAACGACTCTGAAAAGTATTTTACTGTTGTAGATGGAAAAATTGTTTACGGATTAACCGGAATGAAGGGTATTGGTTCCGCAGCAGTTGATGCCATAATAACAGCTAGGGAAAAAAAGGGTAAGTTTAAAGATTTCGAGGATTTTATAGAAAAAGTTGAGCTTAGAACTGTTAACTCCAGGGTTTTGGAAGTATTGGTAACCTCTGGTCTATTCTCCAAAATAGAGAGACATAACCGTGCAACAATTATGCACAATGCAGAAAAAATAATTGCAATTGCACAAAAAAAACAGGAAAGTTCTCAATTTGGACAAGGCTCTCTTTTCGGTGATCTGGAAGAGGAGATCTTTCCGGATTACATTTGGGAAGAAGTGGAAGAGTACCCGGATATTGAACTACTAAAAATGGAAAAAGAGAACATTGGATTTTTCTTCTCCGGACACCCAATGGATAAATATAAGGATCAGTGGAAGAGATCAGTGAATTTGGACTTGCTAAATCCAAAGAATGCATCTGGAGAGAAGATATACTCAATACTTGGTATGATAAAAAACCCCAAGTCTATTACAACTAAATCCGGAAAAAGAATGGCCTTTGCAGAACTTGAAGATTATAATGGCTCAATAGAACTTGTTCTTTTTGCCAAAAAATTTGAGCAGTACGGACATCTGCTTCAGGCTGATAAAATTCTGGGAGTAACAGGATATGTAGATACCTCAAGGGATAAACCATCCTTTAAGGTAGAAGAAATTAAAGAACCTGATGAACTGAAGGAGATAATAGCACCGGAGATTCATCTTGAATTCCACCCTGAAGAGTTAACCGATGATGAGCTTGAACATTTACGAACATTTATAATGGATAACAAAGGGAACAGCCAGGTGTACTTTCACATTAAAAAACAGGGATCACCAAGAGAAATTGTAATAAAAATCTCCAGCCAGTTAACAATAAATGGTGGAGATTCAACCCTAATAGACCTAAGAGCCTTCCCCAAAGTTAAAAACGCCTGGAGAGAGTGATCTTAAATAGAAAAGGTAGGCCTGAAGGGTAATTGCAGAGTTAACCATTGGGCCGCCAACCATTTTATCAAACTCATTTACAGGAACAAGCAGAGTCTCGATCTCCTCATGCTCATCAAGACTCTGACCAGTAATTTTTTTCAGATCTCTTGCAACATAGGTAGAAGTTTTATTCTCCATAAAAGCGGGATTTGGATTAACCTCCCCAACCTTTACAATACTTTCACTAACATAACCAGTCTCCTCAGAGAGTTCACGAATTACAGCATCCATAGATACTTCACCGGGATCAACCATCCCTGCAGGAAATTCCAAAGTTACACTATCACTACCATGCCTGTACTGCTTAACCATTAAAAAACAGTCCTGACCTTCAGAATTTTTTAAAAGAGGAATAACCATAATCCAGTTTGGGGGAGTAACAAGAAAAAACTCACCCTTAATACCCGTTTCCCTACTCTTTCTTATTACACTTGAAGTCCTAAAAATTCTGTAATCAGACAGGGCTTTTCTCTCTAAAGTCTCCCATTTTTCAATCATAGCTACTCCTTTGGATACTTTCCGACAAAACCATCACTATTTTGTAAATAGTAAAATTCATCATCCTCATTAATAATACTCTCCCTGTTTAGATGTATTTTTCCACCACCACCTGGAATGTCCACAGCATAAATCGGCATAGCAATACCGGAAATCTCCCCTTTTAGCTCATTAATAATCTCCAACCCTCTGGAAATTGGAACCCTTAAATGGGAAGTACCCCTGGCTAAATCCCCCTGAAAAATGTAATAAGGCTTTACCATAACCTCTAAAAGTCCTTGGTATAGCCTTTTTAAAATATCAACCGAGTCATTTATGCCTTTTAAAAGTACAGACTGGTTTAAAAGACCAACACCAGCCATATTTAGTCTTTTAAGAGCCGCAACAGAGTCCGGAGTCAACTCATCTGGGTGATTAATCTGTAAAAGAAACCACAAAGGAGAGTTCTCCTTTAAAATATTAATCAACCCATCGGTTATAAGGCCAGGCTCAACAACAGGAATTCTAGTACCAATTCTAATAATCAAACCCGGCCGTATCTGCCTTATTTTTTTTAATACTGATGAAAGTTTACACTCAGAAATTGTTAATGGGTCCCCACCGCTAAGTATTACTTCGTGAACCTCACTATGTTTTTTTATGTACTCACAGGCAAGATCAATCTCACTGTCAGAAATCTCATTAATGCCTCTGTCTATAAAATCCTTTCTAAAACAGTGACGGCAATACATAAGGCATTGGTCAGTAACAAGCATTAAAACCCTATCTTTATACCTGTGAACCAACCTTGGAGAGACCAGATATTTATTCTCACTTAAAGGATCTTCCAATTCATAATCTTTAAAAATACTCTCTCTGGGATCAGGATAAAACTGCTTCCACAACCCGGAACCCTCATGGGATAGAGATTTAAAATATTCCGTTACTTTGTACTTAACCATACCTGATATTAACAGTTTTACCACGAGTATTAAATATATTTGACAAAGCTATTATTATTTTATAACATTATTAAATCTTTAATAGATCCGATATATCGGATTGAATTCTAAACTGGTTCAATAGAAGCTGAGAGTGCTTAAACAACCGCAGAATATAAATAACACAGAACTTTTTATTTTCGTTGATTAGTAAAAAGGTCAATATTTTTATTGTACGGAGAAATTTATGAACCAGAACCTAAAAAGAAACATACCCCTGGACTATATTTTTACTTTTTTTATGAATTTTAACCTAACCCACGCTCTGTGGATGATCTGGTTATCTCTTAAAGGATTATCCCTTGTTGAATTAGGAATGCTTGAGGGGTTATTCCACCTTACATCATTTACAATGGAAGTTCCAACCGGAGTTATTGCAGACCTATGGGGAAGAAAACAGAGCAGACTAATAGGTAGAATACTCTTTTTTATCAGTTTGATTATTCTTTGGACAGGAAACAGTATAGTAATTCAATCCATAGGATTTATACTGACAGCATTAAGCTACAATCTGGAATCCGGAGCTGGTGAAGCACTTTTATACGATTCTCTTAAAAACATAAATGAAGAGGAAAAATTCAAAAAAGTTAAAGGTAGAAGTGAGTTAATACTTCAGAGTTCCATGATTCTTGCATACCTTAGCGGAGGATATCTTGCAACTATTAACTACAATATTGTTTTTTCTGTAACACTTTTTTCAGTTTTCCTGTCAATTTTAAGTATCGCTTTTATGGAAGAACCCATTATTGAAAGAGAGTCAAAACAAATTGCAAGCAGCAATTTTATAAAAAGAACCGCAGATTCTATATTAAATCAGACAAAAGAGAGCCTTCAGGTCATTAAAAAAGAGCCCAGGATTGCTTTTTTAATAATATATAGTGAATCTATTTTTGTTTTCGAAGCAACAATTTACTTTTATTTACAAACCTGGTGGAAATTCAATGGATATAGTGAATTCTATATGGGTATAGTTTTCTCTATTCTATCTTTAGTAGCAGGATTTTCAGCCCTGGCAGCCCCGAAACTTGAAAAGAAAATAGAACTAAATAGACTTTTTTATCTAATACCGGTACTCCTTTTAATATCTTTATGGGGTACAGCATTAACAGATTATAAAGCCCTGTTTTTTATTGTAAATGGGCTTTTTGAAGGATTTCTTATTGTTATAGTTAGTGATTCCATTAACAAAATGGTTCCATCAGGTTACAGAGCGACTGTTTTAAGTTATCAATCCATGATGTTTAGCCTGCTTATGATAATAGTATTTCCTATTGTAGGTTTTATAGGTGATAAATTTACACTTGATACAGCATTTATAATAATCTCACTGCTAGCTTCCATAATATTTATGCTCTATGTATTTCTGGGAAGAAAGTTAAAGAGAGGGTAATAATTATTTTACAGTTTTTTTTAAAAACACTGGACTTTTAAACATCATATTCATAGATTAATGGTATGGATGCAGATAAATTAATTGAAATAGAAAATGAGCTTTTAAGTTCCTATAGTAAGGGAGGAGGTGTAAACCATATAGGTGGTCCTTCCCTTCCATCAAGAGAGAGTATAAGTGAAATACTTTACACAATTGAATCATTAATGTTTCCCGGCTTTCAGTCAGATGAAAACATCGATCAGTGTATTTTAAAATACAGAACCAGTGAAAAGCTTAACCAGCTTTTTAGAAAACTCTATCAAGAGATAAAAAAAGCAACCTGTCTTAAAAATGCACCGGATAAGAGAGCCAGTTGTCAGGATTGCTCTGCATCTGCAAAAGTTAAAACAGAGGAATTTATAACTAATCTTACTAAAGTAAGGGATAAAATTCTATTAGATGCAGATGCTGCACTTTCAGGAGATCCTGCAGCATCCTCAATGGAAGAGGTTATCCTCTCATACCCTGGAATGAAGGCAGTGACAATTCATAGAATTGCCCATGAATTTTATAAACTCAAAATTCCATTAATTCCAAGAATGATGAGCGAGTATGCACACTCAGCTACAGGAATTGATATCCATCCAGGTGCAGAGATTGGGGACTATTTCTTTATAGACCATGGAACAGGTGTTGTAATTGGTGAAACAACAGTAATAGGTAGCAATGTAAAAATTTATCAAGGGGTTACTCTTGGTGCTTTAAGTGTAAAAAAAGAGGAAGCAAATGTAAAAAGGCATCCGACAATTGAAGACAATGTTACAATTTATGCAGGGGCGACAATACTTGGAGGGGATACTGTTGTAGGCAAAAACTCAACTATTGGGGGAAATGTCTGGATTGTAAAATCAGTTGAGCCAAACTCTAAAATTTACAATAAACCAATTGATTACAGTATTAAAAATTAAAAACTTCTAGGGAATTTTCAAGCTCTTCTTTAGAGAAGGGCTTTGTTAAAATACCATAGGTTCTTCCATTTAATTTTTTATCCAAAGTTTGAATTAAACCTGAATGGCTTCCCAAACCGGATAAAAATAGAAGGTTAGCCCCCGGATTAAGTTTTAAGATCTTCTCACTTGCCTCAACACCGGACATTACAGGCATGGTAATATCCAGGGTTATTAGATCAGGATTATGGGTTTCATACAGATTAAATCCTTCAAGACCATTAAAAGCAAAATCAACAACCCTGTAACCCAGTTCAGAGAAAAAAGTTCCTAAATAGTAGTGAACATAGGTTGAATCATCAACAATTACAACGGTTTTCCCTCCTGGATTTTTTGATTTTATCTCTAAGAGCTTATCCTTAAAATGGGATTGGGTCTTATTCCTCTTCTCTTTTCTTAGGTAATTAAGTAAATTTGCAAAGAGTAAGGAATCATAATGATACTCAATTGGCGGTTCGTGAAGGTCTATTAGTGTCTTAATACTTCTAATACACTCATTAAGTTCCTTTGGATCATCTAAGTAGTTATTAACAACAATATCCATTGAATCTTCAAGACTGCTTGTAAAAAATATTGGAACAGAAACTTTAAAAACAGATCCTTTTGGTTTATTATCATAGACTTCAATGGTTCCGGAATCCTTATGCACTATATTTTTAGTTATCCACAGTCCTGTACCTGTACCCTGCTGCTCCAGAGCACTTATTGTTCTATAACCTTGCTCAAAAATTCTCTCCTTATCCTTGTCTGAGATTCCCATTCCATTATCTTTAACATATACCGAGATAAAGTTACCTTCCCTCCTAATGGAGACATCGACAATCTCATTCTCACCTGAATATTTCAGAGCATTTTCAACAAGATTAAGAATTGCATGATTAAATAGTTCAGAAACTTCTACAAAAAGATATATTTTGGGATCGTGGGAGAATTTTACTCTATGGTGGTTAGTAAGGGTTATCTTGGAAGAAGTTAGTGATAATTCTGAAACAATATCATACATAGACATTATCCGCTTTTTACCGTCGATAAAACCTGCCGAGGATGCTATTAAATCATATAACTCCTGAATAGAGTCAGAGATCATATCCTTAACAGGTGTCTGGTCCAGCTCGGAAATTAGTGCATTAAGTTTTACGAATGTATTTCTAGTATCATGGTTCAATAACTTAAACAGTGTTTTGAACACCAATGTATCATCAAATTCCAACATAACTTTTATTATTATAGTCTAACAATAAAAATTTTAATATAAGAAATAAAAATTTATTTGCCTTCTACATATTTTTGTGTTGTACTTTCTGAAATATAACTGCCTTCAAATCCACCTATTTTCTTAACTTCAGCTAAAAACTTTTCGGCCTCTTCCTTACTCTCATAGGCTCCAATTCGAACTCTGTAAACATCGTTCCCATTAACAGTGGAAAGAACTACTCTCGATGAAAGACCTCTATCTTTTAACAATTCAACACTTCTGTTAGCCTGTGCATTGGATGAAAATGAACCTACCTGAATCCAGTAAGCAATAACACTAACAAGCTTCTGCTTAACTACCGGCTTGGTTACTATAGTAGTTTTGGTAGCTGTGGGTTTAACAACAGCTTTTGGTGCAGGTTTAAAAATAGGTTTTTCCTCAAGGGGAACATCTTTCTTCTCTACAACAACCGGTTGTTCCTGAACAATGGGAGCTGCATCCTCTGCTGTTTTCTCGTCATTCAGATAACTGTTAACCAGAGAGTCCTCTACACTCTCAATAGTTTCACTCTCCTCAGGAACAACTCCTGAAACAACAATATCCCTAATTACAACATCAGAATTGCCGGACTGTGGTTTTATTAATAAGTAGCCAACAAGGCAAATTATAGCAACACCGCATATTGCAACAAGTAGAACAAAGAGTGTATCTGTTGAAATTTTGGAATCCTGCATCTCTTTTTTAATGTTATCTGACATATATTAACCCTTTCGAAGCCTATTTAAAGTTAGATTATAGGATCCTTCCATTTGTTTAGAGAACCAACTATTATCTATGTAATAAATATCGACACTACTTTTGAAATATTTAACACTAAGTTTTTTTTGTGACCATATTCTTTTTAAAATTACCAGTAAACTGTAACTGTCTCTTTTTAACGCTCTAATTATTCGAAGTAAAAGAGGTGAACGAATCCACACAATCCCATTTAGATGCTCTATTAATTCACTTTTTTTTAATAGAGGGATATTTATAATATAATCAGTCGAACTATTTGCCTTAATCTGATTAATTATAAACTGATAGACTTTTGGATGTATAAGTTCTTCCAGTTCCAAACGTTTCTGTTTGTCTGAAAAAACTATCTCCCCTACCGCTTTTCTACTTAAAATACCATCAACTACTACACTTTCACCAAATAGCTGTATAATCTGTTCCTGGTTGGAGTTAAACACATCCCTGGAGACAATATCAACATCTATAATTGTAAAACCATCAGATTTGAATTTATCTGATATATAGTTTTTCCCGGAACAACACTTCCCTGACAGGGCTATAACCATTAATGAATCTCTCCCCAGTTATTACCGGTTTCAAGAGATGAGTTCAAGGGTACAATTAACTTAATAGCCCCTTCCATAGATTTTTTTACAATATCCTTTAGAGCCTGAAGTTCATTTAAATCTGCCTCAAATATAAACTCATCATGAACCTGTAGAACCATTTTGGAATTTGGGGTTTCAACTCCAATTCTTCTATCAATCTCAATCATTGCAAGTTTCATAATATCTGCAGCTGAGCCCTGTACAACACTGTTTATTGCTGCTCTCTGTGCACCTGCTTTTATCAGCTTATTATTGCTGTTTATCCCTTCTAAAACCCTTTGTCTCCCAAGTATTGTGGTTACATAACCCTTCTCCTCGGCTTCAAGAAGTGTTTTGTCCATAAAAGTTTTAATTCCTGCAAACTCAGTAAAGTATCTGTTAATAAAATTTGCAGCTGCCTTTCTTGGAATCTCCAGTTCATTGGATAACCTGAATGCACTCATTCCATACATAACACCAAAGTTTATAGTTTTAGCAACCCTTCTCATAGCTGGAGTAACTTCATTAAGTTCTACCTGATTTATAATTGCAGCGGTCTGGGTATGAATATCTCTACCATTTCTATAGGCATCTACCAACCCCGGATCTTCGGAGAGATGTGCCAGAACAACAAGTTCAATTTGGGAGTAATCTGCAGATAAAAATATTTTCCCCGGGGAAGCTGTAAATGCCGCCCTTATTCTACGGCCTCTGTCATCTTTTACAGGAATATTCTGTAAATTGGGATCCTTACTGCTTAAACGCCCTGTTGCTGTTCCTGTCTGTAGAAAGTGGGTGTGAACTCTCCCGGTATCAGAATTAATCAACTTTGGCAGAGCATCCGCATAGGTTGATTTAAGTTTAGTTAAACCTCTATAATCTATTATTTTTTCAGGAACAATATCCTCTCTGGCAAGCTGTTCCAAAACTGCGGTATCTGTAGAATAACCAGTTTTTGTCTTTTTTAGAGGAGTTAGCCCCCGTTCTTCAAAAAGTATCTCCTGTAACTGTTTTGGTGAACTTATATTAAACTCTTTACCACAGATACTGTATATTTCCTTTTCTAACCCAACAATACTGTCATTAAGCTCCACAGAGAAGTTTTTTAATACCTCGCCATCAAGATTTACTCCTTCAAGCTCCATATTTGCCAAAATTCTTATTAAAGGAATTTCGATCTCATTAAAAAGTTTTGTAAGGGTTTCTGATCTATCCATCTCTCTTTTAAAATAGAGGTATAATCTATAGGTTATATCTGCATCTTCAGCTGCATACTCTGCAGCCTTATCTATATTGACATTGCAAAATAGTTCACCCTTTGGAACAACACTATCAAATGGAATTGTTGTATAGTTAAGGTATTTATCTGCCAGAAAATCCATTGAATAGCTTCTAAGGGAGGAGTCTAGAATCCAGGCTGCAATCATTGTATCAAAAATTATATTTTTTATCACAATACCGTATCTTACCAGAACTTTATAATCGTATTTTATATTCTGGCCTACAATACTGCACTCCCGGAACATTCTGTTTAATTCAGATTTTACAATATCAGAATCTATACAATCGGTATCCTTTGCCTTTATTGGAATATAATAGGCCTCACCCTCTTTAAAAGATATAGAAAAACCAGCAGGAGTAGCTGATATGGCATCAAGTGAGTCGGTCTCGCAATCAAAAGCTACAATTCCTGCCTCAATCGCACTGTTTATAATAACTTTTAACTCTTCAGCATCCAGAACAGCCCTATATGTCCCTCTTTTTGCAACTGGTTTTACACTCTCTTCTCTATTTACTCCATCATCCGGGGTTACTGCATTAATTCCCTGGGCAGCAAAGAGTTCACCACTTTTCTTGGAATCTATGGAACTTATTACACACTCATCAATACTTTTGTTAATTGGTACATTGCAGTCCAATATTACAAGTTTTTTACTAAGGTAAGCACTCTCCTTACCATCTATTAACTTACTCTTCTGAGCCTTGGCTTTTATTGTTTCTATATTGTTATAGATATTATCAAGATCACCAAACTTTTCCAGTAAAGACCCGGCAGTTTTTTCACCAATACCCTTTACTCCGGGAATATTGTCAGCTGTGTCCCCCATTAAAGAGAGATAATCAATAATTTGACCGGGCTTTACCCCTTTTTCTGTGAAAACTCTGTCGGCATCATACTTTTCATATCCTGCTTTCCCATCCGGGCGTAATAGAAAAGTTGTATCGTTTACCAGCTGCATAAGATCCTTATCCCCGGAAATTATGTAGCACTCCCGGCCCTCATCACTACAAATTCTGGCAAATGTACCAATTATATCATCTGCTTCAAAGCCCGGAACTGCAACAGAGGGGATATTAAGCTCATTTAAAATATTTATTATTATAGGAAACTGGGTTACAAGATCCTCAGGTGCTGCAGATCTGTTTGCCTTATACTCAGGAAATATCTCATTTCTGAAGGTTGGCCCCTTACTATCCAGTGCAACAACAAAGTTTTTAGGTCTGTAAACCTTTAAAAAATTAAAGAGGGTTCTGTAAAAACCAAAAATAGCGCTTATATTATCTCCCGAACTATTCTTTAAGGGTCTGTTAATAAAAGCATAATATGATCTAAAAATTATGGCATAGCCATCCAGTATATATAAAGGCTCTTTCATGTTATTATATCTATCCTCCCGGCTATTGCATCTCGACTTTTTCCCAAAGGTCTAATAATCTGCTTTACATTTGAAAGCTCGTTTTTGAGATTTTTTTTATTCTCTGTTAATCTGTTTCTAAAGGAATCTATATCATTATAGAGTAGAGTCAGTTCATCAAACAGATCTTTATGATAATTTTTATTAAACCCGGGATAGGAACAGAAGATTCTGTAACGCTGATCCAGTGTTTTTATTATCTCTTTTTCAATTAATAAAAGGTGATCTGTTTGAAGAGTATTTTTAAATTTAAAAGATTTCTCAAGGGATTCTATAAGGGTTCTATACTCACTTATAGAGATAAAAACCCTCTCCTTGAGTATATTTAATCTATCCAGCGATGTTTATCCCAACTCTATCTCCAGACATTTCATGTTCTGTTGTCCCCGAGATAGCAATCCAGGATGACCTTAACTCTACCATCATGCTTTTTACATCCTGTGCTTTATTCAAATTTCCATAATTATTTGCATCTAAAAGCGATCTATTAAAAAAATTATAGAGTGCAAATAAATTTCTGGCAATATCTCCACCTTTTTCAAAATCTAGTGAGACCATTAATTCCGAAATACAATCCTGAGCTTTAACAAAAGCATTGTGGGAAACATCTTTTGGCATTTTCCTGTTTACAGCATTTACTGCTATATCAATCTGTTTTATGACTTCATCATAAAGCATTATAATCAACTTGCTCTGGGATGCTGTAGTCACTTTAGTTTCTTTATATGAGTTTAATGCCCCTCGCCTCATAGGACCTCCTTAAAAGTATTACAGATTAAATATCGACAATTAGTTTCTATCTCTTTAATATATCAGAAAGTAAAAAAAAAATCATCGTTTTTTACAAAGAAAAGCATCAAGTTCCTGTTCAAGGTGATACAAAGCATTATCCATCTGCTCGAGATATTCAATATTTTTATCAATGCTGCTGTGGTAGTTGTGTTCACTACCTTTTGGAAATCTCTCTTTATTTATTACATTCCCGCAGTGAGGACAAATCAAAATACTTTTTGAGATTTGATTACCACATACAACACATCTTTCATTCGCTTCCATACTCTAATTATAACAAGCAACTTTTGATAATGCAAAACAATTATTTCAAACTTGAATTTATTTTTTTAAATGTGCAAAATAGCTTTATGAACGAGATCATATTATTTGGAGAAAAATCCAAGGCTATAGTTAGCAGCTGCTCATCATGTAGTGGTTGTGATGATAAAAGTGAACATCGGTGTACAGAAAATATTCCGGGAATTACAAGTGAAAAACTAGCTGAAAATCTTCTGGAGTCTGTGAAAAAGGCATCACTTGATGATAAAATCAGTGTAATATTCAAGGATATTCACACAGAGGATCTAACAGATTACAAAGACGTTAAGACATTAATAAATATGAGTTTTTCATTTCCAATATTAACTGTCAACAAAAAGATTAAATATATGGGTCCCTTTGATTCAGACATTCTACTTGCTGATATAAAAGAGACCCTTGGTTTATAATAACTGGGTAGCAAGTTCCGCGAGGGGACTTCTTTCAGTTTTAGTAAGTGTTATATGGGCAGAAATTTTCTGCTCTTTAAAAGCTTCTACCAGAGAAATTAATCCATTAGACTCAGAGTCCAGATAAGGGTTATCAATCTGTCCCGGGTCTCCGGTTAGTATAACCTTTGTATCCTGTCCTGCCCTACTAACAATTGTTTTTATCTCATGGGATGTAAGGTTCTGTGCCTCATCAATTATAATATACTGTTTTGGCAGACTCCTTCCCCTAATATATGTAAGTGCTTCAATCTCCAGAATCTTGTTATTAGTTAACTGCTCAACACTTTTAACATTCTGTTTATTGGATCTCTCAATAATAAATTCCAGATTATCAAAAATTGGCTGCATCCATGGTGACATTTTTTGAGATTTCTCACCGGGTAAAAATCCAATATCATTTCCCATTGGAACAACAGGTCTACTAACAAGTACCCTTGAATACTGTTTATCCTGTAATACCATGTGGAGACCTGAAGCAATTGCCAAAAGTGTTTTTCCTGTTCCTGCTGCACCAACAAGAGTAACAAGATTAATCTTTGGATTTAAAAGTGCATCAAAAGCAATTCTCTGTTCAGTATTAAGTGCTAAAATTCCTGTAATTGCCTCATCCATTCCAGATGGAACATGTCTAAAACAGTCAGCCTCCTTATCGTAACGCCCAATATAGATTGTTGATGACCCTGGTGATGATAAAAAACAGTACTGATTCTCGTAAAAAGATCCCTCTAAAACCACAGACTTCATCTCTACAAGCTCTTTACACTTCTCCTCGGAAACTTCGAGCTCAAAATAGCCTTTATACTGATCACTTACACTAACCTTGTGTTTTTCGTAGTCTACAGCTCTTAAACCTAAAGCTTCCGCCTTAATTCTGGCATTTATGTCCTTTGAAACAAAAAATACCTGATCACCCTGATTTTTAAGAGCAAGGGCTGTTAAAAGAATTGTATTATCCTTTTTACCCTTAACCAGACCATGGTACTCCCTAAAATCCTCAAATAGAGGTATAGAGAGAATCCCCCCACTTGGCATTTTTATGCCCTTGGTTACATCGGTTTTATTTATTAATCCATCAATTAATCTGCAAGCGGATCTGGCACTTTTACCTCTACCTGAATGGTGTTCAGATTTTAATTTATCTAATTCCTCAAAAACCTCAATTGGTATAACAACCTTTGAATTTTTAAAGGAAAAAATAGCTTCTGGTCGGTGAATTAAAACGTTAGTATCAATTACAAAAGTCTTCATATTTTTATTCCTCCTACTTTAATTGTAACAACGATTCTTTAAAAAGACAAAGAAATTATTTTATGATATAATTAGTTATGAATCCAAATGAGTTACCAGTTTACAAAGAGAAAGAAAAAATTCTAGAAGCGATAAAACACAATCAGGTAATAATTGTTGAGAGCCCTACAGGTTCAGGAAAAACAACACAGCTTCCACTAATTTTAAATGAGGCAGGTTATGCCCAGCATGGTGTAATTGGAATTACACAACCAAGAAGAATAGCAACACTATCAGTATCAGACTATATGGCAAAACAGCTTAAAGTTACAATTCCTGGATATGTAGGTTATAAAATGCGGTTCGATGATCAGACTTTACCATCAACAGCATTAAAAATAATGACAGATGGAATTTTACTTCAGGAGATTAAAAATGATCCCCACCTAAGTGCTTATAGTATAATTATTGTTGATGAAGCCCATGAAAGAAGTCTAAACATAGATTTCGTCCTTGGTTTACTAAAAAATATTATTAGAGAGAGAGAGGATTTTAAAGTAATTATCTCTTCTGCTACCCTAAACACCCAAAGTTTCTCTGAATATTTTTTTAATGCACCAATAATTTCCATAGAGACCACACCCTACCCAATAAATCTTTTGTACCACCCATTAAAATCCGACAACCCCGAGGAGTTGATACAGGCAATTACAGAGACTGTAGAGAGAAATGTAATTAACAAACAGAAAGATGATGGAGATATTCTTATTTTCCTCTCAGGAGAGAAGCTGATAAAAGACACTATTACAGCCCTTGAGGCCTCCAGCGTAAGTAAAAAACTGTTAATAATCCCTCTATATGGAAGGTTAAGCAAAGAGGAACAGGAGAGAATATTTGTAAAAACCCCACTGTTTAAAACTAAAGTTGTTGTTTCAACAAATATAGCAGAGACTTCAGTAACTATTGATGGAATTACAACTGTTCTAGACTCGGGGTTAAGTAAGTTAAACTACTACAACCCCCACACTTTTACATCATCCTTAATTGAGAATACAATATCCAGAGCTTCTGCAGACCAGAGAAAGGGAAGAGCAGGACGAACAGCCCCTGGAACATGCTACAGATTTTACTCAAAAAGTGATTATGAGCTTAAAGAGACCTACACCCCGGAAGAGATATTCAGAACTGACCTTTCAGAAGTTGTTCTTAGAATGTCAGAGATTGGGATAAGGGATTTTCACTCCTTTGATTTTCTCTCATCCCCCGGAAAACAGGGAATAACAGGTGCAGTAAAAACACTAATACAGTTTAGGGCACTTAACAACGACAACTCCCTAAGCAGTATAGGTGAGATGATGGTACACTTCCCACTACTGCCAAGACACTCCCGGATGATTGTGGAATCAATACTAAGATACCCCAATGTTTTAAACGAAGTAATTATTGCAACAAGTTTTATTAGTACCAGAAGTCCCTATACTCTACCCCAGGATGAAGAGTTAGAAGCCAGAGACGCCCACGCTTCCTTTGGAGATGCAAATGGGGATTTTTCAGCATATCTGAAACTATTTAAAATGTTTACAGAAGCCCCTAAGAAAGATAAATTCTGTAAAAGGTTCTATCTTGATGAAAAAATAATGCACGAAGTTGTAAATATACACGAACAGCTAAGCAGTATAGTAAGGGACATGGGTATACCTATTACAGAAAATGCCCCTTTCAGTTTTAAGGAGTATATATTAAGTCTAAGTGCCGGTTTAATCCAGTTTGTTGGAGCAAAAACAGGTAGAGGAGTATATAGAACACCAACAACTGATAAGGTAATTATTCACCCCGGTTCAGTACTTTTTAAAGATAAACCGGACTTTATAGTTGCTGGTGAGATTGTAAAAACCAGCAGAATGTATGCCAGAAGTGTATCACCATTAAAAAAAGAGTGGATCAGATCAATTTCAGAAGAGTTATACCTGGATCTTCTCTCCGGGGGAGCAGTAAAAAGCAGAAATAAATTCGAGAAAGAAGAGAGAGTAGTCCGTAGAAAAGATACATCAAATACTATCTATATTGGTGATCAGAGTTTTCCAATAGGTCAGTTTAAGGGGCAGAAATATCTCTCATTCCAGTGGGACGAACTTAAAAAAGCTTTAAACAGTGTTAAATGGGATGATATAAATAATTTTGGAAATTTAAGGGGTGAAGTTAAATACAAAGAGTATACAATCCTAAAAGAGGCCAAGATAAATAAAATCTTTAAAGCAGTAAAGCTGTTAAATCCAGAGACAGATATAATTTCAGACTATCCTTCGGAAACATTTCATGCAAACTCAATAGATCACCTTAAAGATGTATTAATTCCAAATCTTAGAAACACCATGACAATGACTCCTGTAAGTAAAAAGAAGAAAAACAGACATGAGTTAGGTTTTCTAAGCCTTAACAGTGATAATAATGGAACATACTGGTTTAAATCCACAAAAAGATTTAACACTGCCCTTAACCAGAGTGTAGAGGCACTGGAGGATCTAATTAATAATACTAAAGATCAATTAGACCCAAAAGGCCGAGAAGCAATTAACGGCCTATACAGAAAATTGAATTCATTCTATATGTAATCAATTAATAACTTTATACAGAATATCCTCAGGAACCTCTCTAATAAGAGTCTCCTGGGGAGCTGTCTGAAGTATGAATTTTACAATTCCACCCTTCTTCTTTTTATCCAGCTTCATGGCATTGATAATTTTTGTAGCATCAACATTGGCTTTTGTTCTATAACCGTAGAGATTTATAATGGAAAAGACCCTGTCGTAATACTCTCTATTAACAATTCCCAATTCCCTGGAGGTTTCCATAGCCCTTCCAATTCCCCAGATAACCCCTTCTCCATGGCTAAAGTCGGCAAAGCCGGTAACAGTTTCCAGAGCATGACCAAAAGTATGGCCTAAATTAAGATGGGCTCTTATAGATCTCTCGTAAAGATCAGCTTCAACAATCTTACCCTTAACTTTAATACAGCTATTTATAATAAATTCCAGAGACTCTCTTTTTAAACCAAGAATATTATCTCTATTATTTTCAAGATAGGTTAATAGTTCATTATCAGCAAGCATAGCGGATTTAATTACTTCCGCTATTCCTGAAAGAAACTCCCTTTTTTCTAAAGTTTTTAAAGTGTCAACACAGATTCTTAACTCAGTGGCAGGATAGAAAGTTCCTACAAGATTTTTATAATCTTTAAAATCTACTCCGGTTTTTCCCCCTAGAGCAGCATCGCACATGGATAGAGTCGTTGTTGGAATAAGGGTTACACTACAACCTCGCATAAAAAGAGAAGCAGCAAAAGCTGTCATATCACAGATAACACCTCCACCAATTCCAACAAAATTAGCATCCCGGCCAAGCTCCAGCTCTACTGCCTTTGTTAAAATTTTCTCAATACTTTTCCAATCTTTATAAATCTCTCCAGGAGGAAGTATAACAGAACTCTCTTTCATCTCATCCGGAATAAGGTATGATGTGTTTTCATCAGCTACAATAAGAGATGTAGTCTGGGGTAACAGGTTGTCAAGCTCACAAAAGCTGACTTTTGTTTTAAATTGTCCAAAATTAAATTCATAATTACTCATAAAATGCATTCTATCACCATTTATAATGTGACAGAACCCACTTAGGTGATATATTATTCTTATATGAATATTAAATTTACCATTATTCTGATTTTTTTTATTACTTTCCCGGCATTCTCCCAGGAGAGCAAATATACATTAGTTAGTATCAATTATGATATTGTTGGAATTACCCAACCTTTCTTTCTGGAAAAAAAACTAAAGCTTAGCATAGGGCAAACCTTCGATAATCTGGAAAAGGTAACAGAGTTTGAAAAAAAGGTTAATCAGGATCTGGAAAACTTAAGAATTTATAAGGATCTTAAAATAAAAACCCGAATTTTAGGGAGCAATGTCTATCTTTTTATATATTTAGATGAAGCCTGGCAAATAATTCCTCTTGGGTTTCCTAAATTCAACTCCGAAACCGGTGGAAGAG
Organism: Spirochaetales bacterium; assembly: GCA_003247135.1. Taxonomy (GTDB): domain Bacteria; phylum Spirochaetota; class Spirochaetia; order DSM-2461; family DSM-2461; genus Thiospirochaeta. The sequence goes on along the minus strand of QKAW01000058.1, from coordinate 25,939 downwards.
TCTCTATGAAACTCTTCTGGTACAACAACTTTGGAACCCTTACAAACACAACAATCCAGGGTGGTGTTAATATAATGCCCGGGAAAGAGATCGATGAATTTGAGATTAACTCCTGGGATGGAAGTATCGAGACTACAGGCCTCTACCTTTTTGGGAAATATTTTGATGTCAGTTATATTCAAGCTCTAAAAAGAGAATCTAAAGAGAGTAAAATGTGGAGCTACCACAATTCCAAGCTGGAACTGGGTACAGACTTTCCAATAGTTGGAGATTTATCCTATAACCCTGTATTAAGTATTGGTTCCCGATATAATTATAAACCTGTAGATAACACAATTTCTCAAGGGGAAATAATAACCTCACCCTTAAGAATTGATTATAAACACGGTTTCTCTGTAGAAAATATTAACTGGCTAGGAAATTTCAGAGAAGGATATGATTACGGAATAAATAACACAATATCCCTACAGTTAACTGAAGAACTTTTGGTTAAACCAACTACATCCTTTGATCTTTCAGGCAGTTTCTACAAGCCTCTTGGAACTCTCCCAATAGCAATAGGGTTTCAACTATCAGGTTTTTTATCCCTTAATGAGGAGATTCTTGGATTAGGAAAAAAAATAAGGGGAATTAAAAGTGGTGAGCTCTATGGATATTATGGGGTATTTATAAATACAAATATCTACATTAGGGCATTTAAGGTTGAAAAAGTTGTTGAGAGTATAATTAGTCCACACTTTGACTTTGGTATAACAGATTATCAGATACCCCACTATGGTACCGGGGCTGATATTATTCTGTATGCTGACAGGTTTAAATCTATGGCCGCCAGGGGTTCAATTTCCTGGGACCTGACAGAGTTTAAACCTGAAAACTTTCAGATTGATGTAACAGGAAGCCTATTCTTTTAAACCAGCCGCTGCGGGAATTTTAATTCTTGGCAATCTGCTTACTTTTATCTTGGCAACCTTTTTATATCTCTCTTCCCAATTATTAAGTATGAGTTTAAAGTCATGCTTGCTTGCTGACTTAATAGAATTCTCGGAGAACCGTTTATAAAGCTCTTCATCCTCTAAAAGTCTCTTCATAGCTGCAGTAATCTCATCACTACTATCCGGAGTAACAACAAAACCGTTTACACCATCATCAATAACATTTGGTATACCTTTGGCATTTGGACCAATACAAGGCAGACCATTTGCTTCGGCTTCAAGAACAGTTATAGATTGGGTTTCGGTAGTTGAAGCTGTAACAAACAGTTTACATGCACCAAAATATCCGGAACTTTTTAACTCCTTAGTAGGAATTAGACCAAGGAATATTACTCTGTCCTCAATACCATAATTTTTAACAATAGTTTTACACTCATTAAGTGTAGGGCCACCACCAATAACCAGAAGTTTTGTTGTACTGTCACTTTTTGTAAGTTTATAAAACGCCTCTAAAAGAACAGGCATATTTTTCTCTGGTGCAACCCTTCCAACATAGAGAATAAGATCTCCATCTGGATTGAATTTATTTTTAATAGCAGCTGAATTGGAGTTATCAAAACTATCCAGTTTAATACCATTGGAAACAACTTCTATCTCCACCCTGCACTTATTTGCAATTAACTCTTTTTTAGCATTCTCTGTAGGAATGGTAATTAAATGGGCTCTGTTGTAAAAAGCATTTGAGTAATGCCAGGATATTTTCTGCTGAACAGCTCCTGCATGGGGCCAAAGCTGTCTTAAATAGGTAAGTTCACTAATAAAAGTGTGGTATGTCCCAATAATAGGTTTTTTAAGCATTTTACCAACAAGAATTCCAAAAATAGAGACAGTTAGTGGGGTCATAAAATGAACAACATCAAGATTTGCCTTTTTTAATATATCAAAAGTTGGCTTATGCATTATTGCAGACCATTTAAACCCCTCATAAAAATGAGCATCAATAGCCGGCAGTCTTAAAACTGTAATATCCTTGTAGGAAAACTCTTCAAAGGGACCCTTCTCTTCGGGAGCTATAATATAAATTTTATATCCAATGTCTGCCATACCCTTTGCAAGGTCCACAATTGATGTAACAACCCCATTAATTTGGGGATAAAATGAATCTGTAAAAATTGCAATTTTCATATAACTTCCTTCTAATTAAATTTTTGTTATATACCAATCTATAACAGCCTTTACCCTTCTGGTTATAGACTCAAGAATATTAACCTCATAACCCAGAATATTTGTCACTTTTGGCGGATTTTTTATCTGAACCATAGCATACAACTTAATTTTATCTTCTACGGGTATAATAAAATAACTTATTCTTAGCTCATTTCTGTTCACAGCTTTAAAAGCCAGATATACATTCAGATTTTCCAGATTATCAACCTGATTCCATATTACACCATTTACAATTCTGCTATTCAGATTATAGTAATTAGCGCCAAAAGTTGTATCTTTCTGATAAAGGGTAAAATTCCTCTCTTCTTCTAATTTCGTAATTTCTGGGTCAGAAACTCTTTTTTTACTATTAATATCATCAATAAAATATGAATCGTCAATCAGTTTATGCATTTTATTTCTTCTTCTGGAAAAATATTCAATCCCTTTCTGATCCGATGCAGCTAAAATTGCCTCCTGAAGCTCCATTAATAGTTTATCGGTAACTTCCCTGATATTTTTGGTCTCATAATAAATCTCTATAATAAGATCAGGGTTATACTCATTTATATTATTAAGAATAAATGGTTCAATATCTGCTTCCTTTGGAAGAAGAGTTAGAGATGAGTTTGATATATCATCAATTTCGTGAAGTTTATAATCATCAACAGAACTCTGGCTAAAAATTAGATAAGAGCAGCATAATAAAAAAACAGGAAATACCTTCTTAAAATTCAACTTTAAAATTCCCCCTTGCTAGACCTTTATTTTATTAATGTATAATGTTAGGTAATATAAATAAAATCAAGGAAAAAAAATGAAAAAACTAGTAATACTAATTTTAATTACCACTACTTTAAACCTTTTTTCGGAAGGTAGCAATGATCCAAAAAATGAAATTTACAGAGATATAGACAGATGGAGAAATATTGGGCTAATAGAACGGCTTCCTCCAATTAGACCCTACTCCACACAGTTTATAATATCACTTTTAAAAGAAGTTCAGAAAAGGGGTTCAAAAACAGAATCTAAAAAGGCTAAAGAGTACCTGAACCATTACACAAAAAACAGTCTGGATTTTATCCTAAATACAAATAACTATACAAATCTTACAGATTTTAAAACATTTTCAGGTTTAACAGCCAAAGCAAACATTGTACCTAAAAAGTTTGCAACAGCAGGGTTGGATATTAGGGTTTACGGGATTAACAGAACTACAGGGATAATTACTTCCCCAAACAGAAATATTGGAATCGATGTAAATGAAGATGACTCATCTTTTGAATTTAACGGAAGCAGGATTGATATTTTACAGAGTTTAAACCTTAATGCTGCCTTCGGGAATGAAGAGTTCTGGCTTCAGACAGGTATTATGCCTTCAAGTTTTGGGCCACTGTTTGACAACAGCGTTGTTTTTAATCCAAATACCAGACAGTCTGCCCACATTAGCTACACCTGGAGACACAAAAACTTTATGTTATCCAGTATGTTTATGCCACTAATTGCATCCAACAACATTGGACAGGGAACATTTGACGATAAATATTTACACATTTTAAGTTACGACTTTAAATTTACCAATTTCTGGGAATTTCAGTTTTATGAGAGTGCAACCTACGGTGGACATGGAATTAAACCAATCTTTTTCTTACCATTTAATGAGCTGTTTTATGCAGCAGGAATGGGTGGAACCTCGGATGTAAACTCCATGATGGGGGCAAGTTCAAGGTTTCAGCTGCCACAAAATATATCACTTACCGGGACAGTCTACGCCGATGACCTGCATATGAATAATATGTTAAAGCTCCGGTTTGATTCTAAAATGAAACTTGCAGCCCAGTTTGAGATAAACTGGACTCCTAAAAAGCTGCCACTTAACTTTGCAAAGATAAGCTATACTGCGGTAATGCCATATATGTATACCCACATGGCAAGTACAACCGGTGGTGGGGCAAATGGTTGGGCAAATGAGGTAACTACAGAGAAGAATTATGAAAACTACACCCACTATGGGAAAAGCATTGGTCCCTATGGTATGGAACCAAACTCTGACCTTGTTGCCCTAAACTTCTCAGTTACAGCTCCATTTAAAATTGGCATAGACTTAAACCTGGAGATGAGACGTCACGGTAATAGCTCCAGTCCCAATGACAGAAATGCTCCAGCAGGCACTGAAAATACAATACCTACTGATGGTTCAATTTTTGACTCAGGATTTGACTGGGCAGGAAACTATCTGTTTCAGGAGTCAAATCCCTTCCTAAACCAGAGTCTTGTAGAACAGCTTCTCTTTGCTGAGTTACTAATAAAAAGTCCTAAAATTAAACTTCCATCCGGGGAATTAAGTGCCGATGCTGGAATATCCTATGTGTATATAAGTAACTACAAGTTGGTAAAAGATAATCTTTTTGAATCACTATTTATTAAATTCAGTTTGGGTTATAAGTTCTAAACAGTTATATTGACTCCCAGTTGATAACAGAACTCAATTAGAGCTTTGTACTCCTTAGTTACAATAGCTCTAATTACTTCAATTTCCAGCTCTATAAGCATCTAAAAGTTCCTTCCTGTTGTCACAAAATTCCCCATACAATCCAGCAAGATTAGAACAAACAGCATCATTAACATCAATATCTTTTGTATATATTAACTCCCCTGAAAATATTACTTCAGCGGTATAAACCATATTTTTAGTAGAAACTAAACCAATATCAACTGTTCTGTTAAAAATATAGGATAACTCATTTGCAAGATTCACTCTCTCCAGAGTTGAAAATTTCTCTCCAGGATTAATTATTAGTGCAAGGTCAATATCATCCCTATAGCAGCCTTTCTGCACACTACCTAAAAGATAAACAAAGATAATTCTGTCATCAGTAACAAAATTTGCAATCCTGTTTTTAACTTCATCTTTTAAATTCATCAGCGTCCTACAGATTAAACCTGGCTCCAAAAGCTATCTGAGTATCCTGAATTGTTCCCCAGATAGAATCAATCTGGCTAAAAAGTGTAAAATGCTCAATAAAATTCCAGTCTATCTTAAATGTTATTACGTTACCGGTTGTAGAGTTCCCGGATGGTGTTCTTTTCTGCATTGCTGTTAATCCAGTCTCCATCTTATCCCCTAGATCACTATCCCCCAACAGAATATTATTATAATCCAGACTTATTCTTAGACTATTATCAAAAAGTGATGATGCTACAGAGAATTTAATAACCTGGGCATCAGGACCATAACCGTAACCTAATGGCTCCAGAGTATAGTCATTACTATTATTATAAACACTGTGATAAAGTCTTGTTAGACCGTAAAGAGCCCAGGAAGTTGATGTTCTATACATATACGGGTAGGTTAGAGCGTACTCACCATTAAAAACTAGAGATATTTCACCAAGATTCAGATTATAGTTAGCTCCATACAGGTAAGCAAAGGCATTAGGGTCACCTTTCCCTGAGCCACCTAGCATCCCCTCCTCTGCGGGAGTTTCAAACTGATCCAGAACAAACTCCCCGTAAATATTAATATTTTTCACAGGAGTATAGCTCCCTGATATTGATAAAAGAGAGTTACCTAATGTTGAACCTGTAGTTCGGTCGGTTAAAGCTAAATTATGTATAACCATTAAAGGGTTAAAGTAGTTTAGTGTTAAATCAGTCCCTCCACGAATTGTAGACTCATTTAGGGCAATTGATAAGTTTTTAAAGGGTCTAAACTCAAAATTGTGATTTATTAATATCTTTATTTTAGGGTGTTTTGCATCATAAGATGTTTGCCCGGGAACATTTAACGCCTCTATATTTAATATTGTAAAAGTGTACTTAAAACTGTCCCAGAAGGTAGAAGCTCTAATAAATTCATGAAAACTTGCAGCATCGGATAACACAAGGTTCCCACTCTGACCGTGACCAATACTTAAAATATCCCTACCAAACAGGATATTCCAGTTTTTACCCCCAACAGAACTAAGAGCTGTAAATGGGAACTGCATATCCATCTGGGTTGTATTCCATAGCAGAGAGATATTGGTCTCCGGGTTCTCTTTAAATCTTAAAAAATCCTTTCCTTTCTGAACAGGAATATCCAGAGTACCCCAAAATATATTGTTAAACCCAAAGGCAAAATCCATTTTAATAACTGGTTTTCTCTGGTTGTAACCGTAGAGCCAATTGTTATTATCTGCATTGGTTTTATAATAACCCTCTGCATTAAGTTCCAGATCGAAGGTAGAAGTAAAATCGCTGTTACTCTCATCCTTGGTTAGAATCTCCTTAATAGAGTCAAATCTCTTAAGACCAGAGTCTGAAAGTTTACTTTTATCAATATCTCTAAGTATATAATCAAACTCAGCTTTACTATAGGGATAGGCGGATGAAACAGAGACTTCTCCAACTTCCCATAGAAGAATCTCTAAATCTCTGTAGAGATCAGGGTATCTGTTTAATGAGAATATCTTCTGATCCTCAGAAAAAACTGGAATATAAATAATAAATATTAAAAATATAACTGTTAAAAATTTATTCACTTATTGCTCCTATATACCACGATAGTATTACATCCATTCGTTTTTTAAATGCTGCACCAATAATTACTGGAATTCCAAAAACTTCCTTAACTTCAGGCTCTTTTTTAATCTCGGACAGTGCATAGATTAATATTTTATCACTACTATTTTTAATAAAAAAGTTTATTCTCTGCCCCTTCTTCTCTATTGCATTAAAAAAAAGAAAGATATTTAAGTCCCCTCGGTTCTCCATTTGTAACCATATTGTATCACTGTTCGTTCTAGTAATTAAATTGTAGTAATTACCCCCAAAGGTTGACTCATCCTGATAGTAAACAGACTCTTCAAATCCGGGTAGTTTATCCGCGACAGGGTCTTTAATCCTTCTGTTTTTATCATCTACAAAGTAGTTTTTTTTAATTAAAACCATATCTTTCATTCTAACGTCAGAGTAATAGGTTAAACCTTCCATCTCATTAAATGATCTTATCTTATTTAATAGATAAAGCATAATTTCATCTTCCGGAACATCCGGTTTATTAACAACATATAGTAGCTCAACACAGAGATCAGGGTCATAATCATTAACACTTTTATACAAATCATTTGACAAATCACTATCTGAAGGCATAAGCTCAAGCCCTTTTTTATACTTTACATCCTCTCGGTATGCATATTTATTGTTGAGTAATTGTCCAATATCATCCCTATTTAATGTTGCAAATGAATTCTCCCAAGCACCAACAGCAGAAGATAGGTTAATAATAAATAATAAACTTAAAAAATTTTTTATAATCATACAAATAATATATAGAATAAAAGAATTTATTTTAATACTTGTTACCAATCAAAATTAAATATAAAATAGTTAATCTAATAAACATAAAGGATTATTATGAAACCACAATACATTTTTATAAGCTTAGTATTACCATTTATACTAAATATAATTATTACGCCAATTATTATATCTTATGCACACAAGAAAGAGTTATTTGATGCTACGGATCATAGAAAGACTCATGTAGGAAATATTCCTAGATTAGCAGGAATTGGAATATTTATATCAACATTTATATCATCAGTTACACTTCTTATAATAAGTAAAAATGATTTAAATTTATCATTTCTACTTAGCATTTCAATAATATTTTTAAGTGGAATAATAGATGATATTAAAGGTGTTAGGGCATTAGTTAAACTTATTGCACAAATAACTGTGTCATTAGTTTTAATTTTATCTGGCAATACACTTTCCCATGTTTTTATACCATTCATCAACTATAATTTATATTTTGGAATTTTTCAGTATCCTATTACAATTATTTGGATAATTGGAATAACAAATGCTATAAACCTATTAGATGGTATGGACGGTCAAGCTGGAGGAGTAAGTGCACTTGCATCATTAACATTAGGTATAATTTCAGCTCTTACTGGATACGCTGCGATTGCGATAGTATGTTTTGTACTTACTGGAGCATTATCAGGATTTCTTAAATACAATTTCCCTCCAGCAAAAATATTTATGGGAGATTCAGGTAGTCTAACTGTTGGTTTCTTTTTATCTGCAATCCCATTATTATATACAGCAAGTGAAATGAAAGGAAAAATTATTTTAGTTGCAATAGCAATTTTACTTATACCAATATTCGATGTATTTGCAGCAATGATTAGAAGAACTCGTTTAAAAATATCTTTTTTTGAGCCAGATAGGGGTCATATTCATCATAAATTTATTGACTTTACCAGTTTAAACACAAGACAAATTCTTTTTGTAATTTACAGTATCTGTATAATTTCTGGTACAATATCAATTCTATTCATAACAAAAACAAATACATTTACCCAAATAGGACTATTCATAAACCTTCTAATTCACTCTGTACTATTTGCATTTCTACACCATAGAAAAGAGAAAGGTGAGATTATAAAAAAATAAAGAGAGGTGTTAACCTCTCTTTATTGAAATAAAAAAAGTGTTTTTATATTGTAAATAATGTATCATCAATTACTCTATATGAGAACCCACAATTACATTTTAGATCATCAGTAAGTTGATTGCCACATGCACAAATCCAGCCTCTATGTGATGCCGGATTCCCATAAACTAAAGAGTAAGGTTTAACATCTTTTGTAACAACAGAACCTGCACCAACAAAGCAGTATTCACCTAGCTTTACACCGCAAACAATTGTAGCATTAGCACCAATACTTGATCCTTTTTTAACGATAGTTTTTTTGTACTCATCTTTCCTTACAACAAATGCTCTTGGATTAATAACATTTGTAAATACACAGGATGGCCCCAAAAAAACATCATCTTCAATAATTACATCATCATAAACTGATACATTATTTTGTATTTTTACACCATTACCTATAACAGCTTTACTTCCAATATTAACATTTTGCCCTATAGAACAATTTTCTCCAATAATTGCATTTGGCATAATGTGAGTATAATGCCATATTTTTGTATTTTTTCCTATTTTACAACCTTCATCAGCAAAAGAAGAATCATGTATATAATAATTTTTATTCATTAAAAAAATCCTTTACAGAAGAGCATACAATGTTAATTTCTTCATCTGATATAAATGGATGTATTGGCAAAGATATTACATTTGAGGAAATGTCTAATGAAACAGAATTTTCTAAAGATTTTATATTTCTAAATGCTTCCTGTTTACTTAAAGGTATTGGATAATGTATCGCGGTTGGAATTTCTCTTGATGAAAGAAATTCCTTTAAACCATCTCTATTAGCTACAATGATTGTATATTGTGCCCATACAGACATATTATAATCCATAATTTGGGGAGTTTTAACGTAAGAACTTAGCTGGGAAGTATATTTTTTAGCAACTTCGTTTCTTAGTAAAATCTCATTAGGAAAGTGCTTCAACTTTACCTCTAAAACTGCAGCTTGAATTGCATCAAGTCTTCCATTAAAACCAATTACTTCATGGTGATATCTTTTTACCTGACCATGATTTAAAATAATTCGCATTTGAGTCGCCAGATTATCATCATTTGTAAAAACTGCTCCACCATCTCCATAACAGCCTAATGGTTTCGCAGGGAAAAAGCTTGTAGTTGAACAATCGGCTATAGAACAAGATTTTCTCCCCTTATATTCAGCCCCAAAAGACTGCGCACCATCTTCAATTACTTTTATCCCACGCTCATGGGCAATTGCCATAATATTATCAAAATCTGGCATCTGTCCAAAAATAGATACTGCAATAACAACCTTTGTTTTGCTAGTTATTGCATTTTTAAAAGCTTCAGGACTTATATTAAATGTAACAGGATCAACATCTACAAAAACAGGTGTAGCACCTATTAGTGAAACAACTTCTGCTGTTGCAATAAAAGTAAAATCTGGAACAATTACTTCATCCCCAGGACCTATTCCCCAGGCTCTTAATGGTAAAGTTAAAGCATCTGTTCCATTGGAACATCCTATTGCATGCTTAACACCTACATAAGAGGATAATTTTTTTTCAAAACGATCTAGAACTGGACCCTTTATAAAATTTGCACTGTTTAATACTTCCTGAATTCCACTGTCTATTTCAGCTTTATATTGATCATACTGTTTTTTTAAATCACAGAATTCCATAACTTTAATATCTCCTTAACAATTTTATCACCACTAGTACCATCACCATATAAATCAGGATGAGATTTTGGTGGTTTAAAATTACTTATTGCATTTAAAATTTCATTATATACTGAACCCACAATTTTATTCCAACCAGAATCCACCGTTTCGACCCATTCTGTTTGATCTCTTAATGTTACGCAGGGTTTATTAAAAAAATACGCTTCTTTTTGAACTCCACCGGAATCTGTAACTATCATATTAGCTTTTGCTTCAAGTTCAAGCATATCAAAATAACCAACTGGCTCAATAAGCATTATATTACTATTAAAGGATAAACCATAGCTATCTAAATATTTTTTTGTTCGTGGATGTAACGGTAAAACACCATTTTTACCACAATCATTTAATGCTTTAACTATATTTGTAAGCCTTTCTCTAGAATCTGTATTTTCTGCCCTGTGAATAGTTGCCAAAAAGAAATCTTTCGGTAATCTTGGTAATATTGTATTAGTGTTTTCTAGCTTTCTATAAAAAATGGATGCATCAAACATGACATCTCCTGTTAAAGAGACACCTTTAGTTATACCTTCTTTTTTTAGATTATCGATAGCAGTTTGCGTGGGACAAAGCAAAAGGGTCGAAACATGATCAGATAATATTCTATTTTGCTCTTCTGGCATTGCCATATTATAACTTCTTAAGCCTGCTTCAATATGAATAACTGGGATTAATAATTTTGATGCAGCAATAGCTCCAGCCAGAGTAGAATTAGTATCTCCATAAATTAGTAATGCATCTGGTTTTTGCTCTAACAATACTTCTTCTATTTTTTGTAGCATTAAACCAGTCATTTTACCATGACTTCCTGAGCCAACCTCAAGGTTAAGATCCGGTTTAGGGATTTTCATCTCGTCAAAAAAAATATCGGACATATTTGCATCATAGTGTTGACCTGTGTGAACAAGATATTCTGTTATTTCATTACTATATTTTTCTTTAATTAACCTAGAAATAACTGCAGCTTTTACAAATTGAGGTCTAGCCCCAATTATTGTTACTATTTTTTTCATTATAGTTTATATACCTTATCAGATGCTTCTTTTACCATATTTCTTAAATCAACAACAAGTTTAGACTTAGAAACTATTTCATCAGCATTAAAGCAACTGTGGTTTGTAGTAAAAACAACACAATCTGCTGTAGCTAATAATTCATCTGTTAATTCTGAATTAGTATAAACTACATCTTTGGGTGTTTTACATTTTTCGACATAGGGATCGTGGTATAAAATTTCTCCACCTTTACCTGCAATCTCATCAATTAATTTTAATGCTGGAGATTCTCTTGCATCATCAATATTTGGTTTATAAGCTACACCCATAAATAATATTTTTGATCCATTTATAGATTTTTTATGTCTATTTAATGCTGATGCAATTTTAATTGACATTCTATGGGGCATCATATTATCAATATGCCCTGCAGTTTCAATCATTTTTAAATCGAAATTAAAGTTTTTAGCAATAAATTCTAAATAAAATGGATCTAAGGGTATACAGTGCCCCCCAATACCTGGACCAGGATAAAAGGCTTGAAATCCAAAGGGTTTAGTTTTTGCAGCTTCAATAACTTCCCAAATATTAATATCCATTTTACCTGATAATAAAGCTAATTCATTTATTAAAGAAATATTTATTAATCTGTATGTGTTTTCTAATATTTTAACCATTTCCGCTACTCTTGGGCTAGAAACAGGGTGTAAATGCTTAATGGCCTTCCCATATATACCCAAAGCTATTTTCATTCCATCTTCAGAAAGAGTTCCAACTACCTTTGGAGTATTTTCTGTTTTGAATGTTTGATTACCTGGATCTATTCTCTCTGGAGAGAAACAAAGCCAAAAGTCTTGTCCTTCTAACAAACCTGATTCTTCTTCGATAATAGGTTTCATAAAATCTTCGGTTGTTGTTGGGTATGTGGTACTTTCTAAAGAAACAAAGGTTCCCTTTTTCATATACTTACCAATATCTCTACATGCAGATTCTATATACTTCATATCTGGTTTTTTAAATTTATCTAATGGTGTAGGAACACACATAATAACAGCATCACACTCTTTTATTCTTGAGAAGTCGGATGACGCAGATAATTTTTTGCTACTAACAGCTGCTTTTAATTCGTCTTCTGTTATATCTCCAATATAATTTTTGCATTTATTTACATTTTCGGCTTTATTAGGGTTCTTCTCAAATCCAAGAACATTTATACCTTTATTAGCCATTAATACTGCTAGAGGCAATCCTACATAACCTAGACCAAGAATACCTACTACTTCTGTATTATTCTCAATCTTTTTCATTATTATTTCAAAACTATTCACCAAAAACTCCTTTCATCTCTGTTGTAGAAAAATTAATTGGTAATTCTACCGGTTTTCCTTCTTTTTGAGATTTATAAATTGCTAATATAATTTCCAATGCTTTTTTAGATTCTGCTCCATTTGTTAAAGGCTCTCTATTATTATCAAGGGCATCTATAAAATCTGCAAATAAAGCTCCATGACCCTTTCCATACACGGAATCTGGATCCTTTGCATTAGGGTCAATAACTTTATCCTCAGTATCTCCAACTACATTAGAATCCTTCAATCTCCAAGTTTCAAACTTATTAACAGCAAGACCACCAATTACTACAGAACCATCTGTTCCAAATAAACTTAAACTCTCATTTAAATTCCTAGGGAACACATTTGCTGTACCCTCAACTATTCCAACTGAACCATCTGCAAATTCTAAAATAGCACAACCAAAATCTTCGGCTTCTATTGGTCTTTGAAATCTTTTTGTTACTCCATGAACCTTCACTACATCTGCATTATTCATCCACTGCAATAAATCAATTCCATGAGTACACTGATTCATTAGAGTTCCACCATCAATATCCCAAGTCCCTCTCCAATCGGCTTGTTTATAATAATCAATGTTTCTATTCCATCTTACTTGTACACTACTATGTAGTAATTTACCTAAACGTCCTTTTTCAAAGGCTTCTCTAGTTTTTACTATTGGCCCATTAAATCTGTTTTGAAAACAAACTGCTAACTTTAACCCATTCTTTTTGGCACAAGCTATCATATCATCAGCATCTTTAGTGCTTAAAGCCATAGGCTTCTCAACTATTACGTTAACACCAGCATTTAAACAATCAATTGCTATATCCCTGTGAGTACCTGATTCTGTAGCAATTGTCACAAAATCTAAATCAACAGAAGATAACATCTCTTTATATGATGTAAAAAATTCAACAGATGCATTATTAATTTCATTTAAATATTGATTTTTTCTATCTTCCATTTTCTTTAATGAAGGATCACAAAGAGCAAATAACTGAACTCTATCTTTTGTGTCAATAAAACCTTCTATATGTTTATAGCTAATTCTTCCACATCCTATTAATGCTATTTTATAAATCAATTTACACCTCTATCCTAACAATAAATCTAAGTACGATTTATATTTTCTAGAAAGTTTTTCATAAGAAAAATTTTCTATAACATATTTTTTCCCATTACTACCTAGAATATCTCTATCATATTTATCAAGATTATATAATTTTAAAATACTTTTTGCAATTTCTTTAGAATTTTCCGGAGATACTGATAATCCACAATTAGAATCCTTAACAATATCATTCCCTGCATTGATTGCAGAAATAATTGGCTTACCAGCATACATATAATCAAACAATTTTGAAGGTGCTACACCATACCTAAAAACAGATTCATTCTTTAATCCTATAAAGCAGACATCTAATAATTCCAAAAAAGAATCTATCTGATTTTTTTTAATAGGCTCAATGAAAACGACATTTTTAAGGTCTAGTGATTTAGCCATTTTGATAAGCTTATTTTTTTCAGGTCCATTCCCAACAAGAACAATCCCAATATCATATTGAGTTATATATTGTGCAGCCTCAATCAAATAATTTAGTGCATTTGCATTTCCATGTGCTCCAGCAAAACCAACGAGAAAACTATATTTTTTAATTAGTGAAGTTATAGAAGAGTCTAATTCAATCTTATCTGTCTCTATTGATTTAATGTCAATACCATTGGATATATATATAAATTTTTCAGGCTTCATTCCTTTTGACACCATATGAGGTTTTGCATGAGACAAAACTGAGACAACTAAATCAGCTTTTTTATAGGAAAATTTTTCAGCTAATGACAAAAATATTATAAATGGATGTAATCGTGACATTTTACCCATTTCAATTGGAGTTAAAGGCCATATATCTCTAACTTCAAAAACAAATTTTGAATTAAAATGTTTTGATAGAAAATATCCTAAAACACCTAAAAAAGGCATAGGTGATGATGCTATGATAATGTCTGGTTTAGAAAATTTTATTTTATTTTTATTTAACAACAAGTTAATTGTATAATCCCAGAAAGATAAAATTCGTCCGAATCCATTTCCTTGGTATTTTCTTGCTTTAACCCAACAATAATCAACGCCATTTATAATTTCATAGTTTAATTTATTAGTATCATTTGGAAGAGTTATAAATTGATGATTAAAAGTAGAAGATATAATTTTTACATCATACCCCTGTTCATTTAAATTTTTTGCAATATAATAATTCCTATATACCATTCCATTTATTACAGACCCTGCAGTATTATTTACAATCCATACAATCTTACTCATTCGATAGATCCTGATATAGTTTAAAAAGCTTCTTTTCTTCAATTTGCCAATTATACATTTCTTTTACAGCTTCAATACCATTTCTCCCCATTTTTTCAGCCTCACAAGGATTAGAAATAATATAATTTATAGCATCAGCTATCTCTTGTGGATTTAAAGGATCAACACAGATTCCACATTTATACGTATCAATTATTCTTTTATATAATTCAAAATTAGAAGTAACTACGGGTAAGCCAATAGACATATATTCAAATATCTTTGTACTATAAGATTTCATATAATTTGAAATTGGATGTAAGATTGAAACACCTATTTTGCATTTTAATGATATTTTATATGCCTCGCTTAATGGTAGAAAACCATACTCTTTGATAATGCTTCCATTTTTAAAGTCAGGAAATATGTAATCAGAAAATTTTGGACCTATTAAGTTTAACTTAACTTTCATTTTATTTGAATCTAGAATATTTACAGCCTGTGTAAGTTCTACCATTCCTCTAAATTTTGTCACACCGCCCACATAAAGGATTTCATTACACAATACATCTCTTTTTTCTATTATATATTTAGATAATATTTCTATTTGAGGCATATTAAGAATTGTTATACAATTTTTTTTATGCTTATCATAAACATCATTATATGAGTTTTCAGCTAAAACAATATTAAATTT
Source organism: Spirochaetales bacterium (assembly GCA_003247135.1). GTDB lineage: Bacteria > Spirochaetota > Spirochaetia > DSM-2461 > DSM-2461 > Thiospirochaeta. The sequence goes on along the minus strand of QKAW01000058.1, from coordinate 10,299 downwards.
GTCTATAACTTTCTTATCCCAGAACTTATACAAAGACGACATTACACTTCTTAAAAAAGGGGATAAATATTCTTTTGATTTTATTTGTTCTACAATATTTTCATGAACATCAAAAACAATAATTTTACCCTTTTTTTCTAACTTTAGACCTATTGGAATTAATTCTGGATCGTGAATATGATAAATTTCACTATCTAGTTCTAATGATTTTTTATAAATTAATTTCGATGTTATTAAAATCCTGAGAAACCTACTATTTTCTTTTTTCACACTAACAATTGAAACATTATTTTTTATTTCATTTGATTTACCATCAGCGACTAATAAAGTAATCTGATATTTATCTAATTTTGCTAAAGAGCTACACTCTTTCATAAAGATTCTAGTATCATAACGAGAATGCACAGAAGTAATATGTGTTATCTTAGTCATTATATCTCCTTAAGTTATATATAATAATTGAAAAAAATATATAGGGTATAAAAAGTTGATAACCTGAAAAAAAAGTATTCGTTATCATAACATAGAAGACAACAATAGTATAATATTTTAAAACAGAACTCCAAATTAAAAAGTCTTTAGTTAAGTTATACATTTTGTCTCCCCAAAATGGCATAAAAAAAATTGTAATAATAATTACCAGAAAACCAATTAGACCGAACCTTCTTAATAATAAGAAATATTCTCCATCAACAATTGTTGTCATATTTCCTTTAGCAAATCCCCATCCCAAGTAAGGACTTTTGCTAAAATAATTCAATGCTTCATTCCAATTATAGAATCTTTTTATTAAAGAAGTATTCTCTCCTTTTAAAGCTAGTTCAAAACCATAAGCTATATATTTAAACTTGTTATATAAAGACAAAAAAATTATAATTAAAATTGTAATAAGAAAAATTTTTTTTAGTTTTTTAACAGATTTAGATGATAATAAAAATACAAAAAATATTGTTCCCAATGCTAAAATTGCAGTTCTCGATGAAGTCATTAGTATAATTATTAATAATAACACAGTATATAAGTATGATACTTTCTCTCTATATAATAACGCTCTAAAAAAATTATATAAAAAGAATAGCATAGCTATAGCTGCAGCTACATTAGGATTGCTTCCAACTAAAACTATTCGTTTAGAATGGCCAATCATTGCTTCAATATGATGCTGTGGAGCATATAACGAACCTATAAGAGAGCCTAAACCAGCAATATTAAAAAATTGAATAAAGCCCAGTATTATTAGTCCTAATGAAAGAAATGGCATTATTAAATCTACTTTTTGAATCAAATATTTTGCTTGGCACCTACTAATAAATATTGAAAAAATTAGAGGCTTAGAAAGCCTAACTAATTCATTGAAATCACGAACACTTTTGGAAACACCTAAAAATATATAGCCATAGATCAGGCTTATTATCATAAAAAAGCTAATCACAAATAGTGATATAATTATTGGATTTCTATATATCCTTGGTTTATATAAAAATATCAGCGGAAGAACTACTAAAATAAAAAAATCATCTATTCTTATTTGCAATAATCCTAATTGTATGCCAGGTATAAAATAACAGGAAAATACTGTTAGAAGAATAAAATTTTCTAAAAAAAAATTAGCCAATACTACATCCCTTTTTATAAATTTCAATTAATTTTTGAGTCACTGCATCAGTTGAAAATTCTTGTTTAACATAATATTTTATATTATTTGATGAATATTTATCTAAATTCTGAATAATTTTTTTTATACCTATAGAAAGATCTTCTACATTATCATTAACAAGCTCTCCGTATTTTTTATCAATAATGATACTTTCTGGACCTCCAGACTTTGTTGAAACAACTGGTTTACCACAAGCCATTGCTTCAATTAGAACTACTCCAAATGTTTCAACTTTACTGGTCAAAGCAAATAAGCTACATTTTTGCATTTCATTTCTTACTTCCTCACGAGATAACTTCCCTAAAAATTTTACATGTTCTTCTAAATTTAAAGATTTAACTAATTGTTTTAAATTATCCTCTTCAGGACCTGATCCACCTATTCTCAATTCAACATTTATATAAGTGTTGATAATTTTTTTAATGGATTCAATTAATATTCTATGCTGTTTATTATGATTTAAATTTGCTACATTTAGTATAATAACTTTATCTAATATTTTTCTAATATCGTTGTTCTTTTTACTAAAATAGTCGATATCAACAACATTTGGAACATATAAAAAATTCACATTAAATCTTTTAGATAAAAAATCTACAAATTGTTTACTTACTGCAATATTAGCAATACTATTCTGAAAAGAGATAAGTGCTAATTTATTATCATAAGAACTTTGAAGACCTCGCAAAAAAGAACTTGAATGTTCTGTAATAACATAAGGAACATCATATTTATTTTTAATTTCAAGTGCTGTAATTGCAGATACAAATGTATGGACATGTATAATGTCTGGTAATCCCCAATATTTTATATATTTTTTAAAAAGGTAAAGACCTATCTTTTTTCTCAAGAACTGTTTAAAATAAGAAGATTTTGGTAATACAGGAAATTGATATAAAAATGTTTTCACACCTTTTTCTTCAAATATCTTTAATCCAAAATCAATTTTTTTTACTCGTATTATATCCTGAATCGTAATAGGAACAATAGCAAGGACACCTATTTTAAGCTCTTTTATTGCTAAAGCCTCAGCTTGATCTCTAAAAAAAATATTACTGACAGGATTATACGTATTTGGATACATTGTAGGTATTATTAGAACATGCATACTAACAAGTAACCTCCTCAACAATTTTCAACTCCGCAGCCATTCGTTTATCCCAAGTTTGGAATTGATATTTGATAGTATTAAGCGAACTCTCCATTACATTATGAAATAAATAATTATTATTTAATAATTTACAAATTTTTGCTCCATTTTCTATATAATTCTGCTCATCTGAAATAATACCATTCACAAAATCTTGAATTAACTGAGAAGTTGTTCCATTGGATAAAGTTGCAACAACACAACCATTACTCATAGCTTCAAATAATGGGTTACCCATATTGGACAATTCATAAGTTGATAAAAATATTTTTGCTTTTTGGTGCAAGAAATACACCTCATCTTTATTTATTCCTCCAACAAAAGCAACTTTATCGGCAATACCCAATTCAATCGAATATTTTTCCCATTCATCTTTTTTCTCACCATCACCACCAATTATATAAAATGAATTGGGTTGCTTGTTCAATACTTCTTTAAAAATTTCAAGTGATCTATCAACTCTTTTCCAACTTTGCAATCTAGATACAGAAAAAAATAAAGTTCTTTTTTCATTATTTTCAATTAATTTAATTAATTCAGGCTTTATATTTTTTACATCAACATTAAAATTATCTACACCATTTTTTACAAACCAAATGTTATAGCTAAGATTTTTTCTCAGTACTTTCAATATCTCATCTCCAAAAGTTCCATCATCTGTCATAATTGTTAATGTGGAATTTATAGATAATGACCATGAATGAGGTAAATATCTAAACTTCCACAACTTCTTCTTCATCAAAGGCTGTAAAATTGTTCCTTGAAATCTTGTTACTAATGGAATTTTGTATAATTTTGAAATAAAATGTAGCCCTGGGATAAATTCTACTTCATAACCATACAGACAATCATATTGCTTACTTTTAATAATGAATTTAAAAATAATCAATATTTGATTAATTATAAACCTAGTATTTCTCAAAAGAGAATAAATAAAAGGAAGCTTAAATATTGGAAAAACTATAGGTAAAAAACTTACATTCACATTTTTAAATTCAGTAATATCTATTTTCCTTTCAGTAGTCCATAGATCAACACTCCAACCGTTATTATTATAAAGTTCAATTGTTTTGTAGAAAGAAGGTGCCCCTACACCTTTTCCAATTGACCATACAGGCAACCCTGTTACCATTAACATTTTTTTCATTTAAATATCCTTAATTATTTTTGCAGGAACACCACCTAGAATACTACTGCCAGCAAATCTTTTTGTTACAACAGCACCAGCAGCAATAACAATCCGATCGCCTAAAATGCATCCCGGAAGGATATTGGTTCCGCGACCTACCCAAACATCATTTCCTATAGCAACTTTTCGAGTTTCAATACCTTGATTTTTTATCAGGACAGTGGGATCCGAAAATTTATGATTAGAATCTGTAATATAAATATAAGCCCCCATAATAACATTAGCTCCAATTGAAATTGATTTACCGCATGTTATTTCCGAATGATGTCCTATAGAAGAACCATTGCCTATAATTAATGTCGCCCCTTTTTTTACAAAAATTATTGTGTCATTTTTTATCACAACATTTTTACCTAAGTTTAACTTAGCATCTTTTTCTATTATAATTTTAACACGTGAATGCAAATAAACAAACCCTTTCAAATTTATTTTTTTATTTATTATAAGAGAACAAAATCTTAAATAACTTATTATTTTTTTTAAAAGCTTCATTTATTGTAATTCTAAATCCTTTTTAATAAATGTTTTATACCAAATTTCTACTGATATAATCATCCATAATTGCTTAACTGGAATTTTCTTATTTTTATCATATGGTATAAAATTATAGATAAAAGAATTTTTATCATTTAAAATTTTACTAATATTTAACTTTACTGCATCTAATTCTAGCCACTTATTAAGAGGAACAGTAAAACCTTTTTTTTCTCCTATAGAAGGTAAAAAATCATTAAAAGCTTCAATAAGAATTTGTTTATTTACATCACCATTCATAATAAATGAAGGAGGAATTGAAAAAGATGCCTCAACTATTCTATGATCTAATATTGGAACTCTAGATTCAACACTTGCTGACATACTTGATCGATCCTCCACATGTAATAGAGCATGTAACCAATTACGTATTTCAAATTTTTTAATATCATAAGCAGATTTTATATTAGGAAAGTTTAATTTTAGTTGCTTTTTATAGCCACTTTTAAGAAGAGAATAAGCACCCATTCTAAGCCAAAGATTTTTATATTTTGGAATTGTAATTAAAGAAAACATTTTTTTTACACATTCTTTTACTGTAGACACTCTTTTCATATAGCCTTTAAAAAGTAACACTTTATTTATATTAAAACCCTTTACTGTTTTAAATGGAGATATTGCTAATAATGTATTCCAACCATATCCCCAAAAAAGCTCATCTCCCCCCTGTCCTCCCAAGACAACTTTAAGATGAGAGCGAACTTTTTCACTAATTAACATCTGTGGTATCAAACTATAACCTACCCTTGGTTCATCCATAAAATAAATTGATTTACACCATTTATCCCAAAAAGAATCTAAATTCATGGATTCTTCTATATGCGTTGATCCAATTTTAAGAGATGTTCTCATAGCACATTCAGATTCATCTAGCGGCGACTTCTTGTCCGATACAAAAGTAAATGTTTTTATACCTTTTTTAAAATCAGCAGCTATGGAAGACACAATAGTAGAATCTATACCACCACTTAAATAACAACCTATTTCAACATCTGATCTTAATCTAAGATTTACTGAATCTTTAAGAAGTTCCTGAACTAACGTTATAGCTTCACTTTTTTCCATTTTAACATGTGTTGCAAGATTTTCACAACTCCAGTATTTATTCAGATTCAATCCATTTTTTTTTGAATAAGTTCCATATTGACCTGGTTCTAAAATGTATAAATCTTTAAAGAAAGTTTTTGAGCCAAGTGGAAATTGATATGCTAAGTATTCTAAAATAGCACTATCATTAGGAATAGCTTTAAATATATCTGATAAAACTACTTGCTTCGGTTCAGAGAAAATATAAAAACCATCATCATTTAAAGTATAATACAGCGGTTTTATCCCAATTCTATCTCTTGCAAAAAAAAATTCCTCTTCCACGCTGTCAGCGATACAAAAAGCAAACATACCATTAAGCTTTTTAAGACATTCCGATCCCCAACAGCTATAAGCTGTTATCAAGACTTCTGTATCAGATGATGTCCGAAACGAGTATCCCAACTCTATAAGTTCTGCTTTAATTTCTATATAATTATAAATTTCACCATTAAAAACAACCGTATATCTTTTATTAAGAACAAATGGTTGATTAGCATGCACATCGGTATCAATTATTGACAATCTGGTATGCCCTAAAGATGCAAAATCATTATGCCAATCATCAACATTATCAGGTCCTCTATGTTGGACAAGTGCATTCATCTTTTTTATATCATTTGCAAAGTCCCTATTAACATTAAGTTTATAAACTCCTGAAATTCCACACATTACAATCTCCTTATCACTTTTGCTGGCACACCTGCAATAACAACATTTCCATTTTCAAATGATTTAGTAACAACAGCATTAGCCCCAACTATGGTATTATCACCCAATACTACTCCAGGAAGTATAACCGAGCCTGCTCCTAACCAACATGATTTCCCAATTTTTATCGGCCCTTTATCTATTTTTTTACTAAATTCATTGATATCATGATCAAGACTTACAATTGAAACATTAAAGGACCAAATAGTTCCTTTACCAATCTTGATTCCCTCTGAAGCCTGAATATAACATCCCCCACTAACAGCTATACTTTTCAAAACAGTTATTGAATCATCTTCTATACTTATTCTATTACCACAGATTACTCTAGAAGTGAAGTTTTTATTATATGGACAATCACTATCAATACGAAATATATTTTTGAATAAAAAATTCAATAAATAAACTGATAAACCAATACTTCTTACATATCCAATTTTAGATTTAATTTTTTTCATTTGATTTTCTCGCAATAATAAATATCGAAAACAAAACAACTAAATAATACAATACATTCAACACTGAATAAAATTTCATTAATACCCAGAAATCTTCTATATTGTAAAATTTAAATAGAATTATCAAACTCACCAAAAAGAAAATATTAATCATAGAAAATACTCTGTTTCTTTTGAATATAATAAATACAACAGACAATGGCGAGGTTATAAAACTTAAATAAAGATAAGGAGTCAAAATACTAGAAATTCTTCCCGCCATGCTCCAGTTTTGCCCAAAAATAACACCAAACAACCAATTACCTTTAAAGAAAACAAACAGAAACATTGGCAATCCACACGATAAAAACACCATACTCTTCATAAGAAACTTGAACACATCACAACCAGAATTCTTTAATTCAGTGATTTTCTTTAAAAAAACATTTGAAACCGAAGCATTAATCATCGATACAGGTAACATCATCATCCTAAATGCCAAACTAAACTGCCCTAATAATTCTTCAGAAAAATACTTAGCGAGAAATATGACAGGAATCTGAACAATTATTATATTTAAAATTGTTGCTAAAGAATTATTTAATGGAAAATCAGAATATTTTTTTAACACAAAAAAACTATTATTAAAGTCAATATTAATCGCATCATTTTTAAATAATCTATATACATTGAATGTATTTACAATTAAATGCCCTGTGGCAAAACCAATTAATAACCCCCAAACATTTTTTAATACAACAAAAAAGATCAATGAGATTATGAATCTGACGATTATAAACAATATTTTAGACTGTGCTGCAAATAAAAACATTTTTTTTCTAGTAAAAATCTGTGATAAAATGAGCTGTAAACTTAATAAAAGCACTGTAATATATACAATTGGACGAAACTCAACAAGTTTTGAAAACCCCGAACTTGATAAGATATATGGGAAAAAATATAAAACTATCAATAAAACTATAGCATTTATCGAAAAAACTTTTGTTATCAAACCAAGTAATTGCCCAAACTCTGAATTTTCGTTTGGTAGTACTATTGCGACTTCATACCTCAAAGCAAACAAAGCTGCTACAACACTAGTAGTAGTTAAAAACATCTGATAAATTCCAAAATCAGCGGGTGAATATAAGCGAGTCAGAATTGGAGTTAAAACTACCCCCAAAATTTGAGCAAGTATCGTCCCTGATAACAATACAGAAATGTTTTTAAATAATTCACTTTTTTTTAAAGACCCAAATTTGTTTAATATCACTTAATCAACCTTAGTTATATAAATCTTTTCTTCAATAACAACTCAGTAATATAAAAATTATAGCAAGATATAACTATGATATCAATAATATTTACTCTTATAATTTCTTTAATCCAATTTAATTCATAATTATCATGTTTTTTTGTTTTTATTAATTAGAATAAAGTTGAAGTCGTTTATATAAGACCTAGTTCCGTATAAAAAATAATGCAACCCAAGCTAACCTACTCGTGTATAATGATTTAACCACAAATAAGTCTACACTCAGGAGGTGCAGCCTGGATTACGTAATTGATACTACCACAGATACGATAAATAGCACAGGAAGAATTGCTCTTGTAGGAAAATTTTTGAGAGTATAGGATTCGTTCACAACTCTAAATTAAAACATCCTGCAGTTTTAAAATCTATCATTTGTTTATTTTCCCAAGGAAAAACAACCTTTGAAGAAATTAGTTTGGTTCGGAATGACACCTTTTAAAGATAGTCTACATCTTGGGTATGTTCCAGCAAAAGAGACAGTACGTCTTTATCTTGAAAAAATCATTACTGAAAAAGATAGAATAATTACAGCGGTAGATGATTCAATTATTAAGCTTTTAAAGTCAACAAAATTGACATCTATTATAATCGAAGGAAGAAATTATATTCCCGTAGATATAGAGACCTCTCCAATGGATAACTCATAAAGTCATAAAAAAGGAGTTAGCCGTACATATAAGCAATTCGATGGATACCATTCGGTCTTTACTTATATAATAAGATAAGGCTATATGCTAAATAGGGCGAAATTCGAGTTTCTTTAAAACCAATTGATAAAATCCTTTTATCATAGTCTTCCAATAGAAAGCTCACAATACTATAAAAATAATGTCTAAATAAACCATGGGTACTTCTTGCTAAGTTAAACATTAGATTAAATCTCTCTTTTAATACTCCCCACACAGTTTCTATACGGCTTCTCATTTTAAAAAGCCTAGCTTGCTCTTTTGTCATTATTCTCTTCATGTTTTTTCTTGTGGCGATATAAATACTCATTTTTTTTGTAAATATTTTTTCAAGAACTTCATCTTTAACAAGATATCCAGCATCACAAGTCATTGTTCCACGGAACCCCGTTACCATATCTTCTAAAGTTTTGCAATCGTTTGCATTTCCAGGAGTAAATGCTATCTTCTCAAGTTGACCTCTTTCATTGCAAACACCATGCAATTTAAAACCATAGAACCAGCCTTTAGTTGATTTTCCGCGGTCTGCAAAGCCCGTGTTTACTTTATGGCTATTGATATTATAATTATAGCATACGGATAAAGGTGTGGAATCAATAAAGTGATGCTGGTTTTCTGAAAGGGATTTATTAATATAAAGAAAAGATCTTATAATTAGCAGGGTAAATTCTGCTGATTTATTTGAAGCTTTTAAGAAATTTTCATAATTAGGTATCGCTGGGCATTCTGAAAGGTATCTATCCTTAATAAGTCTATGAAATGACTTTAAGTCAGTTATTTTTAACTGAAACCGCAAAATGTTCATGGTGACAATTTCTGATATAGATAATCTCATTTTTGGACCTCTTGATCCTTCCCAATTAACTTTTAGTTGTTTCCAACATTCAAATGTTGAAATTTCACTATAAAAATCATCTATAAAAGTGTATAATTCTGTTAATTCCATACCATTCCTCCGATTAAATTATTTGTCGTAAACAAATTTTCTCATGAGGGATGGTATTTGTAAATTCAATTATTCAGAAACTCGAAATTCGCCCTAATAAAATGAATAATGCAGTCAATCACTATCTTGAAGGTATTAGAGATGGAAATTATAAAGAAGCTATTAATAAGTACACAGGATGAAACTAATTATATCGATATGTCGGCAAAACCACTCTATTCATTTGGTTTTGATCTTAGCTATCCAACATTTTCCTATAATGTCTTTAAGTTAAACAAAAACTCCTTAACAGTAGAAGAATTAAATAAAGGAAAAAGATTTGAAGTAAGCTTAACTTTAGAAAATACTAGTGGGTATACAGGAAAGGAGGTAATGCAACTATAGATTTACGATTTGGAATCATGCATTTCAAAAAGATTAAAAGAGATAAAGGATTTCTACAAGGTTGAAGTTGCTCTAGGAGAGTCCCTGGAAGTTAATTTAAGTGTTGGTTATGATGAACTCGGAATCTTTAATTATAACTTGGATTATGTTGTTGAGCCGTGAAATGTAAAATTAATCATTGGAAATCGTACCGATAATAAAATA
>QKAW01000053.1 GCA_003247135.1 Spirochaetales bacterium | reverse complement strand
ACCCCAGTTTAAAAACGGAGAAAGTTTTACAATCAACAAAACTGACACCAATATCACTGTTTCAAATAAAAAGTGGGTAATTGATATCAGTTATGATGGATTATATAACTGGGTAGGCTTCTAGGCTTTAATCCTCTCCTTTGTATTAATAATCAGCATCTGCAGACGGTTTTCAATATTAGCAAAACTTGTATCCGGATCAAAGTCAAGGGCAAGGATTTGAATATTTGGTCTCTCTTCCTTAATTTTTTTAATAACTCCCCTGGCTATTATATGGTTAGGTAAGCATCCGAAAGGTTGTAGAATAATAAATGAATTTACACCATGATCAGCATAGTGCATAATCTCACCTGCAATCTGCCACCCTTCACCAGATGTAAAAGTTTTATCTATAAAATGATGGGAAAGCTCTGCGATCTCTTTAAGAGGAGCCTGTTCTTCAAATAGAGGGTGTCTTGCTGCAACTTTATGACTCTTTTTTAATACTCCTCTTATTATTTTATCAGAAATTCTGTTCATAAGATGTTTAAGTTCAGGAACTCGAACATGATACTCATTTTTCTGATCCATCTCTAAAAGAAATTCTCTATGTAATGTATGGAAAAGTGCTGGAAAAACTGCTTCAAGACCATTATCTTCAAGATATTTTTCAATATTATTATTGGAAGTTGGATGAAAGTTAAGTAAAAATTCACCAATGACAAAAACCCTCGGTTTTCTTATAGATCTATCATACTCTATTTCCATAAATTTATTAACTGAATCTTCGTAACATCTAAAAGCACTTTTAATACTTCTATCAAAGCCTTTACAAATTTTTAGAATTCCCTCTTCAAAAACTCTATCACAACTTCCTTTTACTAATTCATAAGGCCTAATTTTCCTTCTAAGATCCTCAAGGCAATCAGCCATAATCAGTCCCCATAACGCCCTTAATTCAAAAAGAGCATTCATTTTAAAACCTGGAGACATTCCTTTGTCATCGGGATCAAGGGATGCAATTGCAACTTTTGGATAACCAGCATCATCAAGAGCCTGTCTGGCCATCATGGCATAATGAGCCAATCTGCAGTCACATTGTGGTTTTGGAATAATAAATGAGACATCATCCTGATTATACTTACCTTCATCCAATGCAGAAAGAAGCTCTCCAATAGTAATTTGTGCCGGGTAACACATATCATTATGTATATATTTTTTTCCTAAACTCACAGCATTGGAATTTGCCATTGGTAATGCTTCAACTCTATACCCCTGTTTTCTGACAGCTGCTGTCATAATCTGCCCAAAAGCCCAGGATACATTGGGAATTAGCAGAAGCTTCTTCCTGTCTTCTTTGGTGTAAGCAATATCGTATGGTTTAACATTTTTATTGATTTTCTGAATTCCAGCTTTTCTCTGACTTTTTACTGTTTCAATAAAAGATTTTATCCTTATATTCAATGGACCAGAAACATCACTCTCATCCATCTTCAACTGTAATGGACTTTTTCCTGCACCTTTATTAAGTAAACGGCTTAGTTCATCTGAAATTACAGCATCATGTCCACAACCAAAACTTATTATTTGTAATAACTCAAGTTTAGGATTGTTAACCACCTGCTGGGCTGCAGCAAACATTCTTACATGAAAATTTACAGTTAGTTCTGCTCGTACTGATCCTAAATTGGTTTCATGAATTCCCGGAATTGCATCCAGTGGTAAAACAGAGATTCCTTCCTTCATAAAAAACTGGGATATTTTATGATTTATTAAATCATCAGAATGATATGGTCTTCCAGCTATAACAACTGCAAATTCATCATCTTTAAGTTCACTTAGAAGCTTTTCTCCAGCAGAAACAAGCTCGCTATTAAAGGTTCTGTAGGCTTTATCACCCTCTGAAATTGCTTGAAGTACAACATCTTCCGAAAAACCAAAGGTTTCGGCCATAAAAGCAGAGATAGAATCCTGTCTGGATGCATCGCTTGTCCAATGAAATACAGGTTTATCAAATGGAATATTATGTTTCCCAAATGGATCATCGCTAATATTCAAGACAAGAGGATAACCTTTAACAACTGCACATAAGTGTTGGCTCTTGGCCTGTTTATTCTCTGTTACCATCCTTGATACCATTGGCATAAAAATTCTATCAACACCCTTGGATATAAGATTTTTTATATGACCATGGCATAATTTTGCAGGAAAACATACAGTATCTGATGGAATAGACCCAAGTCCAGACTCAAACATAGGCATTGAACTTTTATCAGAAAGAACGACTTTAAACCCCAGGGATGTAAAAAAAGCATTCCAGAAAGGAAATGAATTCCAGAATTCCAAGACTCTTGGGATTCCTATTGTAATCTCTTTTTTTGGAATTATTATGCTTGGATTATAATCTTTAAAGAGAAGCTCACTTCTTAGAGAGAAAAGATCCTTAACATCCATTGACTTCTCTTTTAATGCAATTAACTTCTCTTTAGTTGCAGAGTCCTTTGGATCCGTTAGAATCTCTCCTTTTTCGCATCTATTACCAGTAATAAAAAAGTTACCATTTGAAAATGAGATTTTTGTTCTGTTACAGTTATTAGAGCATAATTTACAAACCAGTCCACTTTCCTGTTTATATTCAAGATTTTCAAGCTGTTCCCAACTGATAAATGAACTCTTAACGATACCCTTTTCCTGGCATTTTTTCTTAGTAAGAAGAGCAACTCCTATAGCACCCATTTCTCCGGGATATGGAGCTCTGACAACTTTTCTGCCTGTAAACAATTCAAGGGATCTTAAAACCGCATCATTTCTGAAAGTTCCTCCCTGAACAACAATATTGTCTCCCAAAATTTTCATATTTGATAATCTAATAACTTTTGTAAAAACATTCTCTATAACCGAGTTACATAATCCAGCCATAATATCATCTGGAGTTTTTCCATTTTTTTGTTCTGAAATAACTGATGAATTCATAAAAACTGTACATCTTGAACCTAATGATGAGGGTGTTTTAGATTTAAATGCTCTATCCGCAATCTCATGTACAGGTATTTTAAGGGATGATGCAAAATTTTCTAAAAAGGATCCACACCCAGCACTACAAGCCTCATTTAATGTTATCCCCGTAACTATACCTTTATTCAAAAATATAGCTTTCATATCCTGGCCACCAATATCCAAAATAAAAGTAGCATTTGGTGAGTATTTTAATGCTGCTTCAGCATGGGCTACAGTTTCAACTATATGATAATCTGAATTAAATCCACTTGAGAACAGCATCTCTCCATAACCGGTAGTTCCTGCTCCAATTATATTAACCAATATACCTAATTCATCAGCTTTTCTTTTAAAATCAAGAAGTGCATCTTTTAAAACATTTATAGGTTCTCCGTGGTTCTTTCCATAAAATGAATAGATTAAATTTTCATCCTTATCAATAAAAACAAACTTAGATGTTGTAGAACCAGCATCGATACCAAGATACAAATCAAGTTCTTTTCCCTTGTATTTTTCAAGTTCAGGAGCTTCAGGAAGTGTATATCTATTTTTAAATTCAGAATATTCGGATTCTGACTCAAAAAATGGTGGCTTTTGTATACCGTCTGTTACGACATCCAGATGATCAAAAGCCTCATCTTCAATAATTTTAGCTAATTCAGACTCTTTTGCATCCTGAAACATTGCAGGAATACCTAATGCAGCACCAAAGGCGATTAGAACTTCCTGATTTTCCGGAATTATTATATCATGACTCTTTAAACCAAGTCTTTCAGCATAAACATCAACCAGTTTTGGGTTAAAGAAAAGTGGTCCACCTTCGAAGATTACAGGAGGATGTATCTCCAAACCTTGTGCCAATCCTCCAATTGTCTGTTTAGCAACAGCATGAAAACATGATAGAGCAAGATCTTCTTTAGAAACTCCCTGATTTAACAACGGTTGAATATCTGTTTTTGCAAAAACGCCACATCTACCTGAAATGTCATAAACATTTGTTCCTCTGGATGCTGCACTATTAAGCTCCTCAACAGGTATTTTAAGCAAAGTAGAAACTTCATCAAGAAATGCACCTGTTCCTCCAGCACAACTACCATTCATTCTCATATCAGAAGCTACCAGTTTGTCTGATTCTTCATCTTTATGAAAAAAAGTTATCTTGGCATCCTGACCACCAAGTTCTATTGCAACTCTGGTATTGGAATAAAACTCTCTAACAGCTAAAGAGTTGGCCACAACTTCCTGAATATAAGGAACACCTAGCTCTTCTGAAAGTGATCTGGAACCACTTCCACAAAGTATTGGGATTACATTTATATTTCCAAATTTTTCAACAATCTCTTTTAATAAAATTCTTGCAACATTTCGCTGTTTTGCTCCATGTCTTCGATAATCTCTGTATAAAATTTTTTTTGTTTCAGGTTCTACAAGTACTGTTTTTACTGTAGTTGAACCTATATCTAGTCCTAACCAATAAATCTCTTTCAATTTTTATCCTTTTTTATCAATCTATATAAAAATTCTATCTAATTTTAAAAAAATCAGTAACGAGTTTATTTTTTTTTCAATTTTTAAATATAATAATGCACCACAAATAATACCAAAAGCATTTGTTAAACCGTCAGCAAATGACATATCTCTATATGGCAATATCCCTTGTATATATTCCAGAGAAATTCCCAATAAAAGACTGGCAATTAGAATAATAACTCTATTTTTTTTGCTATTTAATGAGAATAGTGCTGTAAACCCTAAAGTAAAATAGGCAATAAAATGTTGCAGCTTATCAATATTATTAAAAAGGGGTGGTTCTCCAGATGTTTTTTTTACACTAAAATATACAATTATAAAGTATACAAAAATAAGTGGTAGTTTTCTAATAACTCTTTTCATAAGTGTAAATATTCTATATGTTTTAGTAAAAATACTAAACAGTTATAGAGCTCTATAACTAAAATAAATTACAAATTACTAATCTTCTTTACTAGTAACTTCTCCCACAATGAGTTGTATTTTATGTAATTATAGTCAGAAAATGAGACTCTGTTATCTACCACAGTTATGTTAATAACACTTTCACTGGTATAAAATTTTAAAATACTTTTTTTTGTATTAAAAACATGAAATTCTTTGTTTCTAACTTCTTTATTTGGCAAAAGTGACAATAGTCTTAAAAGACTCTTTATACTTTTTTTGTTATTAATAATTATCTCACTGGAGGGCGTTTTTTCATAATAATTATCAAAATGCAAAACCAATATTTTAGTAGTACCCGAGAGCTCATTATCCCTATAAAATGAGTTACAACTAAAAAGTGATACTGCAATTAATAAAAAGAAAAACTTTTTCATGCTTTAATTATAACTCTTTTTTTTAAAAATTATAAATAGAAAAGGCAGTCCCTGTTGGACTGCCCTCATAAATCAAAAGAAAATTAGTTATTAGCTTTTTTTTCTTCTGCGTATTTCTTCATTAATTCATCTGCAATTGAGTTTGGTACTCGACCATATTTAGCAACTTCCATTGAGAATTCTGCTTTACCTTGAGTAGAAGATCGAAGAACTGTTGAGAAACCAAACATTTCACTTAATGGAACTTCAGCTTCAACAACACAGTTATTACCCTCTTCTGTTGAACCAAGAATCATACCCCTTCTCTGGTTAACTAAACCAAATAAGTTACCCTGGAACTCTGATGGTCCTTCTAAAGATACCTTCATAATTGGTTCAAGAATACAAGGATTTGCTTTCATATAAGCTTCTTTAAATGCACCTCTTGCTGCAATCTGGAAAGCCATATCTGAAGAGTCAACCTGGTGATACTGACCATCATTGATAGTCATTTTAATGTTTTGAACAGGGAAACCAATTAAGTGACCTTTTTCCATTGAAGATTGGAAACCTTTATCACATGATGGAATATACTCTGTTGGAATAACACCACCTTTAATCATATTTACAAATTCGTAGTTATTCTCTTCAAGAGGCTCCATGATTCCAGCTACTCGAGCATACTGTCCGGAACCACCTGATTGCTTCTTATGAGTATAGTTAAATTCAGCAGATGTAGTAATTGTCTCTCTATAAGCTACCTGTGGAGCACCTGTCTCTACAACAGCACCATACTCTCTCTTCATTCTCTCAACATAACCCATTCCTGAAATAATTGTTTCGTTTGACTCTTTATCAACAAAAGTTCTGAATGTTGGATCCTCTTTAGTAAATCTGTTAAGTGCTTTTGCCATCTTATCAGATGCTGATTTATCAACAGGTTTAATAGATAGTGAAATTACGGCATTTGGAACATACATTGATGTTAATGAGTAGTTTAAATCCGGATGACAGAATGTATCTCCTGAAGCACACTCTATACCAAAAAGAGCTACAATATCACCTGATTGCGCTTCAGCAATATCTTCCATATTGTTTGAGTGCATTCTTACTAATCGACCAATCTTGAATTTTTTCTGTGTTCTTGTGTTTACTAACTCGCCACCTTTTTTAAGCATACCCTGATAAACACGAACATAAGTTAATTGACCAAACTGTCCATCTTCAAGTTTAAAACCTAAAGCAACAGTTTTCGCACTATCATCAGCTTTTAAAACAACCTCTTTCTCTTCATTATCTAAATCAAGAGCAATATTTGTAACGTCTGTTGGACATGGTAAGTAGTTTGTTACACCGTCAAGTAAAGGTTGAACACCTTTATTTTTATAAGCAGAACCAACAAAAACAGGACAAAGCTCAAGAGCTAATACACCTTTTCTAATAGCAGCTTTTAACATATCAGAAGGAACTTCTTCACCTTCCATCATTAATTCCATTATAGCATCATCAAACATTGACGCTGCATCAAGAAGCTCTTCTCTTTTTTCAGCTGCTTCATCAGCTAAATCTGCAGGAATAGCCTCTACTCTTACACCATGTCTCTCATCAGCATCAAAGTAGTACGCTTTCATCTCTACCAAGTCAACACAACCCTCGTGTTTCTCTTCAAGACCAATAGGAATCTGAACCATAACTGCATTTAAGTTAAGTTTATCTCTTAACTGATCCTTAACTCTGTATGGGTTTGCTCCAGTTCTATCACATTTATTAACAAATGCAACTCTTGGAACTTTATATCTTTTTAACTGTCTATCAACTGTTATAGATTGTGATTGAACACCGGCAACAGAACAAAGAACTAAAATACCACCATCTAAAACCCTTAAAGATCTCTCTACCTCAATTGTAAAGTCAACGTGTCCCGGAGTATCAATAATGTTAATTGGTGTATTTTTCCACTGAACACTGGTTGCAGCAGAAGCAATTGTAATACCTCTCTCTTTCTCCAGCTCCATAGAGTCCATAGTTGCACCAACTCCGTCTTTTCCTCTTACTTCGTGAATAGCGTGGATCTTCTCACAGAAAAATAAAATTCTTTCTGTTAATGTAGTCTTACCAGAATCGATATGAGCACTAATTCCGATATTTCTCAGTTTACTTAATTCATATGCCATTATAACACAACCTCTCGTTAATTATCTTATTCGATTTAAAATCTAAATATTTATAAAGTATTCCGGATTATACATTTACACTAATCTTTCTGCAATACCCTAGCCATTACTATAGATACAATTAACAGAATTTTAGTATAATATCCATTATTATGATTGATGAATTATTAAAAGTACTAAAAAAAAGTGATAAAAGAATATTCATTCAGACTCATGACTTCCCTGATCCCGACGCAATAGCTTCTGCTTTTGGTTTGCAAAATTTCATGGAAAATTTTGGAATCAGCTCTCAAATTACTTATTGTGGAGATATACAGAGAGAAGCTTTAAAAACAATGATCTCAGATTTGCATATTAATGTAGAAAAATATTGTAATAATATATCGGAAGAAGATCTGATCGTTATCGTAGATGGGTGTAAAGGCAGCAAGAATGTCACTGACCTTCCGGGTTTTGAAATAGCAGTTATAGACCACCATATTGTAAGTGAACCTGAGGATGTGCCATATTTACAAATTGAAGAAAGCACAGGTTCATGCTCAACAATAATAACAACCTACTTTATTGAAAAAAATCTTACTATTCAAAAGGATGTTGCCAGTGCTTTAAAAATTGGTATTAGCAGAGATACTGATCTGCTTACCAGAAAGGTCACTGATAAAGATGTAAATGCATTCCATTATTTATATAGTTATGCTGATAACGAAATGGTCAGCAAGCATTTAAGAAACAATATTCAACTTTCTGATTTTGCATTTTTTAATAAGGCTATTAATTCATTAAAAAGATACAAAAACATAGCCTGGTTGTATTTTGATCAGGGGTGCGAAACAAACCTTATGGGAATTTTAGGAGATTTTATCCTTTCAGCAAAAGAGATTAACCTCTTTATATTTTTTGCAAAAAACAATAACTCTATTTCAATCTCTGTTAGAAATGAGAACCCACAATGGAGTGCTTCGGAAGCCGTCAGAGTTATGACAAAATCAATAGGGGCTGGAGGAGGACACAAAGAGATGGCTGGAGGTGTTATTTTTTCAAGCAATGACTTCTCTCCTGAAACATCAGTTAACAGAGTTCTAGATTTTTTTAATGAATAGTTTAATAAATCAAGCAGTTTCAATACTAATTCCAGTAATTGTCATACCTCTTGTTATGAGATTAATTATTGCACCTTTAATTCTCTTTAGATTAAAAAAAAGATATATAAAAGAGATTACCTCAACAATTAAAGAAGGCTGGGTAGATGACAGGGATCTTGAGGCTATTGAATTTTTAAAAAACTTTGCCTGGAAGGGCTTAAATTCACCATTTGTTATATCCTTCAACTCTCAAATACTGTTAAATCAGTTAAAGCTTCTTTTTTTTAATATTACAAAAATTTATAATGATGATATTGAACAGGAAATTAGCCTTAAATTTTCAATACAAAAAATAACTGAAGCATCATATATGCTTTTTAAAGATCTACACTCTGATTTTACTAGATTCAAACTATATAAGATTCTTGAAAAACTACCTGTTAACCTATTTTTAAGAG
>QKAW01000009.1 GCA_003247135.1 Spirochaetales bacterium | reverse complement strand
GGTTTCATCAGTCTCTGGATTATCAGACTCCGGATGAAATATATTATTCTGTATTTAATGTAGTACAAATGGCTGCATAATAATATTAATGGATGATACACCTTAAACTATAAAGGATTTGTATTGACGAAAGGGCTCACTTTAGTTCGAAGAAAATTAGTTTTATCAGAAATTCTATAATCTCGGGAACTAACCTTTATGATAAATTCGTTTAATAACTTCTTCTATAGGGATATTATTAACATTAATATCGTGAATACCTGTCTCGTCAAATATAATTTTCATAACATCTTTTAGACTTTTTTCTGTAATATTAATCTCAATAATGGCTTTGAATTTTGATTTCTCAATTAATTTAAAATCCTTCAGGAGATTATAATCAATCTCATCTGTCGAGTTTAACTCTATCCGCTTTAAATCTGATGAGTACTTTTTTAGATCATGAATAGTTCCGTTATATACGATATCCCCATGGTTAATAATGCAAAGGTTTTGGCAAAGATCCTCTATGTCACTCAGGTCGTGGGTTGTAACAATAAATGTTGTTTGCCTCTCCCTGTTAACCTTTTTTATAAACTCTCTAATAGCATCTCTGGATATAATATCAAGACCAATAGTTGGTTCATCTAAAAAAACAACAGGAGGGTTATGTAACATTACATAACAGAATTCACACTTCATTCTCTCTCCTAAAGAGAGTTGCCTTACCGGTTTTCCAATAACCTCTTTTAGTTTTAAAACCTCTATAAAAAAGTCCAGGTTCTCTCTGTAAATATCATCAGGAATTGAGTATATCTCTTTCGCAAGTTCAAAACTCTCAATAGCTGGTAGATCCCAAAAGAGTTGAGTTTTTTGACCAAACAGGACTCCAATATTCTCCACATATTTAACCCTCTCCTTCCATGGTGTAAAACCCATAATCTTTGATTCTCCCGATGTTGGGGTAAGTACCCCGGAGATCATTTTTATTGTAGTAGATTTTCCAGCTCCGTTTGGACCTATAAAACCATAAACTTCACCGTTTTTAATCTCAAGAGATATACCTTTTACAGCTTCAACTGATTTATACTCCCTTTTAAAAAGGGATTTGAAAGAATTCCATAAACCTGTTTTAGTTCTCTCTATTACACTATATGTTTTTGTTAATTTATCAATTTTAATTATAATATCTGACATCTATCAGCCCCCTGCACTTGAATATTTTCTGATACTTTTAATCCAAATAAGTAAACTTATTAAGAAGAACATTATACTTACTGCAAATATTGTTATAATATTTATGCTTATATGACCCAGTAAAACTCTGGTTGGTATATATACCATTACTGCAAATGGTATAAGGAAGAGAAAAACTATTTGAACAGCCTTAGGGAATAACTCAAGAGGGTAGTTGGCAAAACCAGAAATAGCATGGAATATCTCTGCCAATCTACCGGTAAAAACTATTTTTACAGCAATAGCTGAAAATATTATATTTATTGCCATGTGTATTATTATCCCGGATAAAATAGCTATAAAAAAAGCTATTAACATAAGCGGTGATAAAACTATATTTAATTTAAGTGATGCCCATATTATTAGCCATAAACCAGCAAAGATTGAACCTAACTGTTCCAGATTGAATCCACTGCTAATTATAGTGCCAATAGTTGGTATTGGTTTTAGTAGTAATACATCCAGGTCTCCTTTTCTTACTAAACCAATAATATGGTTTTTTACATTGCCAAATAACATATTTGAAAAACCTGATGTAAAAAGCAGAATACCCTGAAAAAGAAATACCTGTTCCAGTGTCCACCCTGGGTATCCTCTGGTATTTGTAACAATCAGAAGCTGTATCAGAGGACCAATTGAGGTTCCAACAAGGGCAATTGTTGTGCTTAAAAAAAAGTTAAGTCGGTATTGCATCTGCCTTGCAATTGTAAGTTTACTATATTTTATAAAGTATCTAAATATTTTAATAATGCTTTTCATAATCTCTCCTAACCTACTGCACAAAAGTGTTTTAATGCAGAGTTATAAGATAATCTGCTTGCAATTGATAGGATAATTACCCATAAAAACTGAATAAATATAGTTTTTAACCAAAGATCAAGGTTTACCAACTCCCTATTTAGAAAAAACTGTATTGGCCAATAAAATATATATTCAAAAGGTAGGTAGTGCAGTACTTTTTGTGCCACCTGTGGTAAAAAATCAAGAGGTATTAAAGCTCCTCCACAGAAACCAAAGATTATATTTTTTATAGCTATAAAAGAGCTATTATTTTTAGTATAAAAGGCAAGGGTTCCTACCAGGTAGTTCAGTTTAAAATAGAGCAAAAAAGAGAAGAGTATTACAGATAAAAACCTAAGTAGGGATAAGGGTGTTAGAAAGTCCGGAAAGTAAATTAGACTATAAAGTATTAATCCCGGGATAAACTCAAAAAGAACCCCTGCAAGTCTAAGTGATATGGCATGGGTTAACTCTATGGTAGAAACTGATACAGGTTTAAGAAGATCAATCAACAGATCGCCGCTTATTATTTTGTTAGAAAGGCTCTGATCAGTGAAGTTCCAGATTAGTTGGTATGTAAAACGAACGCATATAAAGTACCATACCATCTGCTTTAAATTGTATCCCAATATAATGTTATTACCATTGTGACTATATATTGCTTTAAATACCAGAAAATCAACTAACATATATATTGGTACAATAAAAAGAGTTATTAAAAATCCCCATTTATAGTTCAAAAAGATTTGAAAATGCATAGCAATTAGTTTTTTAAATATTCTTACTTTCTTATTTTTGAGCATAAATCATACTAAATTGTTTATTGTATGATATCAACAATTTTTTTATTAGCAAAAATATCTTTGCCGAGGTTTCCCGGAATATTATCTGCATTCCTTAATTATAGATCGATAAGGGTCCATTTGGAAATATCCTGCATATCTGATGAAATTTGACCAATAGACCATCCTGGATTTGTAACTTCAAGAAAGTAGTAATTTTTCCCGTTATGGGTTTTGTAGAAACCTGTACCACTGGTATTAATTCCAATCATGGCATGGCGATAATCTCTACTGTAATATATTACACTTTCATAACCTAGACCATTTAATAGTGAGATAAGCAGGATTGAAACTGTATCACAGTCCCCATACTCTCGGGCAATTGAGACTATTGGTGGTATTATACCCAGCTTCTCTGATGGGACCTTATACTCAATATTCTGTACAAAAGTTATACATAACTGCAAAAGATCCTGGTTATTTAATATTTCATTTTCTGCAATCTGTAAGAAAGCACTACTTATTCTCTCTATTTGACTGTTGGTTTTACTAAAAAGTTCCCTGTACATGCCACTCCAGTACTGTGCGGCATATAGTTCCGGATTATCCTTTATATCAACTGTAATTTGCAAATCTTTAATGGTTAGATAGTATAGTGACTCAAGAATGAGCATTGCATCTTCAACATTTTGATTATCTATCTCTATATTAAGATGCATATCTTTAGTTTTTAGTTTTGAAGTTTTAAATCTCCAGTTAAATTCTGATAATGATTCATTCTCCCCACCATCAAGTATTGTATATATATTATTACCATAGATTAAATTATCATTCGAAAACTCATTATAAATAACCTGTTTTTTTTCGGGCAAAAGATTAATTACAATTATCAGAGATATAATCAGCAGATAAAGTGTTGTTAAACATCCTCCAGGTTTTTTACTTTTCAAGGTGTATTCCTAGTTTGGATTTTTTATAATTGATGGATAAGGTACAAGTCCCTCTACAATTGTTTTAACAGCAGGTGATATAAATATTGCTATAATAACTATTATTACTGAGACTATAATTGCTATAGATATATTGTTTTTTTTAACTTCCTTAAATTCATCAATACTACGAGTTAAAGAGGTAAAGACCTGAATACCAATAAATACACCAAAGAAAGCTATTATACCAGACAGCAGTATCTGGGCAACCATGACACCAAAGGTTTTAAGAAAATCCCAAATAATATAGTCTGTTTTACTAAGTAGCAGGGTAATGGCAGAAACTGCCCCCTGTATTGAGCTTTTAACTACTAAAGCAACTGAAAATAATATAGAAGCATTGTAAATGGCTACTGAGTAGTTATTATTTTTTAACTCTTTAATATCATCAATATCCCTGGTTATAAAGTGGAGGAACCTGAAAGTAAAATAGATAGTACCAATACTTACTATAAGTGAGACCAATAGGTTAGAAAGACCAATAACAATTACAAAGAAATTCATCTTGACTCCTTGATAATTATTATAGTGGAGGAAGTAAACTTCCTCCAGTCTAATTTACTCATTAAGCCTTTTTTTAGCTGCAGCTCCAAGAGGTTCAACAATTGCAATCAGGTAAACAATTCCATAAAAACTGCAAATGGAGAGTACTCCAAAGTTTTGTGCAAATGTATCATTGTTTTCTATTGAAGAGAAGGCTCCAAGAATTCCTATAAATCCAATTAAAGTTCCAAAAACAGCAGAGAATATTGTTAAAATTCTCAAGAGTTTATAAAAATTAACTGCATTTAGTAATTCCTGTTTATCCCCTGGGCGATTTACAGCAAAAATTTCCCTGTTAAATTTTCTCTGTTCATTAAATGGGTAAATAAAGGAAGCTATTATGTAGGGTAAAATTGGAACCAGAACCAGGGAAGGAATATCAAGGTATAGTAAAATACTATTTCCACCAATACAAGTTCCAAAAACTACCATAGCAACTACAAATAATAACAAAAACGTAAATCTTTTTTTATTCATTTTTATCTCCTATTTTCAATTCTACATAAAAGTTTACACCTTGAATTACCCGGGTAAAATCATTCTCCAGTGCAACTTTTAGCTCTTTTGATAGACTAACTGCTCTTATTTCTGATGAGTAGTTAGATGGTATATATACAATAACCAGAGAAGCTACTGCCAATGCTGCCAGTAACAGGTTCTCCCATGGATTAATTGTTCTCTTTTTATTAAATTTTGGTATTGGGGGAGTTTTTAATTTGGATACTTCTTCCTGGAAGTAGCTTTTAATTATCTCTTTCATTGTTCTCACTCCTGTTAATTATCTCTTTTATACTCTTCCGGGCATTAAACATTCTACACTTCAGGGTTCCTTGGGGAACTCCAGTAATACTGTTTATTTCCCGGTAATTTAAATCTTCATAATAATAGAGGTATATTAGTTCTCTCTGTTCCGGTTTTAACCTGGTAATGGCATATCTAATCTGAATAATATCATAATGATTTATTAATTCCTGTTCAGGAGTGTTCTCATGAAAGTCCAGCTCCTCTTTGTATTCTATAAGTTGATGTTTTGTCTTTCTTATATAATCTATCTGTCTGTTTCGAGCTATGGTATATATCCAGGTAGATAAAGAGTAGTCGTTATTATAATTATCCAGATTCTCAAAAACAGAGAGTAAGACTTCTGATGCCATGTCTTCATAGTTATCTTTTTCAGGTGATATCTGCTTTAAATAGACCTGAATTTTGGGGTGATATTCAATCCAAATTTTATCAATATTTAACTTTTTATCTCTCATACATCTATTATTCGTAAATTATAATAAATGGTTGGCCTAATAACTAATAAATTTATTACCAGATAGTGTCGATTGGCTTTTTACACTGGAATTTCCCAAGAAAATAAAGGCATCAGCTCTTGTTCTGCTAGTGTTATCATTCTCATAAACCTGAATTGCCCCTGGATTTATTATACTATTGTCTGTAAATTCCTGTTTGGTCTTTTTACTGTAGGATCTTATCCCGTCTGTTTTTGGGGATATTATTAGATTATCTCTAATTTTATAAAAACTGTTTTCCCTGGTTGTTTCATCATCAGTACAAAATATTCCATAGATTGCTGAGTTTTCTATTGTTGTAGGGGCATAATTCCAGCCGGCATTGACAATTGTGTTATTATAAACTTCATTATCTCCATAACCTTGCAGAAATATTCCGATTCCGGATCCATCTTTAATCAGATTATTATATACTTTGCCGGTTGTTCCTCCTCCAACCTGTATCCCACTCATCTGACCAAATTCTTTGCTTTTTCCGCTACCAATTATTGTGTTGTTATATATTTCACAATTTTGAGTAGCACAACCTACTTGTATACCATCAAGACCTGTGTCTATTACCAGATTGTTATAAACTTTTATCCCGTGTATCTCATGGGCAAGATATCCCTTATATTCAAAAAATCTGGAATAACCTAGGTAAAAACCTTCTCCCTTTGTTTCGTGGATGTAGTTATCGTGAAATACTGTATTTCTCTGTGTAAAATTACCTCTGTTTGCTGTTCCGTCTGCTACAGGATCAGATTTACTCATAATTCCTGCAAAACCTGTATTTGCAATCTCTATATATGCAATTTCAAAATCAGAAGAGAGTTTGGAAAGTCCTAACCCGGATGCACTGGCACCTGTTCTTCCAATTTTAATACCATAATCTATAGAACTCTCTCCATTCCCTAAAAATCTGAAAAATTGGCAGTTTTCAAAGGCTATGCCGTAACTCAGGTCATTTTCAATTAAGACCTGTCCAGCTCCATTTGTAAATGTTATATATTGGCTTTCACTACCTTTAAAGTTCTGGAATTTTAGATACTCCCTTTTTCCAGGTTCTATAATAACTATATCCCCAGGCATAATATTAGAGTATTTGGGAGTACTTCCATCAATATAGTTTTCAGATAATGAGATTGTATGTGTTACTGGTGTAAATAGAGTTGAATTATTGATTAAGTCTTCATTCTTGCAAGATGTTAATGCAAAAAGAAGAATTGATAAATGTATAAAAGTTTTTTTCATTGTAGTAATCTAAACTCATGTGTTTTACGAGTCAAGTCAGAAATATTTTATCTTTGTAAATATGTATTTATTATGATTTATCTATTAAAATCTCTGTGTGAAAACAATAAAAATTTTACTACTTATTTTGATAATATTTATCTTTGGAACCATGGGTTATGTTTTAATTGAAGGATGGTCGCTGTTTGATTCTTTTTATATGACTGCAATATCAATTACTACAGTTGGTTTTGGAGAGACAAAACCACTTTCCCATGCAGGAAAGATCTTTACTGTAATTCTTATTTTTACCGGATTGGGGGCAGCAGCAGTATTTGCAACTCAGCTGGCCAAAGCCTTTCTGGAGAGTCGTCTACAAAATTTTTTTGGAGTTAATAAAATGTTAAAAAAGATAAATAGATTAAAAGGGCACTACATAATTTGTGGTTATGGAGGGGTTGGGAGTGCAATATGTTCAACTCTCCACGATTCCGGTATTAAATTTGTTGTAGTTGAACATGACGAAACTGTTGCAAAATGGGCAGAGTCAAAGGGTTTCCTGACTGTTGTTGGAAAGGCTACCTACGATGAAACACTGCTTCAGGCAGGGATTAAGAGTGCCAAAGGCATAGTAATGAGTATGGGAGATGATTCATTAAATATGTATGTCTCTCTTGCTGCCAGGGAGTTAAACAGGGAAATTTTTATAATTGCCAGGGGATATAAAGCTGATATTGAGAGTCGACTAGTAAGAGCAGGGGCTAACACAGTAGTTTACCCAATAAAGATGGGTGGGGAACAGATTGCTCATCTTATTAAAAAGCAGCTAGATAGTAGCGAATCAGATAAAACCAGGGAAATAAGCAGTACGGTGATGGGGTATGCTCTAAAACATTATAAACATTACGGTGGAAGTGTAACAACTGTTGGTGATTTAAAAAAGAACCTTAAATTATTGAATATTGTTTCATTAAAAAAGCATGGAAGCAATAATGAAATCCAGAATCCTGAAAATGGAGTGTCTGTAAGTGAGAATGATGAACTTCTTTTTGTTGTTTCAGGTAATCAGCAGATATCCAACAAAATAGATCCGTCTTCCCTGTTTTTCTGGAAAGAGAGTTACTCTGTTGGTGATGAAATGCTTGATGAAGAGCATCAGGATCTATTTCTTGTCTGCTTTGAGTTTGTTGACGCTGTTAAAAGGGGTATGGATCAGGAGACTGTTCAGATGCTGTTTAGTAGAGTTCTTGAGGATATTATGGAGCATAATGAGAATGAAGAGAAACTATTTAAACAGTATAACTATCCAGATGAGAAAAAACATATAAAAGCCCACAGTAAAATGGTGGATAATATTTCTAAAATTGATAAAAGCAGAAATTTTAATATGGATATAGAGAAGGTTCTTTTTGTTTCACTAATTGACCATATAGAAGATTATGATAGAAAATTAATTGAGTATATTAAGGAGGAATTTCATGGTTAAGTTGTTATTATAATTAGGGTTTTATTGTTTCAAGAATTACTTGGAGTAATTCATTAGTAAAAACATCCAGATCTTTTTTATTATGTGCCGCATAATATTCTCCTACACTTACCAGTTTGTCAAAACTTGCTGTCAGAAGAAATTTTAAATATATTGTAGTAGATCTGGAATCAAGTCTGGTGGAGATAGATCCATCCTTTTGACCTAATTCTATACAGTTAATTAATGCTTCTGTTAGTTGTTTATCAATATCAAGAAAATCTTCGATTTTAGGATTTTGTGTAATTTTACGTACAGTTCCAATATCGTACATAATTTTAAAGGTTTTCAAATTGTTTTTATAATAATGATAGTAAGCATAAATACTCTTCTTTGTTAACTCATAACCATTAGTATATACATGCTTATTATCTAGTAGTGTCTCTTTCATTTTTGCATATAAGGGTAATAAAACTGATAAGTATAGATCTGCCTTATCTATGAAATATTGATATACTGTTCTTTTTGTAAATTCTGATTTTTGTGCAATTTCGTTCATAGAAGCATTCTCATACCCGTCCCTAGCGAAGATAACTGTAGCCGCATCTAATATTAATTGTCGTCTTTTAATTTGTTCTTGTTCTTTTCTTGTCAATTCCATAATTTCCCTTCAAAAAATATTGACATGCTAGCTATACCGCTAGTATTCTAAGTATACCTGCAGTATACTTGATGTCTTATATAAATAAGATAACATTTTTAAAAAGGAAGTGAACAGTATGAATAAAATTATAAATATGATTAAAATTTTGTCAGAGAAGAAACTTAGAAAATTTGTAAGTATGGCTTTTTTTGTATCAATTTTTTTAATGGAGAATAGTTTCTTTGGAAAGAGTTTTTTCAAAAAAATTACTGGAGAGAGTATGTTAGATATGAATTTCATTAATTCACCGGCATTTATCCATAACTATCTTTCAATAATTGGGGCTGCAGGAAGAGAACTCTATTTACGGTTACTTTCCTTGGATTATATCCTGATTATTTCATTTTTCTTCCTTCAGGCTACAGTACTTTATAGATTATTTAAATCATATAAAAAGGATTCCCTTTTTTATTTTGTAGTTATACCCCCACTGGTACGAGGATTAATGGACATAATTGAAAATATTACAATGACAATTAATACCCAAATGTTTCCATTGAAGTCAGAATATCTACTTTTTTCCGCTTCTCTGTCTACAACTATAAAATGGATATTTTTATGGATAACTCTTAGCGAAATACTTTTTTTCCTACTACATAAAGCATATAAGAGATTTATTTTGCTAATATTTAGAAATAAGCAGAGGAGTTAATCCATATAAAGAGATATCGATTTGTTGATAAAGGTATACATGAAATGTATTATAATCTTAATTATAAGGAGAAGATTATGGATAAAATAATAATGTATACAAAAACAGTCTGTCCCTATTGTGTAAGGGCTAAGGGGCTGTTAAAGAGTAAAGGTGTTGATTTTACCGAGATAAATGTAGAGGGTAATAATGAACTGAGGGAGGAGATGTTACTTAAATCCAATGGTATGACAACAGTTCCTCAAATTTTTATTGGAAACTTCCATGTCGGAGGTTGTGATGACCTATATGCCTTGGATGCAAGAGGGGAGCTTGATAAATTACTCGCTAAATAGATCTCTTTTAATAAAAATACTCTTAAAAAATCTGAAAGATGCTTTTGCTGTGGTCAGCCATTTAATTGATGCGGAGTTTTTTCTGTTTTTCAATATTTTCTTTACAAGAAATTTAGTTACAACTTCTGGCTTGTCAGCAAGAATGTTATAGAATTTATATACTCTTTCTCTTGCATTCTGATCTTCCGGAAGTGAGGAGAGTAGAAGTTCCGTTATAACCATCCCAGGACTTAGCAGACCAATTTTAACAGGTGTATCCTTCATTTCAAGGGCTGCAGATTTTGTAAAATAGGTAACAGCTCTTTTGGAAGTTCCGTAGAAGGTCATATTTTTTGTCATCATATCGTTACTTCCATAACCTTCCATATTATAAATATATCCACCATTTTGGGACATTATTCTGGAAGCAATCTGTGTTCCGTATATTGCACCCTTTAGGTTTACATCAATTACCCTATCAATATTTTCAAGGTCATTATCCGCTACTGATTTAACATTCTGATTAATACCTGCATTATTAATCCAGATATCTACAGAGCCGAAAAACCTGTTTGCCTCCCAGCACATCCGTTCCATTGAGTTATAGTTTGTAACATCGCAGGAGTATAAATGTATTAATCTATCCGTGTATTGAGTTTTTAGAGATGAGACCACATTTTCGCATAATGCCCTGTCTCTGCCATGTATTAAAACATTGTGTCCCAATTTAAGAAATTCCTTTGCAAGCCCCAGACCTATACCTCTTGTGCTACCGGTAATAACTACGTTCATTTATATCTCCCTGATTAACTATAGCTTTAAAATACTAATATGTAAAATCATTTAAATCCAATTTAAGGTTAGCAAAGGTATCGCTGCTATTTATTATATAATCAACTCTTTTATCTATCTCATTTTGTGTGGTTTGGGATAGAGCCCATCCTAAAGGAATCTCTGTATTATAAATTTTCTGCTCCTCAAGTGAGAAGGTATAAAACTCTCCTCCTAGAAAATCTACAAGTTCCTGAACTCTTTTAAGGTCGTTCTTAGTATTAGAGTCTCTGATTTGCATAGTTGTATTTATTGGAGCCATAATTTGGTATAGTAGAGACTTTCCTGATTGATTAATATCTTCAGTATCACTTCCATTTTTTATGTAAATAATAATTGGGGGATTATTTTTATACTTATATTTCCCGGTTTCGTAGAGTTCCATTAAAATTTCATAGGTTGTATTTGATCCGGTATTATCAAAATACCCACCATCTACTAAACCCATGGTAATATCTTCTTCCCCATCTATGTAGTTGATTGTTCCTGCAGGGCCAACATAGGGAAATCTCGCAGATAGAAGGGATGCAGTACTGATTCTTAGGTTTTTTTCTGGTGGAAGATAGTTGTATAAATCCTGTATAATATCATTTTTTAATTTTAGGCTGCTTACTATAAAAGGATAACCATCTTCAACTCTGGTGGAATTAATAAAAATAGGTGGAAGTTTAACACTGTTATCCCAGAGTTTGTCTACAGATTGGGAAAAGAAACTGTTACCTGTTATCTCTTTCCAGTAATATTCCCAGGAATTTTCAAAAACCTTGGCATGGTCAAACTGCTCTATTGGTGTAGGTATTATAAACTGCAGTATACCCCTTGTTAACATTGCACCAATTACAGGGGAAAGATAATCTTTTCCAACAATTTTTTTTGCAGTGTCCTGAAGTTCACTGCTATTACCCTTAAAATTCTGTAGCAGAGACAGATAAACTGTTGCACCAAAAGCACCTCCAGAGACTCCATTGATAGCAAAAATTGAATCTCTAAGTTTCGGGAGTTCCTTATCCAGTCTGGAAAGTAGGGTACTGCTCCAGTAAGCAGCTCTTATTCCTCCTCCTTCAGATAATATAAAAACCATTGGCTTAGGTCTGTTTCCAAAATTTTCTTTGTAGTGATTATATATACTCTCCCTTTCTGATTTTATTTCATTTACAAGTCTAACATTTGTATTTCCATTAAAATTGCTGAAAACTAAAATTATTATTCCTATAAAAATAAAGGTTGGTAGTCTGTAACGTAGACCAAGATACTGAATCCAGAAGAGAAATGGTATCCATATTGTAAAAGTTAATAGTAGAACTGTAGCTCCATCCCCTAGAATTCTTGTTGATTGTATTGGTAATGCTGTAATAATTGCCAAGAAAATGCCTGAAATTATAGTGGATATTATTAGAACTTTTTTTGTTATCACTGGTAGATTTTTAAATGGAATAATACCATTTACCTCATTTAAAGCTGATGTCGTCTCACCGATAGAATTCATTTTAAATATCTTTCTTCTAAAAAATACGAAGAAAATAAATATTAGAGTTAAAAAAATAAATAAAATTCCAACGGCAATTAGGGGGTTCTTTCCATTCTCATCCGGGGTTATGTTGACTGACTCTTTAAGTGTCACAACTCCAATTAGTAATAGAGATAGAGCACCAATTATTCTTGGAGTCAGTTTTATTGTTAATATATCCTGATTTGTTAAACCCTCTTCCTTATGATACTCCATGTAATAAAATGATCTGGGCCAATACCAGTTTGAAAGAGCCCAGAGTATTCCTATTACTGAAAAAAAGATGTATTGAAAAATATTAGCAAAATTACCCAGGGCAATAATTGCATCCTTAGCCTGGGGAACTTTTAGGAGCATGATACCCATTAGAGTTACCATTACAATACTTATTCTGGCCATGTAAATTACATTTATAAATTGTCTGATTTTGTTCATGAGATATAATAAAAAAATTATATAAAAGTTTCCAGCAGATTATTTTTTGTTTACAGCTCCAAATTTCCAGCTAAACAGATTTTTAGGACAAACTTCTTTACACTCACCGCAAAGAATACAGTTATTATCAATAATAGCATCGGATTCCAGTAGTTTTTCAACATTAAGACTCATAGGACAGCTAATATTACATTTACCACAATGAACACAGAGATTCTTCTCTGTTTTTAAGTGAAAGGAAGGTATTTTAAGGAATTCAGATAACTTTTTACCTATTATCATAAAAGGGGAGATCCAGCATATTGTATGACATCCTGTCCTTTTTCCAAATATTAAACTTAGAAGAATAAATACTATAATTACAGAACTATAGGCAATTAACGCAGGTAGTGAGGTTGTTGAAAATCCATGCTCTGTTGCATAAGCAATCTGAATACTATTAACTCCTCCGGATTTTTTGAATAAAAAAAGGAGTCCTCCCAGCCAGGATCCCCATATAAGGTATTTTATCCATGAAATCTTCTTTACATTAACTCTCTTTGTTCTACTTTGTGCAATCTGATCCTGAATTCCTCCTGCAGGACAGAGCCATGAGCAGAAACTTCTCCCAAGAAATATTGATAGAATTAGTAAAACTATAAATACTATAAGGCTACCTGAAACAACTCCGAAATAACTACCCTGCATTGATATTACCGGGGAAAGGTAATAAAAGGTTACAGGGAAAAGCATTGTCGAAAATGTTAAGACCGCAAGTCTGATTTTTTTGTAAGTTGATGTTTTCATATAAACTCCCATATTTTTTTGTATTATGGAGCCAAATAGGCAACAAGCCTATGGGTAAAAACCCCAAATCCGTCATTTTGGGGGGAATCCCCTAATTGTTTTTCCACTCTTTAACCAGTTCTAACAGTTCATATCTGCCCTTAGTTCCTGTTTTTTTGTAGATATTAGTTAAATGGTTTTCCACTGTTTTAGGAGATATAAATAATTTCTCTCCAATATCTTTATTAGAAGAACCCTTTATGGTACATTCAACAATTTCAGTTTCTCTTGGACTTAAAAGATAGAAGTTAATGCAATTTTCAGTTAACTGGTCATTACTTATCATTACAGATTTGGATAGATATCTTATTGAAAAATGTGTAATCCCAATATTAAGAAAGAGCATATAAACAGGTATGGTTATGTTATCTAAACTTTTTAAAAGATTAATATTGAAGAGAGAAGTTAAAATATCAAGAAGTAGAAAAAGCAAAAAACATGAACTTGCAATTAAAAAGAATTTTAATGATCTATACCACCATATTTTATTAATTTTTCTCAGTTTGACACCGAGTACTATCAGGGATACAAGTATAGATACCAGTTGCATTATTGATAGTATAATTTCAATTTTAATAGATGAAGATGTTAAAAATGTTGCAACAGAAAGTATAAGATAAATTCCGGTCCAAAGGGCAAATATTATCTTCCAGAGATATGGTATAATCCTCTGGATAAGTGATGAAATTAAATATGGAAGGACTCCTATATTAAGAAGAGAACCTGAAAGAATAAATATAATTCTAATAATTGATAGGTTGTTACTGTATTTTTCGGGAATCAAATTTATACCGGATGATATGTAGAATCCTGATGATATTAACATTAGAGAGAGTAAGAAAAGCAAAATGATATAGGAAAGTTTCGTTCTATATCTAATATATTGTGCTGTTACTATACCAAATGCAAAAGCTGATGTTATTAAAGTAATAGTGTAAATAACAAGATATGTCATAATTTTATTATACTTATAAAAATAAAAACCACCAGATACGGTGGTTTTTATATGATTTATTTCAGCTTAGATTGCTCTTGCTAAAACAACACCAGGAAGTTTTTTAACTTCTGCCTCAACAGATTTAGCTTCCTTGTCTGTAATTACTATAATATAGGTAATTTCCCCTCTAGTTTTACTAACCATATCAGTAACTGATACTCCGGCTTTTTTAAGAGCTTCAGTAACACCATGTAATAAGTCGTTATTACCTTCTGCACAGGCTGTAAATCTATGACCTTTACCATCCAGGCTAACATTTGGAAAGTTAACTGAGTTTAAAACATTTCCTGTTTCTAGGTATAAAGAAACCTGATTAACAACCATTTTTGCACAGTTTTCTTCTGATTCCGGTGTAGAAGCTCCAAGGTGTGGAATAGGAATAATGTTTTCAACATTTACCATTGATGCATTTGGGAAATCAGTTACATATTTTGCAACTTTTCCACTATTAACTGCAGCTATTAAATCAGCATCGTTAATCAGCTCACCTCTGGCAAAGTTAACAATCCTTACTCCGTCTTTACATTTTTGTAAAAGAGGTGCATTAAACATTCCCTTTGTCTCAGCTGTAACCGGTAGGTGAAGGGATAAATAATCTGCCTGTTCTAAAAGAATATCAAGCTTCTCAATTTTTTTAATATTTGATGACAGGTTTAATGCTGCATCAACAGAAAGGAATGGGTCATAACCTAATACTTCCATTCCTAATGCTGTACATGCATTTGCAACTAGTCCACCAATAGCTCCAAGACCGATTACACCGATTTTTTTACCTAATATTTCAGGACCAGCAAAATTTTCCTTACCTTTTTCTACTTGAGCAGGAACATCTGTCTCACCATCTTTTAGCCCTTTTGCCCATGTAATTGATTCGTAAACTTTTCTTGATGACATAAATAGACCGGTTAATACAAGCTCTTTTACTGCATTTGCATTTGCTCCCGGAGCATTAAAAACAACAATACCCTGATCTGTACATTTTTTTACAGGAACATTATTTACACCAGCTCCAGCTCTACCAATTGCTTTCATAGTTGCTGGAAATTCTGTATCGTGAAGTTTGTAGCTTCTTAAAATGATACCATCTGCATCTGTGTGGTTTTCGTTTATATCATACTTTGTCTTATCAAATAGAGATAAACCCTTATCTGAAATTTTATTATATGTCTGAATTTTGTACATTATTTATCCTCTTCTTAAAAAATTAGCTATTTGTCTTTTCAAATTCCGCCATGAAGTTTACAAGTTTTTCAACACCTTCGTATGGCATTGCATTGTAAATTGATGCTCTCATTCCACCAACTGATCTATGTCCTTTTAATGTTACCAGACCTTCAGCAGTTGCCTCTTTAATAAATTTAGCATCTAACTCTTCATTCCCTGTTACAAAAGGTACATTCATTATTGATCTGTCCTCTTTAGCTGCTGTTCCCTTGAACATTTTACTGTTATCAAGGAAGTTATATAACAGGTTAGCTTTTTTAAGATTGTTCTGGTATACACCCTCAATACCACCTTTAGCTTTTACCCATTTAAGAACTTTTCCTAAAATATAGATAGCATAGGTTGGTGGTGTATTAAACATAGATTCATTCTCAACATGAGTTGAGTATTGCATCATTGTTGGAGTGCCTTTAATCGGGTTTCCAATAAGATCTTCTCTTACTATTACTAAAGTTACACCTGCAGGACCAAGATTTTTTTGTGCCCCTGCAAATATTAGCCCAAAATCACTAACATTTACTGGTTCAGACATTATGTTAGAAGACATATCTGCAACTAGAGGTGCTTTTGTTTTAGGGAACTCTGTGTATCTGGTTCCATAAATTGTATTGTTACTTGCAATGTATACATAATCAGCATCGTCTGAGAATTTTAAGTCTTTTGGTATATATGTAAATGTCGCTTCTTCAGAACTTGCAACAACGTTGGCCTGACCAAAAATCTTAACTTCTTTTATTGCTTTTTTTGTCCAGGCACCAGTGTTTACAAAGTCAACTTTACCATATTTATTCATTAAGTTCATTGGAATCATAGAAAATTGAGTTGATGCACCACCTTGTAAAAAAAGAACTTTATAATTGTCTGGAACATTCATTACTTCTCTAACAAGTTTTTCTGCTTCTTCATATATTGCAACAAACTGTTTGGATCTGTGACTCATTTCCATTACCGACATACCAGAGCCTTGGTAGTCTAGCATCTCTGATGCTGCTTCTTTTAATACTTCTTCTGGAAGCATTGCAGGTCCTGCGGAAAAATTAAAAACTCTCTTCATACTTTACTCTCCTAAAGTTTGTTTATTTTCATATTGTGATATTAAAGCAGAAAGAATATTAAATTCTCCTGCAATAAATATATTCCTTATAAATACATCTTCCCTGTTTATCTCTATTAAAACAGGTGAGAAGTTAATTATACCCTTTATCCCGCAATCGATTAATTCATTTGCAACTTTTCTTGCACTGGATTGAGGTACTGTTATAATTCCAATTTTTATCTGTTCCCTGTCTATTACCTCTTTTAGTTTAGACATAGGGTAAAGATCCATATCATTTCTGCCTTTTTTTATCTTTTCAGGATTATTATCAA
This sequence comes from Spirochaetales bacterium, assembly GCA_003247135.1. Taxonomy (GTDB): domain Bacteria; phylum Spirochaetota; class Spirochaetia; order DSM-2461; family DSM-2461; genus Thiospirochaeta. The sequence continues at coordinate 13,185 of QKAW01000009.1, read as the reverse complement.
AACCGGCAACAACTGCATACTGATTTGAGTAAAAGCCATTCTTGGTTGTTATTACAGTTCCCAGACGACCCATTCCTACAATACATGCTTTTTTATACTTATTAAAACCTAAATACTCAGCGATAATATTTTTAAGATTTGTAATTTCATAACCATTTCCGGTTCCTGCCTGACGCAAAAAGCTGATATCTTTTCTTATAGTGTGGGATGGTACCCCTAGTAATTTTCCTATTTCTGCCGAATAGATCATACTTTTACCTTCGGCTTCCAGATTTTCTAGCAGGACATAAAGAGTTGATAACCTAACTATTGCAGGTTTAGGAATGATCATTCTGTCCATATCCTTCTTCATTTCAACTCCGGTGAATCTTTTCACGATATCAAATATAATATAAAAAAATATCGATTTCTGTCAATTAGAAATATTCTATAAAATTATGCAAAACGCTTCTAACTGTATTAAAATTATTTTAATCATATTTATAAAGTAGGAGATAAAAAATGAGAATTAGAGCTAAATTAAGTCTAATACAAGCCTTTATAGTCTTCCTGGTTTTTTCAATAGCTGGTTTTACAATTATTAGAACAATAAGTCATAATTTAGGAAAAAAAGCAGAGTCAGATCAGTATCAATCTGTCCTGAATCTGAAGAATACAGTTGAGAGCTACTATCAATTATCAGTTAATACCCACTTAAAGGGGATTAGCATTGCTACAAAATCTATTGTTTCAACTCTATATGAATCTTTGATTAACAATGAAATAACTCAAAATGAATTTGATGTAGAAATTATAGAGATATTTAGAAACCTAAAAGTTGGAGATACAGGCTATCCCTATATTGTGGATTATAAAGGTGTAATACTGGCACATCCTGTTTTGGCAAAAGGGACAGATCTCTCATCTTACAGCTTTATTCAGGATCAGATTAAACTAAGAAGCGGTTACTCTGAGTATCTATGGAAAAATAATCCTGATGATATGGAAAGAGAGAAAGTTGCTTTTCTGGCAGATTTTCCTCAAATGTCAGCAATTATATGTGTTAGCGCATATAAATCAGAGTTTTCATCTTTAATTGATATTAATGATTTCAGGGATGATATTCTCTCTATTAAATATGGGGAGTCTGGTTATCCATACGTAATGGATTATAATGGGAATCTTCTTATTCATCCAAATATGGAGGGGGAGAGTGTTATTGACTCTGTTGATTCTAAGGGGAATTATTTTATTAAAGAGATAATAGAGAGAAAAACAGGTTCAATTATCTATCCCTGGGAGATAAAAAAAGGAGTTGTTGAAGATAAACTTGTTCATTTTTTTGATATGCCTCAAATGGGGTGGATTTTTGCAGGTGGAGCTTATATTTCTGAGTTATACAGTACTGTTAATATTGTAAGAACTAATCTGATAATCTCATACATAACAGTTGGAGCTCTGATAATTATCGCATTAATTTTTGCAGTTGGCAGTTTGATTAAAAGAATTAGAACCATTGCTGATTTAATTAAAAAAATTGCCCTAGGTGACTATACAACCTTAATGAGTCTAAGTGGTAATGATGAGATTTCAAATCTTTCCTCGGATGTAAATACCCTGGTAGATAATTTTAATAAATCAATGTCTCACATAAACCGATCTGTTTCCAGAAACAGTGAGATGCAGCAATCTCTGGAAGATGGAATTATTACATCTGTCGATTCCGTACAAAGAGCAAATTCTAGGATTAATGAAGTGATTGAGGAGATGAAAGTCTCTGACTCCAAAGTTAAAAAAGCTAATGAAATAGTCGAAGAGTTGATATTTGGAACAAACAGTATTGCAGATTTAATTACAAATCAGGCAAGTAGTGTTGAAGAGTCCAGTAGTGCTATAACAGAAATGATAGCTTCTATAAAGAATGTTTCTAAAATTACCCTTGAAAAGCAGCAGTCCAGTAGAGAGTTACTTTTACTTAGTTCAAGTGGTAGGGAGAGTATAGAGCGTAGTTCAAAAAGTATAATGTCTATTTATGACCAGATAGAACATATAACCGAGATCTCTGTAATAATCTCTGATATTGCAGAGAGAACTAATCTTTTAGCCATGAATGCTGCTATTGAAGCTGCATCTGCGGGTAATGCAGGAAAAGGTTTTACTGTTGTAGCAAATGAAATTAGAAAGCTTGCTGAAAGTGCTGAGATCCAAAGCAGCAAGATAAGTAAAGAGATAGGGAGTATTGTAAAACAGATAAAAGAGAGTGTTGAATCAACAAAAACAACAAAGACAATTTTTGCTGATATAGATAACAAGTGTAAAAGTGTTGCGGACTCTCTTGTTGAAATATCAGGCTCAACCCAGGAGTTGAAATTTGGTTCAGAGCAGATTCTAATCGCAACAAATGAACTTCGTGTGGTCTCAAACGAAGTTAGAGATCAGGCTTCTATAATGAATGATCAAGCTGAAGTTGTAAGTAAAGTTATGGAGGAGACATACAATGCCTCTGAGTTGGTAAAGAACGATTTGAATGATGTTTTAGAATATATGGAGCAGATTAATAGATATACAGGTGGAGTTAAAAATATCTCAGTAACCCTTGGAGAGACTTCCGGAGAGATTTGCAGTGAGATAAGCAGTTTTAAATTAATTGTATAAATATTGACATTCTTATACTTTTGCAATTATGATGGTCACAAAATTTTCAGGGTTGGGTGAGCAATAGCAATTCCCTACTGGTGGTGATAGTCCACGACTCCAAGGAATTTTCCTTGGACTGATTTGGTGAAATTCCAAAACCAACGGTAAAGTCCGGATGGAAGAAAATTAATTATATCAATTATAATCTTATTTTTTTTGTCACGCCCTATATAACAGGAGATCCTTTATGGATAGTTATTTTATGTTAAGGGCGCTGGAAATCGCCCGTGAGGGTATTGGCAAAGTCTCTCCTAATCCTCTTGTTGGTGCTGTAATAGTAAAAGATGGTAAAATTTTAGCTGAAGGCTATCATCAATATTTTGGTGGAAAACATGCTGAAATTAATGCTATTGAGTCCTCATTAGAGCCATTAGATGGTTCAACACTCTACTGTAATTTAGAACCATGCTCAAAAATCTATTCTGGGAAAAAGAATTCCCCATGTTGTGATGCCATTATAAAGTCTGGTATTAAAAGAGTCGTAATAGCACAGATTGATCCAAATCCCCATGTTTCCGGTTCAGGAGTTACTCTATTAAGGGAAAACGGCATAGAAGTTATTACAGGCGTTGAACAGGAAAAAGCTCTGGAATTAAATGTTGGGTTTAATAGTGTTATGAGTAAAGGAAGACCCTATATTCATATTAAATGGGCCCAGAGTCTTGATGGAAAAATTGCTGCAAGTAGTGGAGTCTCTAAATGGATAAGCAGTGAAGCGTGCAGAAAAGAAGTTCACTTTTTTCGGGGAATTTATGATGCCATATTAGTAGGTAGAAATACATTAGAAATGGATAATCCTCAGCTTGATACTAGGTATGGAGGGATAAATTCTCCTAGACCTGTAATAATAGATGCACATTTAAAATCATCACCGGAACTGAATGTTTTTAAAAGAGATCCTGTGGTGTTCTGTTCAGATTCCCTGGACTCAGAACTATATAAAAAGTTTAAGTGTCAATTAATAAAACTCCCGGGATACAGCTTCTCAATTAATACCATTATAAGGGAGATAACTGCCCTTGGGATAAACTCTCTATATATTGAGGGTGGCTCAAATCTTGTAACTCAGTTTGTGCAAAATGATTCCTGGGACCGGATTAGTATTTATATTGCTCCAAAACTTTTTGGAAATGGACTCTCTTCTCTAGGAGATATTGGTGTAACAGAACCATCTAATGGTCTTGGTTTTGTAAAAACAACTATCCATTGTATAGATAACAATATTGTTTTTAATGGCTATAAAGAGGTGTTATGTTTACAGGAATAGTTGAGGAAATGGGGATAATTGAGGCATTAATCCGAAGAAATGACTCCATGGTTCTAAAAATAAAATGTGAAAAAGTTCTTAAAGATAGCGGGATAGGGGATTCTATTGCTGTTAATGGAGTTTGCCAAACTGTAACTACTTTGGATTCCAGTTCATTTACTGTAGATGTCTTAAAAGAGAGTCTAAGAAAAACAACCCTGGGACGGCTAAAAAAGGGAAGTATTGTTAATCTGGAAAGAGCCCTTACTCTGAATAAACCAATAGGCGGGCATATTGTTCAGGGACATATTCAGGGTTGTGGTAGAGTAGAAACCTTAATCCAAAGTGGTAAAAATCTATTTTTAACAGTAAAAATCCCTACAGAGATGAAATGTTTAATGGTTCCTGAGGGTTCAATCGCCATAGATGGCTTAAGTTTGACAATAGCAAAAGTCTATTTTGACAAGATTACTATCAATATAATTCCTCACACCTTTAATAATTCAATTGTAAAAAACTACAGAGTTGGGGATTTTGTAAATATTGAACCGGATATTTTAGTGAAGACATCAATAAAAAAAGAGAGCTTAACAGAAGAAAAGTTACTAAGTTGGGGGTACTAGATGGAAAAATTTAAAAGAGTGGAAGAAGCCATTAATGAGATTAGAAATGGCAAAATGATAGTTGTTACAGATGACGAAGGAAGGGAGAATGAAGGTGATCTTGTAATGGCAGGTCAGTATGTAACACCCCAAAAGATAAATTTTATGGCAACCCATGGAAAGGGTTTGATATGCTGCCCTATAAGCAGTGAGTATGCCTCCCGGCTTGGGTTTCATTATATGAGCCGGGAGCAGGATAAACAGGGAACAGCCTTTACAGTTTCATGTGACTTAAAAAAGGGGACTACTACTGGAATCTCTGCTAAGGATAGAGCAATGACTGTTCTTGCTATTTCAAATCCCGAATCAAGTGCAGAGGATTTTAATAGACCGGGGCATATTTTCCCACTGATTGCAAAGGCTGGAGGTGTTCTTGACAGAGAAGGGCACACAGAGGCTGCTGTGGATTTAGCAATTTTAGCCGGGTGTACACCTGTTGGAGTTATTTGTGAAATTATCAATTTAGATGGTTCAATGGCCAGAGGAGAAGATCTTGAGGAATATTGTAAAAATCACAGTTTAAAAAAGTTAACAATAGCTGAATTAAAGGAGTATAAAGAGTTTCTCTATACTAAAAAGCCAGTAATTATACCAACTGATTTGGGAAATTTTCTGGTTGAAACTATAGATAATCCCAACAGTGATCAGATGCCCCATCTTCTTATCTATCAGGATAGGCTAAATTCTCCACTAAACCTCAGAGTACATTCAGAGTGTCTGACCGGGGATCTTTTAGGATCCAGAAGATAGAAGATGCGATTGTGGTGAGCAGTTAGAAAATGCCCTTAAATATATTGGGAAACATGGTGGAGCTGTTCTTTATCTACGTCAGGAGGGGAGGGGTATTGGTCTAATTAACAAGTTAAGAGCATACAATCTACAGGATTTGGGTTTTGATACCCTGGATGCAAATTTAAAACTCGGTTTTAAGGCTGATGAAAGAGATTACACTCTGGTTGCAGACCTGCTTAAAGATAGAGGAGTTAATGCTGTTAATCTATTAACAAATAATCCTTTAAAAATAGAGAGTCTTAAAAAAAATGGAATAGACGTTATTAGCAGAATCCCTTTAGAGGGGAGTTCTTGTAGTAATAATTTTGAGTATTTGAACACAAAAAAAGAGAGAATGGGTCATCTTCTCTCTATTAGGAGGTAAAATGAGAGAGATAAATGGAGAACTTACAGCTAAAGGTTTAAAGTTTGGAATTGTGGTTGGGCGTTTTAACAGTTTTGTTACTGAAAGGTTACTGGAAGGTGCTATAGACTGTATTGTTCGGCATGGTGGAGATAAGGATTGTATAGATGTTGCAAGGGTTCCGGGAGCATTTGAGATACCATTAATTGCTAAAAAAATGGCAAAATCGGAAAAATACAGCGCAATTATCACACTTGGTGCAGTTATTAGAGGTGCTACTACCCATTATGACTATGTTTGTAATGAGGCGGTTAAAGGAATCTCCCAAGTATCTCTGGAAAATGAGATTCCTGTTATTTTTGGTATTTTAACAACAGACACAATTGAGCAGGCAGTGGAAAGGGCTGGAACAAAATCCGGAAATAAAGGATTCGACTCAGCTCTCTGTGCAATAGAGATGAGTAACTTAATCAGGAATTTGGATAATTAATCAGCTATATGTATTTTATTACAGATCAGGTGTATATTTTTCTCAAGGAGAATCAGTATATCCTGATCTAGACTCATTCTCTTCATAAAAGATAGTGCAGCAAGGGGTTCCAGAGGCTTTCTATAGGGTCTCTCCCCTGTAAGAGCTTCAAAAATATCAGCTACAGCAATAATTCTGCTCTGTAGTGGTATCTCATTTCCTTTTAAACCCGATGGGTACCCTGTACCGTCCATCTTTTCATGATGGTGCTTAATAAAAGTTCGCAAATGGGATAACTCTTCAAAATCTTCCAGAATTCTGTCAGCAAAAGTAGCATGCTCTTTAATTATATCAAACTCTTTCTCAGTAAGTGGATCAACTTTATTAAGAATTTCTCTAGGGACTGAGATTTTTCCAATATCATGAAGAAGTGCGGCCACTTTTAAGTCTTTTAAAGTTCGTCTTTTTAATCCGTATTTTTCCCCGAGAATATATGATATCGCAGCAACATTTTTTGAGTGGTTGGCAGAGAATCTTTCAGTCTGTTCAAAAAGGAATATAATCTTTTGGAGACCTCTGGTTTCATAAAAAAAATGGCTATGGGTATAGTAGACTCTATTTAAAATTAGAGCACATAACAGACCAATTCCTATGGATGAAATTAACTGGAAAATAAGGATTGGCGGGTTTTGGGATCTAAGCCTATTTTCATATAAAAAATCGTAATTACCGGTATCCTCTAACAGGTATATATTTTTTGACTGTATGTTTCTCATTATTTTTATTTTATTAAAAGTAACCTGGACATAATGATCCCTTAAAACATTGTTTTGTCTGCTATCGTACACGTTAAAATTCACCACTATTTTGTTGTTTATGGTTTTCTTGGTAAACCATTTGGATAAATTCTCCGGTTTTTCATCAATTATTTTTATACTTGTAATGTATTCATTCAGAAATATTATTTCCAGAAAAGTGTCATCTAAAAACACCTTATCACTGTTTTTTACAGCTTCATATACATCATCCCACTGAAAATATCCAGATGACAGCATATCTGATGTTAGATCGAGAACAAGTTCAAAATTCTTTTTTAATTGATTAATATTGGATAAGTCTCTGGATTTATTTATCTGAATAAATAGAAAAATTCCCAGAGTAGTGAAAATTATAAAAGTAAATAATACACTCAATCTTCTTCTTTTTTTGTTCAATCTAAAAGCCCCTAACAGTCGTTTTAATGTTAGTATGGCTTTTAGTATAAGTCAAATATATTATTGTCTGTATGCTTCAGATATGGAGTCGGTAATAATTTTTAAATTAGTAAAATAGTCATATCCAAGGGGATTTAGTTTTTCAACCTTCCCACCTATGGCATCTGCAATTACAGTAGCACTTTTTATGGAAAATTCAGGTTGAACTACAATTATTTTAACTCCCTCCTCCCGGGCCATTGAAATTAGTCTCTCCAGCTGTTGTGGGGTTGGTTCTTTACCTCCTGTTTCAACAGCTTCCTGAATTATGTTAAAATCATCAAGGAAGTAACCAAATGAGGGATGATAGACATAGACGGTTCTTCCCTGGAGAATATCCAGTTTAGAATGATTATATAAATCAATATTATCTAATTCTTCCAACAGTATATTATAGTTGTTTTTGTATACAGCTTTATTTTTTTCATCAATATTTATAAGGGTTTCCAGAATATTTTTTGAGATTGTTTTTGCCAATATAGGTGATAACCAGGTATGAGGATCCAGTTCATCATGGTCTGAATTCAGCTCTTCATGATCCTCCTCTTCATCGTGGTTATGATTGGAGATCTCCCTTTTCTCTACTCCTTCTGATGCATCAATAACTTTTAAATTTACAAGTGTGCTTATTGTTTTATCAAGATAGGCTTTTTCGAAAGGAACACCAATGGTAAACAGAATATCAGCTTTACTAAGACTAACTATCTGTTTGGGGGTTGGCTGGTAGGTTGCCGGATTTTTTCCCGGACCTACCAGAACTTTACTCTCAATAAATTCTCCGCCAATTCTATCAATAAAATATTGAACAGGTAGAATTGTTGAGAATATTTCTATTTTATTACCGGAAATATCTCCCTTTTCCCGGTTTTTACTACAGGATAGAGCAAAAAGGGATAGTAAGGTTATAATAATTACTTTGTTTAATCTCATATCTTTAAAATAACTTCATCATCATTTAAGGTCAACAACCTGACAGCTGCAAATATTTTTATGCAAGGGTTATTTTATCTCCGCTATTAACTTTTCCACCTTTTATAACTTTGGTAAAAATTCCCTCTCTCGGCATTACACAATCTCCTACCTGATGAAATATTGCACAGTGCTGGTGGCACTCTTTCCCTATTTGTGTAACTTCCTGAACTGTTTCTCCAATATTTAGTCTAGTTCCAACAGGTAGTTCATATAAAATAATACCTTCGGTTGTTATATTTTCTGCAAATCGTCCTGTGCATAACCCTTCAACACCCATATCTCGTATCTTTTGTATACTCTCTTCCCCTAAAAGACTTACCTGTCTATGCCATTTCCCGGCATGGGCATCACCTTCAATTCCAAAGTCCTCGATAAAATTTGCAACTTCTACTGGATCCTTTGGTACACCTTTCCCTTTACTTATATTAATTGCTTTAACAACACCTTCCATTTATGCCTCCCTTTTATAATGCCCAGATTTTCCACCGGTTTTCTCAATTAGTTTTATTTCTCCAATTTCCATGGATTTGTCTACAGCTTTACACATGTCATATATAGTCAGTGCTGCAACTGATACTGCGGTTAGGGCTTCCATCTCAACCCCGGTTTTTCCTACAGTCTTAACAACAGCTTCAATGTGTATAGTTAATGATTCTTTATCTATATCAAAATTAAGATCTACACCATGAAGATTGAGATTATGGCACATAGGTATAATATCACTTGTTTTTTTTGCACCCATAATCCCGGCAATCTGTGCTACAGAAAGTACGTCCCCTTTTTTTATATTTGAAGATTCTATTTTTGATAATATTTCTGAGTTAACTTTTATAGAACCTACAGCTTTGGCAACTCTTACTGTTTCATCTTTAGCAGATACATCGACCATATGTCCCTTGCCATATTTGTTAAAATGCGTAAATTCAGCCATTTATCCCCCTATTTTATTCATATTTCTATTAATTGGTGTAAAATCGTCACTGTCCAGCTTGTGCTCTTTTGGTTTTTTTATAATTATTTCCTTGTAAAATTCAGTCATTTTATCAAGGTCATTTAAAAAAGGTTTTATATCGTACTCTATATTACTATGAAGGCAGGGTTTTAATTTTCCGTCAGAAGTAAGTCGTATTCTATTACAGCTTTCGCAAAATTTCCCGGTTAATGAATTTATGAGTTTTATACTTATATCAAGATTTTTATTGTAGAAGGTTTTATCTTTTTCAAGGCTTGATTTTGTTATATTCGTAAGTTCCGGGTGGTTGTTTAACAGTGTTGCTCCATCAATATAATTCATGTTGGACCAGTTACTTACCTCTCCAATTGGCATTAACTCAATTAATCTCCATATTATATTGTTCTTTTTAGCAAAAGTCATAAAATCATTAATTTCATTATCATTAAAGCCTCCAATTAATACAGTATTTACTTTTATTGGAGTTAAACCTGCTTCAGTTGCCTTTGTTATTCCATTTAAAACTTTTGCCAGAACTCCACCTCTGGTCATATATCTATATTTTTCAGGATTGAGACTGTCAAGGCTTACATTTATTCTATTAATTCCTGCACTTTTAAGATCAAAAGCAAACTCTTTTAGAAGTTGACCATTTGTTGTTAATCCGATCTCTTTTATTCCATCTATCTTTTTAATACCTGAAATAAGATCCAGTATCCCTTTTTTTACCAGAGGTTCTCCCCCGGTAATTCTTATCTTATCAATGCCCTGTTCTGCTGCAACTTTTACAAAACTGATAATTTCTTCATTTCTAAGAATTTCCATGTGGTTGAGTTTTCCTATCCCACTTTCAGGCATACAGTATTTACATCTCTGGTTGCATCTGTCTGTAACAGAGATTCTTAAGTAATTTATTTTTCTCCCATGTGAATCTTCTAGTCTATTTAACAAAAATAATCTCTCCGCAATTTTCAGTATTGTATCCACCCAGTTTTTCGACCTCTGATCTAAACTCCGGATTTTTAAGAATGTTACAGAAATTGTTTATATTTTCTGATTTAACTATTTGTGAATCCAAAAGGAAGTCATACTCTTCATATGTAATACTTACAAAATCCAGATCCAGAGCTTTTGCTGCAGCCATTATTCCAAGACCAACATCTGCAGTTCCTGATTGAACAGCTACTGCTACAGCCATGTGAGTAGGCATTACCCTCTCGTAACCAACTATACTTTCGGGATTCAGATTTTCATTTTTTAAATGGTAGTCCAGAAGAATTCTTGTTCCTGATCCATTTTGCCTGTTTACGTAACTTATGTTCTCCCTTAAAAGGTCTCTAAAACTCTCTATTTTTTTAGGGTTTCCCTTTTTAACGATAAAGCCCTGTTCTCTTTTAACTCCCTTTATAAGTGCCATTTCCCTATGGGGAAAGTATTTTTTTATGTAGGAGATGTTGTATATTCCCGTGGACTCATCTAAAAGGTGAATTGGGGCTATATGACATTCATCTCTCTTTAGTGCCATTATTCCACCTAAACTTCCTGTATGGGAGGATGAAATTGGCATTCTGTCCCTAACCAGATCCAGAACAATATCATGACTGCCAACAGAAACTACTGTCTTTTTTATGCTTTCTATAGGTTTTAGTAGAGATGCATCTACAACTTCTCCCTGTTCCAGTCCTTCACAATTTTGTGGTATAGATATTATTCCATCTGCATTTACTAGACTCATTGTTGTCCCGGCACCCCGGGATAATGGGACAGCGACAAACTTATTATTTATATAACCAATTGAAACTCTTACTTTTTCCAGATGCTTAAAGGAGGAGACAACTCTTTTTCCCATAATCACTTCTAATTTCTCTTCATTTTCTCCGTTGAATCCACCTGAAAGAAGAATTAGTGGTTTTACAAAATTTTCGAAGGAGATGTATGCTGAAACTGGGTATCCTGGGATTCCTATTACAGGCTTGTTGTTGATTATACCAAGAATTGTAGGTTTTCCAGGTTTAATTGCTATTCCGTGTACAACAACACTGCCAAGTTCTCTAATAAGATGAACTGTAAAATCCTCGGTTCCTGCAGATGAACCTGCATTAATTATTACAAGGTCATTCTCTGCTACATTCTTAATTATTGCATCTTTTAAACTTTGGTATTTATCTGGAACCGGGGCAGATCTCTTTGGGATACCCCCATACTCTGTTACAAGTCCTGCAAACATAGCGGAGTTTGAATCAATTATCTTCCCAATACCTATCTCGTCATCCGGGTTAATAATCTCTGATCCTGTTGGTATTATTCCCACTTTTATTTTTCTGTATACTTCTATTTTATTAATACCGCCAGAAAGAAGTGCTCCCAAATCTATACCTCTTATTTTGTGTCTTGAAGGGAGAATCATCTCATGTGCAACTATGTCTTCACCAATTGGTCTAATGTGTTGCCAAGGGTAGGCTGATTTTATTATTGATATTTTTTCATCTTCTAAAGGGGTTACATCCTCAATCATTATTACTGCATTGAATGGTTGCTGTATCGGATTCCCGGTATTAACATAGATAAAATCCTTGTTTTCTAAAAGTGTAACCGGGTTAACTTCTGAAGCTCCTGAAGTTCTTTCAGCTATAACTGCAATACCATCCATAGCTGAAGCATTATAAAATGGGGATGAGAGTTTTGCGTAAACCGGCCCCTTTGTAACCCGACCTAAAGAGTTTCCTGTCTCTATAATTTCATACATGGGTTTAAAATTAAGTGCCTCAAGATAAGTTTTTTTTGCAAGATCCAGTTCTATATTATCAATATATACGTTTCTATCCAAAATAGTACCCCTTTACTTTATCCCCTTTGTTAAGGCCCTCTTTATGAGACTCAATTACAATATAACCACTGGATTTTGACAGAAGAGATATCATCCCTGACTTTCCATGCTTTGGGGTAACAGTTAAATTTTCAATATCTCCATCAGTTATTACCATCTGATATGTAGTTTTTCCAGGTGAAGAGTGAATATTTGTTGTTAGTGTACCTATAAAGTCATATTTTTTGGGTTTCTGTTTAAGCAGTCTCTTTATATATGGGTCAACGAAATTATTATAAACAATTATAGAGGATACAGGATGTCCCGGAAGTCCGAAAATAGTAACACCATTACCTGTACCAATTATTGTTGGCTTCCCGGGTTTAATATTAAGTCCTTCAACCAGAATCTGGCTGTTACTCAAATTATCTATTACTTTGTAGGTATAATCTCTAGTTCCTACTGAACTTCCCCCGGAGAGAATAACCAGGTCTGAGTTTTTTGCTGCCTGGTGAACCGTGTTAAATAGCTCATTATAATCATCTTTTACAATTATGTGTTCAACCACTTCTGCTCCGGATAATTCTACCAGACTACTAATAACGTTCCCATTAATATCATAAATCTGTCCCGGATTTTTACTCTGGGTTAAATCAATAATTTCATCTCCAGTAGAAATTATTGAGACTTTCGGCTTTTTATAAACTTTAGCATTTGATATCCCTAGGGCCGATAGTACACCAATATCCAGTGAGTTTAGTTTTTTATTTTTAACAAGAGCAACTTCACCTTTTTTTATATCATCACCCTTAAAAATTACATTTTCACCAAATGTCACAGACTTTAGAAGACCGATTTCACAATCTGTAAACTGTTCAGTATCTTCAATCATTATTACACTATCTGCAGACTCGGGAAGCATTCCTCCTGTAGGAACATACATTGTTTCACCTTTTATAATATCTGATTGTGCAATTTTTCCCATTTCAACACTTCCAACAGATTTTACTAAAG
>QKAW01000026.1 GCA_003247135.1 Spirochaetales bacterium | reverse complement strand
AATAATTATAGTAAGAAGAAATTTAATTTTTATGATTCTCAATTATTTGAAATTATTATTTTCTATAATTCTGATCAAAATTTCTCATTTATACTTAAGATGCATCATATTATTTCTGATGCATGGACTCATAGTTCAATTTCTACCCAAATTTATGAAAATTACGAGAGTTTAAAAAAAAATAATAAATTTTCTAATAAAATAAAGAGAAGTTATGTAGATTTTATTCGAATAGAAGAGGAATTTATTAATTCTAATAGGTATCAGAAAAATTTAGATTACTGGAATTCTATATTTCTAAATAGGGATAGTAGTAATTTATTTATCAAAAGTAATACAGAAGCAAAAAGATGTATTTATTATTTCAATTCACAAGAAAGTCAAAGTATTGAGAATTTCTGTATAAACAATAAGATTTCTATACCAAATTTCTTTTTGAGCATTTTGTCAATAGTTGCAAATAGGGATAAACTAATCGAGAATTCTGTTATAGGAATTTTAACTCATAACAGAATAGGTAATATAGAAAAACAGATAGCTGGAATGTTTGTTAATACACTACCTTTTAAATATGACTTAACTTTGAGTGATAATTTTTTACATTTTGCAGAAAATATATCTAAACAAATGGGTACAATAATGCGGCATCAGCGATTTGCATTAAAAGATATAAATAATTGTCCATCAATAAAAATAGTGTACACTTATGAGAATATCGAAATACCTATAGATATTAAGTTGCACTTTTCAGGACATGAGTTTTTCCCTATGGTTTTTAGAGTTTCAAGAAGATCTGGTTCAGGGGGATTTCAAACAGAAATAGATTTTCAATCATCGCTTTTTAGTGAGGATTTTGTAAATGGATTTTTTATGAATTACAAATCAAAAGTTCTTGAAATAGTTTGTTCTACAGATGATTCAAATGTAATCATTAGAAATCAAAACTATAATTATCATCAAACTTTACACACTATTTTTGAACAAAATATTGCAAATTTTTCTAATAAAGTGGCAGTTTCATTTTTTAATGAAAATTTAACCTATTATGAACTGAATAATAGGGCAAATTATATTGCACATAAATTAATTGAATTGGGAGCAGGTAATGAAAAACCTGTTGGTATACTATTAGAAAGATCATTTGATATGATGATATCAATACTAGCTGTATTAAAAACCGGAAGTTGTTACCTTCCTATTTCTCCATGCCAACCTAGTAATAGAATTGATAGGATTATAGAACTCTCTGGGGCTTCTATTGTTTTATCTCATAGTTATCATGGAATTAGTAAAAAATGTAAAAATATTATTCAACTTGATAATGTTGAGTATCCCCAAAATTATATTCCAAATCTTGATTTAAATATATCTCCAGAAAATCTTGCATATATTATTTATACCTCTGGATCTACCGGTGAACCAAAAGGTGTTATGGTTGAGCATAAAGCTGTTGTTAATAGATTAATTTGGATGCTTAATGAATATAAAATTGAATCTGATGATAAATTTATTCAGAAAACCCCATATACGTTTGACGTTTCTGTCTGGGAGCTCTTTTTGTGGTTTTTTAAAGGTTCAAGTCTTCATTTTGTAACTCCAGGAGGAGAGAAAGATCCTCAAATAATTTTTGATGAGATCATAAAAAAAGATATAACAATAATACACTTTGTTCCATCAATGCTCTCAGTATTTCTCGATTATTGTAAAAGATGCTTTTTAAACAGAAAGATTAGTAGCTTAAAAGAAATAATCTGTAGTGGAGAATCTCTGCAAGTAAATCATGTAAGAAAATTTACGGAATTATTTAATTCCACTCCAACTAAAATTAATAATTTATATGGACCTACTGAAGCAGCTATAGATGTTTCTTATTATCAATGTCAAGGAAATGAGGAGATTTTCATTCCAATTGGAAAAGCAATAGATAATGTTGAATTATATGTTCTTAACAAAAATGGTGATGTTTTACCTCCGGGGGAGGTTGGAGAATTATATATTGGTGGTGTTTGTCTTGCCAGGGGATATTTTAAGGATGAGGAACTTACTAATGAGAAATTTAACAGTAATAACAGTCTAAATAAAAGATTGTATAAAACAGGGGATTTGGCAACTTTTTTAGACGATGGAAATATTAAATATCTTGGAAGAGTTGATTATCAGGTTAAAATTAGAGGTAACAGAGTTGAGCTCGGGGAAATTGAAAGTTGTCTCTTAAAGTACCCTGATATTAGGGAGAGTGTAGTTATAGCCCCGGTGGATGAGGATGGAAACTCCTATCTAGGTGCATATTTTGTTGCTGACCATACAATATCCCATTCGGATTTAAGGCATTATCTGCAAAATGAACTTCCAACATATATGATTCCGTCATACTTCATCCAAATGGACAGTTTCAAGTTAACATCCAGTGGCAAATTAGATAGAAAAATGCTCCCAATGCCGGATAATACGAATAAATCCGGAAAAAAATATCATGCTCCGGTAAATGATAGAGAAGAGGAAATATGCGAAATATGGGAAGATGTATTAAATATTGAAAAAATTGGCAGGGATGATAATTTTTTTACAGATCTTGGGGGAGACTCTATAATGCTAATTCAGGTACATTTTGCCCTTCAAAAAAAGTATGAGATAACCTTGCAGGATCTTTTTGAGTATCAAACTATAAAAACTTTAACAGAGCATATACATTCAATTTCTAATATTAAAGTAAAATTTAAAAATTCTGAATATTATAATATTTTAAAGCAGCGAAGTTGTTTTAATAAAGTTAAAGAGTATTATCAGATGCTTCCTGATAAATATTCGGTTAATGGAATTCATATAAAAAACATATTAATAACCGGAGGAACAGGTTTTTTAGGCTCTTATTTGATTAAGGAAAACTTAGAAAATAGTAATGCATTTATTAATCTTGTTGTTAGGGGTGAAAATAATAATCATGCTGAAGAGAGGGTCAAAGAGTCATTAGGTTTCTATTTTGGAGAAGATTTTTTTGAAAAATATAAATCAAGACTAGCTGTCTATTGCGGTAATATAGAGAGTAAAAAATTTGATTTAGAGTCTTCAGTTTATTTAAATTTATCACTTAATACTGATTTAGTAATTCATAGTGCAGCAAATGTTAAGCATTTTGGTGATAGAAATAAAATATATAGTACAAATGTTACAGGAACTGAAAACATAGTTGATTTTTGTAAATCTGCAAAGACAAAAAGATTAATCTTTTTATCAACAATGAGTGTTGGCCTTAATGGGGTAGAGCCGGGTTGGAACTATCATTTTATTGAGAACGATGTTTTAAGTACTAATAATAGGGGTAATGTATATGTTGACAGTAAAATTTTAGCTGAAGAAATTGTACGTAAAGAGCTGGGGAATATTGGCGGGCAAATTCTAAGACTTGGAAATATAGTATTTGATACTGAAAGTGGAAAATTTCAAAAAAATAGCAGAGATAATGCCTTTAGAAATCTAATTTATGAATATAAAAGGGCAGGAGTAGTTCCTGATATAGACATCCCATTTATAGATTTATCATATGTTAATGAGACTGCAGCAGCAATTGGGTGTTTAAGTCGGTGCGATTTTAATGGAGTTTTACATCTTTATAATCCAGATCAGATTAAGCTTAAGAATCTCTTTTTAGAGGACGATATAGAAGTAGTAGATCCTGAGAGTTTTGTAAATGCTTTAAAATTAACGGACTCAATTTTAACTCATGGTTATTATTTACAAGATATTAGTAAATTAGGATTAATTCAGTTTTCTGAATATACTGTAGGATTATTAAAACATCTTGGATTTAGCTGGAGTAAAATTAATAACAAAATTATTACTCTATTGTGGGATTCATGGGAAACCGATATTGTTAAAAAACCTATATTGCAGTTATAGTTACTTAACCTATTATTATTTATGGAGTGTTAATTGAAAATACAGAAGAGGTTGCTCTTTTCCATATTACCAGTTGTGTTTTTTACTGTTATTACAGTAACTGGTGTTGCTGTCTATATTTCTACTAACGTTGTAGAGTCACAGGTTAAAGCTAATGCAGAGCTTGTTAGTCAGAGTTATTCTAACCAGCTGGAAGCAAAAATTGTACAAACAAAAAGAATGTCTCTAGACCTTGCATCTGCAGTTGTAACAGCTGTGAATGTTGAGACTGTTTTGCTTGATGCGAGAAAAAGATACCCTGAAATATCACAGTTGCTCTACACAAATATTAGTGGGAATGTTATTGATTTGGCTCCATATAATAAAAGCTTACTTCCATATAATTTTAAGGATTCTATATATTTTAATAAGGCTTTTAGTAGTAATTTACCTGTTCTGTCAGATCCTGTGGATTTTCAGGGAAGTAAGCAGTTTTATTTATATACTCCGGTAACAATCAGTTATGTTGCAGGTAGGCCTCCTCAGGTTATTGGAATTTTAATTATGATTTTACCAGCGGATTACTTAATTAATGACTTTGATAAAGTAGTAATTGGTGATACAGGTTCAATTTTTATTGTAAATAGTGAAGGAAAATTTATATCTTACAAAAATCCATCATATATTATGAACAAAAAAGTTATAGATCTTCCATCAACAACAGATTTAAGTAAAATTCAGTATTCTATGGTAAACCAACAGAAGGGCATAGGGACATATTATCAGAAATCTGAACGAAATTTTATCAGTTTTGCTCCAATTCCCAGTACTGAATGGTCTCTGGCACTATCAGGATCCTATAGTGAATTTTCTAATAAAATAAATACAATAATGTCTATAAGTTTTGGAATTCTCTTTTTCAGTCTTATTTTTGCTACAATTATAATATATTTAATTGTCAGCGGTGTTGTTAAACCAATAACACATTTAACAGATATGGCAGATAGAATAACCCATGGAGAAATGAGCCTTCGTTCTGAAATTAAGATTAATAATGAGATTGGAGTTCTCTCTACTGCCTTTGATGATATGGTAGATCGTTTGGAAAATTACAATAAGGTTTTGGAGATTGCGGTTTCCGAACGAACTCAGGAACTGCAAGTTGCAAATGAAGAGCTTCAATCAATGAATGAGAGTATTGAAACAATTAATGAAGAACTAACAGCTACCAATGAAGCCCTTGACCTGAACAGTAAGGAGATGGAGGCAATGAATGAAGAGCTTATTGTTTCAAATGAAGCTCTTGATCAGAAGAATAGGGATATGGAGAGCTTGAATGAAGAGCTTATTACAACTGTAAAAGAATTAAAGCAGACAAAAGATGCACTTTGGACTGAGATGGAACTTGCTCAAAAACTTCAAACAGTTCTTCTTCCTCAAGAACCAAAAATTGACGGCTTTGATATTTCAGCATTTATGCGTACAACAGACAGTGTTGGTGGTGATTACTACGATGTAATTAATGTTGGAGATAAAGACTGGTTTTTAATTGGAGATGTATCAGGCCATGGAGTAACAGCGGGTTTAATTATGATGATGGTACAAACATCTATCCATGTTGCATTATCTCAAAATCCCCATAGTTTACCAGGTTCTCTACTATCAATAATTAATAAAACAATACATTCAAACATTTCCAAGCTAGGTGGAAATAGATATATGACTCTAACAGTCTTTGCTTGTATGGACAAAAATAAGTTTTCTTTTGCAGGAGCCCATTTACCATTAATTCTATATAGGAGCAAAAATAAATCAATCGAGTATATTGATACACCGGGGGCATGGATCGGATTGGTAGAAGATATACAGCATCTAAACAGTAATAATGAATTTTTTATGGAAAAAGATGATGTTATTCTTCTGTATACAGATGGAATTAGTGAAGCGTTGCTCCAAGATGGTAGTTCGTTTAATCAAAAATCCTTGGGTGAGTTATTTTATAAATATGCAGAGCTGGATTCAAAAAGTATTTGCAATGAGATAAGAGCTCATTCTGATACCCTAATATTGGATGATGATGTAACGGTAATGGTTTTAAAAAAGGTGTAGTAATGAAGTTAAAAAAAAGTATTAAGCCAGTTTGGAATAATATTTATATTATTCAGGATAAATTGGAAAAAAAATTAAAAAGTTTTGACAAAACATATATAGATAATGTAAAAATGGTATCCGGAGAGTTACTAGAAAATTCTGTAAAATACTACATGAGTAATGGTATAAAGAAAAAAATTAATTTTTGTTTTAATAATAACGATGATTTAATAATTTCTATAAATAATCAAATTATAAAAGATGAAGATTATACCAATTTGTCGAGTTTTATAGAAAAAATAAACAGTAGTTCAAACCCTTACAATTTATTTATAAGTAGACTTCAGGAAATTCTGGATAATAGAATAAAGGGTGAGAGTAAACTTGGTCTTTTAAGAGTTGCAAGTGATGGAGGGTTTGTATTGGGTTGTAGTTTGGTCAAAAATAGAATGACTGTAAGTGCAGTAAAAAGTAAAAATGAATTAGGAGTTGTAATGAAACCGTTAGTATATGAAGATTTAGAAATTGATGTAGCATTAAAGGAAGACCTTGTTATTGTTGACTGGATTGGGAAATGTCGAACATTAAATCCTGAGAGAGTATTGGATTCTTACCTAATTCAGATTATAAATATTGTAAAAGGCAAGAAACTGGAGGTTAGATTTGACAAGCTTGAATCTATGAATTCATCAACTGTTCCACCTATATTAACTTTTATTAAAACATTGGAAGAGAATGGAATAGAGAGCTCATTTCTCTATAATGATAGAGAGGATTGGCAGAGAGCCTCATTTAAACCTCTTTCAGTTATTTCTGGAAAATACAAATTTGTAAAAATAATACCCCTTACAAGTAAAGAGTTTGTTTAATATTTAATTAAATTGTATAGTTTTCTATGAGCTATAATATATATCACTCAAATAATCTTTTTGAGTTTATCAGCACAAAATCAGAACTCTTTCACTCTGATTCCCTATTTGGTGAAAGAGTAATTACAGTTATCCAAAATAGTAATATTGCAGCATGGTTGAAGCTTGAATTAGCAAAACATGATGGAATTTCTATGGATCTTGAAGTTGAATACCCCGAAAACGCAATTAAAAATCTTGTTTTAGGTTATAGAGTTGGAAGGGAGCTTTTTAAGTACCAAAGTGATGATACAAAAAGTCTCTTGTTTATGGATAGCTTTAAAATTGTAGTTTATAAAGTTCTGGAAGAGCTTCTTGTTACAAGAGAGAAATTCCCTCAACTGTTTGACTATGTTGATAACTCTCCTCAGCGTCTTTTCCAACTCTCTGACAGTATTGCAGGTCTTTTTTATCATTATGGGATGAATTGTCCTATGATGGTTGCCGCTTGGGATAAGAAAGAGCTTTACAAAAATAGTGATAATGTAATCCTTAGGGAAGATGAACAGAGATGGCAAATGGAGTTATGGAACTATATATTTACCGATACTCCCTACCTACACATAAGTAAAATCCTGAATAATATAATAGAGAGTGGAGAAGAGTATAAAAGTGAACTTTCTCCCTATGGTAAATGCAGGATAATCCTCTTTGGATCTTCATTTTTAGGTGAATCGGCAATAAAGTTTTTTAATTATTTAAGTCGCAACCTGGAAGTTCACCACTTTATTTTAACTCCATCAGAGATATATACCTTGGAAGAAGAGTGTGAGCCACACTCCCTGTTGAATAAATTTAGTGGTTTAATAAACGGTTTTACAACAATTAGCCGTGAGAGTGATTTTATAAAAGAGAGAGACTGTTTTTTTAGAGACTACAATAACTCCATTTTGGGTAAATTAAAACAGGGAATCAGAGATAACAGTTTAAAAGATGAAAAAGTTACCCCTTCAATAGTTATAGATAACAGTGATAAAAGTATAAGGATTTGCAAAACTACAAGTCAATGGCGGGAAATTGAGGTTTTAAAGGATAAAATTCTTAATCTTCTTGATATGGATAGAGGGTTAAAGTTAACAGATATAGGAGTTGTTGCACCAGATATAAGCGACTACAGTTTCTATATTGAAGCGATATTTAAAGATCAAAAAGTTGATGATGATGGAAATATCTATTCAGGAGTTAAGGAGTTACCCTACAATATCGTTGGACTAAAAGGTGGTGATGACTCCCCATTTATTAGGGGATTACTCTCTATTCTTGATCTTCCAGGAAGTGATTTCAATAGAAAATCAATAATCGATATTATCTCAAATCCATGTGTGATGGAGAAATTTTCAATTACAAAAAATAGTAGAGATCTTTTTATAAATACTATTGATAAATTAAATATTAAATGGGGTATAGATCGAGATCATAGAAAGAGACTAGGCTTTGATATGGATGACTTCAATACCTGGGAGTGGGGTTTTAAAAGATATTTTTTAGGTATAGCTTTAAATAGAGAGGATCACCCCTTAATTCCATACTCCCTCTCTGATAGTCAGGCTGTAGACTCTCTTGGAGAACTAGTACACATTGTGAGATCTTTATACAACGATATCTGGTCAATAAACTCTTTAAACCTGAATATTGATGAGTGGGTTATATTTATTGAAATAGTAATGGATACATATTTGAAACCTGTTAAAGATGACCTTCTGGATGAAAGGGAACGATTAGGAGTAAAACATCAATTTAGGAATATTTTAAATCTTTTTGACGATCTGAAAAAATTGGAAAATTTTAGAAAGAAAGATATTCCATTCTCTGTTTTCAGATCTCTGCTAAAAGAGTTTATTGTTAAATCTTCTGGTAGTAAAGGTAGGTATTTGACAAATGGAATTACTTTCTCTTCTCTTAAGCCACTTAGAGCTGTACCATTTAAACATATTTTTGTTCTTGGATTAAATGAAGATAAATTTCCAGGCAGAGAGAGTATACCGGGTTATGATATTAGAGGAATATATGAGCAGAAGATAGATCTTTCCAAAAGACAGAATGACAAGTATGCCTTTTTGGAATTAATACTGTCTGCTGAGAGCTCATTAACAATGTTTTTTAACTCAAAAAATCAGATCACGGGAGAGGAGTTTCAGCCCTCTGTTGTTATTAGCGAATTAATAGAGGCTATTGAGCTTAATTTTGAAATTGATGGTGGTATAGAGTCACTTTTTGAGGAACACCCACTACACAGTTTTGATTCTAGATATTTTAAAAATGATGATAATATTTTTAGTTATGATAAAAGTGCCTATCAAGCAGCTCTGGCTTATAATTCTATAAAGAGAGCGCCTATAGGGACTGTTTTAGATGAGGATTCTCTCGTGCATAATAGTTTAGAGATAACAGTTAGTGATTTGATTCAATTTATAAAAAATCCTGTAAAACATTTCTTTACAAAAGGTGAAGGAATTTATCTGGATCAAGATGAGTCAATAGAAGAGGATATATACGAGAATAGAGAGCTGGAATTTCTTGTAAAATGGAAATTTTTAAATGCAGTTTTAGATATCGGTCTTAAAACTGATGAACCTTTAACTCCTGTAACCGATAGTTTTTTTAAAGTAGCAGAGATTGAAGGGGAGTATAAAGACTCACTTCTAACCAGTAATGTACGAGAGGATTTAGAGAGTATCGTAATAGGTGTAGATACTTTTTTGCAGGAAGAGAATCTTAAAAATACAGATTATAAAAGAGAGACTAGAGAGTTAAATGGTGAGTATAGCCCTCTTCTATTTAATATAAACGGTGTAGAGGTAACTCTATCTGGGGAACTTGAGAATCTCTGGGTTAGTGATAAAAACTGTTTTACTGCCAGTGCATCATTTAGTGGTGAAAATAAAGTTTCCACAAGAGATAAAATAACTCCATTTATCTACTCCTTAATTATATCAGCCCATAAAGCGATGAGAGAAGAGTCCCTAGTTCTGTATAGTATTGGTCGAAAAACTAGGGAGCCGGTTGTATTCAGAAACATTAAAGAGCCGGATAAGGTACTAGGAAATATTATGGAGTTGTACATACAGAATTTAACATCCCCAATTCCACTATATCCTACAATAATGGAAAGTCTAAAAAAAATGGATGTAGAATCAGCATGGGAAAAATCTATGAACGATCTCTACTCTCAATTAAGCAGTGATCCTTATATAAAGGTGGCTTTTGGAGAGAAGACTCCTCTCTTTGAATCTGAGATTGTAGAAAAATTTAATAGAACAATTTATACCTGGCTAATAGATGGAGATAATGATAATGAGTAATGAATTTACTATAGGCTCCAACAATGAAATTTCTGTTAATTTGAGAGAAAATATGCTTTTGGAAGCATCAGCTGGAACAGGTAAAACCTACTCTCTTGAGAGAATTGTTTTAAATTTAATAAAAGACGAGAATTATAATCTATCAATTAAAGATATTCTGGTTGTTACATTTACAAATAAAGCAACAAGAGAGATGAAGGAGAGAATTAGAAAAATTCTTATTAAAGATTACAGAGAAGAGTCAGATCTGCTTATTCGAAAAAAGCTGGAAAAGGCTATAGGGGAATTTGACGAGGCATCAATTTATACTATTCACGGTTTTTGCCAAAATACATTAAAAGCCTATCCTTTTGAGTCTTTCTCTCTTTTTAACCAGGAGATAAATCGTGACTCTTCAATTTTAGAATCATCAGTGTGGAATTTTCTGAGAGATTTTGAACAGAGTGCAGATGAGTTATCTTTAAAAGAATTTTTCTGTTTTAGAGGAAACAAGAGTTTTAAGAGTGTTGTTTCCGAGTTAATAAAGCTTTACAACCGTGAAGAATTTAAAGGTGAGTGTCAATTTTTTCCAGGAAAAGAGGATAGAGATTTTATATACAAAATCGCTAGTGAATTTAACAGTAAAAGTGGAGAGCTATATAAGCAGGTAAGTAATTTTAAGATATATAGCAGTGAAATTTTAGCTTCAGCCTCTAAAGCAATGGGGAGCAGAACAAAGATGTCATCATTTGATGCTATCGTTAATGGTTTTGCAGGGATAGATGAGGGTTTTGATTTTATAGAGTTTATGGAGCATTTTTACTCATCAGGCCTGTGCAAAAATTTAATAAAATTGACAAGTGAATTCCTTCAAGAGAAGAATAAAAAAGGTCTTACAGTTCATGATATTGATACAACATCCAGAGAGATTATTAATAATGCAGATATGCTATTTTCCTGCCTTGAACTACTTTTCGATAAAGAGAACGTGAAAAAAAATCCAATGGAACAATTTTTATCGGGAGAGTTTATTAAAAAGGCTTTAAATGGCATAGACAGGTGTTTTAAGAAAAGTCAGGAGAGTTTAGGTGTCCTATCTTATAATGATTTAATAGATAATCTCTATAAAAGAGTTGTTGAGAGTTCTGATCAATCCCTGGTTTATGCCCTTAGGAAAAAGTATAAAATTGCCTTAATAGATGAATTTCAGGATACAGATAAGAAGCAGTGGGGGATTTTTAATAGACTCTTTGGTGAGACCCCTAACCATAATTTTATTCTTATTGGGGATCCAAAACAGTCGATTTACGGGTTTCGAGGTGCTGATCTTGAGATCTATTATAAGGCTAAAGCGAGTGTTTTAGAGTGTAACAGGTACTTTCTTGGAACTAACTTTAGATCCGAGAATGGGATTGTTGAAGGTGTAAATAGAGTGTTTTCATCAGTTTTTGGAGTTAAATCTGGCGGAAATACTGCTTCTACTGATTTTTCTCCTGTAAAAAGTTCTAATAAACCAAGTAAATTCCCCCAGGAATCAGGAAGAAATATAGAATTTTTACTTTATGACAGAGATGTAAAAAAAGATGAAATAATCAATATGAGCCAGTGTAAAAAGGGATATTTTTCAACCATTGTTAAGAAAATTCTGCATCTTTTAAACAGTAACAATATAGACCCGGGAGAGATTGCAATTCTGGTAGATAACCATAACGATTCAGTAATTCTTAGGGATAGACTTTTAAAAAAATCTGTACCTGTAGTTATTTCAAAACAGAAAAATGTTTATAAATCAAATGAGGCCGAGGATATTCTAGCTCTACTTAAAGCTATACAAAGACCAGGATCACAAGGGGATGTAAAGAGAGTTCTACTCTCCCCGCTTTTCGCATTCAGTTTAAAAGAGATTCACAATATGGAGAGTTTGGGAGAACTTGAACTAATATCAGAAAAGTTAATGGCCTGGAGTAACAAGATGCAGCACTCGGGGTTAATTAGTATATGGAGAGAGGTTGAGGACTACTCACCAAAAGGAAATTTACAGACCAGATTGCTAGAGAGTGTTAATGGGGAGAGAGCTTACACAAACTATAAACATTTAATAGAAAATTTAAATGTGATGCAGAAAAATGAGCGTTTAAATGTTCAAACTCTATATCAAAGATTGCATAGGTTAATAGAGACCACAGAGGATGATGAAGAGAATTCAGTAAGACTTGATAAAGACTCAAAAGCTGTTCAGATAATGACCATACATGCTAGTAAGGGGTTGGAATTCTCTATAGTTTTTTTTGCTGGAGGCTTTTCCGGTAATCGGGAGAGAAGTTCTGACTATGGAACAAAGTATGCTCAGAAGGAAGGCCTCTGGACATTTGATTTTTTATCCCTCTCTAATAGTAAGTTTTTATCTCAAAAAGATGAGTGGGAAGAGAGAAAACGTCTCTACTATGTAGCCTTTACTAGAGCTGTTTCTAAACTCTACCTTCCTCTATTCAAGAATAGTGAGGTTTTTGAGATTAATAGTCTCTACAGCTCTTTGAATTGGAGTGAAACAGTAGGCCGAATAGATGAAATAGCTGGAGAAGCTGTAAAAAAATGCGAGCAACCAATTCACAAGCATCTAACTATTGATAATCCTTCGTTATTAAAAAAAGTAAAGTTGGCTCTACCATTAAAAAATTATGAGGATATAAAGAGTTCCGGTTTTTTTATAGATGAAGAGATATACCTATTGGAAGCAGAGGAAAACTACCAAGGACATAATGCAGAGGAGCAACTTACTCTAAAACAGATTGAGAGTAAAACTGGATTTAAAGATAGATATATATGGGTTTCTAGTTACTCCGGTTTAACAAAAGATAGCCATGGTTCAACCTCCAAACAGGATGCTGATAGGGAGGATGACGAGGAAGAGGTTGCTATCGAGTATAAAAAATCTGACGAACTAAACAATTTTAATATTCCTGGAGGGGCAACTTTTGGAGATTTTATTCATGAATTTTTTGAAGAGATTGACTTTTCCAAATACGAGCTTACTCTAGAAGAGTTTCTTTTGGATAGTGAGATAAATGACCTTTGCCTTGCTGGAGCAAAGAAATTTTTTGATATGGATTGGTTTAACAAAAGCCATAAAGTAGCTAAAAAAGTTATATGGAGTGTATTAAACACTAAACTGAACTTATTGGGCAGCTCTATACCAATAGGGGCATTTAATGATAAGGAGAGAATTCATGAACGTGAATTTTATTTTAGAATTGATAAAAAAAATGTTTTTGAAATAAATAATCTGGAATTAAAAGTAGAAAAAGGTTTTTTGAAGGGGTTTATAGACCTTATATTTATTTATAATGAGACTCTGTTTATTGCAGACTGGAAGAGTACCACAATAAAGGGGCCTGAGGAGTTTAGTAACTACTCCAGTGAACGTGTAGAGGCAAGTATGATAGAGCATAACTACCATTTACAGGGTTTAATTTACACAGTTGCACTCTACTTACACCTTCATAAGACCAAGCCTGACTTTAACTATAGCAAGGATATTGGTGGGTACTTCTACTTCTATGTAAGGGGTATGTCACCAGACTCTCAAAACGGAATCTCTTTCTATAAACCTCTGGAGAGTGAAGTTAAAGGTTTTATTGGTAAAATGGGGATTGAGCTATGAGTGATGGCATTGGAACAGCATTAAGAGATTTTTTAAAAAATAGAGATATAACTAGCGCCTCATCAGATTTAAAAAAAGTATATTCCAAGTCAAAAAAATGGGATAACTTTATTTTTGATGCTAAAAGTGCAGGATTTAAATGGAGCCAGATCTATTTTGTTAAAGAGATTTTTGAACTTTACAGCATAACTGAAAATACTAATTTAAAGTGGCTAATTTTACATGTAATGTATCAGTATGAACTAGGGAATCTAAGAACTAGTATAAAAGATATACATATTGATATTTATGAGTGGTTTGATACAGAGAAGCCCCCTTTCGTGATTGAGGATTTTTTAATGAGTATTGATACTCTTATCTTAGATCATCCCACTCTTTTTGGTAACGGAAATGAGCCTTTTCTATTAATTAATGATTATATATACATTAATAGAATAAAAAAATATGAAACCAGATTTCTGGAGTTGTTAAGCAGGAGATTAGATTTTGTGGAGTCTGAAAATACCGGGGATGACACTATTTCAAAAGCATTAAGCAGCAATTTTTTAATAATTTCAGGAGGACCGGGAACAGGTAAAACCACAACAATATTATCGATTATAAAAGCATTTCAAACAAAAGGAATAAAAAATATTATGCTTGCTGCTCCAACTGGAAGAGCTGCTAAACGTATGGTGGAGAGTTTTACAGAGGAGATGGGTGTTGAAGCTTTTACACTTCACAAACTTTTAGGAATTAACCCAAATAGTGACAAACCACGGTATAACTCAGAAAGATTAATACCAGCAGATGCAGTAGTTGTGGATGAAGCTTCAATGGTTGATATTCACATGATGTATAGGTTATTTGATGCATTAAGCCCCAATACAAAACTAATACTTGTGGGAGATAAAGATCAGCTACCATCTGTAGAAGCTGGAGCACTTTTAGGTGATTTTCTATATAACAGTGAAGAGTCCAATCATAAAATGAATGGTAAAATTGTAATACTAAATAGATCCTACAGGTCAACCAAGGGGATACTGGATGTTGCTAAATGTGTTATTAATGGGGACATTCAAAACTCTTTAAAATTGATGAGTGAAGGGAGTGAAGTTATACTTAAAAAAATTCTGGGAATTGATCAGGTTTTGGAAGAAGTTGTTAAAGAGTATAGCAGATGCATAAAAAAAAGTTTTAAATTATCTGTTTTGGATTATAAAAACTGTTTAAATGATATTAACGAATATTTTGACCAATTTAGTAGTTTTACTCTTTTGACCCCAACAAAAAAGGGATTATATGGAACATACTCTCTGAATAGCAAGATATCCAAGGTTTTTAATAGAAAAAATACACTTTTTTATCATGGTCAGCCAATAATGATTACAAAAAACGACTACATAAATGGACTTTATAATGGGGATAGAGGAGTCATTTTTGGATTTTTAAATGGGTTGTACGCTTTTTTTAGGGAACAGAAGGAATTTAAGATAATATCAATATCGAAGTTAAGTGATTTTGAAACTTCCTACGCAGGCACAGTTCATAAGAGTCAGGGGTCAGAATTTGAGAAAGTTGCAATAGTCATCCCCCAAGGAACAGAGAAACTACTCACAAGGGAGATTCTCTACACTGCTATAACCAGGGGAAAGAAGCATGTCACAATATATTCTGATATTAAAGAGATCGAAATGGCAATCTCGAGAAAAATTAAACGAGAGTCGGGTATTAGAGAATTTCTTATAGATTAATTGACGGTTAAAAAAGTTGAATATATAATAAAACTAATGGAGATTGAGGCATGAAAATTGATTTTAGTAATTTGAAATCCTGGAAGTCTATCAGAAAGTATCTGGACAAACAGGTCTGTGACGATATAATTAGGGATTTATTAAAGGCTGGTAAGGAAAAGATAGATTTAGTTGGTGATAAATTAATTTCCTTTACAGTTATACAAGACAAGGAAAAACTGGAAATCCTAAATAATAAAACAAAAAAAGATATGGTAGAGAAGAGCACAGTTGATATTATATCCAGATTGGGAAAAACTCCGGACTTTGATATGTTTAATGGAGCATCTACAGTTATTATGATTTCAATTAAAGATAAATCAAAAATATTTGTAGATATTATTGGTGAAGTTATACATAAGATAGTAACAGAGGCAAAAGAATTGGGGTTGGCAGCCCACTGGAACAGTTTTGTAAAATATCATTTTAAAGACTCTGGAGATCATGAGATTCTTGAAGAGTTGAGTGTTCCGGAAAATTATACTCCCTATTATGTTATTAGTGTTGGTTATCCAAAATAAAGTGACTTGACAATTTATATACCGATTGGTATATTGTTTGTATGGGTAAAAAAGAGGAAATTTTAGCATCGGCATTAGAACTTTTTTCAACACAGGGTTATGAAAATGTCGGTATTCAAAAAATAGTCGAATCTGTCGATGTTAAGAAACCTACACTCTATCACTATTTTGGAAGTAAAAACGGACTTTTGGATTCAATTCTTGATTTTTATCTGACACCATATCTGGTAGAACTTGAAATTAATTCAGAATATAGTGGTGATATCGTTTTAACCCTTGAGAGATTGACCAAGTTCAGTTTTAACTATGCAAAAAATAATCCACAAATTTATACATTTATGATAAATCTTTTTTACTCCCCAGCTGAAAGTGAAGCTAATATAACAGCTGAACCATATCTTGAAAGACAGTTTGCAGCTATTGAGGGAGTATTTAAGAAGGCTGAATCGGATCACGGTAATATGAAGGGACGTAGTTATAATTTTGCAACAACATTTCTTGGTATGTTAACAGTTTATATTAACAGTTATCTTAATAAACGGATAACTTTAACAGATAAAGAGGTATACGAAGCATGCAGACAGTTTATGTATGGTATATTCTCATAATTTTTTTTGATTATTATATACTTATCGGTATGTATACAAGGAGGCAGAGATGAGTAATTGGTATGATAGTTCTGTATTTTATCATATATATCCATTAGGTTTTTGTGGTGCTGAGGAGTGCAATGATTTTGAAAGTGCTCCAAAAGAGAGATTGTTAAAAATTATTGAGTGGATTCCCCATTTTTCCAGTATGGGTATAAATGCAATATATCTTGGTCCTCTCTTTGAATCTGAAAGTCATGGGTATGATACAGTTGATTATTACAGAGTTGATAGAAGACTTGGAACAAACGAGACTCTTAAAAGAGTTGTAAAAGAGTTACATAATAGTGGTATTAAAGTTGTTCTTGATGGAGTTTTTAACCATGTTAGCAGACATTTCTTTGGTTTTAAAGATTTACAGTGTAATGGAGAATCATCACTTTTTAAAGAGTGGTTTAAAAACGTAAATTTTACAAATAAAAGTCCTTTAGGGGACAATTTTTCCTATGAGTGCTGGAGAGGATGCTACTCTCTACCTAACCTTAATTTAAGAAACAGTTTTGTTGAAAGCCATATTTTAAATGCTGTAACAATGTGGGTTCAGGAGTTTGAAATTGATGGACTGAGGCTTGATGTTGCCGATGTTCTTGATTTTGATTTTATGAAAGAGCTCTCTTCATTTTGTAAAACAGTAAAAAAGGAATTCTGGCTGATGGGTGAGGTAATTCATGGTGATTATAATAACTGGATAAATCCATCCATGCTTAACTCAACTACTAATTATGAGTGCTATAAAGGAATGTATTCAAGCTTAAATGATTCCAACATGTTTGAGATTGCATACTCACTAAACAGATTATTTAATCGGGATAATGGACTGTACAAAAACTTGAAACTGTATAATTTTGTGGATAATCATGATGTTAACAGAATTTCTTCGATTTTAAAGGATCGGGGATATCTGTTTCCACTCCATATTATGCTTTTTACTATACCGGGAATACCATCTATATATTATGGTAGTGAGTGGGGTATCTCAGGGGAAAAAGAGTCAAATAGTGATAGAGTTCTTAGGCCATGTATTGATTTGCATGATATGGATAGTAAATATAGCCATGATTTAAAAGACGTAATAGTAAGGCTTGTTAACATGTGGAAAAACAGTAGTGCTTTGAAATATGGGACTTATAGAGAAATACAAGTTAAAAATGAGCAGTTTATATTTTCGAGAGAGTATAATGGAGAGGAAGTTATAATTGGAATAAATTCAGGTTTAGGTAGTGAAAGTTTCAAGATTAATGTTGGTAACAAGAAAACAGCTATAGATATACTTAATTACAATAGAGAAATTAAAGTTGCTGGTTCTGAACTTGAAATAGAGGTTCCAGGAATGTGGGGTGTGGTTCTAAATTTAAAATAAACTTGTATGGAAATCTTTTATATATTATAATTTTTTTTAACAGAGGAGGTTATATGAAAATAAAGTTATTGAAAACAGTTCTTTCAACTCTTTTATTTATAATATTTTCATGTAATAACTCCGGCTCTGTGAAAATTGGATTAATAGGAGATTTTTCCAGTAAGGAATTTACTATTGGAACATCCGGGAGGAATGGAGCTCAATTAGCTATTGAAGAGATTAATAAAGCTGGGGGTATCAATAACAGGCCAGTGGAACTAATATCGATAAACCATGAAGGTAGTAAGGACAGGTGCTATAGTGCTGTAAAAGAACTGGTAAATAATGGGGTTTCTGTTATTATTGGCCCCTACTTAAGCTCAATGGCACAATCAGCAAAGGTTGCAAGTATTGAGAGTAATACACTTATGATAAGTCCAACAGTCAGTAGCGAAAAGCTCTCCGGTATAGATGATAATTTTATACGTTTAATACCTCAGGCTTCAACACAGGGAACTTTACTTGGTAAACTTCTGAAAAAAGATGGTAGAAATAGTACACTGGCAATACTGGATAATAATAACAAAGAGTACTCCTTTTCTGTTTTTGAAGGTTTAAAACAAACTCTTGATAAACAGAGTATTACTGTTGATGAAATTATTCTCTATGGTAATGTTAATACAAAATTAATTAGTGATTATGTTGATAAAACAAAACCGGATTCAATGGTTTTTATAACCAGTGGTCAAAGAAGTGCAGAGATAATTAATGCCCTGGATAACAGGACCGGAATTAAATTGTATGGTTGTAACTGGACTAAAGCATCCGGGTTTCTGACTTTTGGCACAGAGAAGATTGAGGGAATGGTTTTAATCGATTCTTATCAAAATATTGAACCAACTGATAAAGAATTGAAATTCTATAAAGATTATAATGATGAGTTTGGCATTATACCTGAACTTGGAGCAAAATACTCCTATGAGGCTGTTTATCTATTTAAAAATGCCTACGAAAATTCAAGAAATAAGAGTGGGAAATCTTTAAAATCTACAATTTATGAAATGAAAAAATTTCAGGGTGTTTCCGATGAATTCCAGTTTGACAGATATGGAGATGTTTTTAGATATAACTCATTTTTTGTTGTAGAAAATAAAGAATACAGGTTAATGGATTAATTTCTCTTCATATAAATTTACAATTCTATCTGCTTTTTTTAGTAATTCAAGTTCTGAATAATCATATTTGGATGGAGAGTGATGATTTCCAATTATTTCTAATACTTTCTGAATTTTTTCCTGGGGAAAATCTGTTTTTTGTAAAAGACCCTTAGCAATATCAGGCCCCAGTTCTTCCTGGGTTTTTCCATTGTTATATCCATAAAGCTCCTCAGATTTTTTTATCCCAACATCGTGTAGAAGTGCTACAGCAACAACTATATCATAGTCTGTATTACTGTAGTCTAGTAATAATTTTTCAGCCTCAATTAAAACATTTAGTCCGTGATTTATCCTTCTATAATCATTTTCAAAGTAATCCGTAAGGAGTTTTATTATCTTTCCTTTTGTATATATCATTTGGAATTCCTGGTTCTTACGTAGATGTGAGAGTTGGAGGAGCCATCATTAAACTGCTCTCTTTTTATCTCTATATAACTTAGTGATTTTATCAATTTACTTAGCTTTGTGTATCCATAATTTCTTGGATCAAAAGATGGATTGTTTTTATTAATATAACCACCAACTCCCGCAAGGGTTGCCCATCCATCCTCTTTGGATACAGCTTCAACAGCATGCTCAATGATATCTCTGTTCACTTTATTTTTTTTATCTATAACATCTCTTTTTTTAAGAATTTCTGTAAATACAAATTTATTACAAGCTGAAACAAATGGTTCAGGTGTCTTTTCCTCTCCAAAACCATAAACAGTTAAACCTGATTCTCTAATTCTTGTTGCGAGTCTTGTAAAATCGCTGTCTGATGAAACCAGACAGAAACCATCCATATTTCCTGAATGTAGCAGATCCATTGCATCAATTATTAAAGATGAATCTGTTGAGTTCTTCCCTTGAGTGTAACTAAATTGCTGAACCGGTTGTATAGCATATTTTAATAGATAAGGTTTCCAGCTTTTAAGATTTGTTGTTGTCCAATCTCCGTAAGCTCTTTTTACACTGGCAATACCAAATTTTGCCACTTCTCCAAGTAACTCTGCACAAATAGAAGCCTGAGCGTTATCAGCATCGATTAATACCGCTAAGCGTAGAGTTTCATTTTCAGACATATAATTCCTTATTTAAATAATTTAATTATAATAAAACCATATATGTATATTATCAACACATTTTTTGCTTATATAATTTATGAATGTCTCATAATAACACAGAATTTTAGATTGCTGTTTTTTTAATGTATATTTTTGACACTTTTTATAATTTAATTCGCTTGAAACTCTGTTTTATTGCATTTAGAACTTGGCACACAGTTTGCATTGTAATAGATGAAAGATAAAAAGGAGGGTCAAAATGATGACACTAAGATATAGAGATGATGTAATGGATAATGTGTGGAACAGTTTTTTTGGTACAGATCGAGTTGTTGAGAAATTTTTACCTGCATATGATGTAGTTGAAAAAGCGAATATATATGAGTTAACCTTTGAATTACCTGGAGTAGATGAAGAAAAAATTAATCTTGAGGTTAACAATAGAGAGTTAACATTAGAGGTAAAAGATCAGGATACCAAAAATGAAGAAGAAAACAGTGATAAATATCATATTAGAAATCGAAAAGCGAAAAACTTTAAAAAAGTTTTTAAACTACCTGATGACATAAATACTGACGATGTTACTGCTGCAATGAAAAATGGTATTTTAACAATTACCATAGGTAAAAGAGAGGAAGTTCTTCCTAAAAAGATTCAGGTAAACATTAATTAGTGTGTCCAGGGTGCAAATGCACCCTTTTTTTATAACTCTTCAAGCTCTTCAGTATCATGACCGGATGTAGAAGGTGAGTTATACATATTCATATATCGGGATAGAATATGCACATACTCAAGGTTAAAATCCAGAGAGGAAATGTACTGATTTTCAAGGGTTTTTACAATTTTCCCAGATAGTTTCAGCTCTCTGTTATTAAATGTAATAGAGTATTTATATCTATTATTGGATTCCAGTCTTCCTTGTTCCAACTGTAACTCAAGGTGCCTTGTTGACAGGTTATTAATCATTGCAAAACCAATAAATTTACCTTCTGAACTAACTTCAGTCCTTCGAATGGGTACTCTGTGAAGACCATCTATCTGACTCTGATTAAGTTTATTCATGTATAGTTTTTTATGAATAGAAGCGATTTCAGATAAAAAAAGAAACAACTCTTTATAGGTTTCAGAAATTGTAGTCAGTGTAAAATCCAGAGAATATACATTATCCCTTATTTTTTTTATATTATCCAGTTTCCCCTTTAGATAAAAGGAAACAGGCCGACCAAAATATGTTTCATCAAAAGCCATATTTAGGGATATAAGTTTATTTGTATATTTACTAAACAGTGCTCCCTCTTTTTCCCCAAGATAAAGAAGGAGAGAGCATTTTGTCATTGAAAAGGTTGCAGGGGTACAGTGAAGATAAAAAGTGTCAATCTTTAGTCTTGTTTCCTGGGGATTATATCCAGATAGACTAAGTAGAAATGGTTCAAGTTTTAAGACATAGTTTTTATATTTCTCTAGTAGTTTTATCTTCTGTAATTCTAGCACTATTCCACCTTATTATTTAGTATATTATAGTATTAATTATGATTAAAGAGGTAGAGATCTCAGCACCTATAGAAAAATTTTTAGAAGATTCCGGTTTCCGTGTCCGAAGTGAAGTCAAAAACTGTGATATTACTGCAATAAAGGATGATAAACTTATTGTCGTGGAGTGTAAATGTTCGGTTAATCTTAAGTTAATCTATCAATGTGTAGAGAGACAGGAGTTTTGCGATAATGTTTATGTTGCCATCCCGGTTTTACCCGGTAAAGCAATTCCTAACAGAAAACAGTTTATAAAATTGTTAAAAAGACTGGAGCTTGGATTAATTACCGTTACTTTTCTTAAAAAAAGTGAAAAGGTAGAAGTAATTATAGACCCGGAAAATTACAAAAAGAGAGTTAAGAAAAAGCTTAGGGAATCTATTATAACAGAATTTAACAACAGAAAATCTAATTATAACAGGGGTGGATCAGTTGGGGTAAAACTACTTACAGCTTATCGTGAAAGTGCATTGGAGATTGTTGAACTTCTTGTTAATCATGGTTTTCTTAGTGCTAAAGAGCTTAAATTAAAAGGTTCTTCCCCAAAAACCTACAACATTCTCTATAAAAATTTTTATGGATGGTTTTATAAATCTGAAGAGCGAGGAAAATATGGTGCTACAGAGAAGGGGATAAGTGCTTTAAAAGAATTTTTGAAAAATGAGAAACTAGGAGAGTAAACTAGTAATTCTTCTTAGGGTTCCACCATTGTAAACCTGTGTGTAACCTTCAGATTTAAGGGTTGATATTGCAGCAGCTGATCTTGCTCCACTTGCACAGTAAAGAATTAAGGGAGAATCCTTTCCTAATTTGGCTTTTTTTATCCCTTTTAATATCTCTGTATGGGGAATGTTAATAGCAGATTTAAAGTGACCACTTTTATATTCTCCTATTGATCTTACATCTATAACTCTACCGCCTTCAGAAACAATGCGCTTGGCATCCTGTGGTTTAAGTCCGGATTTTGCCTGGAAGAATTTAATCAATAAAAAACCTGCAGCCAATAATAAAATTAAGCTTAAATTCATAAGTAGTTCCCCTTTTTCATATATATGAATAATAATATGCTTTACAATAATATTTAGCAAGGGAATTTTTTCAAAAAAAATATAAAAAAACCTTTAGAGTTCAGAAATTTTGAAGTAAAGTTAATCTATGATACTTTTTATTATTACTGCCACAATTTACTTTGGATTTGTAACTTTTATAGCTCAGAAGAAAGCTCCAGAGACTTATAGTAGAAAATACAATACTTTAAGTGAATTAGGCTGTCAAACCTATGAGAACCGAGGCTTGATGCAGTGGGGATTTAAAGGTCTTGGTATAATTATTATGGCTGGAGTTTTGAATTCCAGAGAGATCTTTATTACTGAAGCTCACTATATGATACCATTATCGTTATTTTCTCTATTTATCTTTTTAAGTGGGGTTTTCTCGTCAAAACCCTTTGAACATCTGGTTTTTTACTCTCTTAAAGAGAGTAGATTGCATAATCTGTTACTGCAATTGTCTGGTCTTTCCATGGCTTTACTTGTGGTTATGAAATTTGTGGTTGTGATTGGTGTTTTTAACAGAATTTTAAATATTACAGTTTTAGTAGGTATTTTATATACTTCTGCTCATGCAGCAAGAAAAGAGGGCCCAAGGGGTTTATATCAGAGAGTTATGTATACCATATTTTTTTTGTGGCTTATTTATGCTTTTTCAGGCATTATGTAGTGGGGTGTATTTATGAAAAAGTTAATTTCTTGCATTATTTTTTTAGCGGGCTTCTCATTGTTTAGTGAAAACAGAGTTACAATTAAAGCTGATAGAGAAAGTGTTACCGCTTTAATAGAGTTAAATGAAGGGGAGAGTATAAATCTAAACCCGGAAACTCTTTATTTGTTGATTGAATCCAATGATTTTAATTATCAATTTAACGGATACCCTGATGGTGATATAGATAGTGAAGGTATTATAATATACAGGGATAAACTTGTTTTAAATGGAACAATATATGAAATAGATGGCATTAAACAGGAAAAACCTTCTATTAATGTTATTGTTGGGTTTCAAATATCTGATAAAGATGGAAATTTGCAGATTCCTGTTGAAATATCTGAAGAATTTATCCTTGCCCAAGAGAGAGATGTTTCCGGAATTATTATACTGCTTTCGGCTCTAACTATAGCGCTGGCTATTTTAATATTTATTATATATAAGAGAAAAAGAGCTTGAGTAGAGAAAATGCAATAACAGTTGATTTAACAGCTGTTATTTTAAGAACAAAATATGGTGAACCTCAGGTTATGACACTTCAGTCTCCTCTATCCCTTCCAAGTGGAGCATTTGCTCCTGATGAACATAGAACTCTGGAGCTGGGTTTAAGAGCCTGGGTTGAGGAAAAAACAGGACAAAAACTTGACTATGTTGAACAACTTTATACTTACGGTAACTGGAATAGGAATGCTGTAAGCAGACATGGGAGCAGGAATGTTACTGTTGGTTACTATGCTCTAATACCCTATGTAAAGACAGATATGAAACTTCCCGGCAGATGGGTAAATTTATACTCATTTTTTCCTTGGGAAGATTTCCGACAGGGTGTACCTGAAATTGTATCAAGGATTATTAAACCTAATTTACTGGAATGGGCCCAGGAGTCAGATAATTCTGATGAGAGAAAATTACGATTAGAGCGTCTAAGGGTAAATTTTGGTGATTTTACAAATTGGGATATGAGTAAGGTTCTGTTTCGTTATGAAGTTCTTTATGAAGCAGGTCTTGTTTCTGAATCCCACAGGGACTGGGATGACTGGGCAAAAGATGCAGGTTATATTCTGCCAATAACAGCTAAAAAAATAATGGAGCCTGAGTACCGTAAACTTTCTGAAAATTTGGGAATGAGTATGGAAGGGGATCACAGGAGAATTTTAGCATCAACAACTGCTAGAATACGTGGTAAATTACCCTATAGACCAATTGTTTTTAAACTTTTACCAAATGAATTTACATTGCTAACCATACAAAAGGTATATGAAGGTTTAACAGGAATTCTTATGCATAAACAGAATTTTAGACGCTATATAAAACAGGGGAAATTTGTTATCGAAACAGGGAATGAGGATTGTTCCGGCCCAGGTAGACCTGCTGCAACCTATATGTTTCGAAAAGATGTTGAAGCTGAACTAATTAATATAGGACTTAATTTACCCTTCAAGGGAAAGTTTTAACTTATTCAACTTTTTATTTTGGGGGAAATTTATAAATCCTTCATTTAAGCTTTTTTTAGCTGAATCCCTATCTTTTATCTTTATATAAGCTTCTGTAAGTATAATGGATCTGGTTAGAGATGCTTCTTTATCATCCTCATCTATAATAAGATTTTTTAAAATAGATATTCCTTTTTTTATATCTCCGCCAAATATTGGAGGAGCATTTATTAGTCCAGCAGCAACTATGATATGTGCCTTGCTGTTCATGCTGTCAATTTCCAGGGATTTTAAGGCGTAATCATTAATTTTTCCGGAATTCTGTATTATGTATGGTAGACCTTTCTGAAGCATTAATGCACTACCTGCATCTGCCATTACTCTCCAGCAGTCTGAATCCTCTCTTAACTTTAATGCCTCCATGGCGAAGTCCATAGATTGCTCCAAAGATTTAATCGATTCCTTTTTTTGATTGTTATCTAAATAGATTTTTCCTTTATAAAGATTTATCAGGCTTTTCCGGTAGTAGTATTCAAAACCACTAATCTCGTTGTCGATCTGTTTATCACTTTTATTTAATATTTCTATAAGCTCTGTACTCTGTTTTTCGTTGTTTAACCATTCCTCTATCTGAAAAAAATTAAGCATTAAAGTTATTAGCAGTATCATAGTTACCTCTTTATATAAATATAGAATTCTTGTTCATATTAATCCAATTGACTTGACTTTTTTTTTCTCAAGGAGGATTATGCTCATTAAGAGTATAAGATTTATGCTCAATATGAGTATTAGTTAGGAGAAATTATGAGTATTGTTCCAGAGTATACCCAGGAAGTTAAGGATGCTACTGATCATCTGTACAAATTGGTAAAAGATGTAATACCACCTATGGAATGGGAGGTAAAGGCTCCCTATATATATAGAATTAATAAACTAAAAAAAGAGAAGAATGTTGTAATACTGGCTCATAATTATATGACACCGGATATTTTTCATTGTATTTCTGATATAAGAGGTGACTCTTTGGGGCTTGCCAGAGAAGCTGCTAAAACTACTGCCGATACAATATTGGTTTGTGGTGTATATTTTATGGCTGAAACTACAAAGGTTTTAAGCCCGGAAAAACGTGTATTAATTTCAGACCCATCAGCAGGTTGCTCTTTAGCCGATTCAATAACTGGTAACGACATTAGAATGTTAAGAAAAGAGTATCCCGGAGTTCCTATTGTAACTTATGTTAATACAACTGCTGAAACCAAGGCAGAGGTAGATATCTGTTGTACATCTGGAAATGCCAAAAAAATTATTGATAGTATTGATAGCGATAGAATCCTCTTTGTTCCCGACAGATTTTTGTGCAGAAATATGCAAACCCAGACAGATAAAGAGCTTATTGAATGGTCAAAAGGAAGTTGTGAAGTACATGAATTATTTACTGTTGATAGTATTAATGAATTTAGGGCTGCACACCAGGATCTTGTTGTAATTGCACATCCTGAGTGCCCAAGAGAGATTGTTGAAGCTTCAGATTTTTCCGGTTCTACTGCAGATATGATTAAATTTGTTGAGGAAAGAAGACCTAAAAAAGTTCTAATGGTAACTGAGTGTTCAATGAGTGATAACCTTACAGGTTTGTACCCTGATGTCGAATTTGTAAGACCATGCAATCTTTGTCCACATATGAAAAAAATAACAGTTGAAAATGTCCTGGAAACTTTGGAAACTATGTCTCCTGAAGTGTTTGTAGACTCAGAAGTAATTAAGGGTGCTCAGAAATCTGTAGAGAGAATGCTAGAGGTTAAGTAGTGAGGCAAATTTATGACCTTATTATTGTAGGATCCGGGGCAGCAGGTTTAACAGCTGCTCTTGAAACTGGAGATAACAGGGTTCTTGTTGTTACCAAAACAGGCTCATTCAGTAGTGGCAGTTCACCTCTTGCCCAGGGAGGTATCGCCGCCTCTGTTGGAAATGATGATTCTCCGGAATTACATAAAATGGATACTGTTGTTGCTGGTGTATACTCAGGTTTACTAGATCAGATATCTTTTTTAACAAAAAATGGTGCTTTAGCTATTGATAAGCTGGTTAATATTAATATGGCTTTTGATAAAACAAGTAGTGGCTTACTGGAAAGAAATCATGAAGGGGCACACTCAAGGCGAAGGGTTTTAAAGGCTGGTGGTGATGCAACAGGAAAGATTCTGGTAGAAACACTATATAATGAAGCTTTAAAAAGAGAGAATATCGATTGGGAGTGCAATCTTTTTGTATATAATTTAGTTATTTCAGATAATAAGATACAAGGGATAATTGGATTTTCAAAGGAAAATGGATGGGTTTTTGTAAAATCTCCAAGAGTTTTATTGGCAACAGGAGGTGTTGGGCAGCTTTTTGGCCACACAACGAATCCTCCTGAATCTACTGGCGATTCTATAGCAATTGCAATCAGATCAGGCCTAGCTCTTAAGGATATTGAAATGGTTCAATTTCATCCAACTGCCCTTAATGTAAAAAATGGTGATTCATTAATGCTGCTTACAGAGGCTTTAAGAGGAGCAGGGGCAAGGCTTGTAAGAGATGATGGTGCTCTTTTTATGGGAAAATACTCACCCTTAAAGGAGTTAGCCCCAAGGGATGTTGTTTCCAGAAGCATTTGGAAGGAGATATCCAATGGACATAATGTTTTTCTGGATCTAAAACCTATAGAGAATATTGATATAAAATTTCCGACAGTTACTTCATTTTGTCTAAAAGCCGGACTAAACCCCAGAAGGGATCTTATTCCTGTAACACCTGCTGTTCACTATATAATGGGTGGCATTGATATAAATTCTGAACTACCAAAAGGATTGGGAGTAGCTGGAGAAGCTGCTTTTACAGGGGTTCATGGTGCAAACAGATTGGCAAGCAACTCCCTTTTAGAGTGTCTGGTTTATGGAAAATCCGAGGTAGAGAAATTATTAATGGAATATCATGATGTATTGGAAATAGATATAGATTTTCCTTTGCTGAACAGTATTCCGGATGCTGAGGATATAAAAAAAGTAAAGAGTGAGCTACAATCCGTTATGTATAAATATTGCGGTATTATTAGAAGTGAAGTTAGTTTAAACAGAGCTTTGGAAGAGATTAATAAAATTGAGGATAATGTAAAGAAACTATCTGGTGAAAGTTCTGTGGATTTCTCCAGAGTTGTTTCCTGGCTTGAATTAAACAATATGATTCTTTTAGGTCGAGAGCTTACAATGGCTGCGTTAGCCAGAACCGAGAGTCGTGGAGCACACTTCAGAGTTGATTATCCCGAGACATCAATAAAATGGGACAGAATAAAAATTAAGAGAGGGAAAGATGACACTACACAAGATACAGTATAAACATATTATAGAAAATGCTCTGCTGGAAGATTTTAGCAAGGGAGGAGATTTAACTACCGATGCCTTAATTCCTGAAGATGCAATGGGCGAAACGGTTTTAAGAGCAAGAGAAGAGGGGATAGTAGCAGGATTAAATGCATCCCTCTATGCATTTGAGGTATTGGATCCAAATGTTAAATTTGAATTCTATAAAAAAGATGGAGACCTTGTTAAGGTTGGTGATAAAATAGTTAAAGTATCAGGAAACATAAGAGCCATGTTGTCGGCAGAGAGAACATGTCTGAATTTGTTAGGGCGTCTCTGTGGTATTGCATCCTTTACAAACAGGCTAGTTAAAGAAGTGGAGGGGACAAAGGCTAAGGTCGTTGATACAAGAAAAACAACTCCAGGGTTCAGGGTTTTAGAAAAATACGCAGTTAAAGTCGGTGGTGGTTTTAATCATCGGTTTGGTCTGGATGATGCTGTTATGATTAAAGATAACCATCTGGCATTTAGTAATTCATTGACTGAAGCTGTACAAAAAGTCAAAGATTATGTAGGCCATACTGTTAAAATTGAAGTTGAAGTTGATACTCTGGATCAGCTTAAGGAACTTTTGGAAAATCCGGTAGATATTGTTTTACTAGATAATATGACACCAGAAGTTTTAAAAGAGGCAGTAACCCTTGTTAATGGGAAAATGATAACTGAAGCATCCGGTAATATTTCTATAGAGACAATTAAAAGTGTTGCGTTAAGTGGAGTTGATATTATCTCCAGCGGAGCTTTAACACATTCAATTAAAAACTTTGATATCGGTTTAGACAGGTATTAGAATAAAGGGGGTTGATTTACCCCCCTTTTTGTTATTTAACTTCCTTAAGCTTGTTAACAACCCACTCTGAAAGTGTAAAATGAAATTCTACTTGAGAGGATGTTGCAGGATATTTACCATCAACACCTTCATAAATTATAAGAGTTTTGTCTTCCTGGCCTTTAATTGCTACAGAGAGAAGAATGTTACCTCTTTCTAACTCCTCGAAGCCTGTAGCCTGAAGATTATCTAAATATGAAACAATCTCTTCAACTTCTTCTCCGGTTTTTATTACATCATTACCATCCTGATTTATAGTAATTTCAGTAACATTATCCAGAGAAAGCACCAGCTTACTTCTTAACTCATCCTCACTTTTATCTAAAAGTTCTGAGAAATTACCTCTTATTGAAAAAACTCCCTTAACACCCGGGAATCTAACATAGGTATAATTTCCGGTAGATGATGTTTTTCCAATATAGAGTTCAACTAGTGTTCTATCGTTTTTATACAGATTTAACTTATTCGAGTCCTCAATTCCAAATTTTTTATAATTATCTGTTTCTGATATTTTGTCTATTAATTTAATATTGGATAATTCATTTAAAATTCTTGAACCCATAGAATCTGATAATTCAAAACCTGATGGAAGATACCAGATTCCATCTGACTTTGTAATATTAAAATCTCCATAAGTAACTTTTGTAAGATCATCTTTAACAAATTTTGTCATCTTAGGAAGAGTGTAGTTTATTTCCTGATCTTTTCTTAAAAATATATATGCAGTTAGAACTACTATTAATCCTATTAAAATTCCGTATTCAACTCTATTTTTCATTTGTG
This sequence comes from Spirochaetales bacterium, assembly GCA_003247135.1. Taxonomy (GTDB): domain Bacteria; phylum Spirochaetota; class Spirochaetia; order DSM-2461; family DSM-2461; genus Thiospirochaeta. The sequence goes on along the minus strand of QKAW01000026.1, from coordinate 39,940 downwards.
CTCTCCATAAACAACTGTTTAATTCTGTTCTTTTTATTTAGCCATATAAGGTAGGAGAGTAAACCGCATAGTGCAACAATAATTGGTAGACCGATAATATTAAAGTATTTAATAAAATTTCTTTTTATTGTGGATACTTCTACCATTGGACGATTAAGAACACCTTTACTTCTCATCTGTGTGTAGTCCTCTCTACCGGATAGATAATCGATGGAATTTTGCATAAAAAGTACATTGGATTGATAATTTTGACTTAGAATTGAGTCTGTTATCATATCTGAGGAGCCAAGAACCATTAATTTACCTTTTTCAGAAGACTCTATTAGTGCTTCGTCCTCTGTAACTCCGGATATTAAATTGGATTCGGTTCCCTCATCTTCCTCCTCTTTTTCTTTTAACTCTTTTGCCGGAATCTCCTTCCCTTTAAAGAAACTTGTAAAATTTCCATCTTTAAGAACTCCAAGACTTATTTTTGACATTTCCCCGGATGGTGAGATCATCGCCGGAATTAATGTGAGTTTATCCGGTTCTACAGTCCACCCTTTATCAGAAGTTGTAAAAAGAGTCTTAACTGTAGAATCTTCCCTGTCTAATGCTTTAACTTCTGTCATTCTAAAGGTTATTAATTCTGAAGAACCTTTTAAAACATCAAGATCCTGATTAATGTTTTGGTGTTGAACCATAGGAGCAAAATAGATTTGAGTTTCCTGAATACTTCCTTTCTGGTCCCGTTGTATTTGTTTAAATGAATTCATGTCCATAACCATGTTCTGATTTAAACTGATACCGTAATTTTTAAGCAATTCATACAATCCATGGTCTAGAGGCATATACTTCTCTATTCCATAATTAGGATTGCTATTTTCCATATCCATTGTAACCTGATCCAATGCCAGTAGAAGAGAATTTCCTTTTAACAGATACTGATCCAGTAAATATAACTCTCTCTCACTAAATTTTTCTGTTGGTTTAGCAATGATTAATGTTTTAATATCATTATTAATAAACCCTTCTTTTAAATCTACTGCAGCGAAACTGTAGTTTTCATTTATTATTGAAGTAAGATTATTAATTGTTGGTTCTTGCTGTCCGCTAAATGCCAGCATCTGGTTCTGATTCATTGGAATTGTTCCGTTTGATGTCAGGTATCCAATTTTAGTTTTTACTCCAATCATCTTGTCTATTCTTGAAGAAATTTCATTTGACAGTTGTTCATCATCCAGAAGTGTTGTTCTTCCAAAAATATCATTTACAATAAGATCAATGTTTGAGCTTCCCTGATCAGAAGTAATTATAACAGATGCAACAGCTTTTGTTGTATTATCATTCTGATCTGTAAGATTTAATGTGGTTATTCCGTAATCTTTTTCAAGTTTTGGAATATCTCGTTCATTTACTTCAACAAAGTCATAATCCAGTCTGTTAAAATACTCACTTCCAACTGAATCTATAAAATTACTAACTGAGTTGTTGTAATTTTTAATATTACTGCTGACTTTATACATTATTGGAGATATATAAAGGGTTGTTTTTATATTGTTTTTCATGCTTAAAAGTGAAGTTGTTTTTTCTGTCAGTTTTCTAATGTTTTTTGTAATAATAAGTTCAAGATTCTCGTTATACTGTATTGCAGGAATTGTTTCTATTAAATCTCCGTGTATAAATGCCATACCAATATATGCAGATACAACTTTTACCTCATCCTGTTCAATATTCTGGATATTTACAGGATAGATATTGTAGGTCTCTGGTTTTACAGAATTCTCTTTCTCCTTATCAATTAAATCAATTGTATAGTTAAAATGTCTGTTTGCTTTTAACTTATACTCCATTAAAATATCTCTTATATCTCTTTCCAGAGTGTTATAAGGTACTGGCAGATTCTGAGATAAGAAAACTTTTATTGTTAATGGCTCTTCCAGGTTAGCAACCAGATTCTTACTACCCTGGGATAGAGAGTAGGATTTGTTCTCAGTTAAGTCTATTCGAAAAAAGAGTGTTGTTGATGCTATGTTTAGCAGAATAATAACTAATATATAGAGTGCAGTTTTAAGTTTCATTATTTATTAACCCTCCTTCCTGTAGCCATGATTGATAGAAAAATTATAGATAGAAAGTAAATTATATCTCTTGAATCCAAGATTCCCTTTGATATGTTGGTAAAGTGATATCCTACAGAGATATATTGGATTACACTTGCAATCATTTTGGGTAAAAGAATTACCATTCCATCAATTATTGTAATAAAAAAACAGATAGCAGCTCCTATTAGAAAAGCAACAATCTGGTTTTTTGTTAGTGTCGAAGCTAATGTTCCAACTGCAGTAAAAGCACCTGTTAATAAAAGGGCACCTATATAACCGCTAAAAACAAGTCCCGAATCCAGATCTCCCAGAGTAGATAGAGCTATTGGGTAAGATAGAGTTGGAATTAACATTACCAGAACAAAAAGCCATGTTGCCACCATCTTTCCAAGTGCAATTTCCATAGTCGTTATTGGCAGAGTCCCCAGCATCTCATAGGATCCTGTTTTATACTCCTCTGCAAAACTTTTCATGGTTAAAGCTGGTATAATAAATGACATTATATATGGCATAAGGGAGAAAAAGTCTCTAAGAGTAACTGATTTTGATAAAAAAAGAGTTGAAAATAGAAACCATCCAGATATAACAAGATAGATTCCTATGACAATAAATCCAACTGGAGATACAAAATAGGATTTAAACTCCTTTTTACCAATACTAATAATAGAATTAATTTTCATTATCTTGCTCCTTGGTTAGTTTTCTAAAGATGTTTTCCAAAGATTTTACTTCCAGTGAAAAATTAATCAGGATCCACTCCCTCTTTTTTATTTCCAGATAAATAGTTTCTCTGACATCTTCAACAGAGTATATTGTTACATTAAATAGATCGGATTCAGGTTCTATTGTGTAGGAATCAATATTGGGAAAGTTTTTGAAAAACCCATCAAGAGTCTCTTCATCTGCATTTTTTACAGTAAGTCTGATTTTTACATCACCCGCCATTACTTTTTTCAACTCTTCAGGAGTACCATCAGCTACTACATTCCCATTGTTTATAATTACTATTCTGTCACAAGTAGCTTCTGCTTCGCTTAATATGTGGGTGGAAAATATAACAGTTTTCTTTTTTCCGATCTCTTTTATAATATTTCTAATCTCTACTATCTGATTAGGATCCAGACCGGTTGTTGGTTCATCCAGAACTAGAATTTCCGGATCGCTCATCATTGCCTGCGCCAAACCAACCCTCTGTTTATACCCTTTAGATAGGGAGTTAATGCTTTTGTGCATAACATTATTAATTCCACAAAGTAAAGAGAGTTCTTTTAGCCTATTTGTAATATTTTCTTTTGGTATTTCCCTTAATTCGGCAATATAAATAAGATAATCAAAAACAAGCATGTCAGAGTATAAAGGTGCAGATTCAGGTAGATACCCGATCTTTTTTTTAATTTCAAGCTCATTTTCCTGAACATCCAGATCTTGAACAATAATTGTTCCAGACGTTGGTTTGAGATAACCGGTTAATATTCTTAAGGTTGAACTTTTTCCAGCACCATTAGGCCCTAAAAGACCTATTATCTGACCTGAATTGATAGTTAAGTTGATCCCTTTTACAGCTTCTGTCGTGCCATAATTTTTTTTAAGATCTTTAATTTCTATCATGATACCTCCTCTATTTTTATATATAGATAAGATATCAATAAGGATTTACAGTATCAACATTTTTTTTTCTTTGTAATGAATTTGTAATTTTGTATACTATAAGAAACAGGCTTTAAACTTTTCAAGATCGAAATTGTTTTTAAATGCGTTAATTATTAAACTGTTTTTTTCCTTGTCCCAGGATTGTAATTTCGTGTTTTTTATACAGTTATAGAGTTTTTCGTCTGCTGATGATGTATCCTCTAGAACATAAATTGCAGGAACCTTGTTCTCAATAACCATTCTTTTACTTTTCCGAATATCTTCACCGGTTTTTGTACAAGTAAAGATAATTCCAGAGAGTTTTCTATCACTGCTTAAAGTTCTGTTGTAGTGTAGAATCTTTTTTAATCGACGTATTGAGTAGGATGATAGAATAATTATATTACCCGGGTCAATATTCTCACTTGGTATGAAATTTCTATGGGACTGGGATACTATTGTTACACCTGTACATGGTCTGCTCCATTCAGGTTCCTTTGGGTCTCCTGCAATAACTGCATCGAGAAAACTCTCTTTTATTAGCCTCATTGATGGTTTGTTTAAACCAATTATTTCCGGCATCCAGCCAAGAATATTTATTTTTGACCCATCAAAGCTGAATTTTTCTGTAATATAATCCTCAGTTATGTATTTTTTCATCTCATCAATTTTTTCCGGAATAAGTTTATTAAATATAATCCCTTTTACTTTAACACCTTTAAATTTGAAATATGTTAGGTCTACTTCCAACATGTCCAGGGTTTTTCCAATTCCCCCACCGGCTAAATAAATAACATCTGCGTTCAGTTTTTTACTTACATCGCAGTTTGAAAGATTTATTATTCCTCCAACCCCGGGATGTCCAGTGCCTTCGGCAATGATAATTTTTTTGCTGCTTAAGGTTTTTATAGCTTCATCAAGAGAGTTGTGGTATTCGGTTATTTTTGATTTTTTATCTTCAGAGCTTAAAAAACTTTTTGTAACTCCGGTACCTAATCGAACAGGTGATACTACCTTTTCATTTAGGGTAGGAAGGATGAAATCCTTAATAATCATAGCATCTCTGTCTATCTTGCTGCCATCTTCTAGTATAAAAAGTTCCTGGCCAACAGGTTTTATATATCCAATATCTTCAGGGTTATAGATTTCCAGTAAACGGGAAATAATTCCTAAACTGGTAAATGTTTTACCGGCGTGTTGTCTAAACCCTGATATGTATATAATTATTGGCACTAATTTCCCTTTTATTTATTGAATCTATAATTATTGATTTAATAAATTCTAATAAACTGATAAAATTAAAAAATGAAAAATTTTACTCATTATAATCCAACAAAAATTGTTTTTGGTAAAGATACAATTAAGAGTCTGGAGGAATTACTACCAGATGAGAGAAGAATTCTTATTGTTTATGGCGGTGGATCCATAAAAAAGAATGGTGTATATGATCAGGTTATTAACAGCACAAAAGGGAAGACCGTATTTGAATTTTCCGGCATAGAGTGTAATCCTTCATACTCTACTTGTATAAAAGCTGTTGAATTGGTAAAAAAAGAGAATATAGATTTTATTCTGGCAGTCGGTGGAGGATCCGTTCTGGATGCTGTTAAATTTATTGCAGCGGCTGGAGCTGTAGAATCTAATGACTACTGGGAACTAATTGTAAAGAAAGGTATTATTGAGAAGGTTATTGATTTTGGAACAGTACTAACTCTACCTGCAACAAGTAGTGAGATGAACTGTAAAGCTGTAATTTCAAATCTGGAAACCCATGAAAAACTACCAATAAACAATCCTCTTTTATACCCTGTTTTCTCAATTCTGGATCCTGAAACTACTTACTCTCTTCCTTTAAAACAGGTTGCAAACGGGGTAGTAGATACCTATGTTCATGTATTAGAGCAATATTTAACAACAGATCTTAATACTGCGGTTCAAGATAGGTGGTCAGAAAGTCTTTTAACAACTTTAATAGAGCTTGCAGATAAAGTTATGAGAGAACCTAATGATTATGACAGCAGAGCAAATTTAATGTTTGCGGCACTTTTTGGTAATAATGGTTTTATTGGTTTGGGAGTAGATCAGGATTGGGCAACCCACAAGATCGGTCATGAAATAACTGCTATGTATGGTGTTGACCATGCACAGAGTCTTGCCATTGTTTTACCAGGGTTATTAAGTCTTCAACGTAAAAGTAAACAGAAAAAATTACTGGCTTATGCTCGAAATGTTTGGGGAATAACAATGGGAGACAGTAATGTTGTAATAGATGAAGCAATTACAAGAACATCACTGTTTTTTCAATCTGTAGGTATCTCGGGACGTTTTGTTGATTATAAAATAGATCCTGAAGAAGCTGCAGAAGCTATTGGTAATATTTTTATCAAAAGAGACTCTTTTTTAGGTGAAAATCAGGATATTTCAGGTGAGGTTGTAAAAAAAATACTTTTAAACAGACAGTGTCTCTATTCATAAGTAATTACAATTTCCTCTCTAGGTTTAGTATGATTTGGTTCAAAGAATAGTATCTTTGCCAAATCATCGTAATAATAGCCAACACCCCATCTTTCAAAATTGATATCTGGTCTCCACAACTTCCCTTTAAAATACAGGTTTGAATATGCAGGAATACCTGATATTGTTAGAAAGTGAGAATTTACTTCTGAATCAGAATCTACAGGATATGTAATAGTAATTCTTATATCTTTCTTGCTTTTGCTTACAACAATAGAGTCTGATATTGTCCATATTTTTATCCCCATACTTTGGAAATAGTGTGGAATGTATGGGTTATCCGAAAGTAGTAAGTATAAATTTTCCGGCCGTAGTTTCTTATCCGAGAATTCTCCAGACTCTATATTATATAATTCGCTTATCTCTCCATTTTGGTTGCTATTACTTAAAAATGTCTGTATTAATCCTTCACCAACAGGTTTTGAGTATTCACTTGTTGCATATTGTGATGCATCTATTAAAAGTTTTCCGGCTTTATAGTTAAGTTCCTGTTGTGTAACTAAAGAATTATCCACCAGATAGAGACCTGTTTTGTCCCATTTAATTTTTTGTAGAATTAAGTCAGTTATCTCTTTTAAACTGTCTGTAGTTCTACTTATAGTTGTTCCTTTTTCAAGTATCTTTACAAGATTCTGCAAACTAATAATTAAAGATTCAAGGTTCTGGTTTTTCTTATCCATGTTGTTGATAAAATTTTCAAGACTGGAAATATTTATTGATTCTCCATCAAAATAGTATTCAGGAATCCATGTGCTGGAAAGAGATTTATCAGAATTTATTATTAGCTGATTAATCTCATTTATTCTCTCTGTCTCTTTAATTTCACCGGATTTTCCATTTAAAACAATATTTCCTGTAAAAGGTGTTGATGCGTAGGTAAATATATTAGGATATCTTCGTTTAATCTCTTTAATCTTTAGTATATTTTCACTATATCTGCCATTTTTCATTGCAGCTGCAAGGTAGACAATTATAGCATTTTCACTAATATCAGAAAGTTTTGGAATATTTCTCCACTCTTCTGTATCCGTGTTAAAAGAAATTCTATTATATATTTGATTTATTTTTAGTTCAGTATTATCCAGATATGTACTAATTGAACTATCCACTGACTGATTATATTCTACCCTGTTTCTTGTATACCACTGTTCAGCGAGAGGAAGATCGCTTGCACTTAAAGGACTGAATGTCAAGGTTGATACTTTATCCTCTTGGGCAACAACATGTATCTCTCTGCTGTTTGAACTATTTTTTATATAGTATTTATCATTTAATTTAAGATGAAACTCTTCAACACTGTTAGAAATTTTATATGATAAATCTCCTTCCTCAAGTTGATATCCTGGAGTTAAGTGAAAGTTGAAAACTATCTCTTTTATTGTTGGGAATACCTTTGGGATGTTACTAATAACTGTAAGTCTATCTCCATAATTATCAACCCTAAAAACCAGGTCTATACTGTTTTCCAGTTTCAACTCAACATTATTACCGGAAAAACCTACACTAATAACTTTTGAGCTTCGTTTTATATTATCATCGCTTACAATTTTTATTGGAGTTTTTGAGGAGATTTCAAAATCTATACCTTTATATTTGAGTTCGAAGGATCTTATTCTTTTTGGAATCAAGGGATATTCAATTGAAGAAACCTCTGTCATAACCAAACCGTTTAAATTGTACACCTTAGTTTCATCGTTTGTGAAAAAGTTATAAAAGAAGGAAAAAATAACTCCAAGATAAATAATGCTAAATAATGTTGATACTTTAAATATTTTCATACAGAGTTTTCCTTATTAACCGAAAATTACTATATGATATCAAGATATATAGCTCTGGGTCTACTTTCTATTCTTTTTTTTTTCGGATGTACAACAATAGTAGATAACAAAGAGGAAGTAAAAGAAAGTATTCCGGAAGAGAAAGAAAGCATAATTGATCAGCTTATAGAAAAGTACATCAATTCACCAGAGATTCTAATAGATAAGATTATTCAGATAACTCCAGAGGGTGATTTATCAAATAATGAGATCCTCTGCAGACTCTATATAAAAATCGGGAATTATAGCAATGCTGAAAAAATGCTAATTCCATTAACGAATCTATATAATAACCCAGAACTGTTAAAACTTCTTGTTATTATAAAAATGGCAACCAAATCTGAGTACATGTCTATACTAAAAAAAATAGAAAACATTGATCCAGACAATATTTTTGCCTTAAACCGTATAGCGGAAGAGAATTTAAAAAGTGGGGATTTGGATTCTGCAGAGATCTACCTGAAAAGAGTCCTTAAAATTGATAATAAAGATTCTAAAGCTCATATATTATTAGGGGATCTTGGTCTAAAACGAGTTGAAAAACTTAATTTAAAAACAAAAAAAGTCTTATCTGAAAAGGAAGAAAGGGTTGTTACAGGTTTTTATAAAGCTTCTCTTAACTCCTATCTACTAGCTGGAGAAGTTGAGGATGGTGATTATTATTCAAAACTTGCAGGTGTTTATAAAAAGCTTGGAGACAATTTGAATGCAATTAAGGCGTTAACAAAAGCAATAAAATTGGATTCTGGTAATAGCTGGAATTATTACGATAGAGGAAAATTATACTATTACTCAAAGTCCCAGGAGCTTGCACTGGAAGATTTTGTAAAGGCTTACTCTATTGATCCAGACCACTTCTTTACAAATGTTTTTCTGGGAAGAATTTACTATCAAGAGAATAAATTTAAAGAATCCCTGTTCCATTATAATACAGCTCTTAAAATTAATCCCAATTACACCCCGGCTTATAAAGATATCAGTGTTATGAATTATGCATTAGGCAGAAAAGAACTGTCCCTGGATTATCTTATATGCTTATACAAGAGTAAAAGTGATTTCGATCCAATGTTACCAATTTTTCTTGTAAATTCATTAATTGAAGGAGGAAGAGGGGCAGATGCTAATAAAATTTTAGAAAATCTTGTCAAATTTGAAAAAAACAGTAAAATGAAAGAGGTTTATAGTTACTTATTAAATCCAAAAGCTGCCGGTGATTCAGCTATTAATGATGCACTGACTATGGATGATCTGTATATAAAATCGAGACTTTCTTTTTATATAGCCTGTTCACTTGAGAGGGAGGGTATAAAAAGTTTATCATCAATACTATTTGAAGAGGTTAAAGAGTCTGGTGTTGATTTTGAGTCAAAGCTTGCCATTAATAAAATAGGAGTTAGTAATGAGTAATCAGGTAATTGTTAAAAAAGAGGGTGATACTGTAACCCGAGTATATATTGGCGACAGAGAGATCTGTCTAATTGGAACGGCTCATGTCTCTCCGGATAGTGTCGATGAAGTTAAAAACATTATAACCAGGGAAAAACCTGATCATGTTTGTGTTGAAATTGATAATGGAAGATACAAGTCCATGACTCAGAAACAGAGCTGGAAAGATATGGATATAGTAAAAATTATTAAGGAAAAGAAGAGTTTCCTTGTAATTGCTAACCTTATGCTCTCATCTTTTCAGAAAAGAATGGGTTCTTCTGTTGGTATGAAACCTGGAGAAGATATGAAGGTTGCTATCGATACTTCGATTTCAGAGGGAATAGATTACTCTTTTATAGATAGAGAGGTTCAGGTTACACTGAAAAGAGCCTGGGCAAAAAGTAATTTTTGGGATAAAAACAAGGTCCTGGCTGTGCTGCTTTCTTCAGCTTTCTCTTCTGAAAAAGCAAGCCCCGAGGAGATTGAAGAACTTAAAGACAGGAATGAACTTGAAGGGATGATGGATGAATTGTCCAAAGAACTCCCAAAAGTTAAAGAGGTTCTAATTGATGAAAGGGATCAGTACCTGGCTGTTTCTACATATAAAAGACCGGAAAAGAGAGTAGTTTCAGTTGTTGGTGCAGGACATGTACCAGGTATGATTAAATGGTTTGAAGCCCTTGAAAGTGGTTCACAATCTGGTGATCTTTCAGAAATATCATCGATTCCTCCTAAATCAGTAATTAGTAAAGCTCTACCATTTATTATCCCTATTGTTATTGTTGCTTTAATTACCCTGGGATTTATTTTCAATGGGAAAGAAGTAGGATTGGATATGATCAAAAAGTGGTTCCTGACTAATGGAATACTCTCAGGCCTTGGTGCTTTAATAGCACTTGGACATCCGGTAACAATTCTTGCGGCATTTATATCCGCTCCTATAACTTCTTTAAATCCATTAATCGGTGTTGGTATTGTTACCGGGATTGTTGAAACAGCATTAAGAAAGCCTAGAGTAGAGGATTTTGAAACACTGGTAGAAAGTGCATCAAGTATTAAAATGTGGTATAAGAACAGAGTTTTAAGAATTCTTCTGGTTTTAGCCCTTTCTACTATTGGAAGTGTTGCAGGAACCTGGATAGGTGGAGCATTTATTGCTGCACTATTTGGCTAATTGCAGCTTTAATATTTTGAACCTCTCTTATATCAAGAGAGGTTTTTTTTACCTTTTCCGGAAGTATAAATGTTTTAAACCCCATCTCCTCTGCTGTTTTAACCCTTCTTTCCAGATGAGGGACAACTCTTATTTCTCCGGCCAGGGATAACTCACCAGATGATATTAAATCTTCCTTTATTGGCATATCTATTCTGGATGAGTATAGGGCTAAGGCCAATGGAAGATCTATTCCGGTCTCATTAATTTTTATTCCACCGGCTATATTTATGTATATATCCCTATCAGAAAACTTAACACCACCATGTTTTTCAAGAATGGCAGCTACTCTTGAAACTCTGTTTACATCTACTCTATCGCTAAAAATTCGGGATGTTGCACCCTTGGCAGGAACAGTTAAAACCTGAATTTCAGTTAAAATAACCCTTGTTCCTTCAAGAATTGCACCTATTGATATCCCTGGAGGGAGTCCATTATCTCTTTTTGTCAGAAAAACACCTGATGGATCCTTTAACTCAATAAGACCATTCTCTTCCATAGAGAAAAGCCCAACTTCATCAACAGAACCAAATCTGTTTTTGGCGGATCTCAGAATTCTAATCTGGGATGCAGAGTGATCAAAATATAATACAGTATCTACCATGTGCTCTACAACTTTAGGTCCGGCGATTATTCCTTCCTTTGTTACATGAGCAATAAAAAATATTGATGCATTTATCTCTTTTGTCTCTTGAATAAGCGCATTACAGCAATATTTTAACTGATTAACACTACCCGGGATATTTCCTGCTTCGTCACTTTGGAGAGTTTGTATAGAGTCCACAATAATTAACTCTGGTTTTTGTTCCTTAATACACTCTATTACAGATTCAAAGTGAGTATCTACAACAATATGTATACCTTCACCTCTAATCCCTAACCTGTTTGCCCTATGTTTTATCTGGCTTGCTGATTCCTCTCCTGACACATATAGAACCCTGTGTCTGCTGTTAATTGAATTGGCTATTTGCAACAATAGGGTAGATTTTCCAATTCCAGGCTCTCCTCCAATTAGAACTGATGAGCCTTTCATTAGTCCTCCACCTAAAACCTGATCTACCTCTTTTAAACCGGTGTTGTATCTGTAATTCTCTTCTACAACTATCTCTTCAAGGGAAATACTGTTTTTAGCCTTAATTTTGTTACCCTTGGAAGTTTTTGATATTTTTTGTTCAGCAAAAGAGTTCCACTCTCCGCAATTAGGGCATTTCCCCTGCCATTTACTCTCTTCGTGACCACAATTTGTGCAAAAATAGTGTATTTTTTCTTTAGCCATTCTATTCCTTAATAAACATATCCTGTTCAAGTTCCAGTAATCTTTTTTTTACAGCTAATCCTCCGGCATAGCCTGTAAGGTTCCCATCTGATCCAATTACTCTGTGACAGGGCACAATAATTGATATTGAGTTTGCTCCATTGGCACTGGCTATAGCTCTTATGGATGATTCCATTCCTAAATTCTGAGCCTGGGTTTTATAACTCTGTGTAATTCCAAAGGGAATGGAAAGAAGAGACTCCCATACAGATTTTTGGAAATTGCTTCCTACTAATAACAGGGGAACATTAAAAGATTTTCTCTGATAGTCAAAATACTCCTCAAGTTCAGTTATAGTTCTGTCTATTAAAGAGTTACTCTTATTTATGTAATCAGCTTTTAAGCCTGTTTTTATTCTGTTATCTATTCTGTCCCTCATCGTTCTGTAATACCAGTCACAAAGACAAAGTTTGTTATTGTAAGTACCAATTATTAACTCTCCAAATCTGGATTTGTAAATCGAGGTTTCTATATAACTCATAGAATAATGTTCCTTCCTGATTTTTTTGCTTTATATAATTGAACATCAGCATTGTTAAAATGTTGCTCAAAACTCATCGGGTCATCGCCCTTTATTACAGATATTCCACCGGATATAGTTAAAATCTTGAAGGGATAGTTCTTAATGTGGGGAATTCTCAGGTTGTAAATATATTTTCTCAACTTGTTCGCTAAATTGAAGGCTGAATCTCTATCATTTACAGTGGTAAGTACTCCAAACTCTTCACCCCCAATTCTGAAAACATGATCCCCACCACGTTTAAATATTAGTTTAAAACTTTTTGCTGCTTCAATTAATGCTGTATCCCCAGTTCCATGGCCATAGGTGTCATTAAACTTTTTAAAATGATCAATATCAAACATCATAAAAACAAAGTAGAGGTTCTCTCTTTGTGCTCTTCTTTTTTCACTCTGATAAATTTGCTCCAGTAATCGCCTGTTGTTTAATCCTGTTAAAGGGTCAGTTATTGCGTGTTGTTCCAGTAATTTGTGTTTAACTCTAAAAATGTATGCCTGGAGAAAAATAATAAATGCAGCTATTAAAACTAATATAACAATAATCCAGAATAGGGTAGGGCTTAGCTTTGTACTCACTTTTTGTCCAGCCCAGTATGATTCAATAAAGTTTCCTCTGCTGTTTTTTATTTCCGGTACTACTTTTTCAACAATATTTTGAAGTGTCTTTTCTTTATTGCTATAGGCCATTCCAAGTTTATATGAGTATGGTGTAGAGCCGACCAGCAGTACATTGGAAAAGAAATTTCTGGCTAACTCTCTATTTGTTGTAGAGTTATCCCCTATAAAGAGCATCTCTTTATTTGTATTAACAGTTTTTAGAGCTTCCTCTGAATTTTTTACCTGAATTATTTTTATATCAGGATAATCATTTCTTAACCACTCATTAATTGCATGACCTTCAATTGTCAGTATTGTAGATTCACTATTTAGCAGGTTTATATTTTTTACATATCCATTATTAATATTTCCGTAGATTGATATTGGTAATTCGATAAATTCTTTACCAAATACAATCCCCATTTTTTTTCGTTCATTACTTGAAGAAATTCCAGGTATTATGCTGACAATATTTCTGGAAAGCAGGGAAAGACCATCAGGCATGGACTCTTTTGTTGTGTTATAAACAAATTTTATTCCTAAAATATATTCCAACTCTGAAATATAACTGCTTGTTATACCCATAGGTTTACCATTTTCAAAATATGATATTGGTGGAAGGTTTGAAGGTATATAAATTTCTACTACTTTATGGTTTAAAAGCCAATGGATCTCTTCTCTGGAAAATGGTGGAGAGTTTAAAGCCAGATTTATCTGAGGTTTATTTGCATTATAAAGGTAATATTTATTTAAAATACTCTGAAATTCCTCTTCATATATAAATTTTATTGATTGATTTATAGCTTCAACAAGAAAATCCATCTCTTTACTGACACCGATATAGAGGTGGTCTGAATATACTTCCTGTGAATTCTTAAAAATTGGTTTTATAGTCATGTAAGAGTCTGTATCTGTACTGAAATTCTCCGCTAAAACTGTTATATCGTCTATGTAGACATCTATAGTTTTGTTGGTTAATGCTCTTGTAACTTCTGCTATATTATCCAGTTCTATTTCAGTAACATTATTAAAACTTTGTAAAATCTCATTTATATATGTTTTTCCATTTATATATCCGACATTCAGATTATCTAAATTAAAAAAATTGCCATCATGATATCTATTTTTAAGTGTCAAAATTCCGAAGTTAACTTTTATAATAGGTTTACTATATGTTATATATTTTTCTCTTTCATCTGTTTTGGAAATATCAGGATAGATATCAACAAGCCCATTTTTTCCCATATCCAGAAGTTTGTTCCAGGTATAACCATTAACCCACTCAATTCTAAAACCTAGAATATCAGAGATTATTCTTATTATCTCAATTGAAATTCCTGAGGGATCTCTGTTCTCGTCCTGGTAATCGTAGGGAGCACATTCAATATTATTAGCAATTTTAATTACCGGATGGGTGTTTAGAAATTCTATTGTTCTTGAATCAAGGTTTAGAAGTTCAAATCTATCATCATGATTAGCGTAAATAGATATAATAGAAATTAGCAGAACAGATAGAAAATTAAATAACTTTTGCATTAAAAACCTTTATAAAAAAAGCCTCTATATTAGAGGCTTGAATTATTTTACAGCAACTAATTCAACATCAAAAATTAGCCATGAGTTTGGTGGAATAGCTCCTGGATAACCTCTTTCTCCATAGGCAAGATTTGGTGGTATAACAACAACTCTTTTTTCTCCAACATTCATGTCAAGAATTGTTTCATCCCATCCAGAGATTACCTGTCCCATCCCAACAGCAAATTCTATAGGTTCTCCTCGGGATACTGATGAATCGAAAACCTGTCCATTCATAAATTTTCCCGTATAATGAACAGAAACCTGGTCTCCTGCAGAAGGTTTTTTACCATTACCTTTCTCATTTATTGTATAGTAAATACCTGACTCAGATACTTCAGAATCTGGATAGTCAGCTTTTATTTTTTTGATAGTCTCTTCATTTGCTTTTTTAAAAGCTTCAGCAGCTCTTTCTGCTAAAGTACCTTTTAACTTATCAAAATTTTCCTGGCTTGCTACAAAGTTTTTAGCTTTTTCTCCAACCCGGATTATTTCTATTTTATTCATAACATCGCCATTTTTAATTGAATCAACAACATCCTGGCCATCAACTACATGACCAAAAACAGTGTGTTTGCCATCTAAATGTGGTGTTGGAACATGAGTAATAAAAAATTGACTTCCATTTGTACCAGGCCCAGCGTTAGCCATGGAAAGTATTCCAGGTCTATCATGTTTTAATGAAGGGTCAAATTCATCTTCAAATTTATAACCGGGGTTACCTGTTCCAGTTCCCAGAGGGCAACCTCCCTGAATCATAAAGTCTGCAATAACTCTATGAAATGTTAAACCATCGTAATAGTTACCTTTTCTTGTTGCTTTAGTCATGTTTCCTTCGGCTAAAGCTACAAAGTTAGTTACAGTTAGTGGTGTTTTTTCGAATTCTAGAAATAGTGTAATATTTCCCTTGTTTGTTTGAATTTGTGCATATAAACCATCTGGTAAATTTAAATCACTCACATTCTTCTCCTTATTTTGAGTACAAGATATTGTTCCAATTGATATAAAAAAAAGGATTATACCAATTATTTTGGAGTATTTCATTCTTTCTCCTTATATAACTAATTATATAAATTTTAAGATAACACAGATTATCTAATGTTTAAATAGATAGCCGGCTCAATAGTATAAAGCTTTCCTGGTTCAAGTCGTAAATATTGCTCTATTGCTAAACCACCACTTTCAAACCTTATATAGTGGTCTCCAATTGGTAGTTCATGGTTTAAACCTCTAAGAAGCCTTCCATTGTCATAAATTTTAATATAGTCGTAACTGTTTGGTATAGCTCTGTTTAACTGGTTTTCAGGAATAACAATTCTTATGTATGCTGTAGGTGCAACTCTTTGTGTTATAGGACTTAGTGTTGCATTAATTACTATATCTCTATTAAGATTAATTTGAGTTTCATAGTCTGTAAATCCATTGGATGTTACTAAAATATTATGTCTTCCAACAGGTAACATTGCTCTGTTTCCTCTGATTGCTCTACCATCAACATAAACAGTAAATGGCTCAACATTGGAATTAATTGTTACTAAAAATGATGAATTCGATTGTGTAAACCCCGAGAATATCATAGTTGTTAAAAAAATTAAAAACAGCAGTTTTTTAGGCATAAACTTCTCCTTATAAAACAGTATAGTAATATAAAGTGTTTTTTGTGTAAATTAAATTCTTAGAGCCAAACTCAGACCCACAGGGCCACCAAGCATAATAATTGTATCTTCCAGATATCTTAAATGTATTCCTGAGTAGAGAGATAGAGCAAGGTGATTATTAAATAAAAGAAGATTTGCCTTAAATAAACCTTCAATTCCAGTGTAAAGGAAATTAACATTAAATGGGTTACCAATTGCAATAATTTTTTGATGATATAGTGTTAATTTTAAAAATGGTGTTGCTTCAAGACTGAACCAATCAGTAAGAAACCACTCTTTCCCAAAGCCTAAACCTATTGTATCTGTAATAAATGAACTGGAATACAAAATTTGAAACTTCCCTATATTACTATTATATCCTGCAATTAAATTAAATCCTAATTCACCAAAAAAAGGATCAATAACATATATTTTTCTTTGACTTACAGTTTCAGTTAAGCTTATCTCTGCATAAATGCCGGCCATAACTTCTAAATAATTTTTATTAATTTTAATACTGATATCTTTTTCTGTATCTTGCGAAAATAAAAAACCTGATTGAGTAAAAATAATAAAAAGTATGTAAATAAAAAATCTTCTATTTGGAATAATCTTCATTTGGTATCTTATACTCCTGTACGATTTCCATCGTTGGTATATTAACTCTAACTCCTATAAACGCTGATCGTGCTGCAAATGCGTTAAAAAGAAACATGTTATCACCAATAACTTTAGGTTTTCCGGTAAAATAAAAATCTATGTTTTTATTCATGTCAGTTAGCTCCCCAGTCTCTGGGTTAAATCGAAATAAGTAGTTATTAGTCCTTTTTATATCGTCAGTGCGGTAGAAAATATAAAGCTCATTATTATATATATACATATGCCTCATGTAGTAAGAAGGAAAGCGCTTATCTTCAACGACTCTTTCCAGTTGCATAGAATTTTCATTGTATATGAATAGCCTACATGTTGTTATTTCCGGACTTGTTGCAGTCTTTCCCTCTTCACTTTCAATGAATTTATTCTCATTTATTGAGAAAATTATTTTTCCATTAAATTCTCCCAAACAAGTTGCAAATTCATTATCTGAAGGATAGTCAAAGATTTTTTCCAAAGTAGCAGTTTCTGGGTCAAGTCTGTAACCTGACCAGATTCCATCTGTGCAACTGCTAAACCATAACTTGTTTTGAGAATCTTTAACCAAATTGCCTATTTCCGAACGCCTTCCATTGTTTTCCATTTCGAGAGGAACTTCGTTAAGTTTTTTTTCTTTAAAATTATATATATAGTACCGTAAATAGATTTTATTATCCTTATTGTATGCCAAATAATCAGCTAAAAGGCTATATCCATTATCTGTTATCGTGTCATATCTAAGTCTAATAAGGCCGAGTTGTTGTGCGTTGTAGTCGACATTTATTTTTCCTGTTGAAGGATCCAGTGATACAATTTTTCCTCTCCAACTGGCATAGTATGAGTTAGTTGCTTTACAGTAGACTCCTACATTTAAATTATAGTCAGTGCCGGGATCATAAAAAAATGAGCTATGACTAAATTCCCCTTTTTCCCAGTCAAGAACATTCATTCTTAATCCCAAATCCTCAACCCTTTGATCAATATTTGTTTTAAAACCAAAACCAAATCTGGCTTCAGGATAACCAAATACAGTAGCGTTTACTACAATGGGGTCTTTTATATAGTCAAATGGGGTTGGCTCTGTTTCATTAATTACAGAGGGTGTATAGACATAGCTGCAACTATACACTCCTGCTATAAATAATGAAACTATTATACTCTTTAATAGTTTCATTTATATTTCCTTAGTTATGGTTTTGATAGGATGTTATTTTATTAACATCATCAGCAATAATAATGTCTAAAGGAGCAACCCAAACATCAAATATTCCATCATCCAAGTCGTAATCTGTTGATACATTGTACCAGGATCTCCAAACCAGAGATGAACAATAAAATGCGTCAATCCACCATTTATTTGCTAAAAAATAATTATAAGGCTTACCAATGTAACTAATAGCGTTACTAGCTGCAGACTCCCTTTCTGATGCACTAGCAGCGTTAAAAACGGGGTATAAGTTAAACCAGCTAAAAACCCAAGTTAAATTTCCTGCCTTACCAATTTGAACAATGGTTGGGGATCTCGTATCTGTGGATGTCCAAACTGATAAAGGCTCTCTTTGTACACCACTTGTTGATCCGGGCCAATAAGCTCCATTTGAACTACTAGCTCCATCGCTGGCTCCAAATCCAGCCCAAGATGAAGTGGTAATGAGTGCCATTGCATTACTCCAATCAATGTTTGCTCCATTTTCTGTAATTATTGCTGCATGACCAATAGTTGAGTATCCTAAAGAATCAATATCATTTCCAACAAGCACATATCCTTTTTCAAAATTATTTTTTAAAGTAGTTATTGAGTCTGGATTTAAATCATATATATCACGGGATGATGGGTCTTTGTTTTCTCTTTGTTTTCTAATAAAGTCTTCCAACCTTTTATTAGAGTCTTTAATTACTTCATTGTATTTACTTGCAAATTTTTCATAAGAGAATGAATCTCTATTTTGACTGTTCATACCGGCTTCCATGGCATCATTCTTACCTTTCATGGATAAAATACTTATAGGATCATCTCCCATTTTATTTGCAAGTATTTCAGCCTGTTTTTCTTCCCAAAGTTCAAGAAAAATTTCTCTTTCCTTGTCAGAAAAATTAGTAAAAAGAATTTTATTTCCATTTATATCTTGAATTTTTAGAGAGTTAAAATATTTTTCCGGAATAGACTCTACATTTTCTAAACTTCTTTGGGTATTTTCTACTTTTTTCAAAAGTTCTACCATATTTTTAGTATATCTTTTGGATTCAGATATACTCTCTCCAATTTCATTCAGGTCAAGTTCATTTTTTGTTGAATCATTTCCTGCAATACTACACGATGCTAAAAATATAGCGATAGCAAAAACAATAAGGCTTTTTTTCATAATTTCTCACTTTTCAATTAGATTTTAAAAATAAAATTTGGTAATAAAATTTTTCTGCAGATTCTTTCATTTTTTAATCATTATTTTTAATACAATTATTATATATATATATATCGAATCAATCATTTTTTTTATTCAGTAGAATTTTATATACTTATTTATCATCTGTTCAATTTTTTGAGGGTTAAATGGTTTTTCTAAAAACTCATTCATACCTACCTTGCTGCAACTCTCCCTTTCGTTATCCCTAAAATTTGCGGTTAAGGCAATTATTGGAATATCTTTATTGTTAAAACCGGCTTCTTCATTTCTAATTGCATATGCAGCCTGGAAACCGTTTAAAACCGGCATTTGTAAATCCATAAAAACAATGTCATAGTTTTTACTTTTTAGCTCATCAATCGCTACTTCTCCGTTTATGGCCGTTCCAGTATGAAAACCCATTTTTTGTATAAGTTTTTCAGCAATAATCAGATTAACGTTGTTATCATCTACTATTAAAATATTTATGTTGGATTTTTTATTTTCATTTATAGTGTGAATTGTAACTAAATCGTAGATATCACTCTTTTTACCTAAGATCATTGATATAGATTCCATTAAAATATCTATATTAAAAGGTTTTACAAAATAACCATCAATAGTAAGTTTTCTGCATAATTCTCCATCACCCCTTCTACCTTCAGATGTTAAAGCTAAGATATTGGTTTTATACATCGATTTTAAATAAAGAATATGGTTGGCAACCGGTTTAAAATCATTATTCAGAAAAAAATCCAAATCCAGAATTATAAGATTGTAATTTTCACAATCTTGAATAGGAATTTGATTAAGTGGATTTTCAATTAAAGAGTACTTTAATGAAGTCTTTTCAAAACAGTTAACAATGTTGCTCTCTTTAATAACACCTGAGTTAAAAATAAGACAGTTTGAATGGTTAATATCTGCCATATTTTTAGGCTGAAGGAGTATTTCACCTTTTTTAAGAGTAAGTGAGAACCAAAAATCTGATCCTTTACCTGGATAACTGTTAAAACCTATTTCTCCAGACATTCTGCTAACCAACTCTTTAGATATGGCAAGTCCCAATCCAGTTCCACCAAATTTTCGTGTTAGACTACTGTCTATTTGGGAGAATTTTTTAAATAGCAGATGGTGTTTCTTTTTTTCAATCCCTAATCCTGTATCTTTAACTGAAAAAAGCAGAGTTGAATAATCATCAGATTCTTCTTTAACGCTACATGAAAGTGTAATGCTTCCTTTAGTTGTGAATTTTACTGCATTATTATATAAATTTGATAGAACCTGCCTAATTCTACCTGGATCACCAATAAAATAGTTTGTTGTCTCTGAATCAATAAAGTAGTTAAAATCCAGATTTTTCATCTGTGCAGAAAAAAGATTCATTTGGTAAAATTCAAAAATAAATTTTCTTAGGTCAAAATGAATATTCTCAATGTTTATTGAACCATTTTCCAGTTTAGAGTAATCGAATATATCGTTAATAGTAGTTAAGAGAGCTTCTCCACAGCTTCTAATTGTTTTAGAGTACTCCTGCTGTTCCTGGGTTAAATCTGTTTCCAGAAGTAGTCTGTTCATTCCAATAATTCCGTTTAATGGAGTTTTTATTTCATGGGAAATATTTGTAATTATATGTTTACTTCTATCATGGTTAAAAAGCTTGAAAATTAATATATAGATAATAATATAAATAGCAATAACAGCAATTAATGTATAAATATTTTTTATTAAACTGATAGAAGTTAACAGAAAGCTTATTAAAACAAATAGATTAAGAATTACAAATTTATTTCTATAACTTGTCACACAAACTCTCCTATATATAGGATTGTTCACAATAAAGTATTTTACAAGCAGTAATTAATTCTTCTATAATGAAGTAAATGGATAAAAAAAAGTATCTGATTGGTAAATTAAGATTTGTATATCTGGCATTTGAATTATTGACCCTTATTCTCTGCTATCTTTTAATATATATTAATATTAAAAGTAAGATGAGTAATGGTGATTTAGTTGTTTTTAGTTTAAGGCTAGGGATTATACTTTGTGTAAAATTCATCATTTCGATTGTATTTGCAAATTTTTATATAAATAAAGTTAAGAATTTTTTAGGAAACCTTGTTAAAGATATACAGAAACTTGCATTTAATGGTATAGGAACCTTAAAAGGTAGAGAGTATTATAACTTTGCTGAGTTTTCAGATATTATTAAGGCTTTTTCATTTATTCTCAGAAAAAAGGAAGATCTCGAGAATGAACTGGTTTTAATGGTTGATGATATGGAGAATAGGGTTGTGGAAAAGACAAAGGATCTTTCCAACTCTATTGAAGAGGCAAAAAGTGTTGCAAAAAGTAAAGATGCTATGCTTGCCTATGTTTCCCATGAAATAAGATCCCCTATGAGTTCAATAATTGGAATGTGCGAGCTTTTAATAAATGAAAGTATTCCTGTGACTGCTGAAAATTATGCAAAAAATATCATTAAGGAGTCTGAGTCTTTAATAAAAATAACCAATAACCTGCTTTCTCAGGCTAAAAGTGATTCAGAGAGAGTTATTCTGGATAAAACCAGTATTAATGTAGAGGAATTTGTTAAAAGGGTTATTACCTTAGGTATTAACAATAACAGGCATAATTTAAATATAGATTATATATTGGAGACTGATATTCCGGATAAAATTTATACCGATGAGGTAAAACTCTATCAGATAGTATCGAATATTTTTTTTAATGCATTAAAGTTTACCCTTAGTGGAAGTGTCACAATCTATGTAAGTTATACAAAACCAGTTCTGGAATTCAATATAGTTGATACTGGCATTGGTATCCCCATAGACCGTATAGATTATATTTTTGAAAAGTACAAACAGTTGGACAGTAATCTGACAATAGAGTATCGTGGTGCCGGATTAGGTCTATATATAACAAAAAATCTGGTTGAGTTAATGAATGGCAGTATAAATGTGTTAAGTGAACCTGGGAATGGAAGTTGTTTTTCTGTAACAATTCCTGTTGATGAAATTTACAGTGCAGATAAACAGGAAGAGATAAAAATTCTTGTTGTTGAGGATTATTCTACAAATAGAATGATTGTTAAAAGGCATCTGGAATCTGTTGGATACCATGTAACTGAAGCAGTAAACGGTCAGGAAGCTGTGGATATGGCAAATAGAGAGAAATATGATATAATACTGATGGATATTCAAATGCCTGTTTTAAACGGATACGACTCTACCCTAAAAATAAGAGCAGAAGGTTTAAATAGAGGGACTCCAATTATTGCAATGACTGCTAACGGAATACAGGTAGTTGGAGAGAGGTGCATGTCAGTAGGGATGAATGATATTCTTTTAAAACCGATTAAAAAGAGTTCATTTATAGAGTGTATTCAAAAGTATTTAAAGGGTGATATTTGTGTCTGATTTCGATAGAATAATTTCTGAACATTGTATAAGACTATATAGTTTATCGGTTTTTACAATAGATGATTGTAATAAGGGTATAGTTCTAAACCGTAGATTTCTGGGTAAATTGAATCTTGAAGCAACATGGATGGAAGAGACTCTGGATGCTGCAGGAGCAAGAAAGAATGAGAGATGGTTTCCTTTCAGAGAAGGAGTCTCTGCGATTAAACTTTTCTCATCTGTAGCTTATGATGTTTTACATGTAAAAAACAGTTTTCCATATTACAATTTAATAAAAAGAGAGAATAATTTTGAGGATGATGTTGAAATTGTTTTGGATGAACTATATGCCGGACTAAAAAAAGCAACAGACTATGTAATTAAAAGGGCAAAAAACTGTGGTCTACACAGAGATGGAATGCTAATCGATGGAAGTGAGTTTTCAGATATAGTTGTATCTGCTGTTTTAGATGAGGATCGAAAACTTAGGCATATTGAGAACCCGGGTAAAAGTTTGATTTACCTTTCAACTGAGTTTATGAATCTTAAGTCAGAAATAACTATATTTAATAAACTTACAACCTTGGAAAAGGATGAGTATAAAAACTATATACCGGATTGTGTTAGTGAAGAGACGTTAAGGCTTGTTCTTGTAAGATTTCACAATTTACAATCTCTTTATGATACCTATCTCTCAGAGTCAGATATTGAGAGTGTTGATAAAAGGTTAAAGATTCTTAGAGGACATATTAGTTTTATCTACCATATGCTTAAATCTGCAACAGATTTCTCTCACTATTATGAACGGCATATTCTTCCTAGAAAAACATCAATATTTTTTAAATCTTTGCTACCTGTTAAAGAGGATAGGTTTTTAGAAATAACAATTGGTTTTTTTATGAATTACTTTCTGGAATATTTTAATGGCGCTACAGAACTTTGTAAGGATGTAATAAACAGCTATGCTGAAATTGGAGAGATGGATGTACCTATTCCGGCCTACAGAGGTTTTCATGTAAGACCATCAACCCTTGTTTCTAAAATAATTAATTACTATGGTGGACAGGTAAAGATGGTTATGAATGGTGTTGAGTATAATCCATCTACACCTTTGGAATTATTCAGGGTTAACGAAGAGATAAACGCTATAAAAAGAGTAAAACTTTTTGAAATGGTTCATAAAGATAAACTTGATCAGATGGAGTTGTGTGAACTATTAAAGGTTTTGGAAAAGAAGGATGAAGTTGTTATATACAATTCTGATCCTGAATATAGGGCCATTTCAGCAGGTGAAACACATCAGGAGTATTTGAAAGGTGCATTCGCTTACTTGCTGGCATCAGGAAAGATTGATATCAAGATGAATATTACAGTAAAATTTATAGGAGATAAAAGATCCCTTGACGATATAAAACTATTATCAGAATCGGGTTATGGAGAGGATAAATTTGGAAATAACATCTCTCTACCGAAAAAACTTTCCTACCTTAAGAGCTGAATAAGTTGATTGATGATTTTTTTACCACTCTATATAATTGAGGTAATAAGAGGTAAATTTTGGAATTTAGACCATGTATTGATATTCACGAAGGAAAAGTTAAGCAGATAGTAGGCAGTAGTTTAAATGATGCAAATAAGGATACTTTAGTTAATTTTGAGAGTAGCTATGAGCCGAGTTATTACTCACGGATGTATAAAAGAGATAAACTTACCGGTGGACATATAATTAAATTAGGTCCAAATAATGATAATGCCGCTCTTAATGCTTTAGACGCATGGCCAGGTGGTATGCAGATTGGTGGAGGCATTAACCCTGACAATGCTATGTTCTATCTGGATAAAGGAGCCAGTCATGTTATTGTTACGTCCTATGTTTTTAGTAATGGAAAAATAGACTTTGAAAATCTGGACAAGCTTGTTATGGCAGTAGGAAAGAAACATCTTGTACTGGATTTAAGCTGCAAATATGAGATGGGTGAATACTATATTGTTACTGATAGATGGCAAAAGAGAACTGATGTAAAAATTGACCGGGAGAGTCTTGAGCTTTTTAGCCAGTATTGCGATGAACTGCTGGTTCATGCTGCATCAGTAGAGGGTAAGATGCAGGGCCCAGACTTGGAACTGGTAAAAATTCTTGGTTCATTCAGTAAAATACCGGTAACCTATGCAGGGGGAATTACTACATTAGATGATTTACAGAAGATAAAAGAGTGGGGTTCTAACAGGGTTAATATAACTGTTGGTTCAGCACTTGATATTTTTGGTGGGAATTTATCCTATAGGGATGTGGTCAATTTTTGCGTTTCTGAATAATTTTTTCTTAGCAATTAGATTAAAAATATTTTAAAATGAATATATGACTGTTTTAAATAAAGTTAAAAATAGAACTTTTATTATATATTTTATACTTTTAAATATAATGAGTGTGTTCATGGAAGAATCCATGGCAAATGATTATTTTAGACTAGGTGCAGGGGTAATTCTATTTATCCTGTTAACACTGTTATCAATACACTTTGGATTTTTAGGAGCCATAATCTCCATAGTTTATAATGGGATAGGGAGTTATTTTGTTATAAACGACTATTTAATTAGTAGAGACAGATTGAGTCTTGGGGTTGTTCTGTTTTTGTATTCCAGTGTATTAACCTGTATAATTGTTGCCTGGTCAGTGGAACGTTTCTGGAAAAATGAAAAAATTCTAAAAAGTCTTTCGATAATTGATCTTGCAACAGGAGCAAATAATTACCACAGTTTTATTGATAATCTATCAATCGAGATTTCCAGGGTAACTCGTAGTAATGAGTGCCTCTCTTTAGTAATATTTTCAGTTGACGGTATAAAAAATATAAATGACCTTTTCGGATTTAAATATGGTGATGAAATTTTAAGAGAGTCTATAAAATATATTAAAAATCAGTTAAGAGAGTACGACCAGGTATACAGATATGAAGGAAACACATTCTGTCTGCTGCTACCTGATACAAATAGTCAAAAGTGTGAAGATATTGTACAGAGGATTAAGGAAAATCTTTATCAGTTAAACAGCCTCGTGTTTATTAAAAAAAATAATGTAGCTGTTTCATTTTCTATAGGTTATTCAAGTTATCCTGAGATGGCAGAGAATAGTGATCATCTGGTAGTTCAGGCCAGTTCTGCTCATTACAACGCTAAACAGAGTGGCCGAAACCAATCACAGGTATTTTTTGATATTTTCTTACATGTAAAAAAGAGTATGTTAGGTAGTTCAGATCATTTTATGGAGTCACTTAAGGTTATATTGTGGACACTTACTTCAAAAGATTTTTATACCTATGGTCATTCAGAGAGGGTTGCAAGATATTCACTTTTAATCGGAAAAAAAATCGGTTTGGATAATAATATGTTAAATATTCTTGAAATAGCGGCACTGCTCCATGATGTTGGAAAAATAAATATACCTTTGGAGATTTTAAATAAAAGAAGTCCGTTATCTGAGGATGAATTTTCAGCTATTAGAAGACATTCTGAAGATAGTAGGAGAATTCTTGAACCTTTAAATGGTTTTGAAAATTTACTCGATGCAGTTGAGTCTCACCATGAATTTTATAATGGAGCGGGATATCCAAATGGGCTTGTTGGAGAACAAATACCTCTTTTTGCACGTATTATCTGTATCGCCGACTCATTTGATGCAATGAGATCCGAGAGACCCTATAGTCCAAGTTACACTATTGAAGAAGCAACAAATGAGATATTAGAAAATCTGGGAAGACAGTTTGATCCAAAACTTGGGTATATTTTTGTTAAGGAATGTTTACCAAATTATAGCTTAATCTGATTTTAAAATGATATTATACATTTTATGAAGCTTTCGCAATTACGAAAAAGATTATCCGGGGATCATAACTTTAAAGGTCATACAATTCTTGGTTCAATGTGTACTGAACCACATAAAATTGCAGTAAAAACCTTTAAAAGATTTCTTTCTACAAATGTTGGAGATCCTGGATTATTCCCAAAATTAATTGAGCTGGAAAAGGATTATATTAAAAGCTTAGGGCAACTATTATCCTGCGAAGCACCTGGAGGTAGTGTTGTTTCCGGTGGCTCAGAAGCTAATATTCTTGCTATGTGGACAGCAAGAAACAGAGCACAAAAACATAAAAGGGAAGTTATTATCTCCGAATTTTGTCACTTTTCCTTTGATAAAGCGGCTGATTTACTGGGTTTGACCCTTGTTAAAATTCCAGTAGGTTCTGATTATAAAATCAGAACTGACCTTGCCAGAAAGGCTGTTGGTGAAAATACAATGGCAATAGTGGGGATCGCAGGAACAACTGGATTAGGAGTTTGTGATCCAATAAGTGAACTATCTGAAATAGCTGTTGAGCATAATATCTACCTACATGTAGACGCTGCTTTTGGTGGTTTTGTTTTTCCTTTTATTAACGGAAGTTCAAAATTTGACTTTTCACTACCAGGAGTTATGTCAATTACAGTTGATCCTCATAAAATGGGACGAGCTGTTATTCAATCCGGCTGTATTATCTTTAGAGAAAAAGAGATAGAGGAATCTCTAAAAATTGATGTGTCTTATTTAAGCGGTGGACGGGCTATAAATAGGTCAATTCTTGGAACCAGAAGTGGAGCATCAATTGCTGCATCCTGGATGGTTTTAAACTATTTAGGATATGATGGTTACAGAAAAAATGTTCAGAATGTTATGAAGCTTACAGATTGGTTTGTTAATGAGGTTAGGAGCATTAAAGGCTTAGGTGTAAAAGTTCAACCAGAGTGTAATATTGTAGGGGTATGTACAACTGGTGATATAAATCTTAAGGATCTGATAAGAGAGATTAGAAAGTGTGGGTGGGCAGTATCTGAGTGGCCGGATTACATAAGAATAGCAGTAATGCCCCATGTTTCAAAAAGATCTCTTGTAAAATTTCTTGCAGATATAAAAAGGATACTTGAGTTTTTTTCAGTTAATAACTAATTTATAACAAATTAAGGAGTTTATAATGAGTAATTGTCCATGCGGAAGTGGTAAAGAGTTAGAGATGTGCTGTCAGCAATATATATCAGGAAAGGTTAAGGCTCCTACAGCAGAGGCGTTAATGCGAGCCAGATATACTGCATATACTCAGGCTGAAGTGGACTTTATTTTAAAAAGTCATGACTCAAAAACCAGGGATGAAATCTCAAGAGATGAAACCAAGAGTTGGGCAGAGAGTTCCGAGTGGCTAGGTCTTGATATTGTAAGAGTAGTAAAGGGTAGCGAGAATGATGACGCCGGTATGGTTGAATTTAAGGCTAACTATAAGCAGAATGGAATAAAATATACACATCATGAAGAGGCATCTTTTGTGAAAAAAAGAGGTTCATGGTATTTTGAAGACTGTAAAATAATTAATAAACCTATTGTTCGAGAGGGTGAAAAAATTGGACGTAATGATCCTTGTCCCTGCGGAAGTGGTAAAAAATATAAGAAATGTTGTGGTTGATAAATACACTAAAAAAGTCACTTTCCAAGTGGCTTTTTTTTTTATATAACAATATAATAAAATCATGAAACTCTATTTATTAAGACATGGTGATTCTGAACTATTTTCCGAGCTGGGAGATAGGGCCAGAGTCTTAACTGAAGTCGGAATGAAGCAGTCCAGAATAGCAGGTCGTTATTTAAAGGACGTACACCCTGATGTTGTTTTATTATCAACATATGCAAGGGCTAAACAGACATTGGAGATTGTTAATAAAGAGGGGGGATACTGTGCTTTAAGAGAATTTGTAAGTATGGATGTTGCTCCAGATGCCTCTTTGGATGATCTGATGTTTGAAGTTAATCAATACAAGGAAGAATCAGTTTTAATTGTTGGCCACAACCCCCAATTATCAGAGTTAATTTTGTATCTAACAGGGCAGAATAAGATAATGGGACACTGTAGTTTTGCAGAAATTGATTTAGATAGTAAAGAGTTATTAAAATTTTTAACTATTGAAGAGATGTCATGTATGAATTAAATAATAGGGGTGTTGAACTCTCTATTATAGGGAAACTTGATGAGGCAATTGAGGTTTTTACCCAGGCTTTAATAAGTTCTCCCTCTGATTTTAATCTTTTATTTAATATATCCCTGGTCTATATAAAAAAATGTGATTATCAAAGAGCCCTAGAGTATCTACTTAAAACAGTTGAGATGAAAGAGTGTGATGAAAATCTTAGAGAGATTGGTGTATGCTATATTAAATTGAAAAAATATTCGGAAGCAAGAAAATATTTAGAGGTATGCTTAGATAGATTCTCATCATCCGAGTCTGAAAATGTTATGGGTGTCTGTCTGTTTTTAAGCGCTCAATATACAGAAGCAAGGATTCATTTTGAAAAAGCTGTAAAGCTTGACCCCTGGAACAGGGATGCCTGGTTTAATTTGTCAGATACTTTCATGGAGTTGGGAATGAAACGCGAGGCCAAAATGGCAAAATACAAGTATAAATTACTGGAGAATAAATGAAATATAAATGTTTAATACTGGATCATGATGATACAGCTGTACATAGTACAGCAACTTTACACTATCCGGCACACCTGGAGACTTTGGATAAGTTAAGACCAGGGCAAAAAAAGATAAGTCTGGAAGGATGGTTCCTGAAAAATTTTCACCCAGGGATAATGGAGTATATGAAGGATGAACTCTGTTTTACTGAGGAGGAGATTTTAATAGAGTATCAGATCTGGCAGGATTATGTAGAAGGTAAATTCCCGGAATTCTATCCTGGTTTTTTGGACACTGTTCGGGAATTTAAGGAAAATGGAGGTAGGGTTGCTATTGTTTCCCACTCTAATAAAGATATTATTTTAAGAGATTATACCAGGGCAGGAGCAGAAGATATTCCTGAAATTATTTTTGGATGGGATATTGATGAGAGTAAAAGAAAACCCTCAGTTTATCCGGTTGAAGAGATTCTTAAAGAGTTTAATATGGACAGAAGTGAAGCAATAATAATAGATGATTTAAAACCTGCTGTTATTATGGGAAAGAATAGTGGTGTAGATGTTGCAGCTGCGGGGTGGGGACATCAAATCGCTGAAATTACAGACTATATGAAAAAAAATTGCCGTTACTATTTAACAGATATAAAAGAGCTTAGAAATATACTTTTCTAAAAATTTATAATAGGGTTGCAATTGTCCCGGTGCAATAATAAAATTGTATTTATTATCAGGAGGATTTAATGAGTAAAAGTCTAAAAGGTTCAAAAACAGAACAGAATTTATTAAAAGCATTTGCTGGTGAGTCTCAGGCTAGAAACAGATACACATATTTTGCTAGTACAGCCAGAAAAGAGGGTCTTGTTCAAATTGCCCAAATTTTTGAAGAGACAGCTGACCAGGAAAAGGTTCATGCAAAAAGATTTTTTAAATTTTTAGAGGGTGATGGTCTTGAAATAACAGCTACATACCCAGCAGGTAAAATTTCTACAACTTTAGAAAATTTAAAAGCTGCAGCAGCTGGTGAAGAAGAGGAATGGACTGAGTTATATCCGGAATTTGCAGCTACCGCACGAGAAGAGGGTTATCCTGCAGTTGCAGCTGCCTTTGATGCAATATCTGTTGCTGAAAAACAGCATGGAAAACGGTATAAAACCCTAGCAGAAAACCTGGAAAGTGGTAAAGTTTTCAAAAGAAATGGTTCTGTTGTTTGGAGATGTATTAAATGTGGTTACTTACATGAGTCAGCAGAAGCTCCAAAAGCTTGTCCTGCATGTCTTCATGAGCAAGCATATTTTGAATTATTGTGTGAAAATTACTAAGAATTAATTTAAATATTTTTTAAAAGCCTGGATGTTAAAATTCAGGCTTTTTTTTTCATTTTTTTTAAATTTATATTATGCTATTATTAAGTATGCAAATTCCCGGATTTAAAGATAATACACAGAATGGTCTTATCTCATTAATTATTATAATGGTTATCTCTATTGTTTTTATATTAACAGTTACACTGACTATACTCTATTCTGTTGCCTTTAATGAAAATGAAGAGAGACTCCAGGAGTTAGCACAAAGTCAATCTATTTTTATAGATTCATTTGCCAAGTATCAGTTATCAATAGAAAAAAAAACAAAAGATGAGGTTTATGATTCAATCCTGCTACAGTTAAATGACGCTTATAGCCACTATTTTGGGTTTAAAAAGAGTGGAGAGTTTATCTTTGGACGAAAAGTTGGTAATAGCATTGAATTCCTATTAACTGTTCACAATCAGGGGGGGCAGCTGATAATCCCAATTAATTCTGACTTGGCAGAACCTATGGAGAGGGCTGTAAGTGGTCAGTCCGGTGTAATTATTGGTAAGGATTATAAAGGTGTTACAGTGCTTGCGGCTTATGAATATATACCAAATATTGATATTGGAGTTGTTGCAAAAATTAATATTGAAGAGATTAATAAACCCTTTGCAGATGCAATAAAAATAGTCTCTGTTATCTCCATGTTCATCATTTTTTTTAGTGCCATGATATTTAATAGAATCAGAATAGGAATTCTTGACTCTATTAAGATACAGAACAGAGAAATATTTAAAGCAAACAAGAAATTAAAGTATGAAATTCTGGAACATCACGAAACAGAAATAAAGTTGAAGGAGACTACAGCAAAATTAAGAGAAGTTATTAAACAGTCTCCAATTCCAATGGTAATAACAAGTGTGGATCAGCATATAGATTTTTATAATGATAAATTTACAGAAGTTTTTGGTTATTCCAAGGATGATTTTATTAATGAATCATATATTTGGGATAAATTTTTCCCTGACAGAAACTACCGAACCAGAGCCAGATCAGCATGGCTAATATCCTTGGAAAGATTTGTTAACAGAAAGAAAAAACTGCCAAAGTCTGTATGGTCAATTACTACAAAGTCAGGAGATGTAAAGATTTGCGAAGTCTATATAGTAGTAACTATGGGAACTTCATTTGTTGTTTTTAATGATATAACAGAGCAGAAAAAACTTGAAAAGCAACTTATTAGTGCAAAAGAGGAAGCAGAAGAGCTAAGTGAGGCTAAAAGTAACTTTCTTTCCACTGTAAGTCATGAAATTCGAACTCCAATTAATGGAGTCTTGGGAATGAATGAGTTATTGCAGGATACAGGCTTGACCTCTGAACAGAAAAAGTACTCAGATTCAATTAAAATTAGTGGTAATATTCTTCTTGGACTGGTGAACGATTTGCTGGATATTTCAAAAATTGAAGCTAATATGCTAAAACTTGAGGCTATATCATTTAATTTATACAATCTTTTAACAGATTTTATTGAATCTCAAAAATATAAGACTCGAGGTAAAGATCTGGATCTGACTCTGGATGTTCGTTGCAACTTACCAGATTTGATAATTGGAGACCCTATTAGATTGAGACAAATACTCCTTAATCTAATTGGAAATGCCCTAAAGTTTACTGAAAGGGGTTTTGTAAAAGTTCTTCTTTACTCTCTGACCCAGGATGAAAAATCAATAGAACTTAAATTCGAAATTGCAGATAGTGGAATTGGGATTGAGCAGGAAAAATTTGATTATATATTTGAGAAATTCACCCAGGCAGATATTTCAACTACAAGACGATTTGGAGGTACAGGTCTTGGTCTTGCTATTACCAGAGAGCTTGTTGAAGCTATGGGTGGTTCTATAAGTGTCGAATCAAAGATTGGTGTTGGTTCCACATTCACATTTACTGTACGTATGCTAAAGGGAGATGAAACTAAAGTTGTTACAGAATTTGATAGTGAATTAAACTTATTGGATAAGTCTAATGTAAGTCCTATCGTTTTAGTTGCTGATGATAATATTATTAACCAGAAAGTGGCAAAGGGAATTCTGGAAAAACATGGATGTATTGTGGATATAGCATCTGATGGGATAGATTGCCTGGAGCTTTTAATGAGAAAAAAGTATGATGTTGTTTTAATGGATTGTAATATGCCCGAACTTGACGGCTATAGTGCAACAAAAGCTGTTAGAAATAATAAAGATAATTCTCTTAATAAAAATGTTCCAATTTTGGCAATGACAGCAAATGTTACAATTGAAGATAGAGAAAAGTGCTACTCCTGCGGAATGAATGATTTTATTCCGAAACCTGTTGAGCCTGATACTTTAATGGAAATTATTAAAAGGTATATCAATTGAAAATATTACACACATCTGACTGGCATATAGGGAAAAGTCTGTATGGTAAACAACGTTATGAAGAGTTTGAAAGTTTCTTTAAATGGTTACTTAAACTTATAGATTTAGAGGGTATTGATGTTTTATTAATCTCAGGTGATATATTTGATACAACTACCCCGGGGAATCGTGCACAGGAGATCTATTACAGTTTTCTTTCTAAAATATCCAGATCAAGATGTATACAGACTATTATCATAGCAGGGAATCATGATTCCCCCAGTTTTCTAAGTGCTCCAAAAGGAATTTTAAAAGATTTAAATATATCTATTGTTACAGATATAGATAATATGGATGATCTTATAATTCCTGTTAGAAATGGAGAGGAAGAGGTTAAAGTTGTTGCAATACCATACTTAAGGGATAAAGATTTAAGAGTTGTTGAAGATGGAGAATCCCTGGCTGACAAAAACTTAAAAGTAGTAACCGGAATAAAAGATAAATTTCATGAAATTTGTGATTATGGAAAATCAAAAAATATATCAGACTCACCAATGATTTTAATGGGGCATCTCTTTGTTGCCGGTTGTAGCACAGGAGACGGAGAGAGAGAGTTGTATGTTGGAACCCTTGCACAGGTTGGTAGTGATATAATTCCTTCATATATAAGATATGCAGCACTTGGGCATTTGCATGTCCCCCAGGAAATTAATAAAAGTAACCACATTAGATATTCTGGATCACCAATTCCTATGGGATTTGATGAGTCAATTCAAAAAAAAGAGGTGGTTATTATAGATTTAAAAAAGAGTGAAATTGATATTAGTAGAATAACTGTTCCATGTTTTCAGAAATTATCCAGAATTACAGGGGATAAACCAGATATTCTTAATCAATTAGATTTAATAAAAAAAGAGGGTATCAATACCTGGGTTGAGATTGAGTATAGTGGCTCTCAACCACCGGGAACTCTACAGGAAGAGATAGAAGACAGAATTAAAGAGAGTAATATTGAAGTTCGGGTTATAAAGAACAGATATTTAACCCAACTTGTTCTGGATGAAAACTTTGTATCCAGGGATTTAACTGAACTATCTTATTTTGATGTATTTGAAAAATGCCTGGAAAGTGCAGATTTACAGGATGACGAAGAGTTAAAGACTCTTTACAGAGACGTTGTTAAGAAAGTTGAAGAAGCGGATATTAATTTATGAAAATATTAAATTTAAGATTTAAAAATCTGAACTCCCTTTATGGTGAGTGGGAGATAGATTTTACAAACCAGGATTTTGCAAATAATGGTATTTTTGCTATAACAGGAGCTACCGGTTCCGGAAAAACAACAATTCTTGATGCAATTTGCCTTGCTCTTTACGGTTCAACACCCAGATTAAAAAATATTAGTAAAAGTTCTAACGACATTATGTCCAGGCATACAGGAGAGTGTTATTCAGAGCTGTTATTCCAGGTTCAAAGTGGAATTTATAAAGTCTTCTGGGGACAGCACCGAGGAAAAAGATCTCCAGATGGTAATTTAATGGATGCCAGGCATGAAGTAAGTAATGGCGTGACAGGTCAGGTATTCGAAAATAAAAAAAGAGATGTAAGTAATTTTATTACTGATATAACAGGACTCGATTTAGACAGATTTACAAGATCAATACTTCTGGCCCAAGGGAGTTTTTCTGCTTTTTTAAAAGCAACCCCGGATGAAAGAGCTCCAATATTGGAGCAGATTACAGGTACAGAGATATACACTAGAATATCTCAGAAGGTCCATGAATGTCTAAAGATAGAAAGTGATAAAAAAGATTTAATGCATAGGGAAGCAGAGGGTATCCCAATGCTTTCAGAGTCTGAAATTGAGACGTTACAGGATAAAATTGAGGAGATCGACAGAAAGATATATGATAATCAGAAAGAAGAGCTGGATATTAGCGGAAAATTATTAGTTTATAATGAGCTGGAAAAACTGAAAAATGAATTAGTAATTGATTATCACCATAAGGAAGAAGTATTAAAAATTGTTGATGATTTCAAGCTTGAGAAAGAGTCAATAGAAAAAGCTGTAAGAGCCCGAGACCTAGAAGCTGATTTTGCTTTATATAAAAAAATAATCTTTGAGCAGAATAGTGATACTACCTCATTAAAAACAGCTAAGGAAAAAATTTTTACATTGGAATCCAGGTATTCATTAAGTCAAAAAATATTAAAAGAGAAAGAGGATTATTTAAACACTTTAAAAGAAGAGAAGTCAATTCTACAGCTTATTACTAAAGAGATAAGAGTTTTAGATTATGATATTGAGCAAAATAGTAAAACTGCAAATGAAATAGAGTTAAAAATGTCTTTAATTAACAAAAAGCTTAATGAGTATAAGAATGAAAGAACTGGTTATGCAGATATTGTAAAATCTCTAAACCTTGAAAACATAAAAATCCATCAATTTTTTGAAGAGAACAAGGGAGATGAGACCTTAATATATAATCTTAGTGGAATTAAGTTAAAAATTAATGAGTATGAAGAGTTATCCGATGTTCTAAAATCCAAAAGAGAAAAATTTAATAATTTGAGTGAAGAAATTGATAGAAAGCGAGTAGATATAGATAAGGAGTATAAGAAACTGGATGAGGCAAAGAATCGTAAAACAAATCTGGATAAAAAACTTATTGTTGTTAAAGATAGTATTAATAATCTACTTAATGGACTTCTTTTAAGAGAAGTCAGAGCCGAGCTTAATTCCCTTTACAGGGAGATTAGTCTTCTAAATAGAATTTATTCTTTAGAAGAGGAGAGAAAAAATCTCATTGAAGGAGAACCCTGTCCATTATGTGGTTCATTAATGCATCCAGTTTCTCAACTGCATAAAGGTGATATAGATGAAAATAAGAAAAAAACTATTGATCTGGAGAAATTAATAAATTTAATAGAGAGTAAAGAGAAAGACATCGAAGATCTGAGTAATTCTATTAAAGAAGTTGCTAATGAGATTATATTTTTTGAGAAAAGCTTATCTATAATGGAATCAGATTATGCTCATGGAAAAAGTTCAGGGGAAAAGTACTATGAAGAGTTAAATGAACTAGAAAATTCTTTAAAAGATAAAAAAGATTCTCTATTAAAAATTGTAGGGGATTACAAATTTAACTCTCTGGATAATACTATGGAAATTGTAGATTCACTAGAATCAAGAGTTCTAACCTGGGAGAGAAATAGTAGCAAAAGAGAGAGTATTAGGGATCAATTAAAGGATTTGGAAAACAGACTTACTCGTATAGAGGATTCAATTAAAAGTGAAATAGATCAATCAACGGAGCTAAATGATAAACTTGCTGAAATTAATAAAAACATAGAAGAAAAAAGTAAGAAAAGGTATGAACTTTTTGGTGATAAAGAGGCTGATACGGAAGAGGTTAAACTGGAGAGCAAGATTAAAAACAGTATGGCAGAGCTTTCAGGACTTATAAACTCTAAAGACTTAGTAAAAACTCAATTAGTTCAACTTCAGGGAAGTGTAGATAATCTGGAAGAGAAAATATTAAAAAGTGAGAGTGAGTTGAATTTAGCAGAGAAATCACTTTTTGAAAAAATAGAAAGAGCAGGTTTTAGTAATCTGGATGACCTTAGTAAAAGTATTAAAACCAGAGAAGAACTGGAAATTCTGATAAATAAAGATAAGGAGATACAGAAAGAGCTAACCTTATCTGAAAATAATATAAATAGTAAACAGAGAAAAATATCTGAACTTACAGCACTGTGTTCAGAATATTCCCAGTTACAAGAACTTGAAGAGAGAATTGAAGGTATACGTTTGGAACTTAAGAAATTAAGTGAAGAAAAAGGTGGTATAAAACAACGCCTTACAGACAGCGAAGATTCCATGAAACTATACCAGGAGAAACTTGAGAACATTGAGATACAAAAAAGGATTTGTAACAGGTGGCAAAGACTTCATAACCTTATTGGCTCTGCAGATGGAAAAAAATTCAGGGTTTTTGCACAAAGTCTAACCTTTGACAAGATGATAGCTCTTTCAAACAGGGAACTTGTAAAAATGAGTGACCGTTATTTACTTATAAGGGACTCGGAAGCATCATTACAATTAAATGTTATTGATAACTATCACACAGGAGAGATTCGTTCAACAAAAAATCTTTCAGGTGGGGAGAGTTTTATAATATCCCTTGCTCTTGCTCTGGGACTCTCAAAAATGTCCAGTAAAAATGTAAGAATAGATTCTCTATTTTTGGATGAAGGTTTTGGGACTCTGGATGAAGACACTCTGGATATAGCTCTCGAGACTCTATCCGGCCTTAAACAGGAAGGTAAACTTATAGGTGTTATATCCCATATCCCAAGTCTAAAACAGAGGATCTCTACTCAGATCAGTATAGTAAAAGAACCTGGAGGCAGAGGGAAAATAAAGGGTCCGGGCTGCAGAAGGCTTTAATTGTTTGGTTCCTGTTTGGGAATTATTAGAATTAAGTTAAAAAAACTTTAGAGACATTTTCATCATATACAAAATATTTTTTTCCTAATATATATAAGCAAAGAGAAATTACGGAGAAAAATTTTGAAAATAAGAACAAAAATGCTGTTATCTTTGAGTGTCACATTGGTCCTGCTGTTAACATTATCTTTTTCAATTTTAGTAGCTTTGGCATCGAAGGAAATAACAAAAACATTAACAAGTGAGATTACAACTCAAAGAGAAAATATTACTAAGCAGGTTTCGGATTTAATAACAAATTCAGCAAGATCCTATCTTTCAGCAATTGGTGAGGAATCTAACTCTATAGCTGATACTTACTATAAGTTGTATATAAATGATGAAATCACCAAAGAAAGAGCAGAAAAACTCCTTCAGGACTCTCTTATTAATTTTATATTCCTTAAATCAGGTACAATTTTTATAACAGATAACCAGGGAATAATAATTTCTCATCCACAGGAAAATCTGATAAGAACAATATCTCCTATGCAGGCCTGGATACAAAGATTAAAAAAGGACGAAAAAGGTTTTAAAGCATATGAGTACCAGGGGAAGAATAAACTGGTATATAGAATATATAACAGCTCTTTTGATTTTAATATCTGTGTGTCGGCCAATACTTCGGATTTTTTACAAACTGTAGATCTTAAAGAGCTAAACAAAACTATGAACAATATTGTAATTGGTAAAACCGGTTATCCATATCTCTTAAATAAATCAGGTCAAATTGTTACAGATAAAGACACCTTTAGAATTAATACAAATATTTTAGTAGAAACGGATGTTTTAGGAAGTCGGGTTTATGATCCGGTTTTAAATAGTGAGAATGGTTTTTTCAGATTTAAAAAAACTGGTAAAAATGGAGAAATAATTGAAAAATTTGTCAGCCATGAAGTTGAACCAAACTCAGAGTTGATTGTCTGCTTAACTGGGGATGTAAATGAGATGTATGGTGTTGTTGGTAAAATGAAAAACGTAATAATTATATTAGGTTTAGTTGTTTTATTAATTTTAATGGTCTTTGTTTTAATAATTTTGTCAACAGTGACTACTCCATTATCAATTTTCACAAAAAGTCTGGCGGATGTTACCCATGGAGAGGGAGATCTTACCAAAAAGATTGATCTTGCAAGTTCAGATGAAATAGGAGTTATGGTTAAACACTTTAATGAGTTTCTTGAAACATTAAGAGGAATGGTTGTAGATATAAAGAATACTTCAGGCTCACTGTTAAACCTTAAAAGTGAAGTTGTTTACGGTGTTGATAATACTTTTGCAACCCTAAAGAAGATTTCTTCAAATATAACCAGCATAAAAAATCAGTCTAGTCAGTTAGACAGAACCGTTGAACTATCATATTTGTCATCTGAAAATATTGCTAGAAATATCGAGAATCTTAATAGAGCCTTTATTAAAGAGTTAAAAATAATGAAAACAACAACAGACTCTGTAACATCAATGATTGAGGACTTTACTAATATACAGGCTCTTGTTAGTTCCGCAAGAGATAATTCTATAAAAATATCAGCTAAAATGAATGATGAAGCAGATGTTAAAATGCTTGAAATTATTACAAAAAGTCTTGAACAGATAGACTCTAAAGCTGCTGTATTACACTCAAATGGTGATGAAGTAATAAATAACATACAAAGTTTAAAATATGCTGCCAATATAGTAAAAGACAGAAGTACACAAATCCAGAATGAATCAGAAGGGGTTAAGGAATCTCTTCTTAATACAAAGAAAATTACATCCTATGTTGTAGAATCTCTACAGGTTATTATTGCAGGTTCACAGAAAATTTCAGAATCAATGTCTAATTTAAAACAGACTTCAGCAAGGCTTGAAACCTCTGGGGAGAATCTGAGTTCAAGTGTTAACAGGTTTAAGACATAAATAGGAGTTTTAGGTGAAAATAAAGACTAAACTGCTACTTTTTATTGGTGGAACACTTGTAATATTACTAATTCTGGGTTTTGGAGCATTAATAAAACTTGTAACTACAGAAGTATCAAAAGAGCTGGATGGTCAGCTTGAGAGTCAAACAGAGATTATTACAACCCAGGTATCGGACTTAATAACTACATCTGCCAAAAGTTATCTTATCTCAATGGGTGAGAGTGTACTTAAAAACTCTATAACTCTTAATGAGTTATATTTAAGAGGTGAAATTACAAAAGAACAGTCTAGAAGTTTTTTTATATCATCATTAAACAAACAGTATTTTTTAAATTCAGGCTACATATTTACTACGGATAACAATGGAAGAATTGTTTCACATCCATCAGAAAATAAAGTAGGAACAATATCTCCAATGCAGGCCTGGATAATAAGGCAAAGCAATAGTGACAAAACATTTAAAGAGTATGAGGAAGATGGGCAGAATAAAATAGTTTACAGGGTTTATGATGAAAATTTTGATCTTAATATATGTATTTCTGCCTCAACAAAAGACTTTTTGGAAGCCGTTGATCTGTATGAATTAAATAACTCACTAAACAGTATAAAAATTGGAAAAACAGGCTTTCCCTTTCTTCTAGATTTT
>QKAW01000033.1 GCA_003247135.1 Spirochaetales bacterium | reverse complement strand
ATGGGATAAAGTGGAGAATGCTACAGATTACTATATTTATTTTACAAGTAACGGAGATGAACCAAATCTTGATTCTGATATGATAAGCATAAAAACAAATTCATACTTACATGAATCACTTGATCCAACCCTTACGTATAAATACAAAATAGTTGCTGAAGCAGAAAATTATGAATCATCAAAAAGTGAGATAACACAAGGAAATCTTCCAATGCCAATACTTACTATAACTGGAAATTTCTCATCATATATGAATAAAAAAATAGGTGTTATGCAATTGGAAGTAAATTACAACCCTGAAACTAATTTAATTGAAAATTCACCTACAAAAAAAACAGTTTTTATTGCAACACCGGATAATTCTGGGAATATTATCATAAAATTACCATTCAATAGGACAAAATATTTGGGTTATGCATTTTTCATTGATCTAGATGAAAGTGGCACCATATCTTCAGGAGATATTATCCCAGGAAATGGTTCCGCAGGATACTATACTTACTCTTATTACAAAGATTTTTCTAACAAAAGTATCCAAGGTAAAGTAAACGAATCAAATTTTAGTTCTAGCCATATTTTTTAATTAAAAACCGACATTCTCCATTTCAAAAAGCTCCTTGCCCTCCGGTGTAATTTTATCCGGAGTCCAAGGTGGTTCAAAGGTAACCCTTATATCAACCTTGTAAATACCCTCTATACCCGAAACATTTCTTGTAATACTGTCCAGTAAAAAGTCAGCTACAGGGCAGTTTGGAGAGGTAAATGACATAAGTATATTACAATAATACCCCTTACTGCACTCTTCAAAATCTATATTATAAATTAACCCAAGGTTATAGATATCAACTGGTATTTCCGGATCATAAATCCTTTTAAGTTTGTTTATTACTTCATCCCGGAGACTCATACACCCTCCTTATAAACTTCTGCATAGTGTCTTATTTTATTTAACATGTGGTACACACCATTCTGCCTTGTAGGACTAATAATCTCTGTTAAGTTAAGTTTTTCCAGCTCTGTGTTATTAAAGTTTAAAATATCATCAATATATAAATTCTGAAAAATCGAGACTAGAATTGTAACAAGCCCCTTAACAATTACAGAGTTACTGTCTGCTTTAAAATTTAATTTACCATCTATAAGTTGTGGAATTAACCAAACCTTGGAGGTACAACCATGAACAAGGAATTCGTCCTTCTTTAAATTTTCTTCCAAATCCGGGGCATTTTTGCCTATATCCACAATATATTCATATTTATCGATGTCCTCATCAAACATTTCCAGATCATCGATTATCTTTTTTACTCTCTCATTAATCATAAACTAATCCTTTAAAATACTTACAGCTCTTTTAAGTTTTGCAAGAAAGTTTTCGATATCCTCTTTATCATTATAGATACCGAGACTTACTCTAACAGTGCCATCTATCCCTAACTCTTCCATTATTGG
Organism: Spirochaetales bacterium; assembly: GCA_003247135.1. Taxonomy (GTDB): domain Bacteria; phylum Spirochaetota; class Spirochaetia; order DSM-2461; family DSM-2461; genus Thiospirochaeta. The sequence goes on along the minus strand of QKAW01000033.1, from coordinate 149,064 downwards.
CATGGCACAGTGGTGTCCAGCTCTAACAGCAACACCCTGTTTATCCAACAAAAGTCCAAGATCAATTGGAGTTATATCTTTTATGTTAAAACTCAGATTTCCACCAACCAGGTTAGAGTGGGTGTAGAGTAAAACATCATCAATCTCTCCTAAACCCTTATGTAAAAGCTCTAATAAATATTTCTCATGTTTTTGTATAACCTCATAGCTAATGCTTTTAATATATTCCAGGGCAGATTTAAAACCAATAACACCTGCAATATTCTGGGTACCAGCTTCAAAGCAGAGAGGGGAGTCCAGAAAGGTTGAATCATCGTAAGTAACTCTATCAATAACCGCCCCTCCGGTCTGGTATAATTTAAAGCTTTTTATATTACTCTCTTTTATATATAAAACCCCAACTCCTGTAGGACCATAGGATTTATGGGAAGAGAAGACAAAGAAATCAGCATCAATTTCCTTAACATCGATATTTATTCTTGATAGACTCTGGGCTCCATCTATTAAAACCTTTCCTCCATATTTATGGGTTAACTCAGTAATTTTTTTTATTGGATGAACAATTCCAAAAACATTTGATACATGAGTGACAGAGACAAAGGCTCCAGGGTTCTTTTTTAGTAGCTCTTCAAAATGACTAAGATCGAATTCCAGGTTATTATTAAACCTAACTACTTCCAGACCATTACCTTTTTTATACCCCAGATTATGCCATGGAACTATATTAGAGTGGTGTTCAAGAGATGAGATAATTACAGTTTTAAAATTCTCTTTAACAAAACTTGAAGCAACCATATTAATTCCTTCGGTTACCCCTTTTGTAAATATAATCTCACGGGAACTATTAGCATTAATAAAACTTCGTACAAAGTCCCTGGTATCTTCATAATTAAGTGTTGCCAAATTCCCATCTTTATAACTTCCTCTATGGGTATTGGCACAATATTCAGAGTAGTATTTAACTACAGAATCTATAACCCTTTGTGGCTTCTGAGTGGTTGCCCCATTATCAAGATATGTTATTTTACTGTTGCTAAAATATGGAAAGTCATCTTTTATCATAAATATACTCTCTAATTTTTGAGTCACTCACTCTATCCAGAATATCCCCAATAAAAGCATCAACAAGTAATTTCTTAACTGTCTCGTCCTTTAATCCCCGTTGTTTCAGATAGAAAATATCATCCTGATTCAGTTTCCCTACAGATGCGCCATGGGTTGCTTTAACTTCCCCTGTAAAAATATTTAATCGAGGTTTATTTAAAATTCTTGCACTTTTTGAAAGCATAATACTCTTTGAACTTTGAGATGTTTTAGAATCCTTTGCTCTATTTTTTACTATACTATCTCCATCGTACATTGCATAAGAACTACCATTTAATATATGCCTAAATTCCTGTTGGCTGCTTGTATTATTTGAATTATGGGATATTTTACAAATTGTACCGTGCTTAGTATCCCCATCCAGATCAATAACTCCAAAAATATTACAGATCGACTCCTCTTTTTCCAGATTAATCTGCCAGTTATTCATGGTTATATATCCCTGACTGTTTAACAATACGGCTTCCAACTTGCCGGAAATAACCCTTCCACAATAGTTATATATTAATGATGATGATCTATTTACTCTATCAACCCTGCTATAGTTTACAAACCCTGATTCGATATTGAATTCCCTGTTTGAGATTGTAAGAAATTCCCTAGAGGATACATTTGTTTCAAGTAAATTCACAGTAATGTCTTTTTTTACAATAAATCTAAAATCAACAGGTGTAAAACTCCCATCATCTGTAAAGTAGTTAGTTAATTTAACAGGTTTATCCGGTGTTTGTAAAAACTCAATTTCATAGACTCTGTTCGGATAAATTTTATTAAGATGCACAAGGGGATTAAAGGTTTTACACTCTTTTTCATCACCGGTATTTATTCGGATAAAGTTATCAAAGTAGTTTTTTTCAGGTATGCCATTAATAAAATTTATGTTTATAAAACCATCATCATTATCAATATCCACATCTTCAGATGATATTTTAAGGGTATATTCTTTCTGAAAAAGCTCTTTTATACTGAAATTTTTAAACTCTTCTATACTATTAAGGTCCAGATCAGGAAGTTGCATTGCTTATACCTCCATAACCTTTATCCTCAAGGATATTAACAATAGATATATCCCCGGTTTTAATAATCTTCCCACCTGACATAACATGAACAACATCCGGTTTTATATAGTCCAAAACTCTTTTATAATGGGTAATAATTAAAACAGATCTGTTTCCATCAAGAAGTTTATTTATACCTTCCCCAACTCTTTTTAAAGCATCTATATCAAGTCCGGAGTCAATTTCATCAAGAATAATCAGATCCGGCTCCAGAAGGAGCATCTGTAGCAGTTCATTTGTCTTCTTTTCTCCACCGGAGAAACCATCATTAACGTATCTTTTTAGAATTTTATCATCAATTCCAAGTTCTTCTGTTAACTCTTTAATCTTTTTTAAAAGTTGTGCAGAGTTTAACTCCTCTTTTCCAAGAAATTCCTGCTTTATATTATAAGCAGTCTTTAAAAAGTAGAGATTATTTACACCGGGAATCTCCCTTGGGCTCTGGAAACTCATAAAAATACCACGGTTTGCACGCTCTTCAGGTTCCATACTCAGCAAGTCTCTGTTTTTATAGGTTATAGCTCCTCCTAAAACCTTAACTGCAAAATGCCCCGTAATTGTTTTTGCAAGAGTGGATTTTCCACAACCGTTCTGCCCCATTAAAGCATGAACTTCTCCTCTGTTTATTTTTAAGTTAAGACCGTCTATTATTTTTTTATCTTCTACCTCTACTTCAAGGTTATCTATTTCCAAAATGCTCATTATCCTATACTCCCTTCCAAACTTATATTTAGCAACTCCCTTGCTTCTACTGCGAACTCCATTGGAAGTTCTTTTAAAACTTCTTTACAAAAGCCATTTACAATAAGGCTTACTGAATCCTCAGGATTAATTCCTCTCTGACGAAGATAGAAAAGTTGTTCATCGCTTATTTTCGAAGTTGTTGCCTCGTGTTCAACTATTGAATCCTGATTTGCTGTATCCAGATATGGAAATGTGTGGGCACTGCAATTCTCCCCAATTAAAAGTGAATCACATTGAGAAAAATTTCTGGAACCTGTTGCATTTCCGCTAAATTTCACCAACCCTCTGTAGCTGTTTTTTCCATTTAATGCAGATATCCCCTTGGAAATTATTGTAGATTTTGTGTTTTTCCCTAAGTGAATCATCTTTGTGCCTGTATCTGCCTGTTGTTTTAAGGTTGTTAATGCTACAGAGTAAAATTCTCCAACAGAGTTATCCCCTTTTAAAATACAGCTGGGGTACTTCCAGGTTATTGCAGAGCCTGTTTCTACCTGAGTCCATGAAATTTTTGCATTTTCATGACAAATACCCCTTTTAGTCACAAAATTATATATTCCACCCTTGCCTTCAGAGTCACCTGGATACCAGTTCTGAATTGTTGAGTATTTAATCTGGGCATCCTTATGGGCAATTAACTCTACAACTGCTGCGTGTAGCTGATTCTCATCTCTCTGCGGAGCTGAACACCCCTCATTATATGAAACGTAACTCCCCTCATCTGCAATGATTAATGTTCTCTCAAACTGTCCGGTATTCTGGGCATTAATTCTAAAATAGGTAGAAAGCTCCATTGGGCATCTGGTATTTTTAGGAATGTACACAAAGGAACCATCTGTAAAAACAGCACTGTTCAGCGTTGCAAAGTAGTTATCGGAATACGGAACAACTGAACCGAGGTATTTTTTTAACAGTTCCGGATGATTTTTTGCAGCTTCGCTAATGGAACAAAAAATAATTCCCTTCTCCTTTAAATGTTCATGGAATGTTGTTACAACCGAGACAGAGTCAAAAACTGCATCAACAGCAACACCGGAGAGTATTTTCTGCTCTTCCAGAGGTATCCCCAACCTTTCGTATGTCTTTAAGATAGATAAGACTGTTCAGTTTCTTCTTTGGTTTTGAAAAATAACTTATTTTCTGGTAATCAATTGGTTCATGTTCAATGTTTGCCCAGTTAGGCTCTGTCTGGGTTACCCACTTATTATATGCCTTTATTCTAAAATCCAGTAACCATTTAGGTTCATCCTTTTTTTGTGATATTGCTTTAATTACTTCTATATTTAGTCCTGCAGGAAATGTCTCTGATTCAATATTTGTTTCAAAGCCTAGTTTGTACTCTCCTGTAAGATGCTTATTTAATTCTCTTTCCATAAAATTATCCTTGCCTAATTTTAATTATCTACCCTAACAACAATATATTCAATAGTCAGAATCTTTTTTAAAATTAATTTTCATTAATGTTTAATTAATATTCACCTAATATAATTTGTTTCATTAAGAAATTATTTATGGGGGAAATATGAATTTCAAGAAAATTTCAATTGTATTAATTACAGCTTTAACTCTTGTTTTATCAAGCTGTGACATAAACCAGTTAATGGGTATTAAACCGGTTATAACTGATTTTAGTGCAGATAAAACTACTATCGATCAGTATAGTACTGTAAAATTTACTGTAACAGGTAAAACAAAGGATGATATGATGTCATCAAGCTCAACAGATTACTCAGGAACTGTAAAATTAACAGTAAATGGTGATGAAGTTGGTAGTGCTACATTTGAATCAGCTGTAGGTAAATCAGGGTTTTCAGAAGAGATCAGTGTAAAATTTAGTGAAGCTGGAACTTTTGAAGTTGTAGCAACATTAACAGCTACAGGTGGAGAAAACGCAACTGCAACTAAAACTGTATCAATAACAGTAAATGAACTGCCTAAACATACAGTTACTTTCGAAGCAAATGGTGGATCAGCTGTTACAGCAAAAGAGGTTGCAGAGGGTATGACATTCTCACTTCCAAGCTCAACTAAATCAGGATTTACTTTGGAAGGTTGGTATACTTCTTCCACTTTCTCTGATGTAACTAAATGGACAAATACTACAAAGGTTACTTCTGACATAAAATTATACGCAAACTGGACAGTTTATGTAGCTCCAGGAGAATCAATTGATAATCCAATAACAATTAAAGTAGATCAATATGAGAAGACGATTTCTACTTTTAAATCTAATCAATCTATTTATTATAAATTCACATTTTCTAATAGTCTATCTTCAAAACTAAAAATTGCAAAAGGAGATGCTTATGCCAATGAAACAGGAAATGCAAAGTACTATCTGTATAACTCTAACAAATCAATTATAAAGAGTGGGGATTTGACAAATTATATTAGTACCCCTATTAGTATCGATGCAACAGATGGAGATTATTACCTTAAATTGGTTAGTACATCATCTTCAAGTGTAAGTGACTTCAACTTTACAGTAAGATATGGATACTAAATATCTATAAAATGCTATATAAAAAGACTTGCCTCTGGCAGGTCTTTTCTATTTAAGAAGAAGTTTTAAAATATCTTTTACTATCTTCTCCGGTTTTACTACTGAGCCGTATCTTTTTACCACATTTCCATTTTTATCAACAAGAAATTTTGTAAAATTCCACTTAATTTTGGGATTTCCAATTCCACGCTTCTCTTTTTTTAGAAAAGTATACAGAGGTTCTTCATTATCCCCATTAACTTCAATCTTGGAAAACTGTTTAAAGGTAATACCAAATCTTCCAGTACAGAATGAAGCTATATCACTATCACTGCCCTTAGCCTGTTCTGCAAACTGATTACATGGAAAATCCAATATTTCAAATCCTTTATCCCGAAATTTTTCGTAAATTTTTTGTAATCCAGTATACTGAGGAGTAAACCCACAGGCTGTTGCTGTGTTTACAACAAGTAAAACCTTTCCCTCATACTGTTTTAAATGAATATTTTCACCCTTCATATCTTTGACAGAAAAATCATAAAACATAATATATCTCCTTCCTTTGAATTATACTATCAAATAATAAAAACAGTAACTATTATCAGTAAATATTTATAAAAGAGGACCAAATAAACTATGGCCCCCTTTATATTATTAAAGTTTATTATTTAACAGATCTTCTGATATGGTTTTAGCAGCTATTCGGCCTTCACCCATTGCCAGAATAACTGTTGCTGCACCAAGAACTATATCTCCACCGGCATAAACACCTTTAATTGAAGTTCTTTTGTTCTCATCAACTGTTATATTACCCCATTTATTTGTAATTAAGTCTTCTGTTGTCTGTTTAATTAATGGGTTAGATGCATTACCTAAAGCAGGAATTATTGTATCCATCTCCATTACAAACTCACTTCCCTTAATTGCAATAGGGCTTCTTCTACCAGAGGCATCCGGTTCACCAAGTTCATATTTTAAACACTCAATAGCTTTAACTCTACCTGTTTCATCCCCAAGGATTTGAACCGGATTAGATAAAAAGTGAAATTTTATTCCCTCTTCCTCGGCGTGTTCTATCTCCTCAGCTCTTGCTGGCATCTCATTCTTGGTTCTTCGGTAAATAACATTAACCTCTTCAGCACCAAGTCTTAAAGCCATTCGGGCTGCATCCATAGCAACATTTCCACCGCCTAAAACCGCAACTTTTTTAGAGTGATAAATCGGAGTATCTACTCTCTCTTTATCGTAAGCTTTCATAAGATTGGACCTTGTTAAGTACTCATTTGCAGAAAAAACACCTACAAGATTTTCACCAGGAATGTTCATAAATTTTGGTAATCCTGCACCACTACCGATAAAAACAGCATTAAATCCATCTTTCTCCATTAAATCCTCTATTGTTCTTGTTCTACCAACAAGGAAATTCATGTGAAATTTTACACCCATGGACTTTAAGGTTTCTATCTCTTTCTCTACTATAGCTTTTGGCAGCCTGAATTCAGGAATACCATAGATCATTACACCACCGGGCTTATGAAAGGCTTCAAAAATTTCAACTTCGTGGCCATCTTTTCTTAAATCTGCAGCTACTGTTAATCCTGCAGGCCCGGAACCTACTACAGCAACCTTAAAACCTGTAGATGGTTTAATTTCAGGGGTTTTAACTTCAGAGGTCTCTCTTTCAAGGTCTGCAACAAATCTCTCTACTCTTCCAATAGCTACAGATTTCATCTTATCTTTTAAAGATTTACCTACAGTACACTCTTCCATACACTGGCTTTCCTGAGGGCAAACTCTTCCGCAAATTGCAGGCAGTAAACTGGACTCTTTAATAACATCAACAGATTTTTGGAATTCACCCTTTGCTGCTTCCTCAAGAAATTTTGGAATATTTATAGATACAGGACAACCGTTTATACAAGGGGCACTCTTACACTGAAGGCATCGTGCTGCCTCTACCATTGCCTGCTCTTTAGTATAACCTAAAGCAACTTCCTGTTGATTTTTACCTCTAATAATCGGATCCTGGGATGGCATATCCATTTGCGGAATAGCCATTCTATCCTTTGGTTTTAAATCCTTATCTTTAATTTCGTTATATATTTTTATAGCTTCCTGCTCAAGTTCTGAAAATGTTCTTATGTGGCTCACTATTTTTCACCCTCATTCAATCCAATTCTACACTTGTGTGTAGCATGGTCTTCCTGGTTTTTATAAGATTTCTGTCTTAACATCATGTTATCAAAATCAACTTTATGCCCATCAAACTCCGGTCCGTCAACGCAAACAAATTTTGTCTCATTACCAACTGTAACACGGCAACCGCCACACATCCCTGTTCCATCTACCATTATAGTGTTTAAACTAACCATAGTATGAACATTAAACGGTCTGGTTGTCTCTGATACAAACTTCATCATAATAGGAGGACCTATTGCAACAACTTCCGAAGGAATACCCTGTTCACACAACTCTTTTAAGGGTGCAGTTACTAAATCCTTTCTTCCATAGGATCCATCATCTGTACAGATAATAACTTCATCGGAGCATTTTTTTATCTCTTTTTCCATAATTAGAAGATCTTTGTTTCTGGCACCTATTATTGAAATAACTCTGTTTCCAGCAGCTTTATAAGCCTGGGCAATTGGATGCATTGGAGCAACACCAATACCACCACCAACACATACAACAGTTCCAACATTGGAAATTTTTGTAGGTGTCCCTAGAGGGCCAAGAAGATTTGTAATTTTATCTCCTACATTTAACTTTGATAGATGAATTGTAGTCTTTCCCACTGCTTGGAAAATAATAGTTATTGTTTTTCTTTCCAGACTCGCATCAGCAATAGTTAAGGGGATTCTCTCTCCAAAATCATTGTCAATTTGTAAAATAATAAATTGACCTGCTTTTCTGCTCTCTGCAATATAGGGAGCCTCAATCTCCATTTTATAAACATCTGCAGATAGTTGTTCCTTAGCAATAATCCTATTCATTAAGGCTCCTTCAAAAAAAAAATTAGAGTTGATTCAAATATAAATCAATCCCCTTTGCAGCTGAATGACCATTAGCAATTGCCGATATTGCATCTTTTTTAAAGTTTACAATATCACCGCCTGCAAATATCTTTAAATCACCTGTCTGTTTATACTCATTAACTTCAACCATTCCACGGTTAAATTTAATATTATTAACAATTTCCTCGGGTAAAAAACTATAATCAGCCTGTTGTCCGATGGCAGGAATTACTGTGTCACACTCAATAACCTCTTCACTGCCCTCAATTAACACCGGTCTTGGTCTACCACCCTTAGGGTCTGTAACCATTTCCGCTCTTCCCCAGTATAACTTCAGTCTGGTTTTATCCCCTTTAACAATACGTAATGGAATTGCCTGAGTCTCTATTATACAACCCTCTTCCTGACTTTCATGGATCTCCTCAACATCAGCGGGCATATCCTCTATTCGTCTACGATATAAAATAGTTACTTCGCAATTTAACCGTCTACTTGTTCTGGCCGCATCCATGGCTACATTTCCACCACCTACAACAACAACGGATTTTCCCAAATCTGGAGTTTTACCTATAGTAACATCATCAAGCAGTGAGAGTCCAGATGTCACTCCGGGAAATTCTTCCCCGGGAATATCCAGGCCATAGGGATCTTTTAATCCGGTTGAGAAAAAGACCGCATTGTTATTATTGTATAGTTCCATAAAATCCAGGTCTTCTCCTATTTTAGTGTTTTGTACAATTTTTACACCAAGGGATTTTATATAGTCTATATCCTTGTCTACCTGTTCATAGGGCAGTCTGTATTCAGGAATACCATACCGGATCATTCCCCCAGCTTTTTCGTTACTGTCATAAACTGTAACTTCATATCCTAACAGTGAAAGATAGTAAGCTGCTGCTAATCCTCCAGGTCCGGAACCAATAATTGCAACTTTCTTCCCGTTTTTTGCCTCTCCTGTTGATAGGATTTTCTCATAATCACCTTTGTATATTCTGTCTACAATGTATCTCTTTAACCAACGAATTGAGAGGGCATCTCCTTTGTGTTTCATTACACAGACATCTTCGCAAGCATGGGAACAGACTCTACCACAGGATGCCGGGAGGGGATTTGCCTCATATACTATTCTTAGTCCTTCTTCCATATCATCATTTCTTATAGCATTAATATACCCTGGAACATCCATATGAGCTGGGCATGTGGCAATACAGAGACCACATGAGACACATCTGTCGGCTTCTCTCAAAGCCTGCTCTCTACTAAACCCCTGTACCATCTCTATAAATGTTTTTTGACTCTCTTCAAAACTGAGCATAGGCATTGGAACTCTCTGACCTTCCAGAAGATCATACCCCTCTCCTCGTCTATACCCTTTTTTACTATTATCCCAGGTTTTATTTTCAGCACCGGGAATAAACCTGAAAACTTCAGGATTGGAATCTATCCATATATATTCGTTACTCATTCCAAGGGATGAAGTTGGGCATATATCAACACAGAGAGCACACCAGCAGCATCTACCGTAATCAATCTTTGGTCTAAGCCCAGAATCTCCATGTTTCGTTTCAATTCCATCAACTGGAACCAGGTCTATAGCCTCATTCTGACATATCTCCTCACAAGTTCCGCAACCAACACATTTGTGAATATCGTTTACATGAAAACCTCTATATCTGTCTGCTCCCGGTCTGGTTATTATTGGATTTTTTTGGGTATAGGGTTTTTGCAGTGCTCTGCCCCAAACCATAAAAGGGGCGACTAAATCTTTTAAACTCATTCTCTACCTCTCTACTTCTGGTGGATATGTATGAAGTGACACCATTAAACCTGCAGTATCAGAGATATTACCCCCAATACACAATCTCTCCATTAGGCTGACAGCATGGGTATAACTTGGCCCTCTGACATAAATTCTTCTGGGTTTGTCCGAGCCGTCACTTCTTAAATAGTATCCATACTCACCTCTGGTACACTCTGCTTTTTTGTAAATTTGACCTTCCGGAATATTCCAATGAAGAACATTTGGTAACTTTGTAAAAAAACTCCCTGTTTTTGGCATTTTTGCTAATATTTGCCTAATAAGATCAATACTCTGATACATCTCCTGAAGCCGCACTCTGGCCCTTGTATATGCATCAGAATCAATTCCTGTAATAATTTCAAAATCCAGTTGATCATACTTAAGATATGGCTCATCCTTCCGGAGATCTCTTTTAAAACCTGCGGCTCTTGCATTTGGCCCTGTAATTCCAAATTCATCAACAATATCAGGATGGATGATTCCAAGACCTTTAGATCTTTTTTTGAAGATTGAGTTATTAAACATTGTTAACTCAACATCATCTAAACACTTTTCACATGTTTTTAATGTATCAAGCAACCGATTTTCGAAACCTGATGGAAGATCTGCCCTGACCCCTCCGGGAATCATATACATATGATAAATTCTTCCTCCGGATAACTCTTCAAATCTATCCAGTATGTAATCCCTCATTGTAACTGTCCACTGTCCCTGGGTGTTCATACCAAAGGATCCGGACTGCCCCCCAAGCCACATAAAAAAACTTGCTAATCTTGCCATTTCAAGATTAAGAGTTCTAATCCATAGTGCTCTCTCCGGGGCTTCAATACCAGCCAGTTCCTCAACTGTTGCTGCAAATAGATACTCATTAAAATCCGGCTCCGGAACAGCTATTCTGCAAACTATGGGAAAGCATTGCATATACTTACGCCTTTCCATCAGTTTTTCAAACCCTCTGTGAAGATAGCCTACATGGGTTTTACAGTCGACAATTTCATCCCCACACACAGTTAACTCAAGACTCATGTTTCCTGTAATTCCAGGATGTTGTGGCCCTTGCCATATCTTAAGATATTTACCGCTTTCCAGATTATATTTTGCTCTTCCATTAACAATAGGAGGCAATTTGGGATTATCGTTTATATGTTTTTGGCTCCTAGTAAATAAATTAGCACACCCTTTTTCTACCATGTTTCAGCCTCGCTTGGATAAATTTTCTCTTTCATATACTTTGCAGGATCATTTGTCTCTCGACCTGGTCTTTTATAAAAAGTATCTTCGCTATATCTCTTTGTATCAAATTCTCTTCTCATAGGAGGAATTCCTTCCCATCCTTCAAGGCAGAAATTTTCATATAATCCAGGGGAATCTGGAAATTCCACTCCAAACATCTCCCTTAGTTCTCTCTGATAAGTCTCAGCGGCTGGCCACAGATGGTGTATACTCTCCATATCAGTTTCATGTCGTTCTATACTTACAATAATCCCTAAATCATGGTTTCTTGAGTAGCTATGCAACATATATAGAAGCTCAAATTCACCCTTTTCTATCTGGTCAATTATAGTAAAGAATGATAAATGCTTATAACTCTCCACTAATTTCAGGTGGGTTATCAATGGAACTGCCATCTCCTTTTTAACCCGGATATAGGATTGATTTCTATTTTTTACTTCCAGAGATGTAACACCAAAGGAATTTTCCAAATTCTTATAGAGTTCAATATTCATAAATCCTCCTACCAGTTGTAATCCGGCATATTCCAATCTTTAATTATTCTTTTCTGATTTGCTTTATACCATTCAAAATTTTCTGCATACTTGTTAGCACCTTCACCCCGGCCCTCTTTTATTATTGTTTTTAACTCCATTAGCCCAGCCAGTAATGCCTCTGGTCTTGGCATACAACCAGCAATATATACATCTACCGGAATATAATGATCCAAGCGATTTACAGTATTATAGGAGTCATAATACATCCCACCGTTTATAGTACAACTTCCTAAACCCAGTACAAATTTAGGCCCTTGCATCTGCTCGTAACTTCTAACAATTCTTTTCATTGTTTTTACAGAAGCATAACCGCCAATAACAAAAATACTGGACTGTCTTGGTGTTGGTCTTGGTTGAATACCATACTGATACATATCAAACCGGCTTGTCATTAATGGTCTTAATTCTATAGCTCCACAACCGGTACCAAAACCAAGTATCCATAGGGATTCACTTCTTGCCCAATTTAGGAAATTTTCCCAATGGCCTCTAAAAGGTTTAATAACTTCGGGTGGTGTATCACAAAAATTAAGTCTGTCTTCTTCTGTTAAGCCACTATTTAACAGTTTTAATTGCTCATTAAATAGTTGAATATTGCTACTATCCCCAAGGGTTCTCGGGTCAGGATTTACTACTGGAGATCCTTCAGGAGCTCCTGTATCAGCATATAACCTTCTTTCCATATCCTTTTCCATAAAAACCTCCTAAATACTTTGCAAAATAACAGCAATAATTCCAATTATCGTTGGAACACCCAGAAAAAACCTGATTGACTGTTCTGTTTTAAACCTTGGAAAACTTGCTCCAACAATATTTACATAGAGATAAATTAGAAAAGTTTTAACAACCATAATCAGAATTGCAACCAATAGATATTTATGAGTTGCTCCTCCCCAGAAAAGATTCATAAAAAGAACCATTTTTGCACCATTAAATATTGCTCTGTTAGTTTGAAGCATCCCTAAAAAAGCAGAATGCATCTCTGTAGGCGGGCCAATAGGAATTTCCTGTGGTGCAATAACAACAGAGAAGGGATTCTGCATACTCATCCCCAAAAAGGCTAACATTCCTGCTATCATTGCAAAGGGATTAGTAAAGGCTACCCAATTTTGCCAGCCCCCCTGTTGTGCCGCAACAATTTCAGTAATAGAAAGGGTTCCATACTGAGCAACAATAGATATAACAGCCAGAGCAAAGGGCAGTTCAAATGCAGTCATCTGTGCTAAACCTCTTGAAACTCCTAATGGGGAGTATGGATGCCCACTCTCCCCCGCTCCCAAAGCCATCCCTAACTGCCCAAAGAATATAAAATACATAACAAGAAGGAGATCCCCGGAAAAACTGAAATTCTCAAACATAACAAAACCATATACAACAGGCATAAAAAGATAGGTTCCAAGTCCCCCTGCCAACCTGAAAACTGGCCCCAAATAAAACATAACACCGTGGGTTACTGCAGTTCTTTTACCATAATTTTTAATAATATCAATATAAGGCTGCCAAACAGGCTGGCCAACCCGGCCCTGAACCTTGGCTCTTATTCTTGCCATTGACCCAATTAATAACAAAGCATAATTAAGAATAACCATTAGCGATATAAATGTATAAAAAGTTTTTGTTAATATAGCTGATAACATTAATTAGTACCTCCCATTAAAAATGAAAGAAATATGACATATAGCAGAATCTGGAATACATATCCCTGAGGATTGCCACTATTCCACCTTCTTAAACCACCGGATAAATTATTAACAAGAATTCCGGTTCCATTCCAGAATTTAGAAATTAGAGGTTCAACAAGAAAACCTAGAGCTTTCTGATAATGGCCAAAAAAGTTGTAGGCATAATGAGTTGTTTCAGGTTTAAAAGGCCTTTCTGCTGCATAAACAATATTAAACTGTTTAACTTTATAAACATGTCTATTAACTATTAATAACCAGATAAGAGGAATAATAAACACACCCATTGTTACATACATAACTGCATTTCCATTCCAGTAACCCAAGGCAGATATAACTTCATACCCTTCCCACCTGACAGTTGATGCAAAATATGGTTCAATTACTGTTTGTAGTGGTTTTATCAGTAAATTAGGAAACATTGAAATAGCCATAACACAGATCATAAAAATATACTGAGGAATAAGTAGGGGGGCTGGAGCCTCTTTTACATTAAGATATATAGCCTTCTCCTGTCCCAAAAATATTGAGTGAATCAGTCTAAACAGATATAGGAATGCAACCCCTGAAGCAAACATTGCCATAGCTGCCTGGAGATACCAACCCTTCTCAAGTAATGCACTATACATAAGCCATTTAGCCCCAAAACCTGATAGAGGAGGAACTCCTGATAAAGCAATTATTGCAAAAAGAGCAGAAATAAAACTTAAAGGCATCCTCTTAATTAATCCACCGGTTTGATACATTAACCTAGTTCCAGTTCTATATATTACACCAGAAACCGATAAGAAAAGCATACCAATAAACATCATGTGGGTTGTTACCAGATAGAGGCTACTAATCCAGCCTAAATGACTCATTATTGAGAAGCCCAAAATCATATAGCCAACCTGACCCATAGATGAATATGCCAGAGTATACTTTATATCCTCCTGGAATAGAGCCATCATGGAACCCGCAACCGAGGTTAAGACTCCAATCCAGCCAAGAAGATACATTGTATCAACACCTTTAAAGACTCTTTTAGAAAAATAGAGACCTCCAAGAAATAACATATATACACCGACTTTACTAAGAACTGTTGAAAAAATCGATGATACATCATTCTCTGCTTCTGCATAACTGACAGGTAACCATATATGCACTCCAATACCAGCAAATTTAATAATTATTCCTATAATAATTAAAATAACAGGAAGTAAATTTTGGGGTAAAGACATATACTCACCAATAAAAATACCGTGAAGCATAGAAAAACCTGCAAGTATAAAGAACGCTGAAGCTAATGAAAAAAGAATATACCTGTAACCACCTGCAAATGCATTATCTCCCCTTAATACCAGGAAATAGGATGTTAGAGTCATCATTTCCCAGGAGAAAAACAGTTGAAAATTAGTTTTACTTGTTAAAATTGAGATCAAGGAAACCAAAAGACCTACTGTTAATGCCATAAGCCCAGGGGAGTACCCCTTCCTGTTAAAAAATGCAATAAACTGAACACCAATTCCAAATAAAAAGATAAATCCAAAAAGTGTATTAAAACCATTAAGTTCAGGATAAACATAAAATCCCAGAATAATAGAAGCCACTATAGCCAAAAAAACCTGAAATTTAGTTGGAACTCTAAACAAGTCCAGTACTACGAAAAACAGAATCCCACTAAACGGAATTAAAAATCTAAAGGTTAGCCCAACACCCTTATTAAAAACAACACCAGAAACCACCATAATAACAGCCATTAATGCAGGAAAAAGTTGATGATAAGAGAAAGAGTCAGATGAAAAGTGAACCTTTATACAACCACCCAAACCAGCCAATCCGGTTTGAGAAGCAACTCCTATTGTATCGGATGAACTGTATCCGGGAATTGCATCATCATCAGGAACAACCTCTGAAACAACCAAACCACTATCCCTGTCTGATTTTATTTTTAACCCTAACCATCTAAATAGGTAGACTCCTTCCAGCAAAGAACCAAGAAGTATTATAAAAATAGTAAAAACATCTGATTTTCCACCTAAAATTTGTAAAAGAGTCCACTTAGCTCCAAACCCCGGGAAAGGAGGCAGCCCAAGGAGGGCTATAACAAATAGTGAAGACAAAACTACTAAAAGTGGTTTATCACGTCCGGAACCACACTCATTAAAATATTTCCCGGTATAAAAAAGACCGGATTTGGCTACACTGTGAGTTAAAAGCAGAACTATTGCCAAAAGTATATTTGTTCCGGAACCTAGAACAATTAAGACTAACCCTATCTGTGCCGATGAGGAGTATCCTAGCATTTTCTTGAATGAAGATTGCCCAAGGGCTTGAAGATGAGAGATTATAAATGTTATTGATCCAACCACAAGTAAAAGTGGCATAATAATATTACTCTCGATTAAAGGAATAATTTTTGTCAAAACAATAATTAGAGCAGTCGCCTGTATACCACTCATTATTGCTCCAAGAGAGTAATCTGCGGCTTCGTAGGTATCCATTCCCCAGCCATTTGCAAATGCTGGTTTTAGCTCAATTAGAACTCCGGAGAGAAGAAACAGTGGCCATAAAACCCCCAAAACTCCACCTGTAAAATTAATTCCATCCGGTAGGGCATCCAAATTCAAGGTTCCGGCAACTAAATAGAAAAATCCGATTCCTATTAAATAAAAGACAGAAGAGAGTCCTGAAGCAAGCATGTATTTAAACCCGCCTTCAAAGACTCTATCATCAGAAGAGCAACTCAACAAACCAAACAGAGAAATTGTTGAGATTTCCATAAAAACAAAAATATTGAAAATATCTCGGGTAATTATTAAACCGTTTGCACCTAACATAACAATTGAAAGCAGTATTATCTGTTTGCCCTTCCAGGGTGACTCTTTTGAATATGCTTCTTGCAAATATACAAAAAGTCCAACACCGTTAACAACTAGAAGAACCAATGCCTCCATATAACTAACAGCTAAATTTATTGTTAAATTACTTGGAAGCCCAACTGTTGAGGAGTAGATATATGGAATATCCATATTGCTAATATTTATAAACCAAATAAGAGGAATAACAACCAGGGTTAAAAATACAAGGATACCTGCTAATCTGGATAATTTTGGATTTATCTTTTCAAAAAGAGGAAAAATAAATGCAAACCCTAAAGTAATTGCAATTAAAAAAACTGGATTCACCATTTTAACTCCTTTTTACCATCAACCAAAAGAGTTCTGTTTTTTAGAATTAATCTGACTGCAAAACTAAGCATTAATGCTGTAACCGCCAGCCCTATAACTATAGCTGTTAAAACCAGAGCAGAAGGAATAGGATCCACCGTATTTAAAAGACTATGTAAAGAGCTGTACTCCTTATCAAAAATTGGTGCCGTCCCATTCTTAACGTACCCTATAGCTACAAGAAAAACATGAACTCCTGTATCTACAAGAGAAAATCCGATTATTATTTTAAAAATATTCCTTCGGGTCAATATTCCCCACAACCCAACAAGAACAAGTGCTCCGGCAAGAATAAAAAGTAAATTTGTCATCATCAATAACTCCTTATGGCATCAATAATTCCTGACATTTCCGAACCGACTTTCAGACCTATCAGAGAATAAATAACCGGTATAGCTCCGGCACTAAAGAGAGAACCAAATTCACCCATAGGAAGAAATCTTGGATCTAAAAAACCTCCAGCTAGCCAGATTCCTAAAAGCCCTACTGCAACATAGGAGAAACCGGCAGCACTCTCAATAAAAGTCACAAACCCATGATTTAACTCTTTTATATTACCTGCAAAAAAGGCTAGGAGGATACCAGATGCAATTACAACACCTCCCTGAAACCCACCACCAGGAGTTAAATGACCATTAATAAAAATATAGACTCCAAAGATAAAAATTAGAGGTAGAAGAACTCTTGCACCAGTTCTTAATATTTCTGATGGAGGGTTAACCCTATATTTTTTATCTTTTCCTTCATTTCTTAAACCTTTAAAAACCAGAGAGATTCCAGCTGCTGCTGCAAATAAAACAGTTACTTCTCCCAATGTATCCAGTCCCCTGTAGGAAACAACTACAGCTGTAACTATATTAGCTGCACCAAAATCATCCCTTCCCTGAACTAGATAATCTTTTGCTAGAGAACTGACACTATCTCTATCACTAATTAATCCTACCAAAGGAAAGAACAGTGATGCAAAAAACACCATTAAAATTATTGTAAAAAACCTTTTAATCACTCTTTCCCTCCTAAATGTTTAACTCTAAACCATGCAAAGAGAAATACAACGGTTGTAAGACCAGAACCTATTGCGGCTTCAGTCATTGCCACGTCCGGGGAACCATAAACAAGATATATTACTGAAGCTACCAGTGAGACTACTCCGCCAAAAATTATGGAACTGACCATGTCTGTGGAGATAATGGCCATAATGGCAGATACCAGAGCTATAAGAGATAAAATTATAATAACTACAATAATCACGACTCTGCCTCCGTATCTTTCTCTGTTTTTAAATCATCCCTTGGGGAAATTTCTGACTCTCTATCCAAAATAGGGTTAATTCCCATAAAATGAGCAGCTCTTGCCAGTGCATGGGATGATAGAGGATTTGTAAAAAAAATAAAAATTATTAAAAGAAGATATTTGGACCAATTATCACCATTTAAAATTATAAACCCTAAAAATATTAGAATACTTCCAAGTGTTGTAGCCTTTGTTCCTGCCTGCATTCTATTATACAAATCTGGCATTCGTAGTAATCCAATACTTGCCAGAAGTAAAAATAGTGCCCCAACAAGAATAACTACTGAAGCTATTATATCAATCATCCAAATCTCCTTTTTCACTAAACCTTGCAACTGCTATAACACCTATAAAACTTAGAAGGGCATAAACAAGGGATACATCGATGTAAATAGATCTTTTTAAAAAATATGAAATGAAAATAATTAATGAAATTGAGGATATTGTCATAACATCAAAAGCAACTACTCTGTTCATGTAGTCAGGACCTTTTATTAAACGAATAAATGTAAGTAATATTGAGAGTAAAATTATTGAACAAGCTATAAAAAGAATTAAGTCAGCCAAAGATCACCTCCAGATATTTCTCGAAACCCTGGACTATTTTACCCGTTGCCAATTCCTGATTTTCAGTATCGATATTTATCCAGTGTATATACAAAAACTCATTTTCAATATCAACAGTAATTGTACCCGGGGTTAATGTAATACTATTAGCCAGTACGAGCCTGCCCAAACTGCTTTTCAGTTTAGTTTTAACTTTAACAATTCCAGGATTTATTGGTAGTTGTGGGGATAAAACTCTGAAGGCGACGTCTAAATTTGACTTTACAACTGCCCACAAGAAATAAAAAATGTAAGCAATAAAATATGCTACTTTTTTAAATGAAAATTTTAAATCCCCGTAAACTTCAGCACCGGGAAAAGGTATAATCAGAAATATAACAGATAGCACTACTCCAATTATTAATTTAGGAGTAGTAATAGGCAGAACTAAAATTGCCCATAGCCCAAAAACCATTATGACCAGGGGGACACGAAACCGTAGCTTATTCATTCAAACCTCCAATTAAGATACTATATAAATACTAGAATCTTTAAATTAGAAGTCAAGAATTAAAATAATAAATATGATATCCCGGCAAGAACTTGCCAATTATTTGAAAATTTCAGAGTTCCTGCCCTATTATTAATTGGTAGTAAATTAAAACTAAAATTAGATCTTACCGATAGACTTATTTTTGAGGAAACCTTATATCCTGCATCAATTTCCAGCCCCGGTCCCAAAACAAAATAAGTATACTCATCATAATGTCCGGGAAGATTATCTCTTAAATAAATATAGTCAAGATTAACCAAAACCAGACTTTTAACAAAAAAAGAATTTATAGATAAGAGCTTATATCCTATCCCTAACTGCAGATTCCCTCCAAAATAGATTAAATTAATGAGATAGTTATCATCATCTTTACCAAATGAATCGGTTAAAGATAAATTATATGGGACTTCTGTTTTTATACTATTTTTTATAAATATTTTATCAAAATCTAAACTTGTATCGACTCCAAAAAGGGTTGAGTTGAATGTATAAAGATCATCCTTGTTATTACTACCTAATTCTGCGTAATTTAATGTAGATACTCCTCCAGTAAAACCTACTTCTAAAGAGAAACAGAGTGTAATATTAATTAAAATAATTAAAATAAATAATTTTCTTATCATTTTTTATCCATAGCGGCTTTTAACATATCACCAAGAGTTACAGTATCCTTTGAGTCATCGGAGTACTGTTTAATTAATCTTCGTCCCATTGCTTTCTCTCTTGCAAAATCCTTTCTGCTTTTTTTACCTTCACTTTCTTCAAATCCACAGGCCATAGATCTGCAAACCTTTTTTAAACGACCCTTTTTATCGTTAACTGAAAGAAGATTCTTCCCACACATAGGACAAACCTCACTACTTAAACCGGAAGGCTCAAAAACCTTTGAACTATCTCTAATTTCGCTAACAATATTTCCTGTTTTTAAACGAATCTCTTTTAAAAACTGATTGGACTTTATTTTCCCCATAGCTATATCTTCGAAAACACTCTCCCATTTTGCAGTTAAATCAGGATATTTTAACATATCAGGAACCACAGACAATAACTCCTTACCTTGAGGAGTTGGGTAGAGGAATTTACCTTTTTTTTCTACATAACAGGAAGAAAATAGCTTTTCAATAATATCTGCTCTGGTAGCCGGTGTTCCCAATCCGGAGGATATTGACTCTTTTAAACTTTTATCCAGCATATACTTAACAGGATTATCCATGGCTTCCAACAGGGTTCCCTCTGTGAATCTTAAAGGGGGTGAAGTCTCACCTCGTACAGCTTTAATCGATTGAATATCCACCAAATCTCCAACTTTTAATTCCTTTAAATCCTGGGGAGAATCGTTATATATGTTTTCAACAGATCTCCACCCTTTAAAAATAGTTTTCCTGCTTTTAGTGACAAATATTTCCCCGTTACACTCCAGAGTTGCTGTTATATGAGTGCTTCTCGAAGGGGCAGATAAAACCGATAAAAACCGCTTAACAATTATCTCCCAAAGCATTTTCTCCTCTCTGGATAACTGAGAAATATTTACAGATTCCTCGGTTGGGATAATTGCATGGTGATCACCTACTTTACTCTGATCAACAAAACTTTTCCCAGGGTTTAAATCCTCTTCAAGAAGAGTTTCTACAGATTTCTTAAACTGGGTCTCTTTTATTGCCAATAATCTCTTTCCAAGTGTTGGAACTATATCAGGAGTTATATATTTAGAATCGGTTCTTGGATATGTTACAATTTTATGTTTCTCGTATAAATTTTGCAGAATCTTTAAAGTTTCTTTAGCTGAAAACCCTAATATTCTGTCTCCATCCTGTTGCAACGATGTTAAATCATAGGCCAATGGGGGATTTTCGACACTCTCCTTAAAATTTAAATCCTTAACTAAAGCTGCTTTATTTATACAGTTATCTACTATTTTGTCTGCAACCTCTTTACTAAACAACCTCTCCTGACCATTTGAATTTTTCCACTGAGCATCAAATGAGCCAAAACTTGAAGATATTGTCCAGTAAGATTCACTTCTAAAATTTTCTATTTCATCTTCTCTGGAGATTATAATTCCAAGGGTAGGAGTCTGGACACGGCCAGCACTAAGCCTCATATCGTACTTACAGGTTAAAGCTCTGGTTATATTCAATCCTACAAGCCAATCAGCTTCCGCCCTACATTCTGCAGCCATTAGTAAATTATCAAAATCATGACCAGGTTTTAGATTTTCGAGGCCTGTTTTAATTGCACCGTCAGTTTGGGAACTAATCCATAATCGTGAAAAATTCCCCTTCCAGCCTGCCAATCTCATAATCCACCTGGCGACAAGTTCACCCTCTCGGCCTGCATCTGTGGCTACTATTAAATTATTAACATCATCACGTCTAAATATTCCCTGAATTGTTTTAAATTGACCAGAACTTTTTTTAATTACCCGATGTTTCATTCTGTCAGGTAACATAGGAAGAGTATCCAAACTCCATTTAGCAAACTCTTTATTATAAACTTCAGGATCCGCAAGTTCTACAAGATGCCCCATTGCCCATGTAACAATATATTTATCACCTTCAATATAGTTTCTGCTTGTTTTAAAACATTTTAAAACTCGGGCAATCTCTTTACCAACCGATGGCTTCTCAGCAAGTATAACAGTTTTCATTAATTATTCCTTATTCTGCTCTCTGCAATACTAAACATTTTCTTATAAAATTCTGACCAATCATGGTTCATTTCCATAGTTAAAGCATCATCCTTGTTAACAGCTACAAAAAAGTTGTTACTATTTCGAACATTTGCAATTAAATCCGGCTCTGCTTTTCTTATCTTCAGTTTACCATCAACTAACTCGAGTTCAACCTTAAAAAGTGCTGAAAATCCGGTGGCTGCAAAATTAAGGTCATGATCAACAGGGTCTACAATTGCTAACTGCCCGGAGATAAAATTACCCATGGAATACATAATTAATTTATCTCCATTTTCACCTTCAATAAGCTTCCATGGCTGTAAAACATGGGGATGATGACCCCACAAAATATCTACACCTGCAATTATCAATTTATCAAAAAACTCCAACCGTTCAAGGGATGGTTTAGGCTTATACTCTTCTCCACCATGATATGATAAAACAAGACAGTCAAAATCATTATCTATACTCTCAATATAGGACAGAAAATCACTACTCTCCTCTTCAAGTTTATAATCGACTTTGTAAACTCTCTTTGCACCCTCTTTATTCCAGTAATTGTTGTTAAATTGTGTAACTGCTATAAATCCGATTTTAAGCTCCCCTATCTGAATTGTCTGGGTTTTGAATTTAAAATCATCATCAAAAACTCCAGAATAGGTGATCATCTTTTCTCTCTCAAACTTTTTCATATTAGCAACTGTTTTTTGTAAACTTTTGAGACCAAAATCATTTGTGTGATTATTACCAAGAGAAAAAATATCAAAACCGCTATCTATTGCAGCCTCAATATAAGTTGAATGAACATTAAAGGATGGGTATGAAGACTGTTCTCTATCATCATCCACAGGAAATTCCAGATTAACAAAGCTCAGATCATCTTCCAGAAGAGTGTCTGAAACACCTTTATAGATATCTGTTAATGGTTCTGTTCTGAAATTTATATCATGAGCCATAAGATCCCCTGCAAAAGTAAGTTTAACAACTTCCTGAGCAGAAGAAAAAAAGTGGAACTCAATAAAAAATAAAATTAATAAAAATCTTTTCATTAACTCAATAATATATATGGATTTAGACATCTTTAAAAGAAAATTCGAAATAATTAAAAAATAATTTGTAAATAAATAGTTCATTGCCTATTATTTATATTATTAAAAAAGGTGACAGTATGATATCAATTAAAAATCTATTTATCGAAGGACCAGGGCCAAGTAGTCAATACTCTATACATCCATATAGAGCAGCTAAAGATTTTAAGGACGAATGCAGGGATATTACAACAATAAAAGTTACTCTATATGGCAAGTTTATTTCAGAGTCAGAGGAGAATTTTACAGTACAGGCTTTAAAAAAAGCTATTTCACCCTATGTTGCTAAGATAGTCTTAGATGATGAAAATGAATTCCCCAAAGATATTACTGCAGCAAAATTTCAGGCTTATACAAAAGAGAAAAGTATATTTGCAGAAAAGACATACTTTTTTAATAAATTGGGAGAAGAGTCTGAACAGATTGAACTGGACACTTCAAAATCCTCAACAAGCGAACTACTGGAATGGACTTATGAGAATGGAAGAACAATTTGGGAATACGCTATTCATACTGATTCATCGAACCTCATTGAGTATATGGAGGTAAAATGGAGCTTAATGCTAAAAACCATAAATATTGGTCTGGAAGTTGAGGGGGGACTGCCTGGAACTGATGTAAAAACAAGAAGAGCATCACTTTTCCTATCAAGAGCTATAAAAAATAGGGATTTTATACAGGAATTAAGTAAAACAATTGCATACTCCCTAGCAGTGATTGAGGAGAGTGCTTCAGGAAAATTTGTTGTTGGAGCACCAACTGCGGAGAGTGCAGGAATAATTCCTGCTGTGTTATTTACACTAAAGGAAACTTACAAACTTTCTGACATTAGGGTTGTTAGAGGACTCTTAACAGCAGGGATGATAGGAAAACTCCTATTTAAAGAGATCCTTAATGGAAATATATATACAGATATTATAATTGCAACTGCAATGGCAAGTGCAGCGGCTACCCAGATAATGGGAGGGACTCCTAAACAGATTATTGCTGCAGCATCAATAGCCCTTAATAATCTGGACCAGGAGAAAAAAAGGACAATCTCCCCACACCTGGACTATATAGAATTAAATGCCCTGGGAGCAACAAATGCACTTAACCACGCCACTTGGGCTCTGTTATCTGATAAAAATCTCAGTAAAGAGATTGATTTCTTTTATAAAATAACGATGGAAGACAGCTATCTTCTTATATAATGATCCTCTTCACCCTCTTTAATATGCTTACCCGGAGAGAAAATTATTAGAAGAACAGCAACCAAAAGCCCTGATAGAATACTTCCGGCAACGCAAAGCAGCAGGGTTGTTATTGTAATAGCCACACCTGTAAAAAGTGCAACTAGAAAGTAAACAAGGCAAAGAATAGCTGCAGAAAACAGGCCATATTCAAAAAATCTTCTCATAATTTCTCCATTTCCTTTATAGTACTATTATGATATTATTTTTTCTATGAAATTTAAGAAAATTGGTATTGTAGGTGTACCACAGGATGTTGGAGCTTCAAAAAAAGGTGTTGATATGGGGCCTGGAGCTTTAAGAGTAGCCGGAGTAATATCCAAACTCAGAGCATTAGGTCATGACGTCAAGGATTTTGGAACTGTTGACTGTTACACTGTAGATCAATTCGACTCCATAGATCCTGATAGCCTGGGATTAAATTATTTAAATATAATAATGGATACATGTACACTTTTAAAAGAGAGAATAGAACGAATCCTTGATTCAGGATACATGCCTCTGGTTTTAGGTGGGGATCACAGTATTGCAATTGGAACTCTAGCGGGAATGAAAAAGCTCCATAATGGGAATTCCGGGCTAATCTGGATTGATGCCCATGGGGATTTTAACACAACCGAAACATCACCAAGCGGGAACATACACGGTATGCCACTAGCAATAGCAACAGGGAGAGGAAACAGAGAACTTTTAGGTGTTGGCCCCTCCCCCACAGTGAGAGAAGAGAATTGTGTAATAATTGCAGCAAGAGATATTGATAAAGAGGAAGCGGCACTTCTAAAAAGTTCTCGTGTAACAGTATTTACAATGATGGATATTATAAAAAAAGGAATAACCAATGTTGCTCACGAAGCAGTGGAAATTGCTACAAGAGGAGTTGACAATGTTCATATCTCATTTGATGTGGACTCCCTGGATCCCCTTGAGGCTCCAGGAACAGGAACCCAGGTTTTAGGTGGTTTACACTATAGAGAAGCTGCATTATTATTGGAAGTAATCTCAAAATGTGAAAAAGTAACCAGTTTTGAACTTGTTGAAGTAAACCCTGCCCTAGATATGTATAACAGAACAGCAGAAATAGCTGTAGAACTTTTATGCCATGCCTTTGGTAAAGAGATGTACTAATTTAAATTGAACAAAAAGAGGATTGAATGAAAAAAATTTTACTATTGTGCATAGCAGCACTTCTGTTTGGATGTACAACACCGGAAAATAGAGCTATAGCAAAGGTATCAAACGTAAAAATAACTCAGGAAGAGTTTGACATTGAAGTTGCAAAATTGACAAAAGCAATGGTTCCCGAAGATTATGTTATGACAGATGAAGAAAAAGTGATGTTTCACTCCCAAATTTTAAATAACATGATTTTTAAAATTGCTCATACGAAAAAAATGGATGAGTTGAATATTGCTGTAAATGAAGAACTTTTGGAACAGCAAATGGCTCAACTATCCCTTCAATACGGTTCTGAAGAAGCTTTAATAAATGATATTGAATCCAGAGGTTACACATTTGATGAAATTAAAGATGAATTCAGATATCAACAAAGACTATCAGACCTAAGCCAATATGCCGCAGACCAGGATATTGAAGTTCCGGAAGAAGATATTGAAAATTTTTATAATGAAAACAAAGAAACAGTATTTAAGCAGGATGCTGCTGTTAATTCTGCCCGACATATTCTATTTCTTGTAGATGATACCAACAAAGAGCAGGCTCTTAAAGATATTACAGAAGTTAGAGAAAAGATAATGGCAGGAATGGATTTTGCCGAAGCCGCAATTCAATACTCTCAAGGGCCATCTGCACCAAATGGCGGACAATTAGGTGGTTTTCAAAGAGGACAAATGGTTCCAGAATTTGAGGAAGTAGCATTTACAATTCCTGTAAATCAGGTTAGTGGACCTGTATTATCCCAGTACGGATACCACTTAATTCTGGTAGAAGACAGAACCGAAGAGACATTTGCAACCCTTGAGGAAGCAAGAACTTATATAGCTCAAAGAATAAAAGTTGATAATTTCTTTGACAAAATTTACGAAGATGCAAAAATAACTAAACCTGATTGGGCCGAAGAAAGCAAAGAGTAATGGAAAGATCAAGATGGTATAACTACCTACTTGGAGGAGGAATGATCTTCCTTCTCTATATTATATCATCTTGGGCAATTATTCCTTTAGTTAGAGAGCTATTTAATAAAAACAGCAAAATATTTTATTTTATTGGGTTAAACCTGACTTTTATTCCGCTACTGCTTTCAATTTTTCTGATTTACTTTATTTATCATAAATTTAAACCCAAAAAATTGATAACCACACAAAACAAAGTTTTATTTTACAGAATATTTACAGGTTTCTTTTTATGGTTTCTAATTCAGTTAATTATAATGATCTTTACTCTTGTTTTCTTTAAAGAGTCATTAAAATTTAATTTCAATTTCAATAATTTTCTAATATTTCTTCTATTAACACTGATTCTTACCCCAATTCAGACCTCAACTGAAGAAATTCTTTTTAGAGGATATATTCAGGAATTTGTATCTACTATAATCAAAATAAAGTTTTTACCAGTTGTAATTTCCGCAATATTATTTGCACTTCCCCACCTTGCTAACCCGGAAGTAACTGATAAAACAATCTTTTTCTTTACCTATTTTGCAATGGGAATTCTGTTAAGCTACCTTACACAAAAATATAAAGGTCTCGAATATAGTCTGGGAATTCATTTTGCCAATAACTTTTTTACAATTGTTTTTGTTAACTATCCCGATACCCCCCTTCCGTCTTCACCACTATTTTTATTAATTAAACCGGTTAATCCTTTACAAACATTAATTGAAACTGCTCTATGCTGCTTAATAGTAGTAATTATTATCAAAATAATTGAAAAAAAATGTTACCAATTCTCAAAAAATTAGTTATTATATTTTTATAAATGGGAGAAGAAATAATGTCAGAAAAAGAGATTGAACATCATAAACTAATAATTCTGGGGTCAGGCCCTGCTGGATATACTGCAGCAATATATGCTGCAAGAGCTAATTTGAATCCTGTAATGATATCTGGTTTTCAAAAGGGTGGTCAATTGACTACTACAACAGAAATTGATAACTTCCCTGGCTTCCCTGAAGGTCGGGATGGAAATGAATTAATGATGGATATGGAAAAACAGGCACTAAGATTCGATACAAAAATTATTGAAGATGAGGTTATTAAAACTCAATTAAACCAGAGACCGTTCATATTGGAGACCTATAGTAAAAAGTACAGTTGTGACGCATTAATAGTTTCAACTGGTGCTACAGCAAAATATCTTGGAAACCCAAGCGAAGAAAAATTTAAGGGCAGAGGTGTATCAGCATGTGCAACCTGTGATGGTTTTTTCTTTAAAGGAAAGGATGTCGCAGTTGTAGGTGGTGGTGATACTGCTGTAGAAGAGGCAATTTACCTTACAAATTTCTGTTCAAAAGTTTACCTGATGCACAGAAGGGATGAGTTAAGGGCAAGTAAAGCAATGCAGGCAAGAGCATTTGAAAACTCTAAAATAGAGATGCTATGGAACACAGAACTGGACCAGGTAATTGGACAGGACACAGGCCCTCTAGAAGATGTAAGAGTATTTAATAATAAAACCAAAGAGTACAAAAATATTGGTGTAAAAGGGCTTTTTATAGCTGTTGGACATAAACCTAATACAGAGATATTTGAATCACAGTTGGATAAAGATGAAAACGGTTATCTTATAACCAAGCCAGGTTCAACAAAAACAAATATTGAGGGTGTTTTTGCCTGTGGAGATGTTATGGACAGTAAATATAGACAAGCCATAACAGCAGCCGGGACTGGATGTATGGCAGCGATTGATGCAGAAAGATGGTTAGCTGAGCAATAAAACAGAGCCTGCTATTTAAACTGAATTATTTTTGGTCTAAATAGCAGAATACCTTATTTACCCAAGTATGGCTGTGAAATAATTAACAATTAAAACAGTTTAAAACATTTTCATATGTATATAATTTTTATTTTATTAATGATTAACTCATTTTCACTATAGTTAATCAAGCAAAACCGTTAAATATTTGTAAATTACAATTAAATAACTAATATTAAACAAACAAGATATAAGTTAATGCAAATCCAATTTGACAAAAATGTCCAATGTCCTTTTCAAAAATAGATGCAATATATATAATGGTTTAATAATTTATCAGAGTTAAATGATATGATTTTTTCTAATTTTACGAATTTCGAAAATATTACATCTTTAATAATGATAAGCGAAATTATAGGAGTAGAAAATGAAATTAAAAGGAATTATAGCATTAACAATACTTGCAATAATATTACCAAGTGCAAGTATATTTGCTAACGGACAGAAAGAGGGCGGTAAAATCGTTATTGGTGTTGCCGGTGCACACACTGGAGATTTAGCTCCTTATGGACTTCCATCATTAAAAGCTGCTGAGTTAGTTATAGCGGACTGGAATGCTAATGGTGGTGTTTTAGGAAAACAAATAGAGTTAATTGCAGAAGATGATGGTTGTAAACCAGAATTAGCATCAAACGTTGCTGCAAAGTTAACAGGTAGTAAAGTTGTTGGTGTTATTGGGCATATCTGTTCAGGAGCAACTAAAGCTGCTATGGGTATTTATAGAGATTCAAAAATAGTTGCAATTAGTCCATCAGCGACTAATCCTGATCTTGCAAATGGTGAGTATCCAAACTTTTTCAGATCAATTGCGCCAGACGATGCACAAGCAGTGGTTGAAGTACAGTTAATTAAAAGTCTTGGGTTAAAATCAGTTGCTATACTTCACGATAAAGGTGATTACGGTAAAGGTTTTGCAACATTTGTTAAAGATATTCTGGAAAAAGACGGTTCTGTAGAAGTTAAACTTTTTGAAGGTATTACTCCGGGAGCTGTTGACTATTCAGCTGTTTTAAATAAAGTATCAGGTTCAGGAGCTCAAGCAGTAGTTTGGGGAGGATATCACCCTGAAGCTTCTAAACTTGTAACTCAAATGAAAAAAACAAACTTAAATATTCCATTCCTTTCATGTGATGGTATTAAAGATGACACATTTATTAAAGTTGCGGGTGATTTTGCAGAAGGCGTTTATGCAACTGGTCCAGTTGATACTTCATCAAGTAAATTAGCTCAAGATGCAATTAAAAAACATGTTGCAAAATATGGTGAAGAACCGGGATCATTCTTCCTTAATGCTTATGCAGCTACTGAGTCTCTTTTACAAGCTATAAAATCAGCGGGTTCAACAGACTATGATGCGATAAGAAAAGCATTAATTGATAATACTTTCGAAACAACTCTAGGTACTATTGGTTATGATGCAAACGGAAACCCTGAGGGTGTAGGTTTCAATGCTTTCCAAGTTAAAAATGGAAAATATGTAGAGGTTAAACTATAATAAATCTGGGGAGCGTAAGCTCCCTGATTTTTTTCAAGAAGGAGTCTTAATGGACGTTGGATATTTTTTTAAACTGCTTTTAAGTGGTTTAACCAGAGGAAGTATTTATGCACTAATAGCCCTCGGTTATACTATGGTTTATGGTATAATAAAACTAATTAACTTTGCCCATGGTGAATTATATATGATTGGTGCATTTACCGGTCTTATAGTTGCCAGTGTTCTAAACTATGCTGGTGTTGATCCAGTTCTAACCCTTGTAATTGCAACAATCTTTGCAATAATTTTTTCATCTGCATTTGGTGTAACTATAGAGAAAATTGCATACAAGCCTTTAAGAAATACACAGAGATTATCAGCACTTATAAGTGCGATAGGTGTTTCAATGTTTTTACAAAACTTTGTATTACTATTTCAAACATCAGATTTTTTATCATTCCCAAACCTTATACCGGAATTTAAATTCCTTGCACCAGTCGAAAACTATTTGAGTTCTCCTCAAATATTAATATATATTTGTACAGCTATATTTTTGATAGGTTTTACAGTTCTGGTAAAATTTACAAAAATAGGTAAAGCAATGAGGGCAACAGCTCAGGACAGTAAAATGTCACTCTTATTAGGAATAAATATAAATAAAGTAATAAGTGTAACATTTCTTACAGGTTCCGCAGCAGCTGCTATTGGAGGAGTTTTAATTAGTTCCCAGGTAGGACAAATTAACTTCTATATTGGTTTCATTGTTGGAATTAAAGCTTTTGTTGCAGCAGTTTTAGGTGGAATAGGTAGTATAGGTGGAGCTGTTTTAGGTGCTTTTGTTCTTGGACTTGTAGAAAGTTTCGGAACTGGTTACATCTCCAGTGATTACGAAGACCTTTTTGCATTCCTGTTTCTTATATTAATTTTAACCTTTAAGCCTTCCGGTCTTTTAGGTAAATCTCTAAAACAGAAGGTATAATATGAATAGACTAGAAATATTAAAAAAATCCTTGATTAATGCAATTTTAGGTATACTTTTAACTTTTCCTATAACTGTAATTAAAGTAAATACAATCGAAAAAGAGATTACCTGGCGATGGTATATGCTGGCCCTGGTAGGTTCTGTTATTTTTGTTATTAGTTATTTGTGGATAAGACAACAAGAGAGACAAAAAGCAGGTATAACATTTAAATTTAAAGAGAGTAAACTAGGTATAAAGTATCACTCTTTAATGGATAAACCCGGGGTAACCAAAAGGGTATTAATCTTCTCAACTATTCTTATAATTGCTCTGCCTTTTATAACTTCACCCTACACAACATCAATTTTTACAACAGCTTTAATCTACATAATTTTAGGTCTTGGACTTAATATTGTTGTTGGTTTAGGTGGTCTTTTAAACCTTG
Source organism: Spirochaetales bacterium (assembly GCA_003247135.1). Classification (GTDB taxonomy): domain Bacteria; phylum Spirochaetota; class Spirochaetia; order DSM-2461; family DSM-2461; genus Thiospirochaeta. The sequence goes on along the minus strand of QKAW01000033.1, from coordinate 118,013 downwards.
GTTATGCAGCATTTTTTGGAGTTGGTGCTTATACATTTGCAATTTTGAATCAAAATTTCGGAATTGGATTCTGGTTGGCACTTCCTTTAGGTGGTCTGGCAAGTGCACTTTTTGGAGCTATAGTTGGGCTTCCTGTTTTAAGACTAAAAGGTGACTACCTGGCTATCGTTACACTAGGTTTTGGAGAAATGACAAGAATTGTTACAGAGAATTTTGGAGCTCTAACAAATGGACCTTCTGGTATAGCCAACATTCCTAAGCCAACCCTTTTTGGTCATACTTTTGGTTATTTTGGTTCAACAAGATTTGTCTATCTAATTGCTGTTGCTTTAGTAGTTTTAATAATTTTTATAGTTTGGCGAATGGAAAATTCCAGAATAGGTCGTTCCTGGGTTGCCATGAGAGAGGATGATATAGCTTGTGAAGCTATGGGTGTAGATTTAACAAAAGCTAAAATGACTCTCTTTATTATAAGTGCTTCAATTGCCGGAATTGCCGGAGTACTTTTTGCAGCTAAAACAACATTTATTAACCCACAATCTTTTACTGTTTGGGAATCTATAATGATTCTCTGTATCGTAGTTCTTGGTGGAAAAGGTTCTGTCCGTGGTGTTATTTTAGGGGGATTAATATTAATTCTTCTTCCTGAATACTTAAGAGCATTTCAGCAGTATAGAATGTTAATATTTGGATTCTTACTAATTGTTATGATGGTTTTCAGACCAGGCGGTATAATTCAGAATGTTCGTAAAATATATAAGATAGAAGGAGATTTATCTAATGAGTAGTAAAGTTTTAGAAATTAAAAACCTTCTAATGCAGTTTGGAGGATTAAAAGCTGTTAATGATGTATCTCTGGATATTCATGAATCTCAAATTACAGCATTAATAGGTCCGAATGGTGCCGGGAAAACTACATTTTTTAACTGTTTAACCGGAGTTTATACACCAACAAGTGGTGATATCAATATAATTCCTCCCGGGAAAAAACTTATAAGAGCCAATGGGCTTAAACCAAATAAAATAACTGAGATCGGGCTTGCGAGAACTTTCCAGAATATCAGACTTTTTCAAAACATGACTGTTCTTGAGAATGTTATGATTGGTAGACACGCAGTAACAAACGCTGGTGTGCTTGGGGCAATTTTTAATGGTAAAAAAACTAAGGAAGAAGAGAAAAAAATAATTCATGATTCCCATGAGATTTTAAAAGTAATGAACCTTGAAAAATTTGCTAACGAATTTGCATCAAATCTTCCTTATGGAGCACAAAGACTCCTAGAGATTGCCCGGGCTTTGGCTACAGACCCATTCCTTTTGCTATTGGATGAACCCGCTGCAGGTATGAACCCACAGGAGACTATTGAACTTATAGGGACAATTGAAAAACTGAAGCATGAATTCAATCTTTCCATTCTCCTGATAGAACATGATATGCATTTAGTTATGAATCTCTCAGATATGTGTTATGTTATGGATTATGGACGATTAATAGCAAAAGGAACACCGGAAGAGACTGCAAACAACCCTACAGTTATTAAAGCATATCTAGGAGAGGATTTCTAATGTTAAAGATTGACAATATAAATACATTTTACGGACATATTCATGCATTAAAGGGTATTTCTCTTGAGGTAAAGCAGGGAGAGATAATCTCTCTTATCGGTGCAAACGGTGCTGGAAAATCTACAACACTTCTATCAATTTCAGGTCTTGAAAAGCCAAGATCAGGAAGTATTACCTTTAATGGCGAAGATTTAACTCGTATGACACCGGACAGTATTGTGTCTCTTGGTATTTCACAGGCACCAGAAGGAAGAAGAATTTTCCCTAGTTTAACTGTTCTGGAAAATCTTGAGTTAGGTGCATTTCTTAGAAATGACAAGAAGCAGATAAAAAAGGATATTGAATTTATGTACTCTCTATTTCCAATTCTTGGAGATAGACGACACCAATTAGGGGGGACTCTATCAGGTGGAGAGCAACAGATGCTAACAATTTCAAGAGCTTTAATGATGGAACCAAAACTTCTGCTTTTAGATGAACCATCTCTTGGTTTAGCACCCCTAATAGTTAAACAGATATTTGAAATTATTCAAAAAGTGAACAAAGAACACAATATTACTGTGTTTCTTGTTGAGCAGAATGCAAACCAGGCATTAAAAATTTCAGATCGTGGATATGTTCTGCAAAACGGTGTTATTACACTGTCAGATACAGGGGAAAACCTACTTAAAAATGATGATGTTCGGAAAGCATACCTTGGGGTTTAATCTAAAAATAACTCTTTTTCTTTTTATAGCATTAATTCCTATTCAACTGTTCTCATCTAAAATTCCCGGGGAAATATTTCTGGGAGAACTGGATGATTACAGTTTGGTAGAGAGTGAATTTGAAATTAATAATGACTCTGAGGAGTCAAAAACAATCAACTTTTACTCTTTATGTGACTGTCTGGAAGTAACACCAAAAAACAGAGTTATTGAAGCAGGAGAAACTGTAAAATTTAAGGTAACTCTTGAACCGGAAGGTTATACTACTATGTCCAGACATGTTCTATACGACTACAATGGGGAAAGAGCAACAATCAAATTCTATGCAAATCTTCCGGAACCTCCAGCAGAAGTTCTGTCTAGTGGCTGCCTTGGATGTAAGGAAAACGAGAGAGAACTGGAAGAGATAGGAACTGCTAATTACTTAAAAGAAAAATGGGTTATTCTGGATATTTACTACTCCCCGGGTTGTACAACCTGCGAAAAGTTTATAAATCAGGACATCCCAATAATTCAGAAAGATTTAGGTCTTCAGATCTCAGTAGTTAAGCACAATGTACTGGAAAAGAGTGAAATAGATTCATTAATGAGAAGACTTGAGTCTTTTCAAGTTGAGTTAAAGGAATTCCCAATAGTCATAGTTAACTCAAATGTTATTCAGGGTACTGATGTTAATATAGAATACTTTAAAGAAAAATATAACGAGACAAAAGCAACTAATGTAAAAAACAGTGAATTTAAAGAGAGTCTTGAGTATCTTAAACCTCTACCTATTTTTCTTGCGGGACTTCTTGATGGTGTAAATCCCTGTGCATTTACAACCCTTCTGTTCCTAATATCATCACTATTCTACATCGGAAAAGGGAAGAAAGAAATTCTTCATGTAGGTATAATATTCTCTGTAACAATTTTTGCATCCTACTACCTTGTGGGTTTAGGTCTTTTAAATGCAATTCGAGCTGCAAACTACTTTAAAATTATCTCGGATATTATTAAATATGTAATAATACTGGTTCTTGTTGTATTATCATTTCTAAGTTTTTATGATGCTCTATTAGCTAAAAAGGGTTCTGTAAAAGAGATGAAGCTACAATTACCAAAGAGTATAAAAAAGAGAATACATAATGTAATTAAGACTAATACCCGAACAAGGGGATTAATCCTTGGAACAATCATTATTGGAGTTATGGTAACAATCTTTGAGTTAACCTGTACAGGACAGGTTTATCTGCCGATTATAGCTTATATTATTAAAATTGAAGGTAACATCTCATCCTATCTTTACCTGACTCTTTACAATTTTGGGTTTATTATTCCTTTACTTATAGTTTTTACAACTGTGTATAAAGGAACAACAAACGATAAATTGATTAGCTGGTTTCAATCAAGAATTGTTCTGATAAAAGCACTTTTGGGTTTGCTTTTTCTATCCATGATTATCTTCCTGATAATTTAATCAATTCTTATATTTTTTAGTCTTAAAGAGTTAAGTACAACATTTATTGAGCTTAATGCCATGGCAATTTCAGCAATAGCAGGGTGTAATAACCCTGTAACCGCTAGTATAACATTATAGAAAAATGCCCAGAAAAGGTTTTGCTTAATCTTAAAAAATGTCCCTTTTGATAATTTTATGGATTTTACAACCCCCATTAAACTTCCATTTACCAATGTTATATCACCAGACTCTATAGCAATATCTGTTCCAGTTCCAAGTGCAATACCGACATTAGCCTGTTTTAAGGCCGGTGCATCATTAATTCCATCCCCAACCATTGCTACAGTTTTCCCACTTTCCTGAAGTTGTTTAACAATTTCGATCTTCTTGTCAGGCATTAATTCAGCCTCAACCCTGTCTATTCCTACACTTTTAGCAATAGATTGTGCAGCCTTATAATTATCACCTGTTAACATTACAGTTGTTAAGCCCATCTCATGCAAGGCTTTTATAGCTTCTGCAGAATCTGTTTTAACCTGATCAGATATTACAATTATTCCGGAAAGAGAATCATTTACCAATACTCCAACTACTGTTTTACCAAGATCAAGATTTTCAGAAATAACACTGTTAAACTCACTTGTATCTACAGACAGTTCATTTAAATAAGAGACACTTCCAATTACAACAAAATCACTACCAACATATCCTGTAAGACCTTTACCGACTACAGCTTTAAACTCCCTTGGTTCAAGTAGAGAAAGACCTCTAACCTTTGCTTCATCAGTAACAGCTTTTGCTAAAGGATGCTCAGAATGTTGTTCTATTGATGCTGCAATTTCTAAAAACTTCTCTTCAGAAATATTTGAGTAAATTCTATCAAGTTTAGGTTTTCCCATTGTAATAGTTCCGGTTTTATCAAAAACAATAACATCTAAGGACTTAGCAGTCTGAATTGATTCTCCGTTTCTGATAAGAATACCGCTTTTTGCCCCCTTACCCATTCCAACCATTAAAGCTGTTGGAGTTGCAAGACCCAATGCACAAGGACAGGCAATAACTAAAGAAGCTATGGAAGCAAATAAAGCCATAGATAGAGGATCCCTTGCTGTATCAATCCAGGGAAGGAATTCACTAAATAGTGATATAATTTTTATTCCTTTATCAGGAAAAATAAGCCAGAAAACAAGGGTTATTAAGGATATGATAAGAATTGTTGGAACAAAAATGGAAGTGACCTTATCAGCAAAGGCCTGAATTGGTACTTTTGTGCCCTGGGCATCCTGTACCATCTGAACAATTCGAGAAAGAAAGGTTTCACTTCCAATTTTTTCTATTTTAACCTTAATAACACCTACATGGTTTATTGTTCCACCTATAACACTATCCCCGACAGATTTATCCACTGGTACAGACTCTCCTGTTGCTATAGATTCATCAATAGATGAGCTTCCATCAATAATTATACCATCTACAGGAATTTTCTCACCGGGTTTTACTAAAACTATATCACCAATTTTTAACACTTCTACAGCTTTTTCTCTAATTTCTCCACTTTCAAGAATAACAAAGGCTGTTTTTGCTCCCAGTTCCAATAGTTCCTTAATTGCCTTTCCTGCCCTGCCTGTTGCCATAAGTTTTAAGTAATTCCCTATAAAATTAATACTCATTATCATTGCACCAATTGAGACAAAACTATCAATATCTATACCAAAAAGAATAAAAACTCCGGACAAGAATGAAGCAAAGGCACCAATCCCAATTAGGGAGTCCATATTAAAGTTAAATGTGACCAAACTGTTAACTGTTATTTTTACAACAGGATAACCAATTATAAAAATTACAACAAAAGACAAAACCATATCAAACAACAGGGACGGCAGCCCTGTTAACAAATGTATACCCCATATCATATGGAGAAGCATTTTTATGGATAGTGGGATTGTAATAGCCCAAGCCGCAATCAGTCTGTTTAATTCTTTCTTTAGGTGTTTCTCATCCTGATCTGCAGCATCCTGCAGAGTACTTAGTTCAAAACCTTTCTCTTTTACAGCATTAAAAATCTGCTGACTTTTCAGGTTTTTTGAATCATACTCAACAATCAGTTTTTTATCCGCAAAATTAACTTTAGCTTCAGTAACGTTTAATAATCCAGATACTGTCTTTTCTATATTTGCAGCACAGGATGTACAGGACATCCCGGTTATATGATATACCTCTTTAATATTTTTACTCATATTTACCTACCTATATTTTGAGATTAAATTAATAACCTCTTTAATTTTAATCTCTTTATCATCACCATTATCAGACAGGAATGATGCAGACACACATGTTTTCATATGATTTTCCAGAATTATCTCCTCAATTTTTTTCATTCCTGAGATAATAGCTCTTGTCTGATTTAATATATCTATACAATATCTTTTATCACTGATCATGATTTCTACACCTCTAACCTGACCTTCAATTTTTTTAAGTCTTTTACATAATTTTTCTCTTTCATCACTGTTCATTGATACACTATACCCCTATAGGGTATGTAAAGCAAGATTAAACATCATTTTTTACTTTCTTTATAAAAAAAATAATCCCAAAAATTGGGATTATCTAAATACTACAGGGATTCTCTGTCAATTACGATAGAAGCTTCAGCTCTTAGTTGTTCGAGTTTTTGTGAAATAACTCTTTGAGCTTCAATTTGCTCCAAGTGTCTTTTAATCTCTGGAGCAACACTTTCAAAGGATTGTTTACCACCCTCTGTCTTATCTGTAACCATTACAATATGGTATCCGAAATCTGTTTTAAAAGGTTCGGAAATCTCATTAAGTCCTAATTCAAAAGCAACTGTCTCAAACTCCGGAACCATTTTCCCTTTTCCGAAGAATCCTAAATCGCCACCATTTTGTCCACTTGGACAATCAGAAATCTCCTTAGCTAAATCAGCAAATGAGTCCCCTGATTTTAGTTTTTCACTAATAGAGTTAATTGTTTCTTCATCTTTTACAAGAATATGAGAAGCCTTAACCTGAGTTTCAGAGATAAATTTATCCTCATGTTCTTTGTAAAAATTCTCAACAGAAGAATTCTCAATTGAAATTTTACTATAAAATTCACCTTCAATATATGCTCTTAAAATAAGATCGTCTCTAAGTCGCTCTTTTACACTCTCTACAGTATCACCCATCTCCTTTAAAGTGTTATCAAATTGCTCTTGGGATGGAAATTGAGCTACAAGGTTAGTAAAATTACTCTCTACATCTGCATCTTCAGGAAAGTAGTTCCCCTTTTTTCCCTCTGTTAACAGTAAATATGTATCAACTAATTGATTAGCTACAATAAATTTATCCTCTGGGGTTAATTCCTGTTTCCTTGTATGGGACATATAGTTATAGCACGCCCCCTGATATTCATTCTTACTTAATTCCTGGTTGTTTACTTTGATCATCTACGGGATCCTTCATATAAATTTGATTTAACAATTATATGTTACTAACAGATATCTATTTATACAAGGTCAAATTATGCCAAATGGTACATGGGATCCATTTAATTTTAAATTTATTATTAAATCATAACACGGAGGCATAAAATGAAAAACAATATAGCAATTGCAGTAGTATCATCAATATCTTTACTTTCTTTAGTATCACTTGTATCAATGATCTTCTTACCATTAATGATGTAAATTATTTTATCTTTTTAGCACATAGGTGATTGATTGGACAGATATCACATTTTGGATTTATTGGTCTGCATAAATACTGGCCAAACATTACAAAAACTGTATTTACTGTTAACCAGTACTTTTTAGGCAGTTTTTTTCTTAAACGCATTTCGGTATCGTAGGGTGTTTTTGTTCTCACATAATCAATTCTGTTTAAAATTCTATGAACATGAACATCTACACAGATTGCAGGTATTTCAAAAGCTTGAGCTAATACAAGATTAGCTGTTTTCCTTCCCACACCAGGAAGAGTAACAAGTTCATCTATAGTTTTTGGAATTATTCCATTAAATTTTTCATTAAGAGCCAATGGAAGCTCTTTTAAGAATCGTGCTTTATTTTTGTAAAATCCAACAGGAAATATTAGGTCGGCTATTTCATCTTCCGAGAATCTATTAAAGTCATCAGCATTTTCTACGACTTTAAACAGTCTGGAACAGACTTCTGAAGTTGTTCTGTCATTTGTTCTTGCAGATAAAATTGTAGCAACCAGAATTTTAAATGGGGATCCAGTCTGAACCTTTATAAGATCCACAACCGGAACTTTATATTTTTTTACCTCTTCCTGAAGAATAGTAAAGATTTGATCAATCCTTTCCACTAATTTTTTAAACTCCAGCTGATTTCACTGCCAGCCAGGTAGGGTCTAACACCATACATCTCATCTGGAACTATCATAGGCTTTTTAATAACTGTTATATGCTCTCTGTTAAGTGGTAATTTATAGAATCTGGCACCATAAACAGAGACAAAATTTTCTAGCTTATCCAACACTCCGTTTTCATAAAAAAGTTCTGCAAGTTTAGGAAGGATAACAGGGGCTGTATAAACTCCTGATTTAGGATTAAAGCCTATTTTACCTTCGACTTTATGAGGAGCACTATCTGAACCAAAGAAAAATTTTCTGTTCCCGGAAAATGCTGCAAATCTAATAGCCTCTCTATCCTCAGGTGTTTTTGGGATAGGCATACATTTTATACTTGTATCATTTATAACATCTTCAATTGTTGATATTAAATGGTGTAATGATATACTTCCAGCTACATGATCATGGGCTGAATTTATATAATCAATTGACTCCTTGCAAGAGACATGTTCCATAACTATTCTAAGTTTAGGAAATGTTCTATGTATCTCATCCAAAATTGGCAAAAAATCTCTCTCTCTGTTTAAAAGAAATGAGTCAGGAACTTCTCCATGTATACTAAGTACCATAGCGTGTTTTTCCATCTCTTTTAAAACAGGCTTCATAATTTTCCAGTCAGTAATTCCATCTTCTGAATTTGTTGTAGCTCCAGCAGGATAATATTTCCCAGCTATAACCTTGTTTTGTTTTAGTTCAGATATTATACCGGGATCACTGTCCGGAAGTATTTTAAAAGTCATTAGTGGCTCAAAACCCTCTGTAACCTTTAAAATTTCATCTCTATATCTATTTACATCATTAACCGTTACTATTGGAGGAACAGTATTAGGCATAATAATGCCACGTTTAAACTGTTTTTCACTCTCTTTTGCATAATATTCCAGATCAGAACCCTGTCTTAAATGAATATGAAAATCATCGGGTTTAATTATTGTTATCTCATTCATGATCAGAATTATACACTACTTTACCATGTACATTAATAACCATTTGCTTCTTATCTTTAAAAACTGTTGCAAATCCATTTTTAAAATCTGTTGCCAGATCATACTCCAAAGGAATTACTATTTTACCTGTTTTATCTATAAATCCTGTTTTACAATCAGAAACAACTCTTGCCAGATTGGAGGAAAAACTGTAGCAAAAATCGTACTCTGTCCGTAAAACTTCCCTGGCTTTTGTGTCAATATATCCTTTAAAATCCATTCCTTCTACATACGCCAACCCATTTGAAAAGGATAAGACTCTGTTGTAATCCTTACTGGATAGCCATTTATCATCTTTACCTATATGTCCACTTTTTAAATTAGTTCGAACAGCAGAGAAGCCTTCTGAAAAATCCATTGCATAGAGATATTTAAATGGAATTACAATCTTACCTGAAATGTCAATAAAACCAAACTTATTATTTTCCATAGCAGCAGCTAGACCTTCAGAAAATAAACCGGCATAACTATATGGAGAAGTAAGAACAGTGTTACCGGTTTTGTCTATATACTCAGTTTTACCATCTATTACGACTCTAGATATACTATTTTTAAATTGAGATACACTCTGATATTTCAGAGTAATTTTAATATTCCCCTTATTATTTATAAATCCCCAGCTCCCATCAATTGAAACCGGAGCCAAACCTTCAGAAAAACTTAATGCTTTTTCAAAGATACTATCTATTTTAATGTTTCCATTATAATCAGCATATCCCCAAGTGAGACCATCGGTAGATACTGCTGCTAAATTTTCAGAAAAGTCCTTGGCATAGATGAATTGAGGCTCTATTACAACTTTACCCTGTTCATTAATAAATCCGGAACCTTTGGCAGTTGTTATTTTTGTGATATTTTTTGAACACCCTATTAGCATAAGGGTTACAATAACAACAACTGCTTTTTTCAACTACTCTCTCATCCACTCGTCCAGTTTTGCTCTAAGTTCCGGTAAACCAAGTGAAGTCTCAGAAGAAAAAACCTGAACTGAGATATCAGTTTTAACATCCTGAATTTCTTTTTTTACAGCAAAGAGTGTCTGGTTTATCTTGTTCTTTTTAAGCTTATCTGCCTTTGTTAGAACAATATGCATTGGAAGTGCTCTTTCGTCGCACCACTCAATCATCTGAATATCATTATCCTTTAATGGATGTCTGATATCCATAATAATAACAACACCTCTTAAACTTTGACGACTTCGTAAAAAGCCTTCCATTAAACCCTGCCACTCTTCTTTTAAAGATTTTGATACTGCAGCATAACCGTACCCAGGCAGATCCACCAGGAATCTCTTATCGTCAAGTCCAAAAAAATTTATCTGTTGTGTTCTTCCCGGTTTACTACTGGTTCTAGCCAGTTTTTTCTGTCCGGTTAATGTATTTAAAGAACTTGACTTTCCAGCATTTGATCTTCCCGCAAATGCAACTTCAATAAATCGATCTTCAGGAGGTTTTGAATTCGCACTAAATGCTGTTGAAAATTTAGCATTCTTAAAATTTATCATATTGCTCCTACTTTTTAAAACAGTCCAGTAAGCATGTCATTCTTACTATATTCTCTTCTCTGGTAGACTGCTCAGTTAGGGACAACTGAACGACTATGGATTCTATCTGGCTTACAAGGATATCTGTCATACTAGGTACGTGGAGGTCTTTAAAAAGCTCCATTTTTACACCATCACTTATTATTCTAGAGAAAAGCTTTCTTATTCTTATTGTTCTTTTATTTAAACTTCTGGCAAAACGACGACCTTCACTCTTTACCTGAATTAGAAATTCAAGTAATAAAAACAGAAGTTCCCGTCTTGTAAAACATACATCGATAATATCCATAATTATCATTTTAAGTTTTACATCCGGATTAATATCCTGCCTTGTTCCTATAGTTTTGTAATCTACCTGTAAAGAGTCAGTAAATGTTTTAATTGCATATTTAAAGATATCATCTTTATTGCTAAAATACTGGTATAATGTTGTACGGGCAATACAGCACTTATCTGCAATATTAGCAAGTTTGGTATTTGTATACCCCTCTTCAATAAAGATTGTAAGAGCCATCTCCATTATATCTCTTTTTCTCTCTTCATGATCTACAATCTTAGGCAAAGTAAAAACCTCTCTTAATTTGACAAAAATTTATTAACTATTTTTAACAATTTACCATTAAATGTCAAAATAATCCAGTAAATCAGCTATTATACCATTAAAATTTAGTCTCTATAAGAATTTTTTCACTATTTAGCCCATAAACAGTCCAGCTTTCACTATTTAGTATTCCATAAGAAGGTTCAAAACCACCCTTTGGCAGAGATATTGATCCCGGGTTAAAGAAATAGATGTCATTGGTTTTATCCCCGGTTGGAATATGAGTATGTCCAGTTAATAGTATTGAATCCTTCTTTAAAGGTGGAAGATTCTCCCTATTGTATTTATGCCCATGGGTTATAAAAACATCATGCTCTCCAACATTATAGTAACTATATGTACCCATTACCGGAAATTCTAGAACCATTTCATCCACTTCACTTTCGCAATTACCCCTAATAACCATAAGTTCACTTTTTATACTGTTTAATTTCTCGGCTACAACTTTAGGGTTATATCCTTCCGGTAGAGGATTTCTGGGCCCGTGATATAAAACATCACCACATATAATAATTTTATCAAATTTCCTGCTATTATAGATTTCAAGAATTTTATCCAGGGCTGTACTACTCCCATGTATATCAGAAATTACTAACAACTCCATAAACTCCCTCCTTTTTACTCACAACACTCTGCAACAGGTAAAAAGATTCTAAACTCAGTACCAGTTCCAACTTCAGAATCCACTTCAATATAGCCTTTATGCTTAAGAACAATATTCTTTGAAATATAAAGTCCTAAACCCAAACCATTATGATTGTGTCCAGGATTCTGCTGAAGTATATTAAACATGTTAAAAATATCAGTTATCTTATCACTGCTAATACCACAACCGGTATCTTTAATTGAAATACAGATATAATTATCATAAAAATCTGCTTCTACTATAATTTCTCCATCTCTGGTAAATTTTACACTGTTACTTACAATATTCAGAAAGACTTGAAGAAGTCTGTAATAATCACCATTCACAATATATTTGTCCGGCATCATTTTACATATTAATGATGTTCCACTGGATATTTTTACATGTTCAAAATTATCCAGAACATCGCTCATTAAAAAAGCAAGATCGATAACTTCTATATTTAGATCGAAATTATTGTTATCTATGTTAAAATAACTCATTACGTTATCTACAAAATTGATAAGTTTATTGCTTTTATCTTCAAGTATTGTAAAGCCCTCTTTAATAAAATTGGAACATTGGGGTATCTCCTCATCCAGTGAATCAATTAACATAACAATACTGGCTAGTGGAGATTTTATCTCATGGACAATCTTTGCCAGCAGTAGTTCCCTGTTCCTTTTTTCGATATTTACTACATTTGTCAACTGCAATAAATCCTGTGCTTTTTTGTTATTCAGTTCAAGCTGTTTCTCAATAACACTTATACTTTTATGCATTATTTTAAGCAGCACATTACGAATTTTTTCTCTAAAAAGTGATCTTTTTGATACTTTCCAACTGTAGAGATCGAAGGGTGCATTATATAATTCACCTTTTTTAAAAATTGTTTCGCCTAAATATGTATAATCATTTACTACTTCAAAGCCCTGGTAGTCACTTCCCAGAATATTAACAGTTCTTCTTTGTGCTATTAACTCATTATTATGAAATATATTATTCTCGGAAACTTCAAAACCATGATTAGTATAATACTGATCAATTATTTCTTTAATGTTTGCAGAAAAGCATATACTCTTTTTGTTCTTTACCCTAATTTTTTTTAACTCAAGTAGTGCTTCCAATATACTCAAATATCCGTAAACTTCATGGCCATAAACCATACTTTTTTTAAAGGGCTTCGGAACAATTTTAAGAAGATATTCGTCTCCGTCTTTTTTTACTATGTTAAACTTGTAGGAGTTGTCCAGTTTCCTGGATATTTTGTTTGGCTCCAGCATTATTAAGTCAAAGGGAGTGTATTTAAATATTGTACTTAAAACGGAGTTTTCTTTTTTACACTTAAAACCAATATTATAGAATATTCTATGGGATAAAAAGACTGGTGTTTTAAGAATCAGGTTTTCTATTAACTGTTTATTCTGTATTGGATTTACCCACTTGGAGAAGTCTTCAAAATCACTGATAGAAAGTCCTGTTCCGGACAGTAGAGCCTCTACACCCCAATTATTATCCTGATAATAATGTATCATTGAATAAAAGTTTGTGAGGTTATATGAAGGGATCTGAACTATTTCATCTTCAGTCAGATTCTCGGTATTTATTAATTCCTGCCAATGTTTCAATACTTCCCTTCCTTTGTGTCATAGGTTATACTTTTATTGGTGAGGATTCAATGGAAAAAGCTATGAAAAAAAGGGAAAATTTTATCTCATGGGATGAATATTTCATGGGTATTGCAATTTTATCCGGAAAGAGGAGTAAAGACCCTAACACTCAGGTTGGTGCTTGTATTGTTAAGGATAATAAAATTATTGGTATAGGTTATAACGGTCTTCCTATTGGATGCTCTGATGATGAATTCCCATGGGAAAAAGAGGGTGATTTTTTACACACTAAATACCCCTACATTGTTCACGCCGAACTAAATGCTATTTTAAACTCCACAAGAAGTGATATTAAAGACTCAACAATATATGTTGCACTATTTCCTTGTAATGAGTGTGCTAAAGCAATAATTCAAAGCGGTATTAAGAAAATAATCTATCTTTCTGATAAATATAGGGATGGAGATGTTTTTAAAGCTTCAAGAAAGATGCTGGATGTCTCCGGGGTTAAATACGAGCAGCTAATTTGTGGCTCTGAATTTACTATTTCCCTTGATCCTGCCAAGGTTTAACATTTATTATGCATCATGAAAATTTTAGTTTTAGCCGGGGACTTAACAAACTACTATCTGTATAAGTCTCTAAAAGAGATGAATTGTGATGTTAAGCTTGAAGGTTTTAATCATTACTTAAATAAAATTGGTGGTAAAGGTATTGTTGTAAAGGGCTATGATATTATATTTGTTCCCATACCTTTTACTATTGATAATTCAACTATTTACTCTCCATACAGTGAAGATATAATTCATATAGACTCTTTTTTATCTAAAGCAAACAAGGATTGTAAGATTATTGGGGGGCCATTTAATTTTAAGGATGAAAGATTATACGATATAACCCGGAATGATGCTTTTACAAACCTTACAGTTATACCAACCTGTGAAGAGATAATAAAAATTCTTATAGAAAAAACTGACTTTACGTTAAACGACTCTATCTTCAAAATAATTGGTACAGGTCGAATCGCAAAACGTCTAACTCAACTACTTAAGACACTAGGAGCAAATGTAACTGATGATATAAACAACAAGCATCCACAAATTATAATAAACACAAGCAAAAGCTTTTCACTATCCAAAATTAACAAATCAATTTTAACAGAGGACTCAATATTTCTGGATGTAACCTCTAATGACTCCACTGAGGACTTTAAATTTGCTAAATCAATAGATTTAAACTTTATTAAAGCCCGTGGATTACCTGGAAAAAGCTCCCCAAGAAGTGTCTCTGAATATATTCTAAAAACACTCCCCGAGGAAATTCTATCTACAGTTTCTTAACAAATGTATTAGTTGTAGAATCAAAGACATATATATCAGAAGTGTCTCTGATATAATATTCAAATTGATAACTGGAATCAAAAACTACCTGATTAACTGCTCCTGATGCAAAAGTATAAGTTGCGCTAACTAATACTACATTATTAACATCAGCAACATTGTGTATTTGCACATAATCAACAACTAAACCGTTAGAAGCTGTAAAATTAGAAATAGTAGATGTCATTATTGACCCCGAGGTTGAAGTCGCTGGGGTTTGATCTGATTGATTAAGGTCATTTATCGCATCATTTACATCACTAATCCCTTGAATAATAGGATCAGCACTGCCACTTGTAGGGAAATCATGATCCATTACTGTGATAACAAAATCTACACCTGATACATCTGCTGAAGATACTATTATCTTACTTGCATTCGCTGGCCAAGCATCCATATTAGTGATTCCGTTGGCACCAAACAGGTCTCCTGTTTTAGGCTGTCCTGTAGAAGGAGATGTATAAACATAAGCATATACATAGTAACTATTATCTGCCACATTTTCAAATGTATAGCTGTAAGTTGAACCAGTTACCTTTCCAGAAGTAGTCTTCATTCCATTATCACCATAATAGTCTTCATCTAAAGCTACTGAAATATCATAACCATCATAAGCTGATGACGGCAGAGTAATTGTTCCACTTACAGAGCTTCCTGTTACTGGTTCAGAGCCACCAAAAAAAGATGAATCTGGAATAAATAGATTAAAATCGAAATTTGTAGATCCTGTTGAACCACTAACTACTGAATTTGGTGCAGAAGGAGGCCAGTCAGAAATACTTGTTATACCATATGCACCAAAGAAATCACCAGTTTGTGGTGCTCCAGTTTCGGAAACGACATTTACTACTGCATAAATATAATAATTTCCATCAGCTACACCATCAATTGAATATGTATATGTTGTTCCAGAGAGTGTACCACTACCAACTGCAACAGATCCATTTCCTCCTTCAGTATCAGTATCGATAATAATAGAAATATTTTTACCATCTGCCAAATCTGGAAGTGTTATAGTTCCGGTTATTGTGTTTCCAGTTACAGGTTCAACAGGTGTTTCACTGTATAATGACCATTCACTTGATGTTAGAAAATCTTTTCTCATATAATCATTATCCATCACATAAGTGAAATTTAATTTACCATCTGTAATACTAAATAGGTATTCACCGGAATAATCTTCACCATCATCTTTAATAAATGCTTTAGAACCTTTTATCGAAAATGTACCAGTTGTAGTATTTGCGGAATCACTGAAAGAAAATGTACCGTCTTCAGCAATATCTAAAGTAATAGTTTTGTCCTCAGAAACGCTCACCCATTTACCAACAGGAATCTGACTGCTTACTTTAGTTATTACAGTCCAGTCTGAAACACTTGCATAGGAATTTGTTACTTGAAAGACAAAAGGATTTGTAAAGTCATTCTTTGCACCACTTGGGACACTGAATGTTAAACCAGTCTGTTCAAACTCCATACTTAGAGATGTTATATCAGTTCCATAGGGAACGTATGCAATTATCTTTTTATTATAAGAATCTATTTCTGCTACAGTTTCTATTCCTGTAAAACTAAAAGCTGTTATTTCGCTTTTTTTATATACAAATACATTATTTAAACTACAAGAAAAAAGTAGAAATAGTAATGCAATAAAACCCAATATCTTTTTCATTTTACCCCACCTTTAAATCTTTTAAATACTAAAATCATTCTAAACTCCTGTATTAGTGTTATCAGACTTGTCATCATTTATCATATCCATTACCGCTGCACCAAAAATTGAACCTGTAGATGTATAAGTTGTTCCATCAACTGTAGAAGTATAGGTATCTCCTTTTGGCTTAATAACACTAAATGCAGCATAGTCAGGAATTTTCAGATACATGGAATTTTCTGATTTAAAGCTTTCCTGGTTATCTGATTCAAAACCATTATCAAAGCCAGTTATTAGTCCACCAAAGGTTATATCCATAAATCTGATAAAATATGTATTTGATTCATTAAAATCTGTTGCCGGTGTAAAATCAACCATATCTGCAGATGTATAAATTGCCGGTTCAGCTGTTTCAGAATTAAACTGAATTAAATTATCTATTGCAAAAATTGGTTTAACAAAAAGTTTTCCAAGATTAAAACCGGTGGTTCCATTATCAGCTGTTGGCCAATTATTTACATCTGAGTAGTAACTTAAAATCATCTCTGTTGAAGTATAATTATCGTCATAAGGAACATGGGCAAATAGATCTCCCGGGAAGTAAACTGTAGAATTGTTGTCCAGAGAGTATATCATTTTTTCAGTCATTATTTTAGCAACATTTAATCCAGTAACAATTTCCTCCCATCGTCTTCCCATCTCTAATTTAAAAATTTGATAACCAAGCTCTGTTTTGTCTGTTGATGGATTACTATTTTCAACATAAGGAGCAAATGAAAATGGGCTATCCGTTTTTCTACTTTTTACAATAGAAAAAGCCTGATTTAGGTAGCTAAGTGATTTTTTAAAGTAACCTTTTGACTCTGCCAGATATGAATCTGCACCATCTCTTGCAAATAAAAAGCCATCTGCAAATGGACTTTTTACTGTTGATAAATCGAATGATTCGCTAATACCTACAGCCTCTTTTGTAGTAGGATCAAATTTAAAGGCTGATCCATTTAATGGATTAAAGAATGTCCAATAAGCTGCAATATCTGTATTTAATGATACTGCTTGACCATAGGATAAAACACTTCTAAATAGCTCTAAAACAGATAATGCCCCTAAAACTTCAGCTTTTCCTACTATAAAACCTGCAGGTATAAAAGATTCATCATCACTTAAGTATTTTGGCCAATTAGAATCTTCAGTTAAAACCTCTGTGTAAAACATATCATAAGTATATTTAAAAGAAGCTGTTTCTGAAATTGAAGCCAAAACTGTTTCAACACTATCTAAAATTGATGTAGCCTCTACTACTGAATCGTAAACACTGTTTA
This sequence comes from Spirochaetales bacterium, assembly GCA_003247135.1. GTDB lineage: Bacteria > Spirochaetota > Spirochaetia > DSM-2461 > DSM-2461 > Thiospirochaeta. The sequence continues at coordinate 100,209 of QKAW01000033.1, read as the reverse complement.
ATCCCTCTGGGTAATTAAGTTGAAGGTTATAGAAAAGAGCATTTGTTTGAGTTGCAGGGACATCTAATTTTGCCACTTCCACTCCATCAACAAACTCAGTTCTTAAACATACATCATTAAACATTTCCTGATTTTTAATATGACTGAACATTGTTCCATAATTATAATAAGTTTTAACGTCATATTGTTTTGTTTCATCATTCCAAGTCTTATTATCATATGAAGAACGAACATATTGAGTAGTTAAAAAATCATCTATAAAGAATTCGTTTAGTGTTGATGGATAGTTTTCAATTCCTAAATTACTTGCTACTGTTCTAACTTTTGAATCAGTTGAGATATTAGCTACTGTTAAAACTGCCCACCAGAGTTTTGCATTTTCTGAAGCATCCCCATTGTCATAGGCTTTCTGGAAGTAGTTATAAGCACCTGAGAAGTTTCTGTACTTAAGCTGTGCTAAAGCTTTTTGTTCAAGTTCAGCTGTTGTAAATACTGTTCCATTTGCCTCTTCTTTTGCCTGTTCCTGTTCCTGTTTAGCAACATTCTCAGCGTTTTCAATCTCACCAGTTGATATTTCCAGTGTTTGAGAAGTACTTAACTGGGTTTTATAGGCAGCAAGTGCAGCTTCATCGCTATTAACAACTTTTAGAGACTCTTTAAGCATCTCTCCATCCAGAGTCTTTGATAATCCCTGGAAGGATTCATCTGACTTAATTGCCGTTGATGTTACTTCCTGAACTTTAACTAATAGAGATGAAATTTCCTCTTTCTTAATTAAGGTTGTTGTAGTAGAAATAGTAGATACAGAGGCTGTTACAGCGGAATAGGCTGATTTAAAGAGTTGTGTTCTCTTATCATCATCTATCTCTTCATTTGTAACCTCTTTAACAGCAATTTCAAGAGATTTGGATGTTACTAAAGGTAAATTAGAAATAGCTGATTCAAGCATAGCTTTATCTACACCTGTATTCTTTGTAATAGCTACTGTTGCTTTAGTTGTTACTTTAGCAGCAATAGATAGAACAGTTGCTTCTTCAGTAATTACAGCACCAAGATTACTAATTATTGCAGATACAGTCTCTTTAGTAGTCTCTTCTATTTTTGCAGCACTAATACCGGATTTAGTAATTTTTTCAACCATTGCCTCAGTAACAGATGAAACCATTGTGGATTTCTCTTCATCTGATGCAGAAGTTGCTTTTTTACTAACAACAACAACTGAAGCAACAGATATTTTCTTTATCAGGATAATTTTTTCATCATCAGTTCCTAAACCATTTAAAGAAACCTGGGCAGAAGAGGCAACAACTGGTATTAAAGCAGATAAAGATGTAGATTTTTCCAATCCTTGAACTTTTAGTTCTGCTTTTATAACTGTTCTCATTCGCTCGATATCCGGAGTAATTCCTCTAGTTGGTGTAGAAATCTCGGATATAAACTCGTTTATGACCTCATCAGCATAAGTTGGGGTATCATCAATTACAGGGTCAATGTTAGGATCTCCATCGGTACCAGGTCCCAGTAAATCATTACAACCAAATAGTAATAAGATTATAATTGATACATTTAACAATTTAAAAAATCTTTTCATCTCTATTTCCTTTTATATTTATAATTTGTAGTATTATGATAAATTAATATCATATAATGTGCACATGAAATTTCTATTTTTTTCTATTTTTTTTACATTTTCTACCACTATTTTCTCCTTGAATATATATTCCGGTATGGAAAACAACTATATAAATACCCTGCAATATAATTCTGATGATCTAAATGCTGATATTCAGTTTAACAAAACCTCCCTATATTTTGGGGTTAATTCAGACAATTTATTGCTAGAATTAGGTGCAAGCAAAGATTTAATACACTTTTATATTAATGGTTTAAAATCAAGGGAGTTGGCAGAGTTAAGTTTTAACAGCTCTTTATTAAGTTTTGATCAGGATATTTATAATCCATTTTTTCGACTTAAATATGATAAAAACTATATGTTTTTTAGCACAACAATTGATAATAAGTTAATTTTTGATATTGGATACAATATACCTGTTCTTGATTCAATAAGTATAAATGGAAGGATTAGTAATTCATACTTTAATCTGCCAATTAACTTGTTTGATAGCTTAAAATTTAACTTAAAACCAGAGACTGCAAACCTCACCATTAGTGCAGATTTAAAATTTAATAAATTAATAGCAGGTGCTGGTACCAGTGTTTACAGCTTAGCACATAGTCAGGATAATTTCGATTTTAATAACATAAGTTTAATTTATAATATGGTAACAAGTGGAGATATTTCCGGATATTTAGGCCTTGATTTTGATTTTATTCAATTTAAATTGATAGGAGAAAAATATCGATTTTATATAGGTGAAAAAGATATTAAATCGAATGTAAATAGAGATTATCTGTTTAAGTTAAATAACACAACTGTTTTCGACGGTATAAAGATCGGTGGGGAATTATTAATAGGGAGTTTATTGTTGGAGGCAGTATATAATGAGTATAAATTCTCCCCAATAAACCTAACAGTATACAGCCAAGGAATTAAACCTGGCCTATTCTATAAAATTAGTAATTTAGTAACACCAGCACTTTCTATTAACAATATAAATATTATATCATCTTATAAGATGGATAACAGGATTGGTATCTTTAATTTTGGTGGGGATTTTAATATCTATTTTTCAGACTCTATAGAGATGACTGAAATCTATTCTGATTATATATGGAATTTTTTCTCTTATTCAAAAATTTTTACATCTGAGCCTGAAAAGAAAAAACTATATTACAACTATTTAAAGACACTGGATTTAAAAGTTGACTACACAAGAAAGCTATTTGAGAATATAACCCTTGATATTAAACTATCCCAGCTTCTTTTTCATGTACAGGAACTTGAACAACCACAGACGGATAGTAGTTTAGTTCCAAATTCCACCAGGGATATTACTGAGAATCAAAGTTACCTGCAGGGAATAGACCTTACATATTCCGAGCCACAGTTTATCTGGGGAGGGTTTAGATTTTATTTAGGTTTTGTGATAAACTTCTAGAATCAGATAAAAAGGGTATGGAATTGATTGAATCAAAATATGACAACGAGATAATTATTGAGGATGTAAGTTTTAAATATAACAGAGAGGAAGTAATAAGCAAAGCCCACTTTCATATAGATAGAGGTAGTTTTGTCTGTTTTATTGGCCCTAACGGTGGTGGAAAATCTACACTGGCAAAACTTATTCTTGGGTTATTAAAACCAACAGAGGGTTATATTTCCATCTTCGGTCAAAGTCCATTAAAAGCCAGAGGAAGAGTGGGATACGTACCACAATATACAAATTTTGACCTTGAATTTCCTATAAATGTAATTGATGTAGTTTTAATGGGACGATTAAAGAAAGGCTCCCTATTTTACAACAAACAGGACAGAGATGCAGCCAGAAACGCTTTAAAAAGTGTTGATTTGGAGGGGTTTGAAAACAGACACTTTTCGGAACTTTCCGGAGGTCAGAGACAGAGAGTTCTTATTGCAAGAGCCATCTCAGCAAACCCGGAAGTATTAATTCTTGATGAACCAACATCTAACATAGATGCCACAACAGAAAATATGCTATACAAACTTCTGTTTAAATTAAATAACCGGATGACAATAATATTAATCAGTCACAACTTAACCTTTGTTTCTGAAAATGTAAAAAAGGTAATATGTATAAACAAAGAAGTAAAAATTCATCCGACTGGGGATATAACATCATGTTCTATAGATAAACTATTTAGTCACCCTGTAAAATTTGTAGAACACAGTACTAAAGTAGAGGAAATTCATGAGTGATTTAATACAATCTTTTTTAAACCCTGAGATACCATTCTTAAGAAACGCACTTATTATTGGAATACTATCAAGTATTTCATTTGGAGTTATAGGAACTTTTGTTGTTATTAGAAAAATAAGTTATATTGCTGGTGCTATTAGCCACTCAGTTTTAGCCGGAATTGGTTTTGCTCTATATGCCAAGGAGAATTTTGGATGGGACTGGTTTCATCCAACTCTTGGAGCCTTTGGGGCCTCAATAATTTCAGCAGTTATTATAGGCTGTGTAAAAATTTACGGAAAAGAGCGGGAAGACTCTATAATTGGTGCTATCTGGGCAATTGGAATGGCAGTCGGTCTTCTTTTTATTTCCAAAACTTCGGGTTATACAGACCCTATGAGTTATCTTTTTGGAAATATACTAATTGTATCCAATATGGATCTCTATCTTGTTAGTGCACTTGACCTTGTTGTAATTTCAGTTGGGTTTCTCTTTTTTAACAAATTACAGGCTTCCAGCTTCGATGAAGAGTATACTTCAATAAGAGGAGGAAGCCCTAATTTCTATTACTTTCTAATTCTGATTCTAACAGCGATAACTGTAGTTTTAATGACTACTATAGTTGGAATAGTAATGGTTATAGCTTTATTAACAATTCCATCCGCTATTAGCGGGTTATTTTACAAAAGACTTGCTCCATTAATTATTAGTACAATTTTTCTTACAACAATTTTTTCAGTTTCTGGTATAACTTTAAGCTATATAACCGACACACCATCAGGCCCAATGATAATAATATTAGCAGGATTGGTATATATACTTTCATTAACAGCAAAGAAGGTTTTAAAGCTTTTATCAGCTTAAAATAGATACTGAATCAGCAACTATTACTCTGTTTCTTCCCTCATCCTTGGCTTTGTATAGAGCTTGATCCACTGCTTTAACCAGAAATTCCGGGATTGAGTTTGAGTCCGGAACAATTGTAGCAACACCCAGACTAACTGTAACAATTTTCTCAGTTAAAGATGAACTATGGGATATTTCAAGCCGAGCTATTGCTGTTAACATTCTCTCAGCTACATGCTTAGCCCCATTGGAATCAGTGTCTGGAAGTATCGCAATAAACTCCTCCCCCCCATACCTGGCAACAATATCGCACTGTCTTTTTAAGGTAGCTTTTAGAGAACTTGCAACCCTTTTAAGGCATATATCTCCTTCCTGGTGGCCGTAAGTGTCGTTATAAAGTTTAAAATGATCAATATCTATCATTATTAAAGAGAGAGGTTGTTTAAAACGTAATCCCCTCTGCCACTCAGTGATTAATGTTAAGTCAAAACATCTTCTGTTTCCTAAAGCTGTTAAACCATCCTCCATGGTAAGCTGTTCCAGGGTTCTGTTTTTTATTTCAAGTTCACTTTTTAAAGATTCCAGCTCTTTTATCTTTATATCCAGTTCTTTAGTCTTCTCTTCAAGAACTATTTTCTGCATTCCTAACTCAACAAAAACCCTTATTTTGCTAAGTAGTACCATTGGGTTTATTGGTTTAAAAAGGTAATCAACAGCTCCGCTCTCGTACCCCTGAAAGATGTTATTCTCTTCTCTGCTGTTGGCAGTTACAAATATTATTGGAATGTATTTTGTTTTTTTGCTTCCTCGTAGTAGTTCAGCTGTTTCATATCCATTCATTTCCGGCATCTGAACATCCATTAAAATTAGTAGAAAATCGTGACTAAGAGTCTGCTCTAATGCTTTTAAACCTGAATCTGCGGTATAAACATTAATGTCAAGCTCTTCGTTTTCTAATAACTGTTTCATGGAAAACAGATTTTCTTCTCTGTCATCAACTACCAGAATATTCATTTTGGACATAATCACTCCTTGAGAACTTTATTGAGTAACTGTACGATCTCTTTGGCTGAGAGAACATAATCGGCACACCCTGCATCTATAACAGCTGATGGCATTACAGGAATTAACGCCTCTTTAGGATCCTGCACTACAACAAGTCCGGAAAACTTTTTTACTGCTACACACCCTCTTGTTCCATCCTTGTTTGCCCCTGTTAATATAACACCAATTGTTTTCTCAAAAAAGACCTCGGCAGCTGTTTCAAAAAGAATATCAATAGCCGGCCTGCAATAATTCTCTTTTGGCCCCTGATTCAGAGCAAATGACCTGTCTTTCTCAATTAATATATGATAGTCCGCAGGTGCTATATATACATGATTGTTTAAAATACTCTCTTTATCTATCGGTTCAGTTAGCTGAATTACTGAAAATTTTCTTAATAATTCGGTTATTGAACTTCCGCTATCAGGACTTAAATGTTGAACAATTATTATTGGAGTTGAAATTTCTGGGGATAAATTCCCTAATATATACTCCAGAACCGTTAACCCACCTGCAGATGCACCAATTAATACAACGTCATACTTACTCATGTTACATTAATTCTCTTCCTGAAAATTTTCTCATTTAAAGAGATTACTTCAAAATAATTCTCTACTTCTGAAAATTTAATTGACTCTTTTGAGCCAAGACATAAAAAACCTCCAGGGATAAGGCTATCATAAAATAGTTTCAATACCCTGTTCTGGAGCTCTTTATCGAAATATATTAAAACATTCCTGCACATTATAATATGCATTTCCCCAAAAACTCCATCTGTTACAAGGTTGTGAAAAGAAAATAGTATATTCTTTTTTAAAACCGGAGAGATTAGAGCTGAAGAGTTATCTGTAATATAGTAATCAGCGAAGGAGTTAGAACAACCTACAAGCTGGTAGTTCGTAGTATATTTCTTCATATAATCTAAAGGGTATACACCCTCTTTAGCGGAATTTAATATCTCGTTATTAAAATCTGTGGCATATATTTGAGACTTTTCATACATCTTTTCCTCAGTTAGGAGAATTGCCATGGAGTAAACTTCCTGACCGGAGCTGCATCCCGCATGCCAAATCTTAATAAAGGGGTATGTCTTAACATAGGGAAAAACTGTAGATCTTAGAATCTTAAAAAAGCCTGGATCCCTAAACATCTCTGTAACGTTTATGGAAAGGTCTGCCAGCAGTTTAGATAAAAATTCCGGATTATAAATTATTTCAGGAATCATATCCGAAAATTTTTCCATTCCACTAACTGTTAAACGGTGATTTAACCTACGTTTAATATGTGATTTTGAGTAGTTTGTGTAATCGTAGTCACTCTTTCTTAATAAAGCTTCTAAAACTAGATCTATTTCCAGGTCTTCATTCTCAATTAACTCTTTATCACTTTTCATTTATACAACCAGACTCGAAGCATAGATATAAGTTTATTATTATCAACGGGTTTTGCAAGATAGTCATTTGCACCGGCATCAATACACTTATTTCTGTCACCCTTCATTGCATTTGCTGTTAATGCAATTATTGGCAATGAATCCTTGCTGGCAACTTTTCTTATCTCCTTCATAGCCTCGTAGCCATCCATTTTTGGCATCATAATATCCATTAGAATAAGGTCTATATCCGGTGTATTTCTAACAATTGAAACACTTTCCTGTCCATCCCGGGCAATTATTACATTCATATCCTTCTCTTCCAATATATTTGAAAGAGCAAAAATATTTCTCATATCGTCGTCTACTACCAGAATATTCTTACCCGGTAGTACATCTTCCCTTCTATTAATCTTTTCTAAAGTCTCTTTTTGTAATCCTGATAAATTGGAATTTATTCTGTGTAGAAAAAGAGAGGACTCCTCCAGTAATCTTTCAGGAGATTTAGCTCCTTTAATTATTATACTTTCTGCATACTTATTTAGTCTGATCTCCTGTTCCGATGTCAGATCTCGCCCTGTATAGATAATTATAGGTGTTGAAGCAATATTTTCATTATTTTTTATCTTGTCAAGAAGATCGTAACCCGACATATCCTCTAGGCCAAGATCAAGAATTATACAGTCGAATTTCTTGCTTATCATTAGATTGTATGCTTCTTTTCCTGTTCTAACCCCGGTAACTTCCACGTCATTTCCAGAAATAAGCTCTTCGATGCTCTCCCGTTGAATCTGATCATCCTCTATAATTAAAAGTTTATTCAGCCCATCTGCTATACTATGTTCGATTTTCTCAAAAGCATCTTTTATTCCATCAAGAGTAACAGGCTTAAGCATATATCCAATTGCACCCATTTTCATGGCTTCCAGACTCTCATCTTTTCCTGACATAAAATGAACCGGAATATGTCTGAGTTCAGGATCATTTTTTATTCTGTTCATTACAGCCCACCCATCTATACCTGGGAGTCCAATATCCAGGATTATTCCTGAAGGTTTGTAATAGTCTGCAAAATGTAGTCCAGTCTCTCCATCCTCAGCAATAAGGACTTTAAAGCCTCTTTCGTGGGCCTGCTCCTTTAAAATTGCTGCAAAATTTACATCATCTTCAATAATAAGTAGAGTATTACTTCCTGTTTCAACACTCTCCCTGTCATCTTTTACATGAATTTCCCCAACTTTATTAACTTCCGGGAGCTCATCACTCTCCTGGTTTTTCTTTACAGAGAATGTTGAACCCTCTTTTAAGTTTAGAGTAACAGTAAATGTACTACCCTTACCCTCTTCACTTTCCAGCTTTATATGTCCATCAAGCAGCTTCATTAACTCTCTGGATATTGAGAGACCTAGTCCGGTACCACCATATTTTCTACTGGTACTTCCGTCAGCCTGCTGAAATGCTTCAAAAATTGCATTTTGCTTATCCTTTGGAATCCCTATCCCTGTATCTTTAATGGAAAATTTTATGCTGTTACTATCAGATTTTACCGAGAAAGTAATTTTTCCACCCTTTTCTGTAAATTTAAAGGCATTAGTTAGAAGGTTTTTGAGAACCTGTTGTAAACGGTGTGGGTCTGTTATAATACTAAGAGGTACTGAAGAGTTCTTTATAAATTCAAGATCTATTCCTTTCTGCTCTGCCGATGGTCTGTATACCCGATCCAGATCTTCAATTATTGAATCTATGGTTACAACTTCTGGTGCGATCTCAATTTTTCCTGCTTCAACTTTACTTAGATCCAGTATTTCATTTATTAATCTTAGTAAATCCTCTCCAGAGGAGTAGATTGCATTTGCAGATTTTACCTGTTTCTCATCAAGATTCCCTTTTTTATTATTACTAATTAACTGGGATAAAATAAGTATACTATTTAGAGGAGTTCTTAACTCGTGGGACATATTAGCAAGAAATTCCGACTTATACTTACTTGCTTTTTCCAGGTCTTCTGCTTTTAGTTCCAAGTCTTTTCTAATAACTTCAAGTTCCCTGTTTTTATCTTTCATTATAATTCGTTGTTTTTCCAGAGCTTCAGTTCTCTCTTCCAACTCCTCGTTAGTTACCCTCAACTCTTCCTGTTGAGCCTGTAGATCCTTCTCTGAATCCTTTAGGGCGATTGTCTGCTGTTCCAGTTCTTCATTTGTTACTCTTAACTCTTCCTGTTTATTCTGTGCATCTTCCAAAAGGGACTGAATAACAGTACTGGATCTTGCGCTGTTCATTAAAATTGCAATATTATCCTTAACACTTGTTATAAATGCCCTCTGTAATTTTGTTACAGGAACAGAAATACCTATTAAAATTACACCTAACAGTTCATCTTCAAATATTAGTGGAGTCGCAATATAGCATGTAGGCAGAACAGAAGAGACTCCATAGTTAAATTCCGGAGAGTCTGTTGGAACATGGGTATATACAATCTCATTCTTCTCTAGTGCAGCCTGTCCAACCAGTCCTTCCCCTATAGCTACTTTATTGAAATTTCCTTTTCTGTCTGAAAAAGCGTAGGATGAAGTTAAGTGTAAAAATTCATCACCCTTTAAAACATAAAACAGTCCAATTTGGGCATCTAAATGTTTTGCAATAAAGGATATTGATTTACGTCCTAGTTCAGTTACATCATGCTCACCTCTGACAACATCATCCAGCCCCTCTTTTCCACTACGTATCCATGACTGTTCTTTAAGTTTCCGGCCCATATCTTTTAAGGATTTTGCTAAAACACCCAATTCATCAGTTCTGTGAATGTCAAGTTTCTGATCAAATTCACCATTGGCTATACTCTCTGCAAAATTAGCCCCTTTAATTATAGGTTCAGTCATCTTTTTAGAGAATGAGATAGACAAAACAGAAATTACAATAAGTATAAAAAGGAGTAAAAATATACTGTTAAAAACCAGAGTGTTAAGAGAGCTTACTACTTCGGATTTATCAATTTTTGAAATTAGATACCAGTTTAGAAGAGGCATGTCAATTTTATTAAAAACAACAAGAACCTTCTGGTTTTCACTGTCTCTATATATCCCTTTCCCCCCATAAACTCCACTGTTAACAGCATCACTCCAGTAGGATAGCGGTTCTCCCTTCCAACTATAACCTATTTTATACTCTCCGTTCTTCATAGAGAGGAGATTACTTCTGAATTCATAGCTATTACTCTTTATGTTATAGGTTATTAGATAGGATTCTCCGGTTTGTCCCATACCTGTTCGAGACTTTAAAATACTTTCCACAAACAGATCAGTTAACTGAAGAATTAAAACACCTACCGGTCTACCATCGGTATCCCTTATTTTTTTAGCCAAAAATGCGGCCTGAATACTTCCTGAAGGTTTATACTCTGAAAAGTCCTCTATTATAGTCGTTTCAGAACTCATTGCCTTATCCCAGGCCCGGGCTAAACCTGAATCTCCGTAATAGCCCTTTTCTTCTTTAAAACTGTACAATATTTCACTATTATATGAAGACAAATACATTATATTATAAAAGCTGTTTGTCTGAATAAATGAACCAAAATAGGAATCAAGTTTTTTTAAACGGGAATCTAGAGTATTTTCCTGAATTGCCAGAGTTAACTCTTTAACTATCTCCCCTGCTGATAAAGATTCAAACTCTGCAAACCGATGCTTTATCTCACCTTCCAGATCGCTGCTTCTTATTGCCTGAATTGATTCCATATTTCCAAATGACATATTAAGAAGATTATTACTTGACTGGAAGTAAATAAGAAAACTTATTAATATAAGAGGAATTAAACCTATAATTAAAAATAGTCGTAAAAATTGAGTCCTTATCTTTGTTTTTATCATATCTGTTATTATATTGGTATTTGCTTTACTACACAATCTTTTTAATATTGGTAAAATTTACCATCCCCATGGGGAAAAAACCACTTTCCTCTCTTTTATAAGCATTCTAACCATAAGTTTCAATTGGCACACTTATTGCTAATAAGTAGTAAAGAGCAAATAGGAGGCTTGATATGTTTTTTGGAATTATTGTAGGTATTGTTGTTGGATTTGTATTTAAACCTCAAATAAATATTATTGTACAAAAGGTTTTAAAAGCGGCCAGAAAAAATATGGCTGAAAATGAGTAAACTAGCTACCTTTATGGTAGCTTTTATCATTTTAATTGTTGACCTAGATCTATTAAAAACCTAATATTTATATATGGTGAATCAGCAGTTATCAGAAACCCAGCTATCTCAAATAAAAACCCTTGAAAATGATATTAGACAATTAACAAATATTAGTGTTGCACTTTCTAAAGAGAAAGACAGAAACAAGTTGCTTGAAATGATTTTAAGGGAAGCAAAGAATTTAACGAATGCTGATGGCGGAACTCTTTACATGAAAGAGAATGATAATGAGATACGTTTTGAAATAGTTATGACTGATTCATTAAATATTTTTATGGGTGGAACATCTGATCATAAAGTAACTTTCCCAAATTTAAAACTGTATAATGAGAGTGGTGAACCGAATCTGAACCAGATTGCACCCTATGTTGCAATAACAGGAGAAACAATTAATATCCCGGATGCCTATGAGGCTGAAGGTTTTGATTTTAGCGGTACAAGAGGTTTTGACAAAACTACTGGATACAGATCCAAATCTTTTTTAACCCTACCACTTATTAATCATGAAGATGAGATTATTGGTGTTCTTCAACTTCTAAATGCCCGGTGTATAGATAATAAAAATATAATCCCCTTCGATAAGCATGCAGAAAGTATAGTATCAGCACTGGCGAGCCAGGCTGCTATTACGCTGACAAATAAAAATCTTGTAAGGGATTTAAAAATTCTTTTCGAATCATTTATCAAGGTTATTGCGGGAGCAATTGATAAGAAGTCCCCATATACCGGGGGGCATTGTCAAAGAGTCCCTATTATTACAATGGCTATTGCAGATGCTGTAAACAGTACTGATTCGGGGATTTACAAAGATGTACACCTTACCCCTGAAGAACTTTATGAGCTTCATATTGCATCATGGCTTCATGATGCTGGAAAGGTAACAATCCCTGAATATGTTGTAGATAAAGCTACTAAGCTTGAAACAATTTACGACAGAATAGAGCAGGTTGAGTATAAATTTGAAGTTCTAAAAAGGGATGCGGAGTTAACATATTTAAAATCAGAAAGAAGTGAATCTGACTTAAACACATATAATAAAACAGTAGAAGAGTTAAATGATGATTTAGCGTTTCTAAAAATAACCAATATTGGTAGTGAATCTATGAATGAAGAGTCTGTTGGTAGAGTTCAGAGTATTGGAAATAAAAAAATCCTATTAAATGGTGAACTTAAAAATCTTTTAAGTGATGATGAAATTAAAAATCTTTCAATAAAAAGAGGGACTCTTACAACAGAAGAGAGGGATATAATAAATAGCCATGTATCTGTTAGTATAGAGATGCTTGAAGAGCTTCCATACCCTAAAAACCTTAAAAATGTTCCGGAAATTGCCGGGGGCCATCATGAAACAATGGATGGGAAGGGATATCCAAAGGGTTTAACAAAAGATCAGATGTCTGTTCAGGCAAGAATGATGGCTATAGCAGATATTTTTGAAGCACTTACAGCCCGGGATAGACCGTACAAGAAGGGGAAAAAACTGAGTGAATCCATGAAAATTATGGCTTCCATGCGAAACAGGAATCATATAGACCCTGATTTATTCAGAATTTTTGTGGAAAAAGAGGTTTATCTCCATTATGCCTCAAAGTACCTGGATCCAAATCAGATTGACTTTGTAGACAAAGAGACTCTTCTGTAAGGAGTCAGGGATACTAGGTTATATACTAACAAGGCACAGAAAAAATTCAAATGGGAAAACAGGTTATGTTTTTTGGGGAATAGGAGAATCCGGGCCCTTTCAAATTGAAGTTAATAACAACTCACCTCTGTTTTTTATTGACAGAGATGCCGAACTGCCACCAGAAACTAAATACCTTGAGAGAAAAAACCTTAATTTAAAATCTTTTTTTAATACTGAAGTTGATGGACTATATTTCGAGAACTATTCTGACCTTATAAATACAAGAAACAGATTAAAAGAGTTAAAAATCAGATGCTATGAGAGCGATATTCTCCCGGAAGAAAGATACCTGATGGAAAGGTTTATTTTCGGAGGGATATCCATAGATGGAAGTTACACAAGAAACAGAAGTTCATTATATTTTATTAACCCTGTAGTACATAGTTCTGATTATAAACCTGAGTTTAAAGTATTCTCTCTGGACATCGAGACAGGCAGGGACGGCTCTATCTACTCAATTGGAATCTATTTTACATCTAAAGATTTTGAAGAAAAAATAGTAATAATGAGATCTGAAGAATTTCCATCAGGATATAAAAATGAGTATATTAAATACTATCAGCAAGAGAAAGAACTTATTACCCAGTTTATTTATATTTTAAATTATCTGGATCCGGATATTATAATTGGTTGGCATGTTATTGGTTTTGATCTGGATTTTATACAACGACGTGGAAATTTTTATAATATACCACTTAAAATCGGGAGAGATTTATCCATACCAACTATTAAAAAGAACATACATAACAACTGGATGTGCAATATTAATGGGAGAATAATTATTGATGGACCTCCTACTCTCCGTGGAGCCTTTTATACATTCGAGAATTATAAACTTGAAACTGTTGCTAATGAAGTCCTGGGTATAGGTAAGGATATAGACGAAAAAGGGAAAGTTGATGAAATTGAACGAAGGTTTAGAGAAGATAAAAAAGCATTAGCTCATTACAATATATTAGATGCAATCCTTGTTACCCAGATTTTCAATAAACTAAGTATAATTGATTTAGTATATACCAGAGCTATTACTTCCGGTCTTACAATGGACAGAGTTGGAATGTCAGTAGCGGCATTTGATTTTTTTATGCTGCCACAAATCCACAGAAAGGGTTTTGTGGCTCCTGATAGCGATGATATGGTTATGACCCACAGAGGCAGTGGAGGCCTTGTCTTTATTAAAGAACCGGGTTTTTACGAATCAATAATAGTACTGGACTTTAAAAGTCTATACCCATCAATTATTAGAACTTTTTTTATTGACCCTCTATCCAGAATTAATTCTAAGACAGATCCATTACTTACACCGGTAAATATTGCTTTTTCCAGAACTGAAAATGTTTTGCCTTCCTATATAAGTTCTTTAATGAATAAGAGGGAGAATGCCAAAAAATCAGGAGATATGCACTTATCCCAGGCAATAAAAATTTTAATGAACAGCTTTTACGGTGTAATGGGAACACCTCTTTCAAGGTTTTACCATCCGGATCTACCAGATGCTATTACCGGAAGTGGACAATGGTTCCTGAATTTAACCAGAGAGTATCTTGAAGAGAGAGGTTACAATGTCATTTATGGAGATACAGACTCGGTCTTTGTTCAGCTAAAAAAAGATGAGAGAGAAAACTACGACAAAAAAGGGAAAGAGATAACAGAGGAAATTAATAATTATCTTAATAAAATTGTTAAAGATAGGTTTAACCTTGAGTCTCTACTTGAAATTGAGTACGAGAAACACTTCTCAAAGTTTTTCCTTCCCGGATTAAATGGTCAGGATTCAGGGGCTAAAAAAAGGTATGCCGGTATTTTATCAACAGAAAAAGGAGATATTCTATCATTTGCAGGTATGGAGTTTGTAAGATCAGACTGGACAATTTTAGCTAAAGAGTTTCAATATAGACTTTTTGAACTTATTTTTAATAGTATGGAAGTTGAAAACTATATTAAGGAGATTGTAAAAAAACTCCTGGCAGGAGAATTCGACAATAAACTGATTTACAAAAAGAAGTTAACGAAACCAGCCAAAACCTATACAAAAATAGTTCCTCCCCAGGTAAAAGCAGCTCTTTTAATTGATCCAGAGGGAAACTCAATAAGGAGTATTGAGTACATTATGACCCATGAAGGCCCTATTCCCCTTGAACTTTCCCCAGGGAATATTGATTATGACCACTACATAGAAAAACAGCTAAAACCAATTGCAGACAGGATTCTTCCTTTTATAAAAAAAGATTTTGAAACAATCGTTTTTAATAAGCAACCGGAACTGTTTTAGATTACAATTAACAATATGGAACTTTTAGATAAGATTGTTAGATGTGAAGATAAATACGCATTGTTAACATCGATGAAATCTGAATACATTACATACACTACTTATACAGATGATCTTACTCCAGACTTCATTGGTCAAAATTTCACATATATAAAGAGCAATGCAACAGAAAACGATATAAAAAAAATAATTATTAGACAGTTAGAGGATTACTATTCCTGCAAAAAAAATTTTTTAAGGATTATATTTGATCCATGTCAGCTAAACAGTGGAGAATTACCTGAATTATCGGATTTCAACTTCCAGAAACATAGTATTTTTACCTTTGAACTTGGGAAGTCAAAAAATGAATTTGCAGATAGAAATTGCTTTCCAATAGATAACGAACATAAAAAACAATATACAGATCTCTACAGGAATTTAAATAAAAATGCTGGTTACGACGAAACCCATATAAACAGATGGCTTGACTTAAAATTCAGTGTAGAGAATCTAAGTACAATTGTTTATTCAAAAGAGGGTAAATTCATTGGAAATTGTGAACTGTTTTTCTATGATGGAATAGTAAAACTCGAGGATTTTGAAGTCTTTGAATCCTATAGAGAAAAGGGGGTAGGAGATGCTATTTTAATGTCTGCAATATCAATTTCTAAATCCCTTGGCTACAACACGCTTTACTTAATATGTGATAGTGATAGCTGGGTTAGCAGTTACTACTACAGAAGAGGATTTGAATTAATAGCAGAGTATTACAGCTACATAATATATAGCTAATTTTTTTTATATGTATTATAATCTTTTAAAATGGATGTAGAAACTATAAAACCCTTCGTACAATATACTGTAAGCATGTTTAAGGATATGTTTAATTTCACACCAATTTATGGAAAAGCCTTTGAGATTAAGGATTTCCGTACCCACAATTGGGAAATATCCTCTGTAGTTGGAATTATGGGCTCTATTGAAGGTATTTTTGTAATTAGACTCAAAAGAAGTCTGGCTTTTAAGCTCTTAAATGAGATACGGATGGTTGGAAATTCTACAGAAGAAATTCAGAACATGATTAACGAAATGATAGGTGAGTTTGCCAATATTATTTGCGGGAATGCATTAAATAAAATTCCCAAATCAGGTGAAATTGATGTTACAGTTCCTTTCACTATAACTGGAACTAACCATACAATTGTCTGGCCTGTAAAGGGTAAGGTTATAGGTATACCTTTCCACACTCCTCATGGAGATTTTGAAGTTCAGATTAATATCGCCTAGATTTTCCTCTTGGTATAAGACATTTTGGTCCATTTCCAATTAAATCTTCTCTCTTGCAAATTTTAAGTGCTTCCCTTACAAGTTCTCTGTTCTGTGGTTTGGAGTACTGTAATAGAGCTCTCTGCATAGCTTTCTCCTGGGGAGTAAGTTCACTTTTTACTTTTTTCATGTTAACAGGGTTATATCCGGAATAGAACATTGCTGTAGATAGAGTTCCCGGTGTTGGTATAAAATCCTGAACCTGATCTGACCTTAATCCTGTATCCCTAAGATATTCTGCTAACTCTATAGCATCTTCCAGAGTTGAACCTGGATGAGATGAGATAAAATATGGTACCAGATACTGTGGTTTACCTATTTCATCTGTTAATTTTCTGAATTTTTCTGCAAACTTAGTAAACACACTGTTCCCTGGTTTACCCATTAAACTTAATACATTATCTGATACATGTTCCGGTGCTACTTTAAGCTGCCCACTTACATGGTGCTCCACCAACTCCTTAAAGAATGTATCATCCTCATCCAGCATTAGGTAATCGAATCTAATACCTGATCTGATAAAAACCTTTTTTACCTTTGGTAAAGCCCTGAGTTTCCGTAATAATTCTAGATAATCTGAATGATCTACTTCAAGAAGTTTGCATGGTTCTGGTGCCAGACACTGTTTTCCGGGGCATGCACCTCTCTCTTCCTGTTTAAAACATGCTCTTTTTGTAAAATTTGCTGTAGGGCCTCCAACATCGTGTATATAACCTTTAAACTCAGGATGGCTAGTAATTTCAACTGCTTCTTTAATAATTGATTCATGGCTTCTGGAGGTAACAATTCTACCTTGATGGTATGTTAAAGCACAAAAACTACAACCTCCGTAGCAGCCTCTGTTACTCACTATACTGAATCGTACCTCTTCAATAGCCTTTATACCTCCAGACTTTTTGTAAATAGGATGAGGTTCTCTAGTATAGGGTAGACTGAATACCCAATCCAGCTCCTCTCTATTTAGAGGCATTGCAGGTATATTCTGAATAACCCACTCTCCAGGATAGGATTCAGCTATAACTTTGGCATTAAAGGGATCTGTGTTTAGCTGCTGGAGATTAAAAGATTGAGCAAATTTTCTCTTATCCTCTTTTATCTCTTTAAATGATGGTAGGATTAGAGTTTCAGAATCCGGTTTATCCTGAGTTCTGTAAAGTGTTCCAGGAATATCTTTCATCTGTTTAATTGATAAACCTTTTTTAAATCTTTCACCAATTTCCTGAATCTGTCTCTCACCCATACCGTAAATAAGTAAGTCTGCTTTGGAATCCAGTATTATTGATCTTCTTACTGAATTACTCCAGTAGTCATAGTGAGAAAACCTTCTAAGAGAGGCTTCAATACCTCCCAGAATAATCGGCACTTTTTTATAAACCTGCTTAAGTGCTGCACTATATACAATTGATGCCCTGTCAGGCCTCATACCTGCTCTCTCCCCGGGAGCATATACGTCACTCTTTCTTGGTTTTCTGGCAGCAGTATAATTACTAACCATAGAGTCCATATTTCCAGCATTAACTAAAAATGCATATTTTGGTTTACCAAATTCTTTAAAACTATCAAGATTTTTCCAGTTGGGAAGTGACAATATAGCAACTTTAAAGCCCTGACTTTCCAATATTCTACTTATAATTGAAGTTCCAAATGATGGATGATCCACATAGGCAGCCCCTGTAACAACAACAAAATCCGGCCTATCCCAACCTTTTAGAGCCATCTCTTCCTGGTTTATTGGTAAAAAGTCACTATTCATACATGAAAGATATGGTATGAGTTAACTTTAATCAAGGGGAAAGGTCCCATTAAACAGCTCTTCTTTAGCCTGCATAATTTCTTCTCTGGTATTCATAACTATTGGACCCCACCAGGAAATTTCTTCATTGATTGGGACTCCTGCCAGAAACAAAAAACTGTTACTACTTTCCAAACCTTTAATAATTAACTCCTCTCCACAAATTAATTTAGCAACTTCTCCTTTCTGAAGCTCCCGTCTCCCAACTTTAATACAACCATTGTATGCATAGATAAACAAGGAGAGATTTTTTTCCACACCTAGACTCCACACTCTATCTTTATCTATATCAACATCGAAAAAATGTATGTTCTGACTGGAAATATCTGTTGCCGGTCCCTTTAAATTCCTGTATACCCCTGAGATAACTGAAGTCTTTACACCATCTATATTATTTACCGGTATAGTATCTTTAGTTATATATGATGGATTAATCATTTTCTTTGTTGATGGTAGATTTACCCAGAGCTGAAACCCATTGATTCCTCCCTCGTCTCTTGGCATCTCTTGATGATATATCCCCTTGCCTGTTGTCATCCATTGAATACCCCCTGAAAGTAAAAGTTCCTTGTTACCTAATTTATCCTGATGTTCAATTGACCCTTTTTTCAAATATGTTAATGTCTCAATTCCACGGTGGGGATGAAATGGAAAACCGGCCATATAGTCTGAGGGATTGTCAGATTTAAAATGATCCAAAAGCAAAAATGGATCAAACTCATTCTCACTATTAAACCCAAAAACTCTTTGTAGCTTTACCCCGGCACCATCTGAAGTGGATTGGGTTTTATATATTTTTGAAATTTCTGCATTTTTCATTTTACACTCCTGAATATATTATATTTCAAAGTCATGTATATTGTTAGGTTTAAATAACTTTATATTGCTAGCCTTACATAATAAAACAATTTTATCACTCATTAAGATAAAAACATTATATATTTCTCCAAATATTCAAATATTTTAGTTAATAATAAACTTTTAAGTGATTTTAATATTGACTTATCTTTTATTGATAATTATTCTTAAAACATAAAGAGATAAGGAGTGTCAGATGAAAAGCGAATATAAACTATTTATCAATGGAGAATTCTTAAGTAGCAGTGATACTGTAGAGGTTATTAGTCCTTTTGACGAGAAGATATTAACAAGAATACAAAATGGAACTAAGGAAGATGCTATAAAGGCTTTGGAATCAGCAGAGATTGCACAGAAAGAGTGGGCTAAATTACCTGCCCAGACTCGTGGAAATTATTTAAGAAAATTAGCAGATGAATTGGAAAAAGAAAAAGCAAGATTTGCAGAAATTCTTAGTTTAGAGCAGGGAAAAACATACAAGGAGGCACTTGGAGAAGTTGATGCATCAACTAATTTTCTAAGATATGCTGCTGAATCTGCAAGAAGAATAGAGGGTGAAATAATTACAAGTGAATTTGAAAACGAACAAATATGGATCCAGAGAGTTCCTTTTGGGGTTACAGTTGGTATTCTTGCATGGAACTTTCCACTTGCACTAGCTTGCAGGAAAATTGGAAATGCCCTGGTTTGTGGAAATTCAATGGTTGTAAAACCACCAACAGATACACCTATTGCAGTACTAGAACTCTCTGAACTTGTTAACAGAGTTGGAATTCCAAAGGGAGTTTTAAACATAATAACAGGACCAGGGAGAACAGTTGGGGATGAACTTGTTAGAAATAAAATAACTAGGCTTGTTACACTGACAGGAAGTACCGGTGCCGGGACTCAACTATACAAGGCTGCTGCTGAAAATATAACAGTTTTACGTCTGGAACTAGGTGGGAAAGCTCCATTTATAGTAATGGATGATGCAGATATTGAAAAGGCGGCTATTGCAGCTGTTGAATCAAAATTTGTAAATTGTGGGCAGGTATGTACATGTAATGAGAGAATGTATGTTCATGAAAGTATATATGATGAGTTCATGGAAAAATTTATGGCTGAAGCTAAAAAAGTTAAAGTTGGTAATCCATTTGACCCTAATGTAACAATGGGGCCAAAGGTTAATATGGCTGAGATAGAAAAACTTGAATCACTTGTAGCTAATGCTAAAAAAGAGGGGGCTCAAGTTTCTCTCGGAGGGAACAGACTTACAGAAGGAGAATTTGCAAAGGGTTTCTGGTTTGAACCAACTGTTATTACCAATTGTACCAACGATATGGAAATTGTTCATGAAGAAATCTTTGGCCCTATTGTTCCGGTTGTAAAGGTTAACAGCTTTGAGCAAGCTATCGAATTTTCAAATGAGTGTGAATTTGGTCTATCAGCCTATCTTTTTACCAGTGATATGAAAAAAATAATGAGGGCTGTTAATGAACTTGAGTTTGGAGAGGTGTATGTTAACAGAAGAAATGGCGAACTGGTAAATGGTTTCCACAATGGTTACAAAAAAAGTGGCGTTGGGGGTGAAGATGGAAAACATGGTCTTGAAGGTTACCTAGAAAAGAAAACAGTTTATATGAACTACAATTAATTATAAAAAAATCAGACTTCAAAGGACAGCAATGAAGTCTGATCTATTAACAGAGTGTTATTTTAATGCATCAGTCGTAAAGAAGACCTTTAATATCTGCATTGTCCATGTTTGTTTTATCATAGAATTTTGCACCAGTATCAACATCTGATACAGTCTCGCCTTTGTATGCTTTATATGCAAGTTCTACAGCTTTATACCCGATAGAGAATGGATCCTGAGTTATTGATCCTAAGAAGTACTGTTTTCTTACAGCATTCTTTTGTGCTTCTCCGGCATCAAAACCTACAACAACCATACCAGCATATTTTGATGGTAAATCAACACCGTCATTAGTAGCAACTAAAATACCTTTAACTGTAGTTTCATTTGAACAGAAAACACCAATTATATTATCCTGAACAAACTTGTTTAATACAGCAGTTGCAGAAGCTACACCATCAGTAGCTGCTGATGAAGCAGGTACAACCATTTCTATAAATACTTTTTTCCCTGTTGTTGGGTTACCGGCATCAATATAAGCAGGGTTACCAACTACTGCAATATCTGATTTACTTAAGGATGATTTTTCATCGATTAACTCAATCATTGTATCTCTGAAACCTTTTCCTCTGCTTAATAAAGATTCTCCTGAAGCATCCTGGTTCATTACTACAATTTTAACAGGTTTTGATTCTGTAGCCATCTCAATTTTTGATTTAATAGCTTCAAACATTTTTTGTGCACCATAACCTGCTGCAGCATAGTTATCTGTTGAAGCATTTGCATAAATTGATCCTTTAGGAGCATTAGGTACACCTGAGTCAAATCCAATTACTGGAATTCCAGCTTTTTTTGTCTGCTCTAACTGATCGATAACTGAAGTTGTGTTTAATGCGGCTAATGCTATAGCTACAGGTTTTTTTGCCATTGCATTATTAAGCATCTCTACCTGGTGTTGAACATCACTCTCAGAAGCTGGCCCCTCAAAAGTAATATCTGCACCATAATCAGCAGCTGCTTTATTAGCACCTAACTTTACCTGTTGCCAGAAGTCATGTTGCTCACCTTTTGAAACAACAGCAATATAAGGCTTTCCACCTTTAGCTCCTGCCTCTTTACTACCATTTGCAAATGTTGGTACTGCCATTGAAAGCATTACCAAAACTAACATAAATAAATTCAATTTTTTTGATGATTTCATTAAAAAATCCCCCTATTATTATTACCGCTATATACATAGCGAAATTGTTAATTATTTAAAATTAAGTTACTTAATCCTTTTTAACCGAGATATGTTTCTTAACTTCCATAGCTTTTTTATTTCTGTACATATCTAAAAGAACTGCACCGACAACAACTATTCCGGTAAAAAAAGTTTGAAAATGAGCCTGAAGATCCATTGATGGAAGCCCTGCTCTTAAAACACTCATTATGTAAACACCGATCAATGTTCCCCAAATAGAGCCGATACCACCGGAAAGTGAGGTTCCACCAATTACTGCTCCTGCAATAGCGTATAACTCAAACCCCTGTCCCTGAGCTGGCATAACTGTGGTATAAACTGCAGCAAAGGCTATTCCACCTAAACCGGCACAAAAACCACTTACAACATATGCCATCATTTCCCATTTTTTTACATCAACACCTGAGAGTCTTGCTGCTTCTTTATTGCTTCCAATTGCAAAAATGTATCTACCCATTTTGGTTTTTTTAAGAATAATAAATGCAATAACAGATACTATAAGCAGAACTAAAGCTCCAGTTGGAAGAGATTGTCCATCATCTCCTATTAGTTTAAAAATATTTTTAAACCACCCACCTTCAGATGATCTAGTTGGAAATGTTGCACTTCTTACATTTGAAACAATTGAACCAACACCCATGGAAATCATCATTGTTCCCAGGGTTGCGATAAATGGTGGCAATTTTAATCTGGATACCATAAGGCCATTAAAAACACCAAAACATGTTGCAATAACCATTATAAGAGTTAGTGATGCCCACATTGGCCAACCCCAAGTTTTATATGCTGTTCCCCCAATTATTGCTGCACACATCATTACTGTACCAACGGAGAGATCTATTCCTCCGGTAATAATTACAAATGTAACACCGATAGCGATAAACCCTATATAATATGAAGAATCCAGTATATTAACCAAAGTTGAATATGAAAAAAAGTTTCTACCGAATATTCCAAAAAATACATAAAGTATAACAAGTGCTGCTGGTGCTAAAAATTTCTGAAACCCAATTGCGGTCAGGTTTTTAATCTTCTTTTTATTTTCCATAACTATAAACTCCTAATCTCTCTTAGTTGCGAATTTCATTATTGCTTCCTGGCTTGCATCTTTTATATCAAGCTCTCCTGTGATTTTTCCTTCACACATAACAACAATTCTGTCACTCATTCTTAATATTTCAGTTAATTCAGAGGAGATCATTATTATAGATTTACCCTCTTTAGCCAGTTCGTTCATTAAAGCGTATATTTCACTCTTAGCACCAACATCTATTCCTCTTGTTGGTTCATCGAAAATAAGAATTTCACTATCTTTTATTAACCACTTGGCAATAACTACTTTTTGCTGATTTCCACCAGAAAGATTTTTTAACAGTTGATGAACAGAAGGTGTCTTAACTTTTAATTTTTTTACATACTCTTTTGTTATATCATCAATTTTTTTCTCATGGACAAGAATCCCTTTCTCAAAATCCTCATAGGAAGCCATTACGGCATTCTCAGTAACACTTAAATTAACTGCAATACCAAATCTTTTTCTGTCTTCTGATAAATACCCAATCCCATGGGATACAGCATCCATAGGGGAACTTATTTTTACTTCGTTGCCATTTATAAAGATTCTTCCACTATCTTTCTCATCAGCACCGAAAAGAGCTCTTGCTGTCTCTGTTCTTCCGGCACCCATTAATCCTGCAAAACCAAGGATTTCACCTTTTCTTAGCTCAAAATTAATATTTTGAACCATTCTACCTGCATTTAGATTTTCTACTTTAAGAACAACTTCAGCATCTTTACCAACACAGCTTTGAGTTTTTGGATCTTCATAAATAACCCGGCCAACCATCATATTTATGATCTCTTCTTTTGTTACATTTTTAGTATCTTTTGTACCAATATACTGGCCATCCCTCATAACAGTAACTCTGTTAGTTATCCTGTTAATCTCATCCATTCTATGAGAGATATAGATCATTCCAACGTTTTTACCTGCAAGGTCTTTCATAATTGTAAATAGATCATCGATTTCAGTTTCAGTTAATGCTGCTGTTGGCTCATCCAAAATCAGGATTTTAAGATCATGGGACACTGCTTTTGCAATCTCAACCATCTGCTGTTTTCCAACAGTCAGGTTTCCCAAAATTTCCTTTGGATCAATATCCATGTTCAATCTTTTAAACAGATCTGCAGCTCTTTTATTTAATGCTTTTTCATCCAGTAAAAACCCGGATTTCCCTGTAGATTCCCGGCCTATAAAAATATTCTGGGCAACAGTTAAATGTTCCATCATATTCAATTCTTGATGAATTATTCCAATTCCATTACTTAATGCATGTTTTGGACTTTTCGGATCAAACAATTTTCCCTGGTAGTAAATTTCACCGGAATCCATTGCATGTATACCCGTTAGTGTCTTCATCATTGTAGATTTACCGGCACCATTTTCACCAACTAAAGCATGTACTTCACCCGGGTACAGATCAAAATTTACACCTTTTAAAGCATGAACACCTGTAAATCTCTTATCAATATTTACCATTGATAGTACTTTTTCTTTCAAAACTTAATCTCCCAAGTCATGATATCTTTATTCAGACTAGGGAAATTATTACATGGGTTTTATAATCCCGATATTGAGGATTTTACGGAGAATGTAGAGATTCTTACGATTATTTATCAGTTACTTATTTAAAAAAGGTCGGTAATATGTTTGTATCCCTATTTGTCAGCATAGTTGAAGGACTAACATCTGCAAGCTTCAGATATTTAGCGAGATTCTTATATTGGTTAATAAAATAATGAATTGCCTTTGATATTGCAGTATTATGAACATTATATAATCTTGCGAAAAAATGATCCTCCCTTATATTTTTCCACCAACACCCTTAAACTTATCTACAAAACGCGATATCTTTAGAAATACACTCTGTTTCTTAGTTAGATAGTTAGGATTAAGAGGACTCATTTTAGGAAGAATGGATGTTAATTCAGTACCGTTTGCACTTGCATATTCCCTCTTTAAAGATGAAGTTATATAGCGTTTAGCTGCTTCTACATTTAGCTCTTCCTCTGTTATTATTTCAGTAGCCTCTCTTTTTTGCTCTTTTTGAGCGAACTTAAAAAATGAATCTATTATACTTGCTTTATCCTGGATTTTTTCAAGATCTGTTTGGTTAATGAAATCAACAACTAGACTCTCTTTTGCCCTGTTACCAATGCTTCCACGGATAACACGCCTAATATCATCTACTAATTCAGCTTTATTTTTTACCTTTTTACTATTCTCAAGGATTAATTCAAGAATGTAGTCTAAGTTTATCTCTTGGGATTTAAGTAAGTCTACTTCAAATACTACATCATCCCAATCAATTATGGACTCTTCCTGCTCTGCTCCGGTTTTCTCTCGTCTAATCCAGTCTCTAATATCGTTATAGGTTGATCTATAATCCTGAACTGCCCGATCTGTTAGCATTTCTATCTGTTGCATAGATTTAATATCTTCATCTGTTACATAGTGGCTGTTTTTAAACTCTTCTACTGCAACAGGATCATTCATATCTAATGTCTGCAAAGCTTTAAGGTTTGTAAACTCATCGTAGTTTTGAAGTAGATTTTCAACTTTTAAATATTCTCCATAGAGTTTTGCAAACTCTTTCTTATCCTTCTCTTTTATAATCTCTTCAGGATTAGGAAACCTTTCATTCAATTCTTTTACTATATCAGCATAACCTCTACGGGCTTCACCTGTTGCGATGTCAGTAAATCCATCTAGATACTCATTATAGCTCTTTTCTAATACCATGTTTTTAGTACTACTATCGCCAAACAGAGTAATAGCATCTATAGTGTGTTGCTCTAAGTCTCTAAAGGTAACTATGTTACCAAAAGTTTTATTAGAGTCGTATATCCTGTTGGTTCTAGAAAAAGCCTGCATTAATCCATGGTATCGAAGATTTTTATCTACAAATAGAGTATTAAGAGTTGGTGCATCAAAACCAGTTAGAAACATACCTACTACAATTAGTAGGTCAATCTCTTTATTTTTAACTCTTTTAGCAAGATCACGGTAATAGTTCTGGAACTCTTTACTATCTACACCAAAACTTGTTTTAAACATTTTGTTATAATCATCTATAGCAGAAACCAGGAACTCTTTAGCACTCTTATCCATTGCTGATGGCTCAAAGGTTTCATCTATAATATCACCGATTGCGTTCTGCTCTTCATTAGCTGCAAAAGAGAATATAGTCGCTATTTTTAGCGGTTTATCACTTTCTGATTGTAAATTGTTTATGGCTTCATAATAGCACTTTGCTGCATCTACACTGCTAACAGCAAACATTGCATTAAACCCGTTTGTCCTTCCGTGTAACCTATGGGTTTTCTGTTTGTAATTGTTAAGAATATACTGGGATATCTCATTTATCCTTACAGGATTAAGTAGAGCCTTTTTGTTCTCAGCAGCACTTAGTTTTTTTTCGTCTGTCTCAGTTTCAATATATTTAAACTTAGGTCTAACATCATTGTAATCAACCTTAAACTTTAGAACCTTTTCATCTCTAATAGCATCGGTAATAACATATGAGTGTAGTTCTGTGCCGAATATACTTTGAGTCGTTTCAGATCCTAAAGCATTATCTGGAAATATCGGTGTTCCGGTAAACCCAAATTGTGAGTATTTTTTGAATTTCTTCTTAAGATTTTTCTGAGCTTCTCCAAACTGTGATCGATGACACTCATCAAATATAAAGACAACCTTTTTCTGATATACTGAAAGAGCACTTTCATTTTTCATAAGGTTATTTAACTTCTGAATAGTTGTCACTATTATTTTATTATCATCTTTATTAATATTCTCTTTAAGACCTTTAGTACTATCTGATCCGTTAACACTATCTGGAGAAAACCTTTGATACTCTTTCATTGTTTGGAAATCCAGGTCTTTACGGTCTACAACAAAGAAAACCTTATCAATAAAATCCAACTCTGTAGTTAGTCTTGCTGCTTTAAAACTGGTTAAAGTCTTTCCTGATCCTGTTGTATGCCAGATAAAACCACCACTCTCAGGTGTAGACCAGTTTTTAGACAGAAAAGAACTCTGTATTTTCCAAAGTATTCTCTCTGTGGCAGCTATCTGGTAGGGTCTCATTATTAGTAAAGTATCACTAACATCAAATACTGAATAAGTTAATATCACTTTCAAAAGTGTATTTTTCTGGAAGAATGTAGCTGTAAAATCTTTTAAATCCTTAATTAATGAGTTATCAGACTTTGCCCAGTTCATACTAAAATCGAAACTGTTTTTATTCCGTTTAGTAGTATTAGCAAAGTATCTTGTATCTGTACCATTAGAAATAACAAATACCTGAAGATATTTAAATAGAGAGTTATCACTATTAAAGCTCTCTTTACTATACCTGTGAACCTGATTAAAGGCTTCACGAATAGCCACACCTCTCTTTTTAAGCTCTATTTGAACTAATGGTAAACCATTAACTAATATTGTTACATCGTATCTGTTAGCGTGACTTCCAGTTTGCTCAAACTGGTTAATAACCTGTACTTTATTCCTTGTAACATTCTTTTTATCAACTAGATATATGTTTTTAAGGCGACCATCATCAAGGGTAAAATCGTATATATGGTTATCATGAATCTTTCTTGTTTTATCAACAATGTTATCACTAGGATTATCCAAATACTCTTCTACAAACCTAGCCCACTCACCATCATTAAACTTAATATCATTTAAATTCTCTAGCTGAACACGTACATTGGCAAGCATTGCTTCCTGGGATCTAAGTTCCCGTAGATACTCATACCCCTGATTTCTTAAATCTTGTATAAGTTCTCTCTCTAAATCAGCTTCTGTCTGATAAGATTCACAAACTTCCCACTCTTTAAAATATTTATCTAATATTATGAAATTCTTTGTTTCTGTAATTGTTTTATATTCTGTCATTTTTTAAATCCTTGTCTGTTAATTTTAAATTCTTGGCATTTTCACTACTTACTACTTTTTTACCTGTTTCTGCTTCTAATTTCAGTCTAGCTTCTTTAGCAACTCCACCTCCCCTTACTGCAACATCCTGATGATCCGTTAAGGTTTTTGGTTCAACAACTTCTGAAATCTCTTTAGTAGACAATTCTGCTAACATATTCATAACCAACTCTTTATTGGTCATATTATCCCTTAAATTCTCTTTTTTTAGTCCTTTAAACTGTTTATACTCTTTAGCTGTCTTATCTGCCCATGTTTTGTATATAATATCAGTTAAAAAAGCAAACTCCACTCCCTCTTTTAGGCCTCGCTTTTTCCACTCATCTGTTAACTCTTTTCTTATCTCAATACTTTTTAGTCTCTGATTAATCCAGCTATCAGAATATCCCAACCTTTTATAATCAAGCATGGCTTGTTCTATGGATAATTCTGGATCCTGCATCTGATCTATTCTATTATTTGCAACTTCTGCTAACCATAATTTAAATGGTTCAGCTTTTTTTGATGGGATAGATTGAACAAGCCGAAAAAACTGCTCTGTTGTTACACAATCAGTTTTTCTCATTTTCCCATCTGCAGCTCTCATTTTGAAAGCGTTACAATTTGTAACGGTTTGGTTTCCTTCATCTTTTAAACGCTTTTTAAGAACACGCCAATAAACCTGTGGATTGGGACTTTCAGTCAATGCGGAGATAATATCCACTATAGAAAAATACCACTCCTCTATATCATCATCCCATATTGAACGAATTAAACTATCCTCAAATATCTGTATAGAGTTTTGTTGTGTCATAGTACCTCTTTAGGAAAACTTAATAACATATCCCTATAATACTCATACTGCTTCTGTCTTAACTCTATCTCCCTAGGTAGACCCTCACTAATAGAAGTAGTTAAAGTATCGAACTTATCTAGGATAGAGACAATTTTTTCTTGGGTTTCTAAGGATGGTATTGGGATTATAATTTTAGCCATATCAGTGGCAGAAACATCTATTACTTTAGTACCTTTTGCATATCTTCTTTTTAACTTAGAAAAATGTGAGGATTGAGTATAGTAAGCAAAATACTTATTTAGAAGTTCTTTTGTAGGTCTAATAATAGTCGCATGACCACCAGTAACTGCTTGATCTTCTCCCAAATATACTAATGCTTTACCAACATCATCTAAATTTTCACTTGTATTGGTAATGATAATATCCCCTGTATTAACTTTTTTTAATTTTTTAGCTGTTTCAGAGGAGACAAAAGATATGGTTTTATTGGTATATGTACCATAATAAGTATAAATTTGACCGTAATGAATTGCAGGAATTCCAGTATCTGTAAAATCACTTTTGGGTAAACCATTCCCTCGTACAAGTTCGCTGACTTCATCAATCCTTTTCCACTCTACTTCATTTTCATCAAAGGTTAGTAATTTATCACGATAATAGGTATACTGTTTTTTACGGGCTGCAAGCTCTGTAGTAAGCTCTGTAGTAAGCTCTGTAAAAGTGTCTAGTATACGGACAATTTCTTTTTGTACTTTTATTGGAGGTATTGGTATATTAATTTTTTTTACATCATTAGCATTCATATTGGGCACACTACTACTCTTACTCGTAATTGTTATAGAAGTCAGATAATGATAAATAAACCTAGGTAATAAATCCTCTATTTTAGGAATTACAACTTTAAGCCTAATAATTGGTGTAAAAAAAGCTTTTCTAAAATATATTGCTCCTGTATTTGCACCAATAGAAGAAATTGTTACAGCATCTCTATCGACTCTATAAGTATCAGTATATCCATACACATCAGTACCATTTCCATATATAGGATATTTTAACTCTGAAGTTGAGTTTGCTCCCTTAATACAATTATTTGGAGCCTCTCCTCCTGTCAAAATATCACAAACAACTCCTAATTTTTTCCATTCAACCTCAACCCCATCTAATAACTTTTCTATATAGTTGTTTTTATTCATTGTTTACCTCGTTCCGATTCTAATTCCCTCTCAATCTGTTCAATTGTTGGTAAACTGGTTTTTAGTTGTTCCGGAAGGGCGCTTTCTAATTTGTATTCTGCAATGCCCATTGGCTGATTTTTGTCAGCAAGAGCATATTCTGCAACAATCTTGTTTTTACTTTTACATAAAAGAAGTCCTATTGTCGGTTTATCCAGCGGATCTTTTAATTGTCTATCTACAGCAGTTAGATAGAACCCAAGTTGACCTAGATGTTCCGGTTTAAAATCACCAGCTTTAAGCTCTATAACCATATAACAACGCAATTTAAGATGATAAAAAAGCAGATCAATAAAGAAATCATCACCACCTACTTCTATATGCACCTGCTTTCCAACAAAGGCAAAACCAGCTCCAAGTTCAAGTAGAAAATCAGTAACATGATTAACCAATGCCTTTTCAATCTCCCTCTCTTGAGTATCTTCTCCCAACCTTAAAAAATCAAAGATGTAGGGATCTTTTAGAGATTCACGGGCAAGATCAGATTGTGAATTAGGTAGAGTATTTTCAAAGTTGTTAATGGCACTTCCCTGTCGTTCCATAAGACGGGATTCAATTTGCATAGCTAAAATATTACGTGACCAGCCATGTTCAATAGTTTTTTGAGCATACCAAATACGTGAGTCATTATTATTTAACTTATCTAAAAGTATTAAATTATGCCCCCAGGGTATTTGTGCAACAAGCTGTTGCACAATTGAAGTATCTATCCACTCTTCAGCAAAACTTCGCATATATTTGAGGTTACGAATAGAAAATCCTTTCATATCAGGAAATGCAATCTTTAAATCATTGGCTAACCTTTCAATAACCTTTGCACCCCACCCCTGCTCCTTTTGACTTTGTAGAATATCATGTCCAATCTGCCAATAGAGTAACACAACTTCTTGATTAACTGCTAAAGATGCTTTTTGCTGTGCTGCATTAATACGCTTTTTAAGTTTATAAAGCCAATCGTTATATCCATTAGGGGGGGTAGTCATGGAAATTGGTGGCTCTGTATTACTCATGCTTCAATCTCCTGAATAATGGAGTCAATTGATGTTCTTAGGTTATTTATCTTATCAACTGTTGTTGCTATCTCTTTGTTTAATTCTCTTATATCTATAACTTCTCTAGTATCCTCTGCTTCTACATAGGAGGATACTGATAGGTTATAATCATTTTCAGCTATTTTGTTATTATCTATAGAAATAGCTACATGATCTTTATCTTCTTTATTATCAAAGATACTCATTATTTCTTTAATGTGTTCATCAGTAAGAACATTGTTGTTGGTCTCTTTTTTAAAGAAATCTTCTCCTGAAGCATCAATGAACTGGGTTTTATTTTCTGCTTTGTTTTTTGATAAAACAAGAATGTTAACTGCAATTGAGGTACCAAAGAATAAGTTTGGTGCAAGAGATATAACCGTTTCTACAAAGTTATTATCTATTAAATATTTTCTAATTTTCTGCTCTGCTCCACCTCTGTAGAATATTCCAGGGAAACAAACTATAGCTGCTCTTCCTTTACTGGATAGATAGCTTAACGCATGTAGAACAAAAGCAAAGTCAGCCTTGGATTTAGGAGCAAGAACACCTGCAGGAGCAAACCTCTCATCATTAATTAGTGTTGGATCTTCATCTCCAATCCAATTGATAGAGTATGGAGGGTTAGAAACAATTGCATCGAAGGGTTTATCGTCACCATAGTGTGGTTCTAAAAGAGTATTACCTAGGGCAATATTAAACTTATCGTAGTTAATGTTGTGTAAAAACATATTCATTCTGGCAAGATTGTAAGTAGTATGGTTTATCTCCTGACCAAAGAAACCATCTTCTATAATATGGGAATCAAAATGTTTTTTAGCCTGAAGAAGTAAAGAACCTGAACCGGCAGCAGGATCATATATTTTATTTACACTATCTTGCTTATGCATAGCTAACTGGGCAATTAGTTTTGAAACATTTTGTGGAGTAAAAAACTCACCACCGGACTTGCCGGCATTGGCTGCATAGTTGGAAATTAAGAACTCATAGGCATCACCAAATAGATCAATATGGTTATCTTCAAAGTTACCAAAGTTTAAACCATCAACACCTTTAATAACTGCAGCTAAACGGCTGTTTTTATCTTTAACACTATTACCAAGTCTATTACTTGTTGTATCAAAATCTGCAAAAAGTCCTTTTATATCTACTTCTGAAGGATAACCATTTGCAGAACTTTCTATAGCGGTAAAAATATCCTTTAGATCACTATTTAGGTTCTCGTTAGTATTGGCATTTTTTGCAATATTTATAAATAACTGACTAGGATATATAAAGTATCCTTTCGTTTTAATAGCATCATCTTTAATTTCAGGTGTAATAACTGAATCTGGGAGATTTGCATAATCTACACTATCATCACCTGCTTCTATATAATTAGTGAAGTTCTCACTAATAAACCTGTAAAAAAGTGTTCCCAGGACAAATTGTTTAAAATCCCATCCATCTACTGACCCACGTACATCATTGGCTATTTTCCATATTTGAGATTGTAATTCAGCTCTTTGCGCTTTACTTGACATTTATATATCCTTTATAATTACATAGTTTCAATATTATTTTATCTAGTTTATCCCTATTCTAAGAATCTTAGAAGTCCGTTTTTTTATAATTCATCCATGGTTTGTAATATAAATGCATCTTCCTTCATATCCTTTAGTACTACAGATGAGTAATCAATCTTATTCGCTATAACAAAGTTTTCACCTTCCCATGTTGCATATGTAACATAGTGTCCATAACTGATAACAAATCCCCACTTAGAATAATCTATATATATAGATCATCTTTCCACCAATCATCATCAGTTGTTGGTTCTCCATACTTCTTAGTTAGCAACTCTTTCATACTATTGTAATCATAGATGTAGTCATTATCATTACTGTGAGACTCAGTGAAATAGTATCTTGCACCTGTTAGTAGGTTATTTGTGAAGAAGTAAACTACAACACAATCTAATTCAGAAATTACTCCTAAAAACATTATCTGATGTATTTGATACAATATAAGACCATGTAAAATCCTCATTTAGGATTACTTTTTTACCATGCCTTGTATATTCTGTTTCTTCTGCTGTTATAATTGTAACCATTGCTAAAATTAAAACTACTAATCCTTTCATTATTAAATCTCCCATTACAGATATTCTCTGTATTTTGTGCGAAAGGTTGGTTCGGGGAAAATTGATAATAGTTGTTTAATTAGTTATATTGATATTTTACTCTTAACAAAATTTAAGTAATTATTCATATTTAATTAATATTAAATAAAGACTGTGATATAATGAGCTGATACGGTAATTAAGAAAGAGTTAAACCATACCGGAT
Organism: Spirochaetales bacterium; assembly: GCA_003247135.1. GTDB lineage: Bacteria > Spirochaetota > Spirochaetia > DSM-2461 > DSM-2461 > Thiospirochaeta. The sequence goes on along the minus strand of QKAW01000033.1, from coordinate 66,790 downwards.
TTTTTTCATGATTTATATCACAACACATATCCAGATAATTTTTTTAGAATTCTAAAAGTAGGAAAAAATATGAAATCTTGTGTATATATTGTTATTTGTCTGCTTTTTACCGCTTGTAGAACATTTAATATGCCATTAACTGACAGTGAAAAAAATTATCTTAATAATAACGGTGCCGATAAACAATATTTTGACAAAATGCTCAATTCTGATGGAAATAATAAAATTGATTCAATTCTTATTTATAAAAATGGAAATATTGCATTTGAACGATATTTTAATAACTATAATAGAGATAAAAAGCATGATATTCGTTCTTCTACAAAAGCAATTACGGCACTTCTAGTAGGAATCGCCATTGATAAGGGATTTATTCTTGATATTGATGTACCAATTACTACATTTTTTCCTGAAAAGCAAAATTTACCCCTTTATTTCTCAAAAATTACAATACGAGATTTATTATCAATGCGTTCTGGCTTAAATTCTGATGACTGGTATAAAGATTCTCCAGGAAATGAAGAACTAATGTATAAAACAAAATCTTGGATAGATTTTTTCTTTAACCTTGAACCAGTAAACAATCCTGGAGAAGTCTTCCGGTATTCTACTGCAGGAGTAATTATTCTTGGTGAAATAATTGCAAGAGCAAGCAAAATGCCCTTTGATAAATTTGCAGATTTATATCTATTTAAAGAATTAGAAATTTCTGATTATTCTTTTGAGAAAACACCATCAGGAGAAATTGATTCAGGAGGGCACTTGAAGATTAAACCATTAGATTTTGCAAAAATAGGATTACTTGTGCTTCAAAATGGAATTTGGAAAGGTCGTCAAATAATCTCCAGTCAATGGATCACTCAAATTAATACACCAACAAGCAATATATTTGAAGATTCTATCCAAGGACCATATATGGGCTTTCTTTGGTGGCAAGAGCCAGTGATAAATGGTAAGGTTATCTCTTTTCAATCAAGAGGGAATGGTGGCCAATATTTAATTGCCATTCCTGGTATTGATTTACTTGCCGTTTTTACAGGCTCGGCTTATAACAGCCAGAAGCAGAATCAGCCATTTTTATTAATGAAAGAGTATATAATACCTGCATTTGAATATTAGGCCATGTCGGGAGTTATACTACTGCATAGAATTTTGATTATTTTTTAGTTTTTGCCTGATGTACTGATCGCATTAAAACACTGAAAATAACAAAAAAACCTCCAGTTATAGTCATTAAAGATGGACTCTCCCCTACAATAAAAAACACCCAGACCGGGTTTAACAGTGGTTCCAAAACAGGTATTAATACAGCATCTAATGCCTTTAAATAGACCATGGATTTATAATAAAAAACATAAGCTAAACCGATTTGAATAACACCTAAAAACAGAAGTGCATAAGGACTACTACCAACTATTAATTCATCTGAATAAAAAGGAATACCAATTAATGCCGTTAGAATATTCCCATAAATAATTGGATATATTTTATCACTATCCGGTATGGTTTTAATAACAATAAAAAAGCCGGCAAAAGAGAAACTGGTAATTACTGCGATAATATTTCCTATTAGCATTCCACCACTTAACTTTTCAGTAAAAAATAAAATTAAACCCAAAATCATAAAAGAGATGCTGACAATGTCAGATTTTCTTAATCTGTCCTTTAAAAATATAGCTGCAAATATTGCTACCCAGATAGGGGCAATATACTGCAATAAAACAGCATTTGCAGATGTCGTTAATTTATTAGCTGTAACAAAACCAACAACTGTAATTGTATAAAAAACAACTCCTAACATAATGTTTTTTGTTGGCTTTATTACCTTGAATTTCACTAAGAATAACATAAAAACAGCAGCGATACCTGCCCTGGCTCCAGCTATACCAATAGGGTGTCCATTAACTATTTTTATAAAAAGACCACCTGTACTCCATAAAATTGCGCATATAACCATGCCAATAATGGCGGTTTTTCTATCTTTTATTAATTTCATATCTTTGTTATTTTGCCTTATTTGTCTATTAATATAAGATGGAGTATAAATAATAATATGTAAAAGGTGTAGTAAGTATTTAAATATGTCAGTAGGAATAATTCACATTTTAGATTAATAAAAAAAACAATAATTTATCAGATAATTCAAAGGAGAAGTGATGAAGTTTGTACATAGTATGATTAGAGTTTCAGATTTAGAAGCAAGTAAAAAATTTTTTGTAGATGGTTTGGGTTTCAAGGTGGTTAGAGAGAATGAATACCCGGATTGGAAGTGTACCCTAACCTATTTAGCTGACGATGAGGGTGGGTCTGAAGTAGAACTAACATATAATTGGGGAAATAATGAAGACTATGGTAATGCAAGAAACTTTGGTCACCTGGCAATTGTAGTTGATAATATTTATGATGTGTGCAAAAAACTTATAGATATGAACATAACAATAAACCGACCTCCAAGAGACGGTAGAATGGCTTTTATCAAAACACCAGACAACATATCTATAGAGATCTTACAGAAAGATAATGCATTAAAACCATGTGAGCCCTGGATATCAATGGAAAACATAGGAACCTGGTAACATAAAATATTGAGTTTTCAATTCTTAATTACTAAATGGGAATATTAGCTCTTGATACTCTCTTTTAAACATATTTTCTTTAGTAATAAGAATTGAACCTGTATCGATATTCGACTCTACTTTTTTCCCGCTTAAGAACTCTACTGCAGTTTTAACAGCCAGATAACCCATATTATATGGTCTTTGTACAACTGTAGCCTTAATAATTCCCTCTTCAAGATAGGTCAATTCCCGGATAGCATTATCAAACCCGACGATTATAACCCTATCTTTTGCATTTTTCTCTTCTATAGCTCTGGCGACACCTAATGTTGCGACTTCATTTAAAGCAATAATCCCTCCAAGATTTTCATTTTCCAGTAGGTTTAAGGCTATAGAATATGCTTTATCCTCTTCCACATCACAAAACCAGGTACCAATAATTTTATTATTTCCTAAAGCAGTTCTTACTCCTTTTTCCCTATCAATTGCAGTTGTTGTCTCCTTTATATGGCTTACAATTGCAATATCCTTTCTAACAGAATCAGATATTAATAATTTCATTTCATTACCGGCTTTCTGACCTGCAATTATATTGTTCGTTCCAACAAATGAGACTGGGAAATCTGAATTAACATCAGAATCCAAAGCGATTACAGGAATCCTGTTGTTGTGGGCTTTAGTAACTGAGCCAGATAATTTTTGGTAATCAGATGCAGCAAGGACAATTAAAGAAGGTTCTTCTTCAATAATTCTATTCATAATAGAAATCTGCCTATTAATCTCTTTCTCAAATCTGGGTCCAGATATATTGACGGATATACCAAACTCTTTTTTTGCTTCTGCAATTCCAAGTTTGACAACATCCCAAAAGTCCATGGTTTCTCCCTCTGTAGATTTTAAAATTATCTCTATAGGGGCTTCAAGTTTGATTTTCTTTGTATATAGATTTCTAAATGAGAAGGAAAATAGCATAAATAGAACAAGTGATGCCATTATACTAAGTAGAATAAAATATAGATTTCTCACTTTAATCCATCCTGAGTAAGAGCTGGTATCGTTACGGTAACAGTAGTCCCAAAGCCCGGAGAACTTTTTATACTTAATCCATACTCGATGCCAAAATAGAGTTGAATTCTCTGATGAACATTGCTTAACCCTATACCCTGTTTTGAGAAAGCAGGGTATTCGTCACTATTTGACTCCAAACCCTTACAAAGGTTCTCAACTTGATCATCTGACATTCCAGAACCATTATCAGCAACACTAATACTAATAATATCATTTTCAAATTTACTAGTAATTTTTATAAAACCCTTATTACTACACTCTTTTATTCCATGATATATTGCATTTTCAATTAATGGCTGTAAAGTAATTTTTATTATGTGATACTCATTCAGTTCCGGATCAATATCTATTAAAAAATTGAATTTATCCTGATATCTCATTTCCTGAATAGTTAGATATGATTGTACATGAGCAATTTCATCTCTGATTTTTACAATTTCATTACCTTTACTAATACTAATTCTAAAAAGTTTAGATAAAGCTGAGGTCATTTTTACAACTTTTTTATTCTGCCCCATCTCTCCCATCCAGATTATAGAGTCTAATGTATTGTATAGGAAATGTGGATTAATCTGGGCTTGAAGAGCGATAAGATCACTTTTTCTTTTCTGCTCCTGATCCTTTACACTTGTTTCTATAAGTTCCCTTATTTTTCCAACCATAATATCATAGTCATATGCAAGTTTTTGAATCTCTTCTGTAGCTTTTATCTTTCCAATTAAGTTGAATTCTCCATTTTCAACAGTTTTCATAATTGCCTGTAACTTTCTAACTGGCTGTGTTATTCCTGATGATATTCTTTTTGTTGCCGGGCCAACAATTAAAAAAAGTAGAAGACCAATAACAGTATATATTAGTTGTACATTCTTCCAATCGGTTATTATGTCACTATTATGTGTTGCTCCAACAATACTCCAATTAGTAAAAACTGAAGTCTCTATTAAGTAGTACTTATCAGAGAAAAAATAGTATCCATTATTATTTGCGTCATTCAATTCTAAAAGTTCTGTTATTGGTTCTGAACGCAGATTGCTGTTTAATAGCTGCTGAGTTGGATGATAAATATAATTTCCCATAGAATCAATTATAAAACTATACGCCTTTTCCCCTAATATTAATGATCTGCAAAGTTCATCAATTTTGTTAAATTTTAGGTCTACAAGAACAACCCCAAGGGACTCCCCGGTATTACTTGAGTAAATCTCTCTACTTAAAGATACTACCCAGGAATAACTATCAACAATTATATTTTGAACGTATGATGTGGAAATAACAGCATTTCCATTTTTATCTATTGCATCTCTGTACCATTTACTATTCTCAATATCAGTCCAGGGGTTAAGTTTGGCATCAGGTTCCCCTAACAAAAACTTTCCTTTATTGCTATATACAAGTATATTAGATATATCTGTTCTGGCTTGTTTATAGTTATAGAGTTTATACTCCAAATCGTAAGAGGATTTAGGGTCATTTTCATTCTCCAGATAGTTCTGGATTTGTATATCTTCAGCTATGGTTAAGGAAAGCTTCTCTACCTCACTTATATATGAATCAATTTGACTGACAAGTTGTTTCAATAAAGTCCTGTTATTATCTATTGTTGAGTTTTTTATTGTTGTAGTAACAAAACGAAAAAATACTAATTGGAGAATAAATATTGTAGAGAATAACATTACAGTAAATATTATATATATTCTGGACTCCAATGTTCCAAAAACAATGTTTCTTTTCACTCTTCAAGTCTCTTTCTATATTCTAATGCTGTAACTCCAGTTAATTTTTTAAATATTATGGAAAAATATCGTGGATCTTGATAACCGACCTTTTCTGCAACTTCATAAACTTTGCAATCACTTGTCTTTAGTAATCGTTTAGCCTCTTCAACTCTATAAGAAGTTAAATACTCTACAAATGTCTGTCCAGTACCCTCTCTAAATAAAAAACTAAATTGACTTGTAGACAGATATAAATCGCTACAAATATCATTAAGAGAAAAACTGTTTTCTGTATAACGTCGAGATATTATATCCTTTGCTTTATCAATTCTGGAGTGAATAATATCATTTCTTCTTTTCTCAAGGCTCTCTTCTATTTCAAAAAGAATCTCAGTAAATACCTCCCTGGCTTTATTAAGCTTTAAAAACTTGTCTTTTATATCATTCATTGGCAGAATACTACCGGGTAAGCCCATTTCCTGTTTAAATAACTCCAAAGTATGGTGTATTCTCGTATAGTATATAATCGCTTCATCACTATTTAAGTAGGATGACTCAAGATAATCAAATAAATTATTAAGAGTTTCTATTGTTTTGTTCTTTTTCCCATCTTTTAATTGTTCAATAACATCAGACAAATGCCTGCAGAAATCTTCTATATTAATTTTTTTTGAGTCTCTTATATCTTCAATTGAAAGAATCTGGGATAAACCTGAAACATTACAGTAATCCAATGCGTTTATTGCTCCTTTATAAGAGTTTGGAATTTTTCCAATACCAGTAACAATATCACCGCACCCTACAGAAGGAGGCTCTTTATCCTGTTTACTCTTGTATGCAAGAATAAGTTTTATAAAATCACTTCTTTTTTCTGATATATATCTTATATCACTGCCCTGAGATAGAATAACAACATTTTCATCTGTATTAAAAAAAACTTCATAGGTTTCATCCAGATTATTCTTTAAGAATTCAAAAAGGGTGATTCGTTCAAGTTCATTCCAGTTCTCACTAATTTTTATTATTGAAACTTGATAAAGTTGTTGCAAATCATTCCACTTAAAATAATTTTTACGTAGATTTATATTCTCTTCAGTCTGTCTTCCATTTACAAGTCTGTTAAAGAAGCGTTCCCTTAATAGAGGAAAACTCTGTTCAAGTTTCTCCTTCATCTCTTCATTGGTCTTCTCTTGTTCTTTTTTTTCTGTTATTTCTTTGTAAATATTTTCCAGAGTTTGAGATAACTCACTGGCAGTAATTGGTTTTAGGAGAAAATCTCTTACATGATTTTTTAATGCTTGCTGAGCATATTCAAAATCATCATATCCCGATAAAAGTAATACCATTATTTGAGGATACTGCTCTGCTAATATTTTACTCAATGTTAAGCCATCCATATAAGGCATATTAATATCTGTAATAACAACATCCACCGGATTATTTTTTATATAATCCAAAGCTTGTGTTCCATTTTCAAACAGACCTGTCAAATTAAAACCATTTATATTCCAGGGAACACAACTGGATATACCATCTCTTATAATTGACTCATCATCAACAAATATTAAATTAAACATGAAACCATTATATAACCGAGATACTTTATCAGTAAAATTGTTTTTACAGTTTAGAGCACAACCGTAAAAATTTATACTTTTACCGGAATATTCTATAATTTTCTGATAAACATAAATTGTTATAAAAAGGAAATCCCTCTTTCGAGGGATTAATTTGGAGATATTTATTAAATAAAAAAAGAAGCTATTTTGCTATAGTACCATCTAGGTCCCACAGATCTTCCCATGTTTGGTTCTCTTTCCATAGGAATACTTGACCTTTAATAAGTCTACAGTTTTTATCGTTTTTAGCTATTTCAGCCATCTCTTCAGCAGTTAAAGGATCTTTTACAACACCTTCAAGGTTGCTTAAATACTCGTTTCTTCTTACAGAGAAAGGAATAGGTATTTGTCCTCTTTGAGATCCCCATTTAACACATACTGTAGCTGGGTGAACATTTAGTCTCTTAGCTGCTGCAACAATTGCCGGATCTTCAATATCTACTGTATCAGTCTCTGTTTTATCTCTGTCTGGTCTTGTTGGTGAACCGATTGGACAGAAACCTATTGGTTGAATACCTTCTGATACATAGTAGTTATATAATTCAGTTTGTTGAAAGTGTGGGTGTAACTCCATCTCTGTTACTGCTGGTTTGATTTTTGCATCTTTTAAAAGAAGTTCCATTTTAGCTTTAGTCATGTTTGATGTACCAATAGCTTTTACAAGACCCATTTCAACTAATTTTTCAAGTTCTCTCCACACTTTCATGTAGTTCTCATGAATATATGGTTTTGCATCCGGTGATCTTGAATCTACTGAACAACCAATAGGGTGGAAGTTAGGGAAAGGCCAGTGAATTAAGTATAAGTCAAGGTAGTCTAATCCTAAATCCTTTAAAGATTGTTTACATTGTGGTATTACTTCTTCCGGGTTGTGTTTATCATTCCATAATTTTGACGTAATGAATAACTCTTCTCTAGGAATTCCACCGTCCATTATTACTTTAAAAGATTCACCAATCTCTTTTTCATTTCCATAAATTGAAGCACAGTCAAAGTGTCTGTAACCAACTTCAGCAGCTCCAATAACAGCTGATGCAACTTCAGCTGGAGTAAATCTATCTGAACCAAAAGTACCTAAACCTATAGCTGGCATTTCTGCACCTGTTCTTAATTTTCTTTTTGGAACTAGTTTTGGATCAACACCATCTGCTGCAATCTCAAATTTTCCTGTTTCTGCGTAACTCATTATTTCTCCTTTAAAATTAACCTTACCGGTTAATTACACCTTTCTTTAAAATTATATTTCCGTATTTAGCTACTTCACCAGACATAACTACAGCGAATGCTTTTTTTGCTCTATCATAGAAATCGAATCGATCAATTCTTTCGATCTCAGGTGTTCCTGGCCAGATTTCATCTACAGGTTTTCTGTAGGATTTCTCAACTTCCGGATCCAGAGTGTCACCCTTTACAGCTGCCATCATTATTAATGGATGATCAACATAACTATCCAATGTAATTAATGGAAGAATTCCCTTTAACAGATCAGGTATTCTAATACCATCAGCTCTAATAACTCTTTGCCCAAAAGTATCCCCCGGGAAAAATGCATCTGCAATAACAATCTCATCACCATGACCCATTCTAAACAGAATGTCCAATAATTCCGGCGAAATAACCGGATCAATCCCTCTTAACAAGATTTTCCTCCTTTTAAATTACATGCTCTGGCATATATCGATGCAACATCTCTGATTCTATCTAAAACAAGCTCTTCAGGTGTTGCTTTTATATTTCCTGCTCTTACAGATAAATACTGATTTGGCAGATACTGACTTAATAATGAAAGGGAAATACCCTCATTAGTAAGGTTAGTAAACATTTTATTAATTGCAGATGTTAAAGTTGCATCAGGCCAGTAGTATCTGCTTCTGTCTGAAAAACTATATTTTCTTTTATAAGCCTGCTCTTCCGGTGTTCCTGGATAGTATTTTTTCCAATATCCATCATTTTCAACCATAACTTCATCAAGTCTTTCTACTAAATATGACTGCTGACTAATTTTATTTGCCATTAACTCTTTCTCTATTTGAGCAAGAGCAAAAAGTGCTTCTCTATAAGCATAAGTTAACCATGGACCAACTTTTAATATGCAGAAATGATCCTCAACTAACTGAGTTAAAGCCTCTTCTGTCTGATAATCTGTTGAGTGTGCCTCGTAAACAAGTTGATCGTAATCATCAATTGCACTTATTAACTTACTTGCATTCTCTCTGCTGTAATCAAATACCTGATCATCACCAAACTCTACCCCGGGTTGAACAACTACACCATAAACACGGCTCCATGCGTCATCAAGTCCCGCTTTAAGGAAGGCATCTTTTGTTACAGCTATAGTTTTATGTGCATCTTCTGGAGTTGTAGCATCTACATGATCCTCTTCTTCCTGAGCTCCACCTGGAATTGGAACCTCTGTTCCTATAACATATATTGGTTTTGGGAATTCAGATCTGTATTTTGCCCATGTCTCTTCTGCTGTTTTACAAAGTGCTGCTGCTCTTGATGCAACAATTTCATCAGCTAATGCTTTGTGTCTGTCACCTTTATCATCAGCAAGGAACATACTTGCATCTAAATGTATTTTTTGGTAACCGGCTTTTATATACTCTTCAATTAATACATGGGAGTTTTTCATTGCTTCATCGGAATTCAGTTTTTGCCAAGCGTTTGGACCTAAATGATCTCCACCTAGTAATACTTTCTCTCTTGGAAAGTTAACTTCGTCTGCTAAAGTATTAACATACTCAACAAACTGAGCAGGCTTCATTCCTGTATATCCACCGTTTTGATCTACCTGATTAGATGTTGACTCAATTAATACAATAGAGTTATCACTTTTAGCTTGTAGCATACAAGCTTTAATAACATAGTTGTGAGCGGAACAAACTGAGTACAAACCTGTTCCTTTCTTATTTTTATTTCCTTTTAACAGTTCTATAAATTCATCTCTTGCGTTCATAATGTCTCCTAAGCTTCAAGTACTACTTTAATTGTTGGTTCTTTTGGATCGTAAACAGCATTAAATGCTATTTGTACATCTTTTAATGGGTAAGTATGTGTAACTATTCCATCAGTTTTAATCATACCTGTCTCTAACATCCAGGCAGCTATTGACCACTCTTTTCCAGGCCAAGGTGCGGAATAGTTCATCCAGGAACCTATCATTTCAAGCTCTTTTCTTGATACTAATTCAAAAAGAACACCATCCATTACAACTTCTTGAGAAGGGTTTGTTCCAACAAGTAGTATTTTTCCTCTACCTTTAGCAATCTGGATAGCAGATTTTTTACCTGGTAATGATCCTGAAGCCTCAAAAACTACTTCTGCTCCACCAAGACCTGCCGCAATTTCTACAAGATTATCTCTTAGAACATTTACTCCGTGGGTTGCACCAAGTTTTTTTGCCAACTCAATTTTTTCATCAACAACGTCACTAACAATAATATTCTTAGCACCAAGAGCTTTAAAAATCTGAACAGCTAATAGACCGATTCCACCTAAACCTGTAACTGCAACAGTGGAACCTAAAAGATTACCTAGTCTTAGAATCGGGTGAAGACAAACTGTTATTGGTTCAATTAAAGCTCCTTTTTCCAATGGGAAATCATCGCTTAACGGAACAAGGTTTTTTCCTGGAAATACAACGTATTCTGCAAAAGCTCCATCTTTTCTTGAACCTACAAAGGTATAACCTTTACATAGTGAGAAATTTCCCTCTAGACAAGCATCACATTTATGGCAGGGACAAAGAGGTGCAGCTGAAACTTTCTGTCCCAATTTATAACCTGTAACATTTGCCCCGATTTTTTCAATTACACCGGAAAACTCATGCCCCAGAACAATTGTATCCCACTTTGCGTTGTCTTCTTCACCTCTATGAATATCTGAACCGCAAATTCCGGCAAATGCAACTTTAATTAGTACTTCATCATCATTAATTTCAGGCATTTGTCTCTCTACAGCCTCGAAATTCTTAACTCCATTTCTTAAACCAGCAATCATACTGACTTCTCCTCTTTAACCATATATTTTTCTCTTATTTTATGCAGATCACTATACTGCTCAACAACCTGAGCATAAAGTTTCTTAAACAGAACTGACATATCATTGTAATACTCTACAGCTTTTGGTTCTGGTGAATATTTAGCTCTTATATTAATAATCTTGGTCATCTCATCAAAACTTTTGTAATACCCCATTGCATAAGCTGCAGCCATTGCCATACCTAAAGAAGCTACATCGCTCTCTCCTGCAACTTCAACATGTTTACCGGTTACATCAGAAAAAATCTGGGAGTACCATGAACTAACTGAACAACCACCAGTAAGTTTAACCTCTTTAGCTTTAAAGCCCAAAGACTCTACTATATCGAATATAACTTTAACACCTAAAGCATTCCCTTCCATGAACATATTAGCTAAATCTGCCCTATCAACCGATGGTTCCAGACCAAAAATAGTTCCTCTTGTATCAGTGTTCCATAAAGGAGCTCTCTGTCCTACCATGTATGGTAAAAAGATCATTGATGCCAATTTACCTTTTTTAGCTTCAACTGTTTTTACCAAATCTGTTATTGTCATATCGCCTAAAAGATTATTAAACCACTTTAGACCTGCTCCACCGTAATCAACACCAGCTACAGCTAACCATCGACCTGGAACAATATGGTGATAAACATGCAGTGATTCATGATATAGAGGTTCTGCAGTACACGCACAGCAGTTCGAAGCTGTTCCGGCAGAGATATAAACCTGTCCATCATCATAAACCCCAGTACCTAACCCTGCTGCAACATTGTCCATTGCTCCTGCAATTACTACGGTATCTGTAGTTAAGCCTAAAAGAGCTGCTGCATGTGGAGTAAGATTTCCAACAATATCAGTAGAGTCCACAATTCTTGGTAATTTATCCTTCGATAAACCGCAACCTTCAATTAACTCATCAGACCATGTGCTTGTTTTTGTATCACAAAGTTGACTTAAACCACACTGGGTTTTATCAACTACCATCTCACCTGTTAATCTGTTAACCAGATAGGAGCTTGCATATAAAAACTTATAAGTCTTATTATATATCTCAGGTTCATTATCACGAACCCACATTATTTTAGGGGCAAAATTTGATGGATCGTTATGATTTCCGTTTATCTCGAACAATCTTGAACCAATTTTTTCATCGATCTCTTTACATTGAGCACTGGATCTTCTATCCATCCATATAATCGCTGGTCTAAGAGAATTACCTTTCTCATCAACCACTACAAGAACCGGTGTCATTGCATCAATAGCAATAACCTTAACCTCTTTTGGATCTATACCGCTTTTATGTACAACCTCATCAGTTGTCTCAATAATTGCTTTCCACCAATCTTCAGGGTTATGTTCTGCACAGTTTGCGGCAGGATAACTTGTAGGATAATCTTTTCCTGCCGAAGCAACGATTTGGAGCTTTTTATTAAAAAGAACAGTCTTAATACTTGTCGTTCCCAAATCAAAAGCTAATATATAATCACTCATCTAACTTCTCCATGGTGTTATAGTACACTGCTATATCAAAAAAGAAAAGCTTTTTTTTAATAAATTTGAAAAATCTTTATCCTAAAAAAATTATCTTTTGTGTTATAGAACACTGTTTGACAATTTACCCCTCTAATATATATACTAGCTTTAATTATGGAAATAAATATTGATTATAATTCAGACAAGCACCCCTTTAAACAGATTGCTGATCAGATAAAGGAGTATATCCTAACAGGACAATATCCTCCGGGAACACTTCTGCCATCTGTTAGAGATATTGTAAAAACTACAGGTGTATCTCTCACTACTGCCCAAAAAGCATTTAGCCTTCTGCAACAGGAGAATTTAGTATACTCATCTTCAGGAAAGGGGACTTTTGTATCTGAATTAAAACAATCATTTAGCAACAGAGTTTATGTTTTTCTGCCATCTTCTGCTTTATCATTTTTTATGAAAATTCTTACAGGTTTAACATTGGAGGCAAACAGCAGGGGATATGAAATAATATTAAACTCCCTAAATACAGATAAACCAAACTGGAACCAGAATACAATTGATAGCTTATATAAAGCTAAAGATGAAGGTGCTGCTGTAATATTTATTGAGGAAGCATTTGGCGAAGTAAAAAAAGTCTGTATGGATATTGCTAAAATTATTCCCTTTGTTACAATTGAGTGGGTTCTAGAAGGGGCTTCTGCTGTAATCAATAACTATGATTCTGCTGTAATTACAGCATTTAACGAGGCAATAAAAGAGGATCGAATAAAATCCATGCTTATTCTTAAAGGCCGGGATTACCAATACAATGTTATTGAAAAAATGAAGGGTTTCTACTCTATACTCCAGGAACAACAGTGGCTTGTAGAAAAGGAAGTTTTCTTTAGAAATAGTGACTTTGACGCTATTAGCGGATACGAGGTTGTAAAGGATTTCTTCGATTCTGCCTATGTAGACTGTATTTTCTGTGCTAATGATTATGAGGCAATTGGTGCCATTGGTGCTTTAACAGAAATGGGTATTCTTGTTGGAAAGGAAGTTAAGGTTATTGGATTTGGAGACATGGTTGACAAGGTTACATCCTACTTCCCTATTACAACTATATCTCAAAATCTTGAAGATATTGGTAAAAATTCGATTATTGCAATAAAAGATATACTGGAAGGAAAAGGTGTTCAGAATTATATAGTTGAAGCCCCATTTATCCCAAGGAGAACTTAATGAAACTTTATATAATTAGACATGCCGAAAGTGAAGCTAACAAGCAAAGAATAATGGCAAGCAGACTTCCTTTCCCTTTAACAGATGAGGGTAAAAATGATGCAAAACTTATTGCATCCCAGCTAAAAGAGATTGTAAAAATTGATAAAATTATATCTTCTCCCCTTATCAGAGCTGAAGAAACAGCTAGTTTTTTCTGTAATGAGTACAAACTAACACCTGACTTTGATATAAGATTAGCAGAACAGGATTTAGGTATTTTCTCCGGAATGACCTATGATGAAGTTAAAATTCATCCTTTATATGAAAATGAAACACTCAAAAGATGGAACTGGAAACCTGAAGGTAACGGAGAGTCATATTCCGATATTGCTGACAGGGTAGTAAGCTTTTTTTCCGAACTGAATCCCGACACCACTGAGAATGTCCTGATTGTAACCCACGCTGTAACCTTTAGACTTATAAGATCAGTTCTTGAGAATACTTTACCGGAATTTTCTGTCAGTTTTCCTAATAATGGGGAAATATGGGAAGTGGATTTTAAAGGTCTGGGGCATGTACACTCTATAAAATCTCTCTATCTTGGAAATAGTATAAATTTTGTACACAACCCCTGAAAAGTTAATCTATAAATATTTTAAAGCAGACCGGATATTCTGTTTTAATTTTTGAACTTAATGTTAAGTGCATTCCCTCTTTATCACGGGTATAATCAACTGTAACATCAAATCCCAGAACCTCAATCCCCTTAACGTCTCCATTAAATGGATTAATTAAACTACCAAGAGATTTAATTGTGGCACTATCACTATCATCCCAGGAGAGAACTGTAGCATATAAATATGGCGCCTTATATGTAAATCTTACATCCTCTTTTGTAAATGGGGATCTTTTATCATCAGTAAATGTCCCTTCTGGAACAATTGTCGGACCTTCTCCAAAAATCTTCCAGTAACTTGTATCGTATATTGATTCTCCATTTACTTTAAGCCAGTTTCCAATACCTTTTAATACAGATTTTTCCTCATCTGTTATAGTTCCATCGGATTTTGGACCAACATTAAGTAACAGACTACCGTTTTTACTAACAATATCTACTAAATCGCAAATTATATCATTTGGTCTTTTAAAGTCATTATTCTCTGTAAAACACCATGAATTTTTAGCAATTGATGTATCATTTTGCCAGAATTGTGGTCTAATTGCACTTAACTGACCTCTCTCAATATCAAATACTGCTGTTGAGTATGCATAGGCATCATTTTTATAATTAATTGCTACTTCATGCCCCCACTCCAATGCTCTATTGTAGTAATAAGCCGCAAATTTCTTTAGATATGGCTTAAAAGAGACTGTCTGAATCCACCAGTCAAACCAGACAACTTTAGGCTGGTACTTGTCTACAATTTCACATGTACGAACCAACCAATCCTCTAAATGCTCTTTACTTGAGGGAGTTGAATAAATTGTATTTAAAGATTCATGGGAATTGTCATTTCCACCAACATAGTATGGTTTAGCAAAACCGTATGGCTCCTGGAACTCAATTTTATCCAAGCCGGAATCAAAGGTTCTGCACCCTCCGAAAAAGAAATAGTTTTCAGCTCTATGACTGGAGGCAGAGAAAACCATTCCTGCATCTTCTACCTCTTTTTTTAACTCGCCTAAAACATCTCTTTTAGGACCCATTTTATATGCATTCCAGTCGGATAAATCGCTATTATACATTTGGAAACCGTCATGATGTTCTGCAACAGGCATTACATATTTAGCTCCAGCTTCTTTAAAAAGTTCAACCCACTCTTTTGGATTGAATTTCTCAGCT
The DNA here is from genome assembly GCA_003247135.1 of Spirochaetales bacterium. Classification (GTDB taxonomy): domain Bacteria; phylum Spirochaetota; class Spirochaetia; order DSM-2461; family DSM-2461; genus Thiospirochaeta. Next base: position 51,268 of record QKAW01000033.1, on the reverse strand, counting down.
TTAAACATTGGAACAAAATCAGCATAGCCAAAATCTTTAGGCTCACCATAGGTTTTCTTATGATGCTCGTAAACTTTAGAACCTTCTAAATACATAAATCTTGGATACCATTCACTCCCGAAGGCAGGAACACTATATACACCCCAGTGAATAAAAATTCCAAATTTGGCATTTTTATACCACTCCGGAACAGGATAGTTACCTAAAGATGCCCAATCATCTTTGTATTTTCCATTTTCAATAACTGAATCTATCTTTTCCAAATATTTTTCAGTTTTTTCCTTGTTCATTATTATTCTCCTTTAATAAACTAGCATTTTGTAATTGTTTTATACTGATTCCAGTATGATGCCCCCAAGGGGTGTAATTCATCTTTCCACTGATCCCGATAATAAAAAAGTTTTTCTGATAACTCTTTAACAATCTCCTTATATTGTAACTGTTCAACAATATTGGCCATCTCCAGTGGATCATTCTCCAAGTCAAAAAGTTGGGTTGTAACCCTTTCCTTATAAACATGCTGCATTAACTTATATTTTTTATTTTTTACACTTCTAATCTTATCAGTATAAGCAAAGTAAAGTTCTTTACGGCTGTTGTAATCCTGCCCCATTATACCTTTAAAGAAACTGATACCCTGAACCGGTTTTGGTTTTTCAATATTTACCAAGTCGCATATTGTAGGAAATATGTCAAAAAGATAAATAAAATCTTCTTTTATAATATTTTCTGGAATTGAAGGTCCTGAGATAATAAATGGAACTCTGATACTGTGCTCGTAATGGCACTGTTTACCAAACAGCCCGTGCTGACCAACTGCCAATCCGTTATCAGCAGTATAGATAATAATTGTGTTCTCATACTCACCAGAATCTTTTAAAGCTTTAATAATTTTACCAACTTCATAATCCAGATGGGTTATCATTGCATAATACTCAGCTAAATGACTCTTTACATCTGCCTCAGTTCTTGGATATGGAGCTAAAACCTCATCTCTACAAGCTGTGTTTGCATACTCTATATGGTGACTTGCCATAAAATTTTTAGGAACTTCAATTTTATCAGGATTATACATATCCTTAAATTCCTGTGGCATAGTTCTTGGATCATGAGGAGCCATAAATGAAACATAGGCAAAGAAAGGTTTTTCACTTTTTCGCTCTTTTATGTAATTTATTGTTGCCTCTGAAAAAAGTTCAGTTGAGTGTTTTCCTGGAGAGACTCTGTTAGATATAAATGTATTTGTCCAGTTGCTATGAGAAGAGTGCATTGTTTTTCTAACTCTCCCATCATACTTACCTGTTGGGTCAAACTCATGCACTGGAACATTCCAGTGGTCCTCCATCCCCCCAAAGAAAATTTCACCACCATTACTAAAACTTCTATAATACGCATCTGTTCCGTTATGCCATTTACCTGTACCAAAGGTATCGTATCCATTATGTAAAAGAGTCTCTCCTAAAAGGGGATGGTTAGAATCTATTGTCTGTCCCTCATCTTTAATACTGAATAATTCTCGTCCTGTATGCAACATTGCTCTACTAGGCATACAAACTGCAGGAGAAGTTCCACTAGGAATATGAGCCTGAGTGTATGTTGTACCCTTTTTAATTAGCTCATCAATATTTGGTGTTAATATCTGTTTATTACCTAGTGCATTAATTGTGTCAAATCTCTGGTCATCTGCAAAGAGAAATAAAATATTTGGTTTTTTAATCATTAATTTTCCTTTCCATTAATTTTCTTGCTTTCCTAATATTTTAGCTTCACAATTTCTATTCCGTACATGGATAAAAAGGCTTATATTATGTCAGAAAAAGAAACTTCTCCATTACATTTTTTTAATAAAAAGTATATAAAGTCCTCGGGTTTCTGATCTGACATAAATAATATTGAGCTTACTCCTTTTCTATAGATTCCTTAAATTTTATTGCAACTGTTGTAACAGCCTGATGCCCAGGTTCTCTTGGAAGTAGTAGAGTTATAGATTTATTATCCCTTGCATAGTAACCTTCATAGACAAAATCAACCTCTGTTCCATCTTCAAGAAGATACATATAGTCAACTTCCCTATCGGGAAATCCTGGTATAACAACCCTGTTATCTACAGTTCCGGATGCCGGATAGTTTGGAATGTGAATATATACTGTATCTCCACTTTTATTAACTGTTGCTGATAGACCTCTCCATCTAAAATGGTTTGCTCCTGGCCCTAAAGGATATAATTCACATCCATAGATTGCTTCCCCATGATACTCCATCCACTCTCCAACTTCCTTTAACATTGCTAAATTCTCTTTTGGAAAATCCCCAAGAGCTGTAGGACCTACGTTTATTAAAAAGTTTCCACCCTTGGAAACTGCATTTACCAGCTCCCTAATTACTTCAACAGAAGTTTTATAGCATTTATCATCATGAACATAGGCCCAATTCTTGTTTGAGCACATATTACTCTCCCATAAAAGAAGGTCTCCATTGGCATCCACTATTGGTTTATCCGGAATTACATTCTCAGGGCTTGCACAATCTGCAGGTACTCCAAGTCTATCATTTATTATCATTTCAGGCTGCCACTTTCTCATTTTTTCAATAAGTTCCAAGCCATTATAGTCTTCGCCTGGAGCTCTTTTTACATCAAAAAAGAAATAGTCTACCTTACCGTATCCAGTACATAACTCCTCAACCTGATTATGCATATAATCTATTCCTGACTTTCCAGGCTTCCAGGCTTCTGCCCCTCGTCCGATAAATTCTCCATCAAGACCCATTTCATTAAGTCCGCCGTCCAGATCATTAACCCATAAATCCCATATTGAATAATAAATTCCAAAAAGCATTCCCGCTTCATGGCATGCGTCAGCAAGTTCTTTTAATATATCCCTTCCAAAGGGAGTATTTGTAATTTTCCAATCAGTATACTTTGAGTCATACATACAAAATCCATCATGATGTTTACTAGTTATACAAATATATTTCATTCCGGCATCTTGAGCTAATTTGACCCATCTTCTGGCATCAAATTTAACAGGGTTAAACATTCTTTGATATTTTTTATATTTCTCTTTAGGAATTTTTTCTCTAAAAATAGCCCACTCACCTTTTGAAAGAATTGAGTAGACACCCCAGTGTAAAAACATGCCAAATTTTGCATCCCTAAATTTCTGAATTATTTCCTGACTAAGCATAAGCTCTCCTTAAGAACATAAAAAATATTCAAAAATTATAAATTCATTAGACTTGTTTTCACATAGTTAAAAAGGCTTATTTAATGTCAAATAGAGTTATTATTCCTGGATAGAATAGGATATAGTATATGAGAACTGAAAAGGTTTCCCTGGATTAATTGGTTTAACAGTTGTTATAAAAACTTCAGATAAAGGAGGAAGTTCAATTTCTATAGGTGATTTTTTTCCAGTTCTAGAGTTGCTTAAAGAGAAGGAGACCTTCCCATTAACTGTTTTATCAAAACCGTTTCTGCAATAAATTACTGTTGTACTATCTACAGATTCATCACGGAATTTTAGAGTATTAGTTTCATCAACAGGCTCTAAATAACCTTCATAATCTCCATCTGTTATATCTTTTCCATAATAAACTTCAAAATTTTCTCCATCTGGATGCTTTGAATAGTAATACTCCCCAACTTCAGGATCAACAGACTCTCCATTTACACCTTTAAGTTTTATGGGAATAGATTGTCTTGAGCCCTCAATAGTCGGAATATTTACAGAAAAATGAAGATGTGGCCCAGTAGAGAGTCCAGTATTTCCGCTGTAACCAATAACTTCCCCAGGAGTAACCTTATCACCAACATTTACTAAAGAACCATTCAATTTTAAATGAACATAACTGGCAAAGGTTCCATCACTATGATATACAACAATATAATTCCCATAGTTTGCATAAGAAGCACTGGCCCCTCCTCTGTTTGAGTCTTCCTTAACCTCCACAACAATACCTTCCCTAGCAGCACAAACGGCTGTGCCAATATCCATAGAAAAATCAAGGGCATAAAAGTTCTCTTTTTGATGGGAAAATTTTCCACCAAAACCCTGATCAAGTTTATATTTTTTTCCATTTTCAAAAGGCAAGATATAAAGATAATCATCAGGAACCACGGTTAAAGGATCACCATTTGTAAATGACAGCCTGCTTCTGAAGCTGTATGATCTGTTTTCAATATTTGGTTTTAAAACTGCAATTAATACCTTTTCATCACCTGGTTGCAAAGTTATTCTACTTGGGTTTTCTCTATCCATCACCATATTATTTAAGGTTGTAAAACCAAGACTTATAAATTGAGGAATAAAATGCCTGTTATCTGCATAAAAAGAGTACCCTCCACTCTCCATCTTTTCAAAATACACATCAATAAAATCACTATCTTCAGATAGATACTCATAAGAAAAAAGCAGATTAGCCAAGAATACCAGAATTATAAAATAGATATACTTCATATCTTAATTATTGTATAAATAATTACAAAAAAACAGTACAAATTGCTTGAGACTGAACTTAAGGCTGAAAAGTTATGACTTTTCCCATTTGCAGCAGATAAAATAAAATTTTATTAATCCTTTATATTACTAATAATTATTAGGTATAATTGTTTTTGTAAGTTAAATAATTGACAGTAGAATAAACATTTAAAGAAGAATTTATATGGATAAAAAATTAAATATTTTTAAAATTAAACTCTATGCATTAGCTATTTTAGTATTATTAAATAATTCATGCACAACAATTTTAACTACTAGAGAAAGACTAAATTTATCCGAGAATAAAATACTAATAACATTAGATGATGGGCCTTCTGAATTGCAAAGTGTTGATAATGAAATTCTTGACATTCTTAAACAGCATAATGTTAAAGCTTGTTTTAGTCTGGTTACATATAAACTGAAGGGAAATGGAGAAATTCTAAAACGAATTATTAGTGAGGGACACTCCATTGCTTTTCATTCGAGAAACCATGAACTATATTTAACCAAGTCACTTATTCAGTTTGAGTCAGAAAAACAAGAATTTGAAGAAGTCCTTTATCAAGAGATTGGGTATCGTGTTAAAATTACTCTTTTTCGACCACCGGTAGGTATTCTTACAAACTCATTTAAAAATAAATTAACAGCAAATGGAACAAAAATACTCTACGCAACCCACAATCCAACTGATACATTTATTAATAAAAATTCCAGTCCCAAATATATAGAAAATTTAATTAACTATTTTGATAAAAAAAAGGGCGGAATTCTGGTGTTACACAACGGAAGTGAACTATTCCCACGACCAACAGAATATGATTTTATTGATGTAAATTCTGCTGCAAATAGAGAATGGGTTCCTGAAGCCCTAGAAATAATAATTACGACACTAAAGAATAGAGGCTATCAATTTGTATCTATAGATGAACTACTGTGAGAGATAGTCTGTATTTGAAATTCTATACACTTTTATTTTAATAATTATTTATTTCTAGGGTCATCATCTGAATCTAAATCATGCTTTTACTCTTTTATTAAATCAAAAAAATTATTTTCACATTATATCACAACTCAATTTTACTAAAATTTTACTAAATATTTACACTTTTTCAGTTGACAGCTGACTATAAAGAGAATAATTTTGATATATAAAATAGCCATAAAAGGAGATCCTGATTGATTAGTTATTCAGAAAAAACCCACATATTTAACCTGGAAACAGAGAAAAATTTATACTATATAGAAATCTACAAAGGAAAACATATAAGACACCTCTATTGGGGTACAAAAATTGAAACCTTGCAAAATGATTTTGACAACATTGAGCAGGATAAACCTTTTGTAGTAAATATTTCCCCAAAAAACACTGTTTTTCTTGAAACACTGCCACTAGAAATAGGCTTTACAGGCAAAGGGGATTTTAGACACCCAACAGTGGATATTGAAAATATTACAGGGATACCATTTTTAACACTAGGGTATAAAAGCCATAAAATTACCAAAGGAAAACCAGTAGTAGAACAATTCCCTCAGGGAAGATATAAGAAGGGAGACAAGGTAGAGACTCTGTTAATTACCCTTCAAGATGAAAATTCAGAAGTTGAAATAGATCTGATCTATTCGGTCTACTACGATTACAATATTATAACCAGATCTATTAAAGTTAAAAATTTAAGTCAGAGCAACTTAACTCTAAATACACTTCTTAGCTTTAACATTGATATGCCACTAAATCATAACGATGAAAATTTACAACTAATAACCCTGGAAGGGAACTGGGCTAGAGAGAGACATATACAACAACAAGAGATTAAAAATGGGAAAAGTGTTATTTCCAGTAATAGAGGCTCAAGTAGCCATATCTTTAATCCATTTTGTGCTGTAACTTACCCATCAACAACTGAACACACTGGAGAAATCTGGGGGTTCTCACTTATTTATAGCGGAAACTATCAGATGTGTGTAGAAAAAACCCATACAGACATTGTAAGAATCTCAGGGGGAATTAACCCGGAAACATTTATATGGATTCTCGAACCACAAGAGAGTTTTACAACCCCGGAAGCTGTTCTTGTATATTCAAACAGTGGAGTTAATGGAATGAGTAACACATTTCATAAATTCTTTAGAGAGAGATTAATTCCTCAACAGTTTGCAAACAGGGAGAGACCAATACTAATTAATAACTGGGAATCAACCTATTTCGATTTTGACCACGATAAAATAGTAAATATCGCAAAAAAAGCCAGCGAAGTGGGCATCGAACTCTTTGTACTGGATGATGGATGGTTCGGGGCAAGGGATGGGGACAAAAAAGGCCTTGGAAACTGGGTTGTAAATAGAGAGAAGTTAAGAAAAGGTCTTGAAGGATTAGCAGAAGAAATAAACTCTCATTACATGGAGTTTGGACTATGGGTAGAACCGGAAATGGCAAACCCGGATGCAGACATTCTAAAACAACACCCTGACTGGCTCCTTGGTTCCTGTAGCGATGACCCGTCAATGGGACGAAACCAATACGTACTGGATTTAGCAAATCCGGAAGTTGTAGACTGGTTAATCGAAACATTTACTGAAATTTTCAGAAAAGCAAATATAACCTATGTTAAATGGGACATGAACAGATACCTGACAGAGACATATTCAAAGTACCTCCCTGCCCATAAGAAAAGAGAGACATCCCATAGATATGTTCTTGGATTATACAGATTAATGGACACTCTTGTTACCCAATTCCCACACATTCTCTTCGAAGGTTGCTCGGGAGGAGGAGGAAGATTCGATCCGGGATTAATCTACTACATGCCACAATACTGGACCAGTGACAATACAGATGCCATGGCAAGATTAAAAATTCAGTATGGAACCAGTTTAGTCTACCCAATTATAACAATGGGATCCCATGTTTCTGCATGCCCTAACCACCAACTTGAGAGAACGACACCAATAGAAGCAAGATTGAATGCTGCAATGTCAGGGAATCTAGGTTTTGAGCTTGATCTAAATCTTACAGACCCGGAAGAGCTGAAAATTGTAAAAAACGGAATAAATTTTTACAAGAAACACAGAAAACTGATTCAACTAGGGGAGTTTTACAGACTACTCAGCCCATTTAAAGGGGATCAGACATCCTGGATGTTCATTGACAGCAGTAAAACAGAACTGCTTCTATTCTGGTTTCTAGATAAAGCAGATATAAAATATACACGACAACTTTTAAAACTACCATACGTTGACCCAAATAGCTCTTACATTGATAAAGAGACAAACAAAACCTACTCTGGTTCAGAGTTAATAAACCGGGGATTCAGATTACCTCTGATGAATAAAGACTACGCATCAGGTGTTATCTATTTAACAAAAATATAGACGAAACCAAAAATGACCCCGTAATATCTACCAAAACCTTGATATACGGGGTAAACCTGTCAAACATAATATAGATTAATCACAATAAATCTGATAAAAATTGATATGGCTATAATTAAACGAGTATACGTAGAGAGGTGCAGACCATCTACTACATGATTTAAAGAGCCACCTGAGCCTCACAGGATTAACAGGTGTAAGAGTAATAGTTCGGTATGACATAGAAAATATTTCAGAAGATGTATACAAAAATGCATTAACTATAGTTTTTTCAGAACCGCCGGTAGATAACTTTTACGAAGAGAGAATTGAACTTAATGGCGAAAAAAGTTTTGCCGTAGAGTACCTCCCAGGCCAATACGACCAACGAGCAGACTCGGCGGAACAATGTATACAAATAATGGCACCAGGGGAGTCTCCATCAATTAAAACAGCAAAGCAGTATGTTTTTTCAGGTGAGATTTCAGATAAAGATTTAGAATCGATTTAGAATCAATAAAGAAATACCTTATAAACCCGGTAGACTCAAGAGAAGCAAAATTAGAGAAACCAGAAACACTTCATGAAAAAGAGATAATCCCGGAAGATGTAAAATATATAACCAACTTTATAAAACTAAGTGAGTCAGAAGTTAAAAACCTGAGAAAAGAGCTTGGTTTAGCAATGAGCGATCTTGACCTTCTACACTGTCAAAAATATTTTAGAGATGAAGAGAAAAGAGACCCAAGTATAACAGAAATCAAAATGCTTGACACATACTGGTCAGACCACTGTCGGCATACAACATTCATGACCAGGTTAAAAAACATTTCATTCGATAACGGAAAATACTCAAAACCGATAAAAGATTCATACAACCTCTACCTAAAAACAAGAGAGAGACTATATGCAGGTAAGAACAAGCCTGTCAGTCTAATGGATATGGCTGTTTTAGCAGCAAAAGACCTAAGATCCAGAGGGTTAATGGAAAACCTTGAGGAGTCGGAAGAGGTAAATGCCTGTTCAATAATTGTTCCGGCAGTTATTGACGGTAAAGAGGAAGAGTGGTTAATCCAGTTTAAAAACGAGACACATAACCACCCAACAGAGATTGAACCCTTTGGAGGAGCTGCAACCTGTCTTGGAGGTTGTATCAGAGATCCTCTATCAGGAAGATCCTATGTTTATCAGGCAATGAGGGTAACAGGAGCAGGTTCACCACTAACACCAATAGAGGATACAATACCTGGAAAATTACCTCAGAGAAAAATCTGTACAGAGGCAGCACATGGTTACTCATCCTATGGAAATCAGATTGGTTTAGCAACAGGACATGTTTCTGAAATTTATCACCCTGGCTATACAGCTAAGAGAATGGAAATTGGTGCAGTTATTGCTGCAGCTCCAAGATCAAATGTAACAAGAGCAACAGCAGAACCTGGAGATATTATTGTTCTAACCGGTGGAAAAACAGGTAGAGACGGTTGTGGTGGAGCAACAGGTTCATCAAAAGAACATACAGAAGAGTCAATAGAGACAAGTGGCGCAGAAGTTCAAAAGGGTAACCCTCCGGTAGAGAGAAAGATTCAACGTCTTTTCAGAAACCCTAAAGCTTCAAAAATGATAAAAATCTGTAACGATTTTGGTGCTGGTGGTGTCTCAGTAGCTATTGCCGAGTTAGCAGACGGCTTAATCATCGACCTGGATGTAGTGCCTAAAAAATACAATGGTCTGGATGGAACAGAACTTACAATATCAGAATCTCAAGAGAGAATGGCTGTTGTTCTAGACCCTAAAGATGTAAAAGAGTTTATAAAACTTGCAGAAGAGGAGAACCTGGAAGCTGTTGAAGTTGCAGTTGTAACAAAAGACCCAAGAGTTAAAATAAACTGGAGAGGAAAAGAGATAGTCTCTATGTCCAGAGAGTTTATTAATACAAATGGAGTTATCCAGGATACAGATATAGAGTCAATCTCGCCAAACGAGAGTGAAAACTGGTTTAAAAACAGCAGTGTAATAAAAACAACCGGAGATATTAAAAAAGACTGGTTAAACAACCTCTCAGATTTAAACGTCTGCTCACAAAAAGGTTTAATAGAGACATTTGACAGCACAATTGGTGCCGGTTCAGTTCTTCTTCCATTTGGAGGAAAGACACAGTTAACACCAACAGACGTAATGTGTGCAAAAATCCCAGTACTTCAAGGGGAAACATCAAACGGGACATTAATGAGTTACGGCTTCGACCCTGACCTTTCAAGCTGGTCACCATACCATGGAGCATCTTTTGCAGTTGTAGAGTCTGCAGCAAAAATAGTAGCTGCTGGAGGGGAACTAAAAGAGATAAGGCTAACCTTCCAGGAGTATTTTGAAAGACTTGGAAACGACCCAAAGAAATGGGGAAAACCATTTAACGCACTACTTGGAGCATACCAGGCTCAGACAGAGTTAAAAATCGGGGCAATTGGTGGTAAAGACTCAATGAGCGGAACATTTGAAGAACTACATGTCCCACCAACCCTAGTATCCTTTGCTGTTGCACCGGTAGATATAAATTACGTTATAAGTCCCGAATTTAAATCAGCAGGAAACAGTGTAGCCTACATCCCTCTACCAAAAAATGAGTATGACCTACCAGACTACCCGGAAATTGAAAAACTCTTTAACAACATAACCACATTAATAAAAGAGAAAAAAATAATATCAGCACAAACAGTAAAAAAAGGTGGAATAGCTGCAGCAGTTAGTAAAATGACCTTCGGAAACAGTATTGGATTGGATATCACAGCAAATATCGATCTCTTCTCTACCGATATTGCATCCTTTGTTGTGGAGATTGAGGATGAAAATTTACTCCCAGAACATAGATATGTTTTACTCGGAAAAACTATTGGTGAACAGGTAATAAAAGTCTCTAATCAGACTATAAAACTCCAGGATATGATAAATAATTGGGAAGAGACACTATCCGATGTATATCCAATTAGAGTAAATGACACACAGGAAAAAGTTAAAATTGAGTATAAGGCAAAGTCAATTGTAAAGCCTAAAATAAGTGTACCAAAACCAAGAGTTATAATTCCTGTTTTCCCAGGAACAAACTGTGAGTATGATACAGCAAAAGCCTTTACTAAAGCCGGTGCAATAGCTGAAACATTTGTAATAAATAACTTATCTGAGTCACATATTAAAGAGTCTATAGATCAGATGGTAAAACATATTAAAAACTCACAAATAGTGATGATTCCAGGTGGTTTCAGTGCGGGAGATGAACCGGAAGGATCTGCAAAATTTATTGCCGCATTCTTTAGAAACCCTGCAATTAAAGATGCAGTTACTGAACTTTTAAACCAGAGAGACGGTTTAATGATGGGTATATGTAACGGTTTTCAGGCCCTAATTAAACTTGGCTTGGTTCCATATGGAGAGATAAGAGATATAAAACCATCAGACCCTACCCTTACATACAATACAATAGGACGACATATTTCACAAATGTCAGAGACAGAAGTTGTATCCAACTTGTCACCTTGGTTACAAAATTGCACAGTAGGAGACAGACACCAGATTGCTTTATCCCATGGAGAAGGAAGATTTATTGCCGATGAAAAAACTGTAAAAAGTCTAATCGCTAATGGTCAGGTTGCAACCCAGTATATTGGTGATAATCCAAATGGTTCTATCCTGGCAATAGAGGGAATAACCAGTCCAGACGGTAGAGTATTTGGAAAAATGGGACACTCAGAAAGAATAGGGTCTAATATCTGTAAAAATATCTACGGAGAAAAGGATCAAAGGTTATTTAAAGCTGGGGTTAACTACTTTAAATAAAGTAAAAAATAAATTAATTACTTCTTGTAAACTATACATACACGAGATATCTTTATATAGATGGATGTAGAAAAGTACGAGAAAACAATATATGAATTAAAACAACTTCTTGAAGTAACAAAAGTGTTAAACTCCACACTAAACTTCAAGAAGCTTGTTGATTCAATCCTCTTTACATTTATGGCTCAGGCCAGGTGTGTTAAAGCTGCTCTTTACATAGGCAAAGAGATAGAGCCGGAAGTAATAACACTACAAAGAAACTACATGGGTTTCGAAATTACTCCCCATGTACCTATTCAGTTAAACTGCAAAGCTAAAATTATGGAATTTTTAGCAAAAAATCGAAGGTGTCTAGTAACTAACGAAATAACACCATTAATATCTTCAGATAAGTATGATTTCAGTGTATATATACAGGAAAACGTAGAACTTCTGATACCACTTGTAATAAACCAGAAGGTTGCAGGACTTGTACTGCTTGGAGGAAGAATAGATACCGATCCAATTTCCAAATCCGATAAAGACTTTCTATCCGAAATTGGAATCTACGCATCAATTGCTATACAGAATGCACTTCTTTTCGATATGGCAACAATGGATATGATGACAGGATTAAAAATAAAACACTTTATTACAAAATTTATGGATGAATGTATAGAATCCGGAGATCATAATTTTGTTGTTCTTATGATGGATATTGATAATTTTAAAAATGTTAACGATACATATGGTCATCAAACAGGTGACGACACTATAATAGGAGTATCAGAAGTTATAAAACAGGTAATTAGGGCCAATGATATAGCCTCCAGGTTTGGAGGAGAGGAATTTGTTATAATGCTCAGGGCAACAACTGTAGAGGAAGCTGTTGTTGTTGCGGAAAGGATTAGAAAAGGAATAGAAAATCTAACAATACGCCATGCAAATGGAATAATGAATGTAACTATATCTATCGGGATTGCCGAGTTTGATGATGATATAGATAAAACCCCGGAAGATATAATAGGCAGAGCTGATAATGCTCTTTATATCTCAAAACATAATGGTAAAAACAGGGTAACAACCGCCTAAATGTAATATGTAAAAAACAAGGAGTTATTAAAATGAAATATTCACTGGAAAAAAAATTCTTAACAGGAGTCGCAATCCCGGTATCATCCTTAAGGACCGAAAGCAGTTGTGGTGTTGGTGAATTTTCTGATCTGAAATATTTTGCCGATTGGTGTAAAGAGGCAGGATTAGATTTAATTCAAATACTTCCAGTAAATGACACCGGTTATCAAAGCTCCCCTTATAGTGCTCTTAGTGCATTCGCGCTGCATCCTATTTATATTAGTATCCCAGAACTACCTGAGTCTAAGAAATTTAAACAGGAAATCGAAAAATTAAAAAACAAGTGGGAAAAAAAAGAAAACATTAATTTTAATGCAATTTTAAAAGACAAAGTAAAACTTTTAAAAAAGATTTATAAAGAGAGTTCTGAATCAATTATTAATAACAAAAAGATTCTTGGCTGGGAGAAAAAAAACCAATGGATAAAATCCTATGCTTCCTACTCCTATCTAAAAGAAAAAAACAAGGAACTACCATGGGAAGAATGGAAAAATAGCAACGATTTAACATCTGAAGAGATCGAAAACTTTTATGAAAAAAACAGAAAAAATATGCATTTTTATTCATGGATTCAATATCATCTTGAAAAACAGTTGTCATCTTCAGCTTCATACATGGAGAGCATTGGAGTAAACCTTAAAGGGGATCTTCCTATTTTAATGAATGTAGACAGTGCTGATGTCTGGGAATTCAGAGACATCTTTAATACAAAAAACAGAGCAGGTGCACCACCGGATATGTTCTCGGAAGATGGACAAAACTGGGGATTTCCAACATATAATTGGGATGTAATGGAAAAGAACAATTACAAATGGTGGAAAGATAGGCTAAAACAGGCATCTAAATTTTACCATGCCTATAGAATAGATCACGTACTTGGGTTCTTTAGAATTTGGACAATCCCGGAGAAATATCAGAGTGGATCTATGGGTTATTATAAACCAAATGTTTTTATTACACCGAATGAACTTGGAAAAATAGGAATATCCGGAGATCGTTTAAAATGGATGTCTGAACCCCATGTCCCAGGGTATGAACTGAGAAACAGACTGGGTATTGAATCCAATGATGCAATAAAAAGCCTGTTAGTTCAGATAGGGAATGAAGACCTCTATCTTTTTAGAGATGAAGTAAAATCAGTACAATATATTCTGGATAATCAGGAACTTTCTGATGATGCAAAGTCTACAATGATTAACTTCTACCATAATATTGCACTTTTAAAAGTTGATGAAGATTCATATACAACCACATGGTTTTACTACAACAGCAGAGCTTTCCACTCTTTATCAGATCATGAAAAATACCTTCTAAGTGAATTACTAAACTCAAAAAACAGTGAATCAATGTTCATTTGGGAAGCACAGGGGTTAAAACTACTGGATTTTATGAAAAACAGTCAGGATATGCTCGTTTGTGCAGAAGATTTGGGAACAATCCCCGCTTGTGTTCCAAAAGTACTTGAAGAGTTGAAGATTCTGGGGTTACATATAACTAGATGGTCAAGAAGATATGAAGAGTATGGAGACCCATATATAAAACCATCTGAGTATAACTATTTATCAGTATCAACACCAGCAGTCCACGATTCAACAACTGTACGACAGTGGTGGAGTGAGTTAACAATTAATAATGAAGTATCAAGAGCACTGAATCTGGACGTACCATTAGAGAAAAATCCATCTGGGGAAGAGATCTACAGGCTTTATGAGGCTCTACTAAAAACTAGTTCTAAAATTGCCATGTTCCAGTTCCAGGATCTATTGGCTATAGATGAAGATCTTAGAAGAGATGATCCGGAAAGCGAAAGAATTAACGTTCCCGGTACTGTAACAGATGAAAACTGGAGTTATAGAATAGATTTTACAATAGAACAACTATTAAGAAATAAACCTTTTACTTTAAAAATAAAAAACCTGACATCAAAAAGAGGATAATTGCTAATGTTAAAACTAAAATTGAATCACACAATCGTTCCTGACTCTGACAGAGTCATGGAATTTCATATCTCGAAAAGTTCAAGAAAAAAATACAACTTTGACAACAATCTTTTCTCCATAACCGGAAATGTAGTCCTTGCCAATACCTATAATGCCAGACTATTTGCAGAGAGAATGAATTCGGTTTCCAAAAAAGGAGTTAGAGCATCAGATGTTTTTGCAATGGGGTTAATGGACGAGATTCTTCATTTTGTTATTGCTGAACATAGGAAAAAAGTGGCTCCAAATCTTTTTAAAGATATTATTACTAGTGTATCAGAGCAGATTGGAGAGAGTGAATTAAACAAGACTTTACTTTTATTTATTAAGGAATTTCCAGGATCATCTATTATTTCCGGAAAAGAGACTCCTGAAGAACTGCTTGGTAGAAATAACAGATTCGGTGTCAGTTATAAAGAGATTATACTGGAAGAGATGCTACTACTTCATATAAGTAATCTAAACCCGGCTCTACACAACTTTTATGAACTTTTTGATGAAAAAAAGCTTAAACAAAAAAGTAAATACACACTTCTTATGGAAGGCTGTAAAAAAATAACATCCAATATTAAAGCTTTAAATACAGGTAATGCTAGCGATGGATTATCACTTTATGACTTACTGCGGGCTCCAGCTCTAGCCCATCCTGACTCAATTACAGATCAGTTAAATTTCATTATGGGGCATTGGGGAGTTTTTATTACTGATTTCAATATAAAGATACTTCTTGCTCTTGATAACCTGAAAGAAGAAAATAAACCTGTGTATTACCATTTCGATGGACCAGTTGAAACATTTGTACAAACATACGATGACCACCATGAAGATATAGAAAATTTTACAATGGATAGACACTGGATGCCCAATGTTGTCTTAATGGCAAAAAGTACCATGGTTTGGTTAGACCAACTATCAAAAAAATACAATAAGGAGATAAAAAATCTCTCACAAATTCCGGATGAAGAGTTGGATATTTTAGCAAGTGAAGGTTTTAATGGACTATGGTTAATAGGTCTATGGAACAGAAGTGAAGCTTCGAGAAAAATTAAACAACGGTGTGGAAATCCGGAAGCAGTTGCATCAGCTTACTCACTTTATAATTATGATATAAATCTTGGTCTTGGTGGCTGGGACGGAATTGATGATTTAAGAAAGCGTTGTGCAAAAAGAGGCATAAGACTTGCAAGTGATATGGTTCCAAATCATACCGGAATAGATAGTGAATGGGTTAGATCAAAACCAGACTACTTTATACAGACAGACTATCCACCCTTCCCTACATACACTTTTAATAGTGAAAATTTATCCGATGATCCCAATATAGGAATTTATCTGGAAGATCATTACTACTCAAAAGAGGATGCTTCAGTTGTTTTTAAAAGAGTAGATTTTAACAGAGGAGATGTACGTTACATATATCATGGTAATGATGGAACAATGATGCCATGGAATGATACCGCACAGATTAATTTCCTAAAACCGGAAGTTAGAGAGGCTGTAATACAGGATATTCTTCATGTAGCAAAAAATTTCCCAATAATTAGATTCGACGCGGCAATGACCCTTGCAAAAAAACACATACAGAGATTATGGTTCCCAAGACCAGGTTGCGGTGGAGATATAGCAAGCAGATCCGATTTTGCAATGAGTCAGGAGGAGTTTGACAGATTAATTCCTGTAGAATTCTGGAGAGAAGTAGTTGATAGAATTGCAGTAGAAGCACCGGATACCCTGCTCTTGGCAGAAGCATTCTGGATGCTTGAAGGATATTTTGTACGAACCCTTGGTATGCATAGAGTATATAATTCAGCATTTATGAATATGCTTAAGAATGAAGAAAATCAGAAATACCGGGAATCAATAATAAATACAATTGCCTTTGATCCGGACATACTTAAAAGATATGTAAACTTTATGAATAACCCGGATGAAGATACAGCTTATGCCCAATTTGGTTCAGGGGATAAGTATTTTGGAGTATGTACATTAATGGTAACACTTCCTGGACTACCGATGTTTGGACATGGACAAATTGAAGGTTACAAGGAAAAGTATGGAATGGAGTATTGTAAAGCATACTGGGATGAAAGTGTTGATGAAGGATTAGTAAATGGTCACAAACACCTGATATTCCCACTCATGAGAAGAAGAGAACTCTTTTCAGAAGTGGAAAATTTCTATCTCTATCCATTAATAGATCATAATGGAAACATAAATAACAATGTTTTTGCCTATTCCAACAGTTTTGAAGGTCAACAGTCCCTTGTTTTATATAATAATAAATACGATTCCGCCAGTGGTTGGATTAATCAGTCGGAAGAGAAACTAATTAAAAACTCCCAGGATAGATTTACTAGTAAAACCAGTCTTTGCCAAGCCTTAGGTCTCCATGGAGAGAGTGATTTCTTCACAATTTTTACAAATCAGCGAGATGGTCTTACATATATAAGAAGCAGTAAAGAGTTATGTGAAAAAGGAATGTTTTTCCATCTAGGAAGTTATGAAAGTCAGGTTTTTCTGGATATACATGAAGTTAAGGATATTAAAGAGGGTTTTTACGCAAAACTTCATAATGAACTAAAGGGAAAAGGTGTAGAAGATATACATCTAGCTGTTCGAATTATGGCTTTAGGAGAGGTATATAATACTACAAAAACTTTTTTCACTAAAGAAAAAATCAACTCAACCGAGCTAGAAGAGTACTTAAAACAGATCAATTCTGAAAAACTATTTATCAAACTGGAGAAATACCTAGAAAAAGAGAGTGGTAACAACTTAAAAGCTACACTTATCGAAGAAATAACAAAATATCTTAAAAAAGATATAGTTATAGATTGGCTATTTTCAAGTTTCTTAAGGGATCTGGATGAAATATTATTGATAATAGATCTGAGAAAAAGTAAAAAACTCACCATTTCTGAACTATTCGAAACAGATTTTATAAAAAAAGCTATAGGAGTACATGAGTATGATGAAATTGAGTGGTTTAATCATGAGATGTTTTCCAAAACTGCTGAACTAATTACGGAAGTATGTGGGAAAAAGTTTTTTACTGAAAAAACAGCTGCTTTACTACTGGAAAAATCTGAATACAAATACAGCAAGCTTTTAGCAAATCTTCCAAAAAAATCGGCTACTAAATCAGCTACTAAATCAGCTACTAAATCAGCTACTAAATCAGCTACTAAATCAGCTACTAAATCAGCTACTAAATCAGCTACTAAATCAGCTACTAAATCAGCTACTAAATCAGCTACTAAGTCAGCTACTAAGTCAGCTACGAAACCAACAACTAAGACAAAAGCAAAGAAATAGAACCTCCCCCCCATAAAGCCTAGCAATATGGGGGTTTTTGCTACAATTAAACAATTAAGCCATTGCTTAACTAAGGAATTTAAAGCTATAATATAAATAGAGGGATAAAATGAATAAGTGTTTAAGAATTGAAGGACTTAATTGTGCCGCTTGTGCAAGCAAAATAGAGACAAAATTAAAAAATGTCTCATGGTTAGAGGATGTTAATCTGAATTTCACAATGGGAAATCTGAATATAAAAGTCAATGACACTGATAAATTCTCACTACCTTTTATACAAAAAATAGTTGATGAAATAGAAGATGGTGTATTAATAAGCGACCAAGACAGCAACAATGATGGTGAGAGCTTTTTTGTAAGAAATCTTCCAATATTAAAACTTATAATTTCTGTACCATTTTTTATATCTGGATTACTTATAGCAAAGTATCCTGTATTGCAGCTTACTCTCCTATCTGTAGCCTATATAGTAGCAGGATACAGCGTATTAATCAGAGCTTTTAAAAACATACTAAACAGAAACTTCTTTGATGAGTTTTTTTTAATGAGTATAGCAACAATAGGAGCCTTCTTTGTTGGTGAATTTTCTGAGGGTGTTGGTGTTATGATCTTCTTCCAAATAGGAGAATTCTTACAGGATATTGCTGTTGGAAAAAGTAAAAAATCAATTCAAGCTCTATTAAGTTTAAAACCGGATTTTGCAAGAACAGAAGATGGAGAGTTAAAAGAACCAGAATCAATAAAAATTAACGATATAATAGAAGTAAGACCCGGGGAGAAAGTACCACTAGATGGATTAATAATTAAAGGAAACACAGAATTTGATACAAAGACAATAACCGGGGAGTCCCTACCAAAAAACCTTACGATTAATGACTCTGTACTAAGTGGTTATATAAATATTTCCCAGATAATAAAAGTGAAGGTAACTAAAGAGTTTAAGGATTCGACAATTACAAAAATTATTCAGATGGTACAAAATGAAACTTCAAAAAAAACCAAAACTGAAAATTTTATAACTAAATTTTCAAAAGTTTATACACCTATAGTTGTAATAACTGCCTTAATTATTGCATTACTCGCTCCTTTTATTATAAAAACCTGGAGTTTTTCGGACTCTGTTTATCGTGGTCTTATCTTCCTGGTTATTTCCTGCCCTTGTGCTTTAGTTATTTCTGTTCCTCTTGGATATTTTGGAGGCATTGGTCGTGGAAGTAAGGCTGGGATTCTGATTAAAGGAAGTACACATATCGATCTGTTAACAGAAGTAACAAAATTTGCCTTTGATAAAACAGGAACTTTAACATGGGGTAAATTTTCAGTTAAAGATATCAATACAGAAAAAAATATAACAAATGATGAATTAATAAAAGCTGCTGTTAACGGTGAGATAAAGTCGAACCATCCAATAGCAAAAGCTATAATTGAATTCTCCAGTAATACACAAATCCAGGAACCAGATGAATTCACGGAATTAAGTGGAAAAGGAACAATTGCAAAATATGGAGATGAAATTTATATCTGCGGGAAGAAGAGTTTTTTACAGGAACAGGGAATTTATATAAATCACCTAAGTGAAACCTTCGGAACTGAAGTTTATATATCAAAAAACAGAGAATTTCTTGGAGTTATAAGCCTGGTTGATAAAATAAAAGAAGATGCAAATAAACTTGTTGAAACCCTTGGGAAAGATAATATTTACATGTTAACCGGGGATAACAGGGAAAGTGCCACTTATGTTGCCAATAAACTGAAAATAAAAAATATAAAATCAGAACTACTTCCTGTAGATAAAGCAGATTTTATCAAAAAATTAAATTCAGAACACAAGACATTATTCGTAGGAGATGGTATAAATGACGCTCCTGTTTTAGCTGCATCAACAATAGGAATTTCAATGGGCGGTATAGGATCTGATGCTGCTATTGAAGCATCGGACATAGTAATTATGACTGATGAACCTTCTAAAATAATTGATGCAATTAAGATTGCTAAATTTACAAAAAATGTCATAAAACAGAATATTGCTATATCTCTCGGATTTAAGAGCCTTATCATGATTTTAGGATTAACAGGTATTACAGGACTATGGTTGGCTATTTTTGCAGATGTTGGTGTTAGCCTTATTGCAGTTATTAATTCAATTAGAACACTGAATTATAAGATTGACTGATTAAAGAGTTAAAACTAATCTATATATATGGAAGAGTTTTATAAAATGATTCTCGTTGATGATGAGGATGAAGTTCGGGGTAGGATTTCATCCAAAATATCAAAAGAGAGTGGATTTGTTGTTGTAGGTGCAGCAGGTAATGGTTACGATGCCCTAGAATTAATAGAAAAGCATACCCCTCATGTTGTCTTAACCGACATAAAAATGCCTTTTATTGATGGGATTGAGCTTGCAGCAACAATAAAAAGGGACTTCCCAACAACAAGAGTAGCATTTATAACAGGTTACGATGAGTTCGATTATGCAAGGGAAGCAATTGAGTTAAATGTAATTAGTTATTTAACAAAGCCAATAACCCAGAATGATATAACAAAATTTCTTCAAAAGCTTAAAATTGAACTTGATAATGAATTTAAAGAAAAGTACAACCTTGAAAAACTTAGAAAAAAGTATGAAGAGACAATTCCATTAGTTGTAGATAACTATTTTAGTTCTTTTTTAATATCCTCCAGAAATGAGAAAGGTGATGAAATTGAAAACCTTAAAAGTTATGGAATTTCTCTTGATGACTCAAATTACCTACTAGCATTTATAAAAATTGAAAGAACAGATAAATCCTGGGATATTATGGAATTTGAGAAGGTAAAATACTCTGTAAGATCGGCCGTAACATCAATACTTGAAAGGTATAATCAAAACTTTTATAGTTTTCTGTTTAATAGCGGGATTGTTCTTGTAATTAAAGAGAAAGGAAAATTCTTTCTAAAGGAAATTGATAGTATTTTTTATGAAATGATAAAAATGTCAGAAAAATTCCTTGGAGCGAAAATTGATATTGGTGTAAGTAATATGCATCAGAAATTTGGACGGCTGGCAAAAGCCTATCAGGAAGCAGAGAAGGCCATTGAGTATAGTAAATTTCTTAATGCAGGTAGAATAGTCTATATAAACGAACTGGAAATCAATAAACCTAAAATCCTTAGCTTAAGTGAATCTGATATAAATGATATAGTGTACAATGTTAAATTTGGAACTGAGAACGAAATAAGAAATGTAATCAATTCAATTAAGCTTGGGGCACTTAGAGATAGTAAAACAATTACAAACTATCATCAGTATATGATAAACATGATGAATGTTATAATAAATTTTGCTGACTCAATAGAAGTAGATATAAGCGAGGTAATAGGAGGGGATATTCTGGAGACCATGCTTCAGTTCAGTTCCCTGGAACAGATCTTTGACTGGTTTCTTTCCACCCTTTTAAAACTGCGAGACACAAACCTGAAAACCAAGGTAACAAATTCCCAAAAATTGCTAAGCAATGCAATAAAATATATTGATACAAACTATGGTGATGCAAAAATGTCCATGGAAACAGTATGCGACAATTTAGGACTTAGTATTTCATATATCAGTCTTCTTTTTAAAAAAAATATGGACACAACTTTTGTTAAATATTTAACAAAAGTAAGAATTGAAAAAGCTAAGGAACTGTTAAAATTTACCGGAGACAGAGTTGTTGAAATTGCAGCAAACTGCGGTTTTAAAGATGTTTACTATTTTAGCCACTGTTTTAAAAAATATGTAGGGTCATCTCCAAAGAAGTACCGTGAAGAACAGAATTAAATACAATCCAACTATTGGACAAAATATACTAATAGCAACTCTAAGTATTGTAATAATTGTTCTACTTTTTACAAGTGCACTATATTATGCTGTCTTCTCCAACAGAACAGAATCCCTCATTGAGAGCCAGTCCAGAGAGATTAATAAGCAGATAGTTTTGAATTATGAAAACTATATTAATAGTGTTATTGAGACTGCAAATTTTATACAGTTTTCATCCCTTGGAATGGATATAGCCACAAACTATAATAAATTGCAGGATATATTTACCTTTAACTCCTCAATAAAAAAAGATGTTGTATCAATATATCTTTTCGATTTTTATGGTAATAAAATTCTTGGAGACAATCTAAACAATACCTATTACAAAACTATTCTGGAAGAGGAGTGGTTTATTGAAGCAAAAAACGAGATGAATATATCCCACTTTTCAGCACCACACTCTAATAGTTTAGCACTTCAAAGTAACGAAAATGTCATTTTTTTATCAAGAACAGTTGATTATATAGACAGATCAAGAAAAAGAAGGGGAATTCTTCTAATCGAGTTAAACTTTAAAGCCCTTAAAGATCTGGCAGACAAGACAAACCTTGGAGAAGGGGGCCATATACTCATTCTGAATGATAAAGATCAGCTAATCTATCTATCAAACAATTCAGAAAATGTACCATTCTCAAAAAGCTTTGAAATTGCTGTAAAAAACCTTCTTGGCGGAGTTAAAGCAAATATAGATTCAATTCAATACTTTATAAATATTAATACTCTAATACATACTAGATGGCGTATTGTAACAGTTAATAATGTTAATGACATTTCTCTGGCAAGAAAAGAGATGATATTAATGATGTTTGTAATTTTTGTAGGAAGTCTAACTCTGACTACAGTTATTTCTGTATACATTGCCAAAAGAATAACAAGCCCTTTAAACAAACTAAAAGACAGTATGTTTAGGCTGGAGAGTGGCGATTTTAATACAAAAGTTGAAGTTAAAGGACAAAAAGAGGTTGTAAGGCTTTCCAAATCCTTTAATAGTATGATCGATGAAATTCGAACATTAATGGATAGGGTCGTAGAAGAGCAAAGGGAAAAAAGAAGTAACGAATTAAGGGCACTTCAAAACCAGATAAACCCCCACTTTTTATACAATACACTGGACTCTATTGTATGGTTAGCAGAAAATCACAGATCCCAGGATGTTATTACAACAGTAATTGCTTTAGCAAGATTTTTTAGAATTAGTATTTCAAGTGGTGCCACAACAATTCCTGTTAGAGACGAGATATCACATATTGAGAATTACCTTACAATACAGAAAATCCGTTATGTTGATAAATTCAAATATACTATAGATATCGCAAGAGATGTGTACGACATAAAAGTTATGAAACTTATTCTCCAACCAATTGTTGAAAATGCAATTTATCATGGAATTGGGGATGATATGGAATTAATTGACATTAAAGCCTATAAAGATGATAACTTCCTCTATTTTGAAATTGAGAATACAGGGTATGGGATTACTCCTGAAAGAATTGAAGAAATTTATAAGATGCTAAATGGAGCACAAATTAAGCAGAGTGTCGGTATGCGTAACGTTTACCAAAGAATAAAACTCTATTACGGAGAGAAAGCTGATATTAAAATACAGAGTGAATTAGACGAAAAAACCCAGATAAAAATTATTATTCCTCTGGATATAATGGAGAAAAAATGAGACTTTTTATAGCTACACTACTTCTTACTATTCTTATGGGTTGTTCTCAACAGAAAAAAACAGTCTCACTACTTATTTATAACAATCAGGATACATTTATTAATGAGATGACAGAGTATATAAAAAAAGAGTTTAATAATGAGTATGAGCTAAAAATAATGGACTCTCAGAATTTTCAGATAACACAGAATGAGTTTATTGAGTCCAGAATTAAAGCAAAGGATGATTTAATAATTATTAACCCTGTGGATAGATTAGGTGCATACTCAATAATAAAAAAACTGAAAGAAAAAAATATCCCTGTAGTATTTTTTAACAGAGAACCACTTGCCAAGGATCTTAACCTGTGGGACAAAGCCTTCTATGTGGGAACCAAAGGTGAGCAATCTGCAACTTTACAGGCTGATCTTGTTGAAAATATCTTTGGTTCTGACCCTCTTCACCTAAACAATTACGATAGAAACAGGGACAATATCATTGATTTGGTAATACTTAAAGGAGAACAGGGGCATCAGGATGCAGAAATCAGAACCTCTGAAGTTATAAACTCCCTTAAAAAAAGAGGGTACAATCTTAACATTCTGGTTACAGAGGTTGCAAACTGGAGCAGAACTGAAGCTATGGAAAAAATGGATACTATAGTGGAAGAATTTCAAGACTCTATCGAACTTATAATATCCAACAACGATTCTATGGCAATTGGTGCAATTATATCTCTTAGAAAAGCAGGATTTTTTAAAGAGGATAAACTATGGGTTCCAATAATTGGTATCGATGGTTTAAAAGAGACTTATTCATATATTGAAAGCGGGTATCTAGCTGGAACTGTTTTAAATGATTCCCAAGCCCAGGCAAAAGCAATTGTAGAACTTACTGAGTTAATACTTGGAAAAAGAACCCAGGATAACCTAACCTACAAACTTGAAAATGACAAATATATTTTGGTTGATTATAAGATAATTCAATAATTACATGTAATAAAAATTATAAAAAAAGGAAACTAAATGAAAAATAAATTAATTTTAATAATTATATTTTTTTTATCTCTTTCAAACATTAATGCAGAAATGACACAATCAAAAATATCATTTTTACTGGAATATATGGGGGCATCCACAGCAATTGGTTTTAACGTTGAGTATTCTCCTAACAATAATTTGGATTTTGGATTAGGAACAATTGCATCTATTCGACCTTTTGCAGAAATTCATTTATACGGAAGATATAACTTTATCGACTATTTAATCTCACCCTTTGTACAAACTTCTGTAACATTTATATCACCAGGTCAAATTGATGACAATACAGATTGGTTTCTGGCAAGAATAGAAACCGGTGCAAAAATTAAATTTGGAAAGAATTGGTTTTTAGGTCTAGGTGGGGGTTATCAGATCATCGGCAACGAAGGTTTACTAGTTCCTACCCACTATAACAGATTTTATCCGACACTTTTTATTGGTTGGAGTCCTATAAAACTTTAATTACAGTTTTGTTAAGAAATGATTATTTTTTATAAAAAATGACAAATTTATTACATTTTAGAAAATCTAACAAATTTTGAAGAAAATTTTACATTGTTGACTCCTATTTCAGTGCTACTATTTAACACATTAAAGGACAGGATTTAATCCTGAACAAAAAAATAGGAGAATTAAATGAAAAAAACATTACTACTAGCATTAGTTGCTATGGTTTCTTTCGCTTCTTTTGCAAATGGACAAAAAGAGAGCGGAAAAATTGTTATCGGTGCAAACATCTACAGCTTTGCAGATAACTTCATGAACGGTGTTGTAAAACCAGAATTAGAAAGCTATGCTAAAACTAAAGGTGTAGAAATTCAAATCGTTGACTCAGAAGGTCAACAAGCAAAATTAAATGACCAAGTAGATGTATTTATTACTAAAGGTGTTAACGTTTTAGCTATTAACCTAGTAGACCCTGCTGCTGCTCAAACAATAATTAACAAAGCAAGAGCTGCAAAAATTCCTTTAATTTTATTCAACAAAGAAGCAACTGAGCCAGGTGCAATGGCATCTTATGACAAAGTTTGGTACGTTGGAACAGATTCAGCTGAAGCTGGTGTTATTCAAGGAAAAATGATGGTTTCTGACTGGAAGAAAAATCCGGCTTGGGATAAAAATGGTGACGGAACAGTTCAATACGTTATGTTAAAAGGTGAACCAGGACATCCAGATGCAGAAGCTAGAACAGTTGAATCAGTAAAAGCTTTCAGAGATGCTGGTATCAATGTTGAGCAATTAGCTTTAGAAGCTGACCCTAACTGGTCTACAGTTCACGGTAACGATAAAATGGCTGCATGGTTAACTTCTTCTTTCGGAAGCAAAATCGAGTTAGTTATCTGTAACAACGATGGTATGGCATTTGGTGCAATCACAGCATTAAAAGCTGCTGGAGTTAAATTACCAATTTACGGTGTTGATGCATTAGACCAAGCTATTACTCACATTGCTGATGGTGAAATGAATGGTACAGTTCTTAACGATGGTAAAAACCAGGCTAGAGCAACTGTTGATTTAGCAGTTAATGCAGCTATGGGTAAAAATGTTACTGAAGGAACAAACTGGAAAGTTCAAACTAACGGAACAAAAGCAGTTCGAGTTGCATATATCGGTGTAACAGCTGCTAACTACATGGAATACAAAAAATAATAGATTGTTAAATATGTACGTTTAAAGGAGTACTCTAAGTACTCCTTTATATATCATTAATTGAGAGAGGTATTTCTTTTGCAAAATGAATATTTGTTAAGTATAAAAAATGTTTGCAAATCCTTCGCAGGTGTAACTGTATTAAAAAATGTATGTTTAAACATTAGACCGGGAACAGTTCACTCGCTGATGGGTGAAAATGGAGCTGGAAAGTCCACATTAATGAAGTGTCTTTTCGGTATTTACAAGCAAGACGCAGGGGAATTTTTCTTTCAGGGTGAATCATTCAACTTTACAGACCCAAAACATGCCCTGGAAAATGGTGTATCAATGGTACATCAGGAGTTAAACCAGGTAACTAAAAGAACTATATCTGATAATATCTGGCTAGGAAGATATCCACAAAAAGGAATATTTGTTGATGAGAAAAAGATGTATAACGATACAATGGATCTTTTTAAACGACTAAACATTCACTTGGATCCTAGAACAAGACTTGATAAACTGTCAGTATCCCAAAGACAGATGGTAGAAATTGCCAAAGCAGTTTCCTATGACGCGAAAATAATAGTATTAGACGAGCCTACATCTTCCCTTACAGCCCATGAAGTTTCAATGTTGTTTGACATAATGAAAGTTCTAAAAAACGAGGGTGTTGGAATTGTATATATATCACATAAAATGGAAGAGATTTTTGAAGTATCTGATGATGTAACAGTATTAAGGGATGGTTCCCATATTGGTACAGAGAGAATTGAGAATCTAACCATGGAAAAAATTGTTAACATGATGGTTGGTCGTGATCTGGATAACAGATTCCCTCCTAAAACAAATGTACCCGGAGAGGTACACATGAGTGTTAAGAATTTAACTACAAAATATAAACCAATTGTACAAAATGCAGAATTTGAATTAAGAAAAGGTGAAATTCTTGGAATTGCCGGCCTTGTTGGTGCTGGTAGAACAGAGTTGGTTGAAGCTCTATTTGGTGCAAGAACACTTGAAACCGGAGAGATATACATTGATGGAAATCTTATAGACAATTCAAATCCCCATAAGGCTATCAATAATAAATTTGCTCTTTTAACAGAAGAGAGAAGAGAGACAGGGATCTATCCTGTAGCTGATATTACCTTTAATTCTTGTATTTCTAATATTAAAGAGTATAAAAACAAATTTGGACTTCTTGATGATAAAAAAATGAAAGATGATACAGATGTTCAAATTAAAAGTATGAGAATAAAAACTCCAAACAGAAGGGAAAGAATTAGAAATTTAAGTGGTGGAAATCAGCAAAAAGTTATTATTGGAAGATGGTTATTAACTCAACCGGATATTCTTCTGTTGGATGAACCGACAAGAGGTATTGATGTTGGAGCAAAATATGAAATCTACCAATTAATTATAGAATTAGCTAAAAAAGGAAAATCAATCATTGTTGTATCATCAGAAATGCCTGAGTTGTTAGGTATAACAAACAGAATAATGGTAATGAGTAATGGTAGAATTTCAGGAACTGTAAATACAGAAGAGACAACCCAGACAGAGATTTTTAATCTTTCAACAAAATACTTAAATAATAACGAAGAGGCTGAAGTATGAGTAGTGTAAATACATTGGATGAGAAAAGATTCCTTAAAAGAACTAAGAGTCAATGGCAAGAGTTATTAACTAACAATGCTATTTATATTGTAATTTTTGCTATAATAATTTTTATTATTATCAGTGAACCATCATTTTTATCTGGAAGAGTATTTAAAAACATTTTAACTCAATCATCTGTTAGACTTATTCTTGCATTTGGTGTTGGTGGAATTATTATTTTACAGGGTACAGACCTTTCATTAGGTAGAATGGTAGGCTTCGCAGCAGTTGTTGCCGGTTCATTATTACAAAGACCTGATTATGCAAATAGATTTTATCCAGATATGGCTGCACTTCCATTAATAGTTCCTGTATTAATTGTTATTGTAATTTGTTCAGTTTTTAGTGGTATTAATGGTTGGGTTGTAGCCAAGTTTAAAATTCACCCGTTTTTAGCAACAATGGGTATGATGATTACTTTATACGGTATCTTATCAATTTACTTTGCTTCAGGTGCTCCAGGTCCACAACCTATCGGTGGTTTTGATGATAGATATACTGAGCTAGTTATTGGTTCTACACTTGGTATTCCAAACCTTGTTATTTTCGCACTTTTAACGAGTGGACTTGTATGGGTTTTATGGAACAAGACAACATTTGGAAAAAATATGTATGCTGTAGGTGGAAACCCTGAAGCCGCAAAAGTTTCCGGTGTAAACGTAATGATTACAACTATTCTTGTATATGTATTTGCTGGAGTTTTATACGGTGTAGGTGGTTTCCTTGAAGCAGCTAGAATTGGTAGTGCTAACAATGGTACGGGTTTTGGTTATGAGCTAGATGCAATTGCTGCATGTGTAGTTGGTGGTATATCCTTCAGTGGTGGTATTGGAAAAGTTTCCGGTGCAATTGTTGGTGTTCTAATGTTTACTATTATTAGTTATGGTATGACATTTATCGGTCTTGATATGTACTACCAATATATAATAAAAGGTATAATTATAGTTGCTGCGGTAGCTCTTGATACAAAGAAATATCTTAAAAAATCATAATTATTTTCTCATTATTTTTTTAGGGGCTGGAAACAGTCCCTTTTTTATTTTAGAGTAATTTATGATTAATAACACACAGAAAATCACCTGTAATTCCAACTCCGAAATTGAACTAGTTAAACAACTTTTAGAAGATAGAATAAGATCTGTTTTAATAATTTATGGAGAATCATCTCTTAAAAGTTATGGATTTCTAAATAAGTTAACAGATCAGCTTAATTTGCATTTTATAAATTATTATGAGTTATCAGGAATTGAACAAAATAATACAGAAAATATAATTATTGAAACTGAAACATCAGATGTTGATGCTGTAATTGCAGTTGGTGGTGGAACTGTTATAGATAATGCAAAAAAGATTTGTATTAAATTACCACTTTATGCACTCCCAACTATTATATCATCAGGTTCAGAACTAAACAGTTATATCTTTTCAAAAAATAAATTTGAAGCTGGGTCCCAACCAAAAGCAATTTTTTTTAATCCTCAATTATTAACAACACTCTCACCAAACTATGTAACATACTCAATAATTGCAGTAATATCCCGGATTATAATGGAAAATACTAATAAGAATTTAGAAATAATTGATTCCAGAGTTATTGAACTACAAAAACTTATTGAAAAAATATATCGTAAGCAATCTGAAATGTCCTGCTGGGAAGAAGTTATTAAAATATCAAATTCTATAGAATCCTGTTCTGTTAACTGTTTGGCAAACAGGATTTCACTAGTGATTTGTAGGGTTTTCAGTATACCTTATGGAGCATCACTATCAATGATTATACCTGCCTGGTTAAAAATGAGAGACTATAATCCGGAAATTGTAAACAAATTGGAGACCTGGTTTCACTCCCAGGGTTCTCCAATCAGATTTTCAGAGTACAATATAGAAGAGGACTCTTTTGAAAAAATATCCAGTTACTTTGAAAATGAATCGGTAGAGGTTTCAAAAATTCTTCAATTCGCAAAATAAGATATTTAATACTTATTTTAGACCAGTTTTGTAAAGTTTCCCCTGATCAGAAGAGATATGAAACCCATGCATTACATCGAGAACTTGGGTTATTAACTCCATTGAAGCTCTGTGTGGTGTATTGTTTTTTATGCTATCTGCCATATCTGCTACACCTAGACCTCTAGAATTTTCGGAAAATCCAAAAAATAGAGGCATTTCTCTCCACTCTGTATCATCAAATCTTTTAAGTAGAACTTTGCCACCAAATGTATTAGGATCCGGTACAGAGATAGAACCCTTTGTTCCATAAATCTCAATTCTTGGCAGATTGGCACTCCAGATATCAAAACTTGTAATAATATTTCCTATTGCTCCACTTTTAAAATTTATAATCCCGGAAATATGGGTTGGAACCTCTACATCTATTGTTTTTCCAAATTTTTTCTCACTTGTAATAACTCTCTCCTTCTCAGAAATTCCTGTGGAGCCACTTACAGAGTCTATATTGCCCATAAGTTCTATTAAAGCAGTTAAATAGTAAGGCCCCATATCAAACATTGGTCCTCCACCAACTTGATAGTAAAATTCAGGATCAGGGTGCCAGCTCTCATGCCCATGACAAGTAAGAAAAGCGGTTGATGCTACAGGGCGACCGATCCATCCATCCGAAATAAGTTTTTTACAGGTCTGAATTCCTGCTCCAAGAAATGTGTCAGGAGCCCCTCCAACCCTTAAGCCTTTTTTATCAGCAAGTTCAATTAACTCTTTAGCCTCTTCTAAAGTTATACATACAGGTTTTTCAACATAAACATGTTTACCACTCTCAAGAATTCTCTTATTTACTTCAAAATGAGCCTTAGGAATTGTTAGATTAACAACAATATCAATTTCCTTATCCCCAAGGAGTTCATTAACACTACAGTAGTTTCTTGGTAAATTATATTTTTTTGCTATTTCAAGTGCTTTTTCTGAATTAATATCTGCACAGCCAAGTAGAGTAACTCTATCCTTAAAAACATTTAAAAAATTATTTATATATATGTCGCTAATTACACCAGTTCCAATAATTCCAATATTCATATATTTCTCCCCTACTTTCTTGATGCCCAGCTGAATCCTAATTCAACCATTTTATGAAATTCTTTAATATCAAACAAATTTGCACTATGCCCAACAGAGTTAAAATAGACTCTGCCCTTTCCCCACATTTTTGTCCAGGCAACAGGCATCTCTACACTTTTATTTGTAATATGATATCCATCAGCAATTGGAAAGTGGGTTGTTGCTAGTATTTCAATTGCAGGGTCAACATGCATATAATACTGCTCTGAAGTTACTTTAAAATCATTAATATCTTTAGTCAGTTCATGACTTCTATCTTTAATAGTTACAGTATAAGTTACTGAGTCATTCCCGGGATGAGCAACCCAATTACCTCCCGTAATAAATTGCCATAAAACACTGTTTCTGAATGCATCGCACATTCCACCATGAACACCTGCTATTCCGGTTCCACTAGCCACTGCTTCGGAAACATTTTTGCATTGAGTTTCACTAATCTCTCCCATTGTCCAGATAGGAACAATAAGGTCTGTCTCTTTAAGTAGTTCAATATCTTCAAAAACCTGAAGATTGTCATAAATAGATACATTAAAATTACACTTCACAAGTATCTCTTCTATTCTTTGGGAAACACCCTTTGGGTCATGACCTTCCCAGCCACCCACGATAATTATTGCTTTTCTCATTGTTATAGATTAAATCTGTTTTTCTGTTTACGCTTCTTTATTACTGATTAAAAGTTCTCAAATATTGCTAATTTTATATGTTTTTCTGTAAATACTAGGGGATTTTGACTCAATCTGGTTAAAATGTCTAATAAAAGTTTTAATATTATCATAACCGCAGTTGTAGCTTATTTCAGTTATACTTTTATCTGTTGTAATTAAAAGATAAATG
The DNA here is from genome assembly GCA_003247135.1 of Spirochaetales bacterium. Classification (GTDB taxonomy): domain Bacteria; phylum Spirochaetota; class Spirochaetia; order DSM-2461; family DSM-2461; genus Thiospirochaeta. The sequence goes on along the minus strand of QKAW01000033.1, from coordinate 19,463 downwards.
GCATAATTAATTCGATATGTTTTTAAATACTGAAAAAAGGTCTGCTTTGTCTGTTTCTTAAAAAGCCTGGAAAAGTGGTAAGGACTATAACAAGCTGCTTTTGCTGCATCCTCAAGACTTATTTTATTCTGAAAGTTATCTGAGACGAAATCAATCACATTACGTAAACGATCAACTTCCGGAATTTCCTGTAAATAACCACCACATTTTTCCAATCTCAAATATATTAAAAAAATCTCTAATATAGATGAATAGATTGATGCTTTATATCCTGTCTGTTTATTTTTAAATTCAATAATTATTCTATTTAAATTTAATGAAATTTTATGGTTTATTGGGTCTCCATTTTTAATATACCTCTGCTTATTAAAGACTGTTAATACCCTGTTTTTTGTAAGTTCCAACCAGCCATCAGTTAATATTTCCGTATTAAAATGGACAATACATACTCTGTTTTCATTGTTATCTACAATGAAAGAGTGGATATCCGAACTATTAATAAGTAAAAAATCTCCTTTATCCATTTTAAACTGCTCATTATTAATAGTAGCTGTTATTTTACCATCTAACACATAAACTATTTCTATAAACCTGTGCCAATGAATTGGAAAAGTCTTTAGGTTAACCAACATTACATCGAAAGGTGTATGGGCTTTTAGTTCACTCTGTTTGTATAACTCATTATGAAGCACAGTTAAGGAAGACCTGTCTTTATTGAATCTATAAGTTTATTGGGAAAATTGTTTTTTTTCAGGTCAGAGACCATTCTTTCAGTGTCATAAGTTGTAAAGCATATTTCAGGGAGAATTGTTTCTCCGTCAATAGTCAGAATTAAAAATGAAGCTTTCGGTTCACCTAATTTTGGTTTACCAACACTACCTGTATTCAAAAGATATTTTTTATACCTGTTTGTAATATAAGGCAGATGGGTATGTGCACAAATTAAAATAGTTGTCTCCATATTATCAAGGTAATGGGTATGCTCTTCACTACCTTCACGGATATACTCGGTTTTTGATTGGGGGCTTCCATGAACCAGTTTTATTGTAACTCCCTCCCTATCTATATGGATAACTTCAGGAAGGTTTTTAATATACTCCAGGTTTTCAGGAGTGAGTCTGTCATAGTTCCAGTAATGGGGAAAATCTTTTTCTGACTCCCTGTTAAAATTACTCTCACTTATCAGATGATCATGGTTACCTTTTAAAGAAACAACTTCTTCATCTCTTAAAAGATTAATAACCTCATTGGTAAATGTGTGGTAACCTATAAGATCTCCCAGGCAGTAAATTTCTTCAATTTTCAGCTTTTTTATCTCTTTTAAAACTGCTTCCAATGCTGGTAAATTTGAATGTATATCTGAAATAAATGCAATTCTTGTCATATTAAAACTCTAATAATACAGGGCAGTGATCACTCCCAGGAACAGTGTTTAAAATTTCACAATTTTTAATATCATCCAGCAGGTTTTCAGTAATTGTAAAATAATCTATACGCCACCCAATATTCTTCTCTCTTGCTCCAAATCGGTATGACCACCATGTATAATTTCCCGGGGACGGATCAAAGAATCTGAATATATCTATATATCCATCACCAATAAATTCATCCATCCATGCTCTCTCTTCAGGAAGAAATCCTGGATTTTTTGTATTTGTTTTTGGATTTGCCAGGTCTATCTCCTTATGAGCAATATTATAATCACCGCAAAGTATAACTTTTTTTCCCTGATCCCTGTACTCTGAAATCTTTTTATGAAGTTCTTGGCAAAATCTTATTTTGTAATCCAGTCTTTTGCCCTCAGATTGGCTGTTGGGAAAGTAGGTATTTATTAATATAAAATCTTCAAATACAGTCTCCAGATATCTCCCTTCTGAATCAAATTCATCAATTCCCATAAGTTTTATCTTTTTAGGTTCATCTTTAGTGTAGGTTACAACCCCACTGTATCCTTTTTTTTGGGCACTAGCAAAATAACTGTAATAACCATCAGGCTCTATAAATTTTTTTGTCAGAACATCGGGCTGGGCTTTAGTCTCCTGCAAACACAAGATTGAAGGGTTCTCTTCTCTCATCCATTTAAATAAACCCTTCTCCTCTGCAGCTCTTATACCGTTAACATTCCAGCTTATTATTTTTCTCATAAAGCAATTTTATTCCAGTCCAAAATATATTACAATAAATATATATTAATTTAAGGATAAATTATGAAACTCAGAACTAAGTCGTTTTTTTACAGTTTATTAGTGCCAATTGTTATATTTATTGCGGTTATGATATTTACTTATAAACAGATATCAAAATATAAAATCCAGGATATGATTGCTACACAGCTTGCAGTTCTCCATGCAACAACTTCTGATATTGATGCAAAACTAAAAGAGAGTAGTATTCTTCTCGAAGTAGGTAGCAGGTCTGCATCAATTAGACGACAAATAAATAATATGCCTACAGATTACATAAGAGAGGAATTAGAAAAAAACGATTTATATAATAAAGCGCAGGAAGCTTTAGCAAATTTAAGAGGTGATAATAAATCAATCAGTCTTCTCTATCTAGCTTCAGAAACAAGTCCACATCTAATAGCTCACAGATGGGCTGATCTTCCTGATGGATATGATGCCCGATCAAGAAGCTGGTATACAGGAACCAAGAAAACCGGAAAACTATTTATCACGCCTCCATATATCGATGCTGAAGCAAGCAGTAAAGGTGCTTTGGTTATAACAATGGGATATCCTGTAAAAACTGGAAATAATTTTGATGGTGTTATTGCCATGGATTTCTCAATAAATGATATAACAGAAATAATTTCCCAAGTACAGAATATTCATCCTGAGCTTTCATTAACTTTGATTAATGGCGAAAACGAGCAGGTTTTATACAGTAAAACGGCAAAGTTTGAAGATAATCTATTCCTAAATGACCTGTTATTAAAATTAAATTACACCGAAACAGAAAAAAAAGATTTTATATATCTGTTCAAGAAAATTCATAATAATGGTGGGATGGAAATATTTGATGCCCACAGGGTTGTGCAATTAAGAAAGATTAATGATACTCCATGGATTCTAGCAGTTTCTTTTAATAAAAATGAGCTCTTGTCTGACAATTTAAAAGAAGCCCGGAATTCCTTTCTAATAGCAGGGATATTATTTCTAATAGCTTTAGCTGTTGGTTTTATTATATCCCAATTTTCAATTTTTAAGCCTATAAAACAATTGACAGATAAATTCTACAACATATCCCATGGAGAGGGAGATTTAACTGTTCAAGTAATTTATAAAAACAAGGATGAACTGGGGGAACTTGCTGGAAACTTTAACAGTTTTATTGAAAAACTTAGACAAATTATGATATCTATAAAAGATAACTCAGTCTCAATAGAAGATAAGCAGAGAAATGTAACAAATACTACCCAGGAAACTGCTTCTGCTTCAATAGAAATCCAGTCCAACGTTAACTCAATTAATAACCAGATTGAGGATTTAAACGGTCAACTACAATCTATTTCAACTGCAATGGATGAAATAAATGCAACTGTAAACAGCCTGTTTGAAAATACAGAGATTCAGACCAGAGCTGTTGATGATGCAACTTCATCAATAGAAGAGATGGTAGCTCAACTTGAATCGGTTGCAAGAATTGTTAATGAAAAGAAAAAGGAAGCTGAAAAATTAACCATAATCATTAACGATAGTGGCCAGCAGATATCTGATGCAAGCCAAGCAAATGAAGAAGTTGTTGAATTAGCTGGAAAAGTTTCTGAAATGTCTGTAGTAATTAGCGGTATAGCTTCTCAAACAAACCTCCTGTCAATGAATGCTGCAATTGAGGCTGCACATGCAGGTGATGCAGGAAAAGGTTTTGCTGTAGTGGCTGATGAAATAAGAAAACTGGCAGAAGTTGCCCAGGACAGTAGTGCGGAAATCCAGGAAACTATAAATAACATTCTGCATAAAGTGGATATTGCATATAAAATCTCTAAGGAGAGTGAAGATACTTTTAGTAAACTAAGAGATGGAACACAATCCACAATTATTGCTCTAGAAGAGATTAATGTATCAACCCAGGAACTATCTCAGGGTGGAGCTTTAATAATAAAAGCGAATGAAGAACTATCCCAAGTCTCCATGCATGTAAAGGATAGTGCAATGGAGATGGGAAATACCGTAAATTCTGTAACAGAAGCTACGAGAATTGCAGCAGATATATCTGCAAATGTAAAAGAAGGAATGGCTGAAATTGCCCATGGAACTTCAGACATTACTGAATCTGTTAATAATATCAATGATTTTAGTGAAAATGTACTAACAACATCTACTCAATTAAAATCTGAAACGGACAAATTTAAAACCTAAAGGTATTTAGAGAGTTCCACTTTAGTAAGAGATGCCAGAAACCAGTTCTGGTATCTCTTTACAAATTTTATTGTATGCAGCATCTTCCAATGCCTCTGCAGCTCTACCCAGACCACAAATGTCCAGATTGAGGCTGCTACCTTTAATACTATGGGCAACTTCCCGGATTCTTACACAATCATTTACAGAGTTAAGGGACTTAAGTTCTAATAAATTATTATCCAGATTCTCTATGTAAGGTTGTAAAACCTCCAGTAAAATATCCTTCTCACCCATAAATCTTTCCAAAGCTTTATCATACTCAAAGAGCATATTGCTTCCACTATCTGAATGCAGCCATTTGTCTATCGATGCCATAACATCCTCCTTTTTAAATGGTTTTGTCATTATATCACTCATTCCTGCTCTTATGCATTTTTCATACTCGCCTTTAACAGCACTGGCTGTAACAGCAACTATAGGAAAAACATAACCAAGTCTTCGTATCTCTTTACTGGAGTCATAACCATTCATTACCGGCATTTGACAATCCATAAATACAAGGTCAAAATCCCCATCCTTAACTTTTTCAACAGCCTCTTTACCATCAGAAGCTACAGATACGTCAAACCCCGACTTTTCCAGAATTATTTTAAAAAGTTTTTGATTAACCAGATGGTCTTCAACTACAAGGATTTTCTCTTTTTTAACTTCTACTTTAGGAGTTGGAGTAACTGTTGTTATTATGTCTCTCTCTTGCTGCTTACCGAAAACTGACCTTGGATTCCCATCCTCTATTGGGTATAACTCTTCCAACTGTTCATAAACATGGTCAGAAAATGTTAAAGGTTCCATGAAATCATCATCATCTTCTTCATCAACTAAAGTTTCAAGTTCCTCAATTTCATCATCGGGTTTAGAATTGACCATATCCATATCCAAAGTTCTTGAATATAACTCTTCGATAGCCTTAAACAGCTCTTCTCTACTTACCGGCTTTGTAAGATACCCTTGAAACCAGCCGAGAAGTTTCATTTTTGACTCTTCAATTCCCTTCCCTTTTAATGACATTAGCAAGGTCTTAGTTGTTTTAATTAATGAGTTTGAATTTATCTCACTTGCAAGCTGCCACCCATCCATTCCTGGAAGTATTTGATCAATAAAACATAAGTCGTAGGGGTCTCCTGTTGTTGCTTTAATAATCAATTCACTTAAAGCATCTTTAACAGTGTAAACCTCAACAACATTATAATTCCATGCTCTTAAAAGATCTGAGAAAATTTTATTTACTTTAATGTTATCATCTACAACCAGTGCTTTTAAGTTCTCCCTCGGAGGTGGAACCGGTGGAAGATTTTTCTCTCTTCCCATGGTTACAGGAATTTCAAAATAGAAAGTGGCTCCCTTACCCTCTTTACTTTCGACTTTCATGTCTCCACCCATCATCTGAACTAGACTGGAGGAGATTGATAACCCTAACCCTGTACCACCAAACTGCCTGGTTGTTGAAGTGTCAGCTTGGGAAAATGCCTTAAATAATCTTTTTTGTTTCTCATGGGAAATTCCGATACCAGAGTCTGCAACAGCAAATCTTAAAACAGCACTCTCATCACTCTTATTAACAGTGTTAACAGTCAATATTATTTCACCGGAATGGGTAAATTTAACAGCATTACTCATTAAATTCACAATTACTTGCCTTAAACGTACCTGATCCCCTACAATTGTTTTTGGCATATCATCGTCTATAGATATAGCAACATCAACACCTTTTCTGTGGGCTTCCAATGCGGATAAATCCACTGAATTCAGTATTGTTTCATATAAATTATACTCTATATTTTCAAAAACCAGTTTTCCTGCTTCAATTTTGGAGAAATCAAGAATATCATTAATTAAAGTTAGTAGAACTTTAGCAGCAAAACCAATTTGAGTTACATACTCCGTCTGTTCACTATCCAGATTAGTGTCAGAGAGTAGCTCTGTTAACCCGGTAACGGTATGAATTGGAGTTCTTATCTCATGGCTCATATTAGCAAGAAAAATACTCTTGGATGCTTCAGACTTTTCTGCGGCCTGTTTTGCTTCTAATAGAGAGTCCTGAAACTCCATCTCACTATTAATATCAATAACTACACCTAAAATCAGATAAGAATTTCCGGCCTTAACTCTATCAAAATGAAATTTTCCCCAAAAAACACCTTTACTTGATCTATACCTAATATTAACTGTTTCACTGTTTTTTAAATTATTTTTAAAATCTTCCAGTGCATTGCTAACAATATCTCTATCATCTTCAATTATAAAATCAAGAAAATTTTTCTTTAATAGTTCTTCAGCATCTTTCTTATCTAACATTGTGGTAAAAGAGCTATTAATTTTTAATACTGTACCTTTACCGTTTATGATGAATTGACCAGTGGAGCTGTTATTAAATAGTTCTAGAGCATAATTAAATTGAATTTTTTCACCTTCCACTTTTTAGAATATCAAATGCCTTTTCTTTAATACTCTCACCATTTATCGGCTTTATTAAATAGTTCCTAATTCCGGAAGATAGAACTTTTAGTACGTCATTTTTCTGGGTTGATGAAGTTAGTACAATTATCTTTGAGTACATCTTCTTATTTAATTTTGAAATTACTTCAAAACCGTCTACATTAGGCATTAATAGATCCAGAATTATTAGATCAAAATCATTTATTTGAGGTTCTTTTAAAAAGTTATCACCACTTAAGTAGTAACAAATTTCCCAATCAAAGGTTTTAAATACAGACTTAACAATTGCATGAACAACTTTATCATCATCTACAACAGCAATTCTTTTTTTTATAGACTTTTTAGTTCCTGTTTCACTGCTATCAGTTACTGTGTTACTCTCCTGTCTGTAGTTTACGTTTATAGATTCATCCTCATGGGATCTGCTTGTTTTAAATAATAAGTCATCCTTTGATTTATTTACAAAACCATACATAACTCTATCCAAACTATTTTCTACAACTATATCGTTTAAATCCAGGTGGGTTTTTAAGTATTTCTTAATTACCAAAGATGGAGTAAGTACTCGTATTTTAGTTATATCTATATTTGCACCTTTCATACAGTAATTTATTAAACTGGTAAGTTTTTGCCTGTCTTCAAGCTCAAAAGGAATATCTGTCAACATTAGTAAGACAAGTGGATTTTTAACTTTGTGTAATTTTATTAATTCAAGGATTCTGTATCTTACGACCTCAATTCTGTTTTTGTTTAAACCCATAGCGACTTCTACAAAAACAATATTCTCATTTAACCGAACTTCAAGAATACAGGGTGTATGATCAACTTCAGTATCTATATGCAGAATATCTGAAATTGCTTTTATTAGAGTCTCCATCTCCATTGGCTTTTTTAGGAATTTTTTAACACCAAAAGGGACTGTACTTATTAAATAATCTCTGTCTGGCACATCTTTGGAGACTAAAATTACAGGTATTTGTGTTGTATTAGGGTTGGATTTCTTTCTATTTAGGATTGTTAAAGTATCCATTCTAGTTAGATTATTTTCCATAATAATCAAATCCGGAACAATTCCCAGTAACTTATTATTACCATCCAGCCCATTTATTGCCAGATGTGGTTCCAGATTATATTGCAAACATAAATTTTCAGCCAGAGTCCTAAATGCCTCAGCCTCATCTATGATTAATATTTTTTTCAAAATTTGGCCTCTTTAATATCTACTATTTTTGAAATCTTCTGATAGGCCTCCTCATAGGAATCACCCATTAAATAATCGTATAAATATACCTCTTTAGCAATACCATCCTCTACAATTTCTACAATTGGAGATTTGACCAGTTTAATAACACGCTCTAAAGAAATTCCTTTGAACTCAAGATACTGAACAAAAGTAACATCTTCAATATTGACACTATCACCATTACTATCATAAAGATAACCCATTCCATCAAGGATTTCCTCTAAAGGACTTTTTGTATAATGAAAACATCTTCTTGGAGGTGTTTTAGGATCAATGGCTCCTCCGTCCTTAAGAGCCTGCTCCATTTTAGAAATTAGGGATGTAAGCTCTCTGTTAGTTAATGTAGTTCGCAAAACCATAACAGCAATATCTGTTGTTACACAATTTTTCTTAAGTAACTCGGGGATGTCATAATTTATTACATATAGTGAGCCAATCTTTTTAACACTCTGGCCATGAACATAGAAAAAATCCTTATCATTAACCCATAAATTAAATAACTCTTTACTGCTAATATTAAGAATTTCCAGGGCTTTAAATGCAGGGACAACATTTGCGTCACTCCACTTAATTTTATACCACTCTTCAAATCTTTCAATCATTAAAGGGGTAAAACACTCCCTGCCTCTTTTGGCAATTTCGCACTTTAATGCATAATGGTTTTCTATAATTTTTTTATAGGATACAAAATCCCCGGGAAGATTTGACAAATACACTAGGGAAATTGCTTCTCGAAACAGAGGATCGTTATGAATAACACTAAACATAAGACTTTCAACCCTTACTCCATTTGTCTCCGGGCGCAGATAAATATATAGATCCTTTGCAGCTCTCTCTGGTTGTGATTTTATAAATGGTAAAACAATTGTAGGTTTTCTCATCTCATTAAGCATCAACTTTAATTATAGTACAATATTTGATTGCAGTAATCGTTTTTTTTTATATAATGTTTTTATGGATGACTTGCTACATTTTTCTGGAAATGTACAAAAATTAATTATCGAAACAGCACCTGTTCAAAAAGGAACATTCTCTGATAAAGAGGGGAAAAAGCGAACCCTTTACAATATTGAATTTCTGGATGATGGATTAATCTCATCAAAAACCACTCCGGACAAGATTGAAAAATTTATTTATGACAATGGACAGCTACTGTGTAAACATGTAACCAGACCCGATGGAACCCTGTTATACAAGGATGACTACTTCTATAATGATGAATCAGTAACAAAAAAAATTAGAGTTAATAGTGACGGTATTGTAGAAGATGAAGAGTCATATTACTACAATATAGATGGGATACTGGAAAAAAAGCAGACCAAGACAATGACTTATGAATATTTATACAGCGATGGTCTTTTAATAGAAGAACGGTGGCACTCTGACTTTAATCTGAACCAGATAATTGAGTACAGTTATTCTAATAATCTTTTAATTAAAATTACCCATCTCTCGGGAGAAGGTATTCCTGGTAGAAGAATAGAGTATAAAAGATTAAAATCAGGTTTTATTTCCGATGAAATTATCTACTCAGCATCAAATATGGTGGTATCTCATTTTAAGTATGAATACGTCACTATATACAAAAATAATTGGTTAAAAAGAGTTAAATATTTACTCCATTCTCAGAACAAGAGAAAAGAAGCTTCAGAAGTGCAATATAGGGATTTTAAATTTTATGAATCCAAAGAGGATATTCTGGATAGTACTAGTCTTACCGAATCTACAAATGAGAATGAAACTGAAGAAACTATTGAAAAAACCGCGGAAGAGTTAAAATTTGATAATGGAACTTATAACGGTGATGTTGTTGATGGAGAGATGCACGGATGGGGCTGTTTTACTTTCATTTCGGGAACTATATATGAGGGTTCTTTTAAAAACAATGTAATGGAAGGTAAGGGTAAACTTACATATAAAAACGGAAAAATTTATGAAGGAACTTTTTCCAATAATGCACTTGAAGGTCCGGGCGCTTGTAAATGGAGTAACGGTGACTTTTATGTTGGTGAATTTAAAAATGGTAAGATGCACGGTCGTGGGTGCTACATTTGGGAAAACGGCAATAGATTTGAAGGGATATTTGACAACAACAAGCGAACAGAACAGGGTATTTTATATAAACGATCTGAACTGGAGTCGGATGCGCCTCCAAACTGGGTAAACGAACTTTTTAAATAGATGTAAAATCGTTCCAGTTATGTTTTTCGGGTTTGGGTTTAACTTCCTTTCTTTCCAGATAGATATTTAATGCATCTCTTGTTTTTGGGAGTCCATTGTGATGAAAAGAGGATTTAATGCATTTATCTGCTCTATTAAAATCGGAGAGATGAGTTGTTAACTCCCTATTTTTAATTAAATTAAGTGAACTTTTAATCTCACTATCAATAAGATCCAGTTCCTTCTCATTTAAAGAGAATCCATAAGAGTCAAGGTTTTCTGAACTGTTATCAAAAAGACAGAATAAAACCTCATGACTATTAATTAATTGAAACAGTTTTATTCGAGTTAACATATAAGAAATGTCTAGATTACTACTTCCACTTAACCATAACTCCTGATTATTGTCAGGATTTACTTTTCCATTATGAAGCCCCAGGAGCAGGGAAATTACAGGGTATCCATCTACTGGATAGTTTCTAATTCTTAGAGAATACTCTTCAACCTTATCAAATTTATAGGATGTAAAATCATCAATCCAGGATATAACAAACCTTCTCTTCCCATCTTCAAAATTTACACAACCTACAGGAAAAGGTAATTTTTTAGGTGTAATATTATAGATTTCTTCAAATGATGAGAGAGAAATACCTAAATTTCCACTTTTTATCTGTTTGTGCAGATTTAAAATATTTGACTCTTTTTCCCGGGGGAAAATTTCATTATCCAAAAGCCATAGCCCTTTAAATTCCTCAGTCAAAACTGTACCCAATCTCCTCTCTTACCCTATCAAGAATTTCCATAACTTCAAGTGTCTGTTTAAAAGTAACTATAGGACTTTCTGTTAAATTTTCCATAAGATGATCTTTAACACCTTCAATCTGATATTCATATCCATAGGTATCTCTTGGAAATTCAAGGTGCTGCTCACCTTTCCCGGGAATAAAGCAACTTATAGATGTTGGATGATGGAAGGAGTCGTTAATTCTAATCCATCCTTTTTTACAACTTATAAGAAACTCGTTTGTGGATGAAGCAACCATAGAACAGTTTAATATACCGGTTATTCCACTTTTATAATTAAATAAAACCGAAGTGGTTTCATCAACTCCTGACTCTGTAAAATGAGCTAAGGCTTTAATACTGTCAGGTTTTCCTAAAAAGTAATGAGCTATAGATATTGGATAAACTCCTAAATCAAGTAAAGCTCCACCTCCTAACTCTTTTTTATATAAACGTTCCTTATTCTTATCCAGGGGATAACTTAAATCCCCGTGAACTGTAACAATATCACCTAAAATTCCAGAATCAAGAACCTCTTTCACTTTTTGTATAGCAGGAAAAAATTTAGTCCACATTGCTTCTACCAAAAGAATTTTTTTCTCATGTGCCATAGAGATCATCTCTTCTGCCTGTTTATAATTTAAAGCAAATGGTTTTTCGCAAAGCACTGGTTTATTTGCTTTAATACAGTCTATTGTATACTGGTAGTGAGAAGAGTTTGGAGTAGCAATATATACTAAATCTATCTCTTTATTTATATAGAAATCCTCTGTTCCTTCATACCAGAGAATACAATTAAACTCTTCAGCAAACTTTCTTGCGCTGCTTAAAGTTCTTGAAGAGATTGCATATAACTTTACTCCATCAACATTTTTTATTGCTTCAGCAAATTTATGTGCAATTCTCCCTGTACCTATAATTCCAATATTCATTATTACTCAATTTCTGCCAAAATTTTCAGTTGTTCAACGGCGGAATCCTTTTCAGTTACACCGCTCTTTTTAACAGCTTTTTTAATAACATTTATCCAGTTTTTCTCTTCAAGCTCTATTTTCATCTCTTCCAGGAGATCTACTATCTCTTCACTTTTTTCAATGTTATAAATTTTAGTTCCATCATGAAAAAAAAGATCATTTAGTTCATTTATATAGTCACCGACTGTTTTAGAGTCTTTTTCAGTTTTTCGTGCTAGAACTTCCTCTTTTTTCCGAGCTTTTTTAAGATCTCTGTCTTTTCGTGCTAAATCAGTACTTTTCACAATAATCCCCCATACTATATTTTATAACGTATGGATATTATCTCTCAATAGCTTAAAAAATCAATAGATACTATGTATAATATGGTTATGAATAAAGATTATATTAAAAATTTTATCGAAAACAGTGCTCTTTTTACATACTCAAGAAGTAGTGGCCCTGGTGGGCAAAATGTAAACAAAGTTAACACGAAAGTGACCATGCATCTTAAAATTGAGGATATACCACTATTAACTTATCATGAGACTGAAAGATTAAAAAAAGCTCTGACTAATAAAATTAATAGCAATGGAGAGTTAGTATTAAGTTGTGACGAGGAGAGAACTCAGTCAAAAAACAGATCTAAACTAATATACAGGTGTTTGAATTTACTGGAAAACTCACTTTTAGTTAATAAAAAAAGAAAACCAACAAAACCAACAATGGACTCTATAAATAGAAGAATAGAGACCAAGAAGAGGCTTGGTCTCAAAAAAATGATAAGAAATTCTAAAGATTTTTGTTAATTGCTTGTTGTAAAACGCCAATAGGCTGAACACCAGTAAACCGTTCAACAACAGCACCTTCTTTTAAAACAAACAGTGCGGGAATTCCCATAACCTGGAATTCCTGAGCTAATTCCGGGTAATCATCAGTATTAACTTTAGCAATTTTAACTTTTTCATCATACTCTTCTGCTAATTTTTCTAAAGTGGGAGCTATTGCTCTGCAAGGACCACACCAAGGAGCCCAAAAATCTAATAAAACTACACCACTTGCAGTTTCGGTTTTAAAATTTCCTGTATCTAAATGTTTTATATCTGCCATATATGATGCCTCCTAATAATAAACACTACTAATAAGATAGTTAAATTATTAAACTACGTCAATTAAATATATAGATATAAATAATAATGAGTGATATTCTATTAATAAATGTTCACAAAAAACCTAACCAGAATAATTTTTTCATTATCATTAGCTTTAATAATTTTATCTGTTGTTTTGGGAAGTCTCATTTTATTTATTGATAGTAAAAGTAAAGATTTTATTTATTCTGATATAAACAACCTACCCTATAACAAAGTGGGGCTTGTTCCTGGCTGTAATAAATATATTGCTCCGGGAGTTTTAAATATTTACTATACCCAAAGAATTAACACTACATACAAATTATTTAAAGCTGGAAAGATTGATTTTATTCTGTTAAGTGGAGATAACGCACTAGTCAGTTACGATGAACCAACAGAGATGAAAAAATCCCTTATTGAGTTAGGAGTGCCAAAAGAGAAGATCTTTCTGGATTATGCAGGTTTTAGAACCCTAGATACAATAATTAGGGCAAATAAAGTTTTTCAATTGGATAGCGTAACCTTTATTTCCCAAAGTTTTCAAAATCAGCGAGGTGTTTTTATTGGAGAACACCAGGGAATGAACATTGTAGCATTTAATGCTGATTATGATGATTTTGAGAATGAAAAGAGAATAATTATAAGAGAATTCTTTGCAAAAATAAAAATGATGCTTGATTTATATATAATCAACAAGGAACCGAAGTTCCTTGGTGATCTAATTACTATAGGTGATTAAGACTTATATCCATTTGGATTATTTTTCTGCCATCTCCATGTGTCTTTACACATATCTTCAATGTTTTTTGTAGCCTTCCAACCTAATTCTTTAAAGGCAAAACTTGGTTCAGCATAGCAAGTTGCAATATCCCCCGGTCTTCTATCCTTAATAACATAAGGGATATCAATACCCGAAGCTTTTTTAAATGCTTCTACAACTTCTAGAACACTATATCCTTTTCCTGTTCCAAGGTTATATATTACAACCCCGGGTTTTGTTTCAAGTTTTTCCAAAGCCTTTATGTGTCCATTCGCTAAATCTACAACATGAATATAATCTCTTACTCCTGTTCCATCTGGCGTATTATAGTCATTACCATAAACTGCTAGTTCGCTTCTTTTACCAACTGCAACTTGAGAAATAAAAGGAACCAGGTTATTTGGAATACCATTTGGATCTTCTCCAATTATACCACTCTCATGAGCTCCAATTGGGTTAAAATATCTTAAAATTGCTACATTAAATGTTTTATCTGCAACATTAAAATCTTTTAAAATCTCTTCCAACATTAATTTTGTTCTACCATATGGGTTTGTTGCACTTAATCTGGACTCTTCAGTTATTGGAATAATTTCAGGGTCACCATAAACTGTTGCACTTGAACTGAAAACTATATTTTTTACATTAAACTCATTCATTACTTCGCAGAGTATTAGTGTCCCGGTAATATTATTATGGTAATAATATAGCGGTTTAGCAACCGATTCACCTACTGCTTTTAAACCTGCAAAATGAATAACAGAATCTATTTTATGCTCTTTAAATACATTTCTAACAGCCTCTTTATCTAATAAATCGCCTTTGTAAAATGTAACACTCTTTCCTGTAATTTTTTCTACTCTTTTTAAAGACTCTTCAGAACTGTTTACTAAATTATCAAATACTATAACACTGTACCCTGCTTCTAGTAGTTGTACAACTGTGTGGCTACCGATATAACCTGCTCCACCTGTAACTAAAACTGTCATCTCATACCTCTCTCTTAAATAATACCCTTTCTTGTCATTAGGTACAATAAACACTAATATTTATTTATGGATAAATTGGTTAACAAGGGTGTTTCAATATTTCATTTTATATTGACCAACTATAGGAAATTAATTTATACCCATTAATAAACATTGTGGGAGTTGTTAAATGGATACTCACTTAAAAAAGAATTATAACTTCAGCTTTGGAATAATTATACTTTGTTCTGTTGTTTTTTTATTATCATTTATATTATATAATCAGGAGATCCTGAGATTAAACCTCTATTTAGGTTTAAATCCAACACTTTTTATAAAGTATAAGCACTATTGGACTCCCATTACATATATGTTTGCCCATAGCAATCTAGGTCATCTTTTTTTTAATATGT
This sequence comes from Spirochaetales bacterium, assembly GCA_003247135.1. Taxonomy (GTDB): domain Bacteria; phylum Spirochaetota; class Spirochaetia; order DSM-2461; family DSM-2461; genus Thiospirochaeta. The sequence goes on along the minus strand of QKAW01000033.1, from coordinate 4,211 downwards.
TTGCTCTTTTTATGTTTGGACACTCTATAGAAGAGAAAATGGGTTCTCTGGAGTTTATAGCTTATTATATTATAACCGGGCTTTTAGCGGGTTTGTTCAGTCTGATATTTTACTATATTTTTGGGATTAATGTTTTGTTAATTGGTGCATCGGGATCTATTTATGCAGTACTTTTTGCCTATGCTGTTTTTTTTCCAGCAAGAAAAATTTATTTCTTTGGAATAATTCCTATTTCTCCACCAATTTTAATTCTTTTATATACAGCATATGATCTTATATCCCAAATTTTTGGAGCTACAAATATTGCCCATATTACACATTTATCCGCATTTGTTTTTGCATTTTTCTATTTTAAATTGGTTTACAAAGTTAATCCTATATTTATATTCAGACATTATAGAAGGTTTAATTAATGAGAATTCTTTCTTTATTAACTGTTCTAATTATAACGATTCCATCTGTTTTCTCTAATAATAATTACATTTCCGGTGTATTTATTAACCCGGTAAGCAGATATTTTGATATGGATATGGAGGCTAATAATAACGATTATCCTGTTGAAGAGGTTTTCGTAAATGATATAATTCAAGTAATTTCAGGTATGATATACGGATGGGATTTTACATATAACCCCTCTGATATAAAAAGAGAGATATCTGAAGAGTTTACATTAAGACAAATTGCTGTAATAAAAAAAAGTGATCCCAATATGAAGTTTAAGGATAATTGGGTTAAAGACTATATTATGTACCAAAATATTGTCTATTATTTAGCAGATTTTCAGAAAAGCAGGATAAAAAGCTGGAATACTTCTCTTATTCCCGATTCCTATGGTGAAGGTGAAGAGTCCATATATGTAGATGAGGGGAAATCAAAGGCTCTTGAAACTGCACTAAAAGATTCGATAAAGAGAGAGTTTCAATCCAGAGGAAAAGATAAGCCTAAGGAAATATCCGGACAAATTCTTTTAAAAGAGAATCCCAGGGTTTTTATAGATTCTGGGGTTTTTAAGGTGCAGGTAAAAGTTTTAATACTGTATAAAAATATTGAGGAATTTAAATTTCATTAACACAACATTCCTCTGAAAAAGAACTTTTAAACATAAGTGCTAATTGATGTCGGCTTTGGGCTCCGGATTTTGTTAGTATACTCTTTAATTGAGTCTTCACTGTATGGATGGATTTATTAAGCTTTTCCCCAATTTCCTTATTTGTTAAATTATAAATGCATAAATATTTTAAAATCTCTAACTCAGCTGGTGAAAAACTGAATTCTTTTAGATCACTTTCTTTAAGAAAATATGTTGACGCCCTATTCATATTTAGGATTTTTCTCTCTAGGTCTTGAATCTTGTCCAAGAATTCACTTATCTCACATATTTTGATAATAATTAATGATGTTGCAAATATTAATGACAAAACGATAGCAGTAAATAGTTGAAATAAATTTTTTCCCAAATTTAGCATACCGGAAACTAGTAACACCCAGAAAATAACTGAGCCCAATAAAATTTTTGCTATGGATTTTTTCTCCAACATTCGATATTTTTGACTCAGTAGAACTAAAATAATAATCAAGGAAAATGAGTATCCATCCGTAGGATAAAAATATGTTACTAAGGAAGCTGCTACTATTAAGCAATAAATTTGTACATACTTACCCCAGGAATAATTTCTTGAAAATAGAAGCAAAAATGAAAAAACTAATATAAAAAATTTATCATAATTTCCTGACAAAGTTCCTTTTCTTACCCAAATGGCCGAAATTCTAACAATACACAATAATATTGATAATATTCCCTCTACTAAACCAAGAAGACTAATTATTTTTTTCTCTGTTGATTCAGACATTTCAATACATAATTTACTATATTCTATATTTTTAATTATTTTTTTCACAATTTTACTATATATCGTATTTAATTCTAATTTCAATCATTTTTTATTTTATTAGAAAGATCCATTATTAAGTCGAACCTCAAATCCACTGACTTTTATATGTAAATACTAATAAATTTGTTTAATAAATTAAAATTCCATATCACTCTCGGGAGTGATAAAAGCAACTTTTTATAAAAATTATATCGCTCTTAGGAGTGAAAAAATTCCCTCTAAGTGCCCTCAAGGCCACTTAGAAATTTCACTCTCGAGAGCGATTGCTTTTTTTTTAATCTAGTTTCATTATTTTTATGAAATGCAGAGAAAGTAAAAAAGAGTTGTAAATAATGATTCCTGGAATGAAGCTATTATAACTTAGAATTATACTACTAGGGATATCTGCAACCAACGAATTAGAATGAGATTGTATCAGGAGAATGGGTATAATAATTCAAATAAATAGGAAATTAAAGCTGTGGATTTAATTTCATACAGACAGAAAATGACGATGCCTGAGATAGAATTAGATATGCAAAAAACTGATCAATTCTTAAAAGATTAGGTATAAAACCTAATAAATTATTTTTTTAAACTATTACATTGTTGATGTAGTTTTATATTTAAATGGTTCAAAAACTGGACAGAAAAAAATTAAAAAATAGAAATTCAAAATTTCGAAGTATTAAATGAAGAACAGATGATGTTAATTGATGGTGGATGGGGCGTATGGGAAACTGTAGCTCTTGGAATTGTAGTGGTAGGTATAGTTGCTATATGTTTTATTCCTGGTGCGAGTGTAGTGGCAACAACTAGTTTAGGATCTGTTGCGATAGGTGCAGTAAACGCAAATAAATAATACTTAGCCTCCTATAATAGGAGGCTAATTGAGAGGTTTAATGAAAATTATAAAAAGTGTATCTGTCTTTTTTATTTTAATTATTTTAACTTGTACATCATCTCCACCACAACAAAAATCTAACGATATAAAGCAAGTTTATTTTGAAGACTTTTTTGATCAATTATACACGATACTCATAGAAGAAGATTTAAAGTCCTTAGATGAATATCTTAATGACAAATATACTAAATTGAATGATGAGCAAAAAAAGTTTTTGTTTAATATATTGAGTAATATGTTTCAAGAAAATCCAAATGATGATGATTTATATAATATGTTATTAAAAATAGATAATGATTTGAAAAATAATTTAGATAGTTTAAGATTAATACTTAACGATTATAATCAAAATATAGTATGGAACGAAAATGTTGTTGATTTAAAATGGGAATCTGATACTACTTTTTTTAGTTTTCTCAGAAAACAAAGAAAATATCTACCTCTTTTTAAAGTAAAAATTAATGGAGTCGATCTTAATTTGTTAGTAGATACAGGCTCAGATGGCACAATAATTTTCAAAGATAAATTGAGCAATATAGAAAATGAACTGATTTATTTAGGATCAAATACAATACAAGGACCATCCGGCAAAATATCTAAGACTGATGTGCATATTTTGAAAGAACTTTATATTGGTAATAATGTTATCAAAAACTCAATAATTAATTCAATTCCCAGACCATTAAGTTTTAGCTTTTGTGATGGTGTTATAGGTTGGTCTACTTTGTCATTGTTTTCAATACAATTTGATTATCTAACTAGAACTATAAAGCTTACAAAACCAACAAAGAAAAAAAATAATAAAAATTTTGCATGGTGTTTAAAGCCAATAATTCGAATAAATGATTCATCTAAAAAAGATTATTCTTATTTTTTCTTTAATAGTGGATCGAGTTTATCAAGCTTTAATATCAACTATTTAACAGATAAAAAAGTAGAATATAAAAAAAGAGGTTTAACTAGATTGTCTACAATTAACAGTATTCTGTTTGTCCAACAATTTAAAATTAATAATCTAAAAATAGAAATAGGTCAAAATGAATTACTATTTAATAACTTTATATTTCCAGACTATTCAGTATATAAAGAATATTACTATTTGGAAGGTGTTATTGGAATAGATATTGCTCAAAAAGGAACTATCTTACTAGATTCTAATTCTGGTCTTTTTGATTTTAAACCTTATTCAAAAAATAATGGATCCTATAATGAAATATGACAGCATAAACCAGCACGACATATAAGGTACTGTATGTATTGCTGATAGTTATTGTAAACGACATCGGGGGATAATGGAATGGCAACCCTTTTTAGGACACTTTTTTCTCGAAAATATAATTCCTAAACTCAACAGGAGTCATATAGTTTAGCGACCCGTGATATCTAATATTATTGTACCAGTTAACATAGTCCATAAACTTAGTTCTTAACTCCCA